>NZ_JBHSBN010000002.1:0-586509 GCF_042650605.1 Micromonospora zhanjiangensis | reverse complement strand
CGGACGTCGGGTAGACACGGAAGGTATAACGAAGCTGCACGTACAACAGTGTACAGAAATGTACGATGTCTGCCATGACCGACACGAACGAGATCAGCGTTGCCGAGCTGCGGAAGAACCTGGCCGAGGTCTTGAACGATGCCGCCGTTCAGGGCAAGACCTTCTACGTGACCCGCAATGGCCGCCGGATCGCCGCCATCGTGCCGGTTCCCGTGGCCGAGCAGAGTGAGCAGGCGCGAGGTTAAGGCACTGCTCGGGCCTAGCGGCCCTCCCAGCGCGGGCCTCCACCCCCGACCTGAAGGCCGGAGCACTGGCCCGCATTCCGGTAGCCGCGGCCGCCGGCGACGGGTACGGGCGGGGCCCTGGTCATCCCGGCTCGCGGTGCTGGATGATGACCATCCCCCGTCCCGCGTCCCGCTGGAGGAACCCGTGGCCACCCCCGAGGAACCACCGGCCGACCGGGCCCTGATCCGTCCCCGGCACCGCCGGTGGTCCGCCGTCGCGGCGGTCGCGGCGCTGCTGGCCGTCGCCGTCGGGGCCCTGGTCAACCTGCAGAACCCGGCGCCCCGGGCGGCCGACGCGGACCCGGGACGGTTCAGCGCCGGACGGGCGTACCGGCACGTCCAGACCATCGCCGCCCAGGCGCACGTCGCCGGCAGCCCGGCCGCCGACCGGGTCCGCGGCTACCTGGTGGACACGCTGCGCGGCCTCGGCCTGCAGACCGAGGTGCAGGACACCGTCGCCGACGAGGCCGGCCAGCTCAGCGGGGCGGCCGGCGGCAGCACGCTCGGGCACGTCCGCAACGTGGTGGCCCGGCTGCCGGGCAGCGCGCCCACCGGCCGGGTCTTCGTGGTCGCGCACTACGACTCGGTGCAGACCGGGCCGGGTGGCAACGACGACGCCGCGGGCACCTCGGCGATCCTGGAGGTGGCCCGGGCGCTGACCACCGGGCCACGGCCGCGCAACGACATCGTCTTCGTCCTCACCGACGCCGAGGAGGCCTGCCTCTGTGGCGCGTCGGCGTTCGCCGCGAGCCACCCGCTGGCCGCCCAGGGCGGCGTGGTGCTGAACCTGGAGGCGCGCGGCAGCACCGGCCCGGTGATCATGTTCGAGACGTCCCGGCGCAACGCGAAGCTGGTCGACCTCTTCGCCGGCGCCGCGCCGCACCCGGTGGGCACCTCGTTCGCCGTGGAGGTCTACCGGCTGCTGCCCAACGACACCGACTTCACCGCCTTCCAGGCCAAGGGTTTCGTCGGCCTCAACTCGGCCTACATCGACGGTGGCGCGGTCTACCACACCCCGCTGGACACCCCGGCCGCGATGGACCGGTCCAGCCTGCAGGCACACGGCGACAACGCCCTCGGGCTGGCCCGCGCGTTCGGCGCGACCGACATCCCGGCGCTGGCCGCGGGCGGCGACGCCACCTACTTCCCGGTGCCGGGTGGCCTGGTCCGCTACCCGGCCTGGCTGGTCTGGCCGCTGGCGCTGCTGGCCGTCGTCGCGGTCGCGGCGCTGGCCTGGCTGGCCCGCCGCCGGGACCGGACCAGTTGGCCACGGCTGGCCGCCGGGTTCGCGCTGACCCTGGTGCCGCTCGCCGGTGCCCCGCTGGCCGCCCAGCTGTTCTGGTGGGGCGTCACCACGGTCCGGCCCGGCTACCGGGAGCTGCTCGACCCGTACCGTCCGCTGTGGTACCGGCTCGCGGTCGGCGCGCTCGCCGCCGCGGTCCTGCTCACCTGGTACGCGTTGACCCGTCGCCGGACCGGCCCGGCCGCCCTGGCGATCGGTGCCCTCGGCTGGCTGGCCGGGCTCGGTGTGTTGCTGGCCGGCCTCGCCCCCGGCGGGGCGTACCTGGCCACCCTGCCCGCCCTGGCCGGCGCGCTGGGCGGGCTGCTGGCCCTCACCGTCCGGCCGGGCCGCTGGTGGGCACTGGCCGGCCCGACCGCCGCCGCCGCGGTCGCGGTGCTCATCCTGCTGCCCACGGTGACGCTGCTCTTCCCCGCGCTGGGCATGGCCCAGGGCGGGGCGGCCGCGCTCTTCGCCGTACTGCTGGGGTTGGCCGCGCTGCCGGTGCTGGAGCTGCTCTTCCCGGTCGCCGGCGGGCAGCTCGGGCTGGCCGCCTGGCGGGCCCGGCGGGCGGCGACGCTGCCGCCGCTGGTCGCCGCTCTCGCCGCCGTGGTGTTCGCCGCGCTCGGCCTGTCCACCGACCGGTTCGACGCCGCGCACCCCGCACCCACCCAACTGATGTACGCGCTGGACGCCGGCACCGGCACGGCCCGCTGGGTCAGCCAGGAGGACGACCCGCAGCCGTGGACCGCCCAGTACGTCCACGACCGCGGCTCCGTCGAGGCCGACTTCCCGGCGCTCGGCCCGCGCCCGATGCGCTACGGACCGGCGCAGGCCGCCGCCCTGCCCGCGCCGACCGTGCAGGTGCTCGCCGACACCCGCGCCGGTGACCGACGCACCCTGCGGGTCGAACTGGTCCCGCAGCGCTCCGGCGTCCGGCTGGTCTCGCTGCACGTCGACGCCGGCACCGCCGAGGTCCGCGCGGTCACCGTGGCCGGCCACCCCGTTCCGGACACCGCCGCCGGCCCGGCCCGCCCCTGGTCGTACGGCATCGTGTTGCACGCCCCGCCGCCCGGCGGGGTGGAGATCGAGCTGGTGCTGGCGCCGAAGGCGGAGAAGGTGGCGCTGCGGGCGATGGACGCCAGCGACGGGCTGACCGGCCTGCCCGGCTTCCGGCCCCGCCCCGCGGACGTCGGCGTGGCCGGCTCGCACACCTCGGAGATGCTGGCGGTGGCCCGGACGTACACGTTCTGACCGGCCGCGCGCCCACCTGTCGCCGCCGGACATGCGCTGACGGGACGCCCGGCGGTGAGCGGACCCAATTTCGGGGCTACATCAAAAAAGTAGTAGCTACTACATCTTTGATGTAGCGCCGAAATCGGGACGCCTCCGGAGGGCGCTCCGACCTACTCCGGCTCGACGCCACCCGCGCGAAGGATGGACCGGACCCGCTCCCGGGAGTAGCCGGTCGCCCGGATGATGTCGACCTGCCGCACGCCGTCGCGCGCGGCTTCCACGATGGCTGCCGCCAGTTCGGCCCGCCGCACGGCGACCTGCTCCCGTGACTCCTTGACCCGCCGCTCCGCTTCCTGCTTCGCCGCTTCGACGGCGGCGAGCGAGGCGCGGTAGGCCTTCACGGCATGATCAAGGTTGGCCATGCGGCACATGCTGTCATGGGCATACTTGATGCCCAGCACACTGTTCTTTGCTAGGCCCAGTTGAGTCTTGCTTACTGGGCCTAGCTGCCATACCTTCGATGGTGACCTGAGGAACTGCCCCGGTCGGCGAAGCCAGCGCCAACCCAGGGTCTGACGGGAAGCGAGGTCCCGCCAATGTCCATCATTCCCGCGCTGTTCGGCTGCGAGCAGGCCGCCGACCAGATGATCGAGATCTACCAACCCTCGGCCGCCGACCCGTACCGGTCGCTCGTCGGGCACGGCTACGCCTGCCGGGAGCACCTGGTCGACCTGGCCGCCCAGGTCGTCCGGGCCGGCCTCACCCCGCTGCACATGCTGGCCGGCCCGCTGGGTCGGCGGCACTGCGGCAACTCCTACGAGTTCGAGACCGCCAGCCTGCCGGAACCACCCCAACTGACCCACCACATCCCGGTGCCGGGCGTGCCGCCGGTGGCCGTGCCGGTCGAGCCGGAACACCCCGACTGGTGCACCCGCGCCGCCATCTGCCGCGTGGAGGACATCCACTGCTCGGCGCCGTACCCGGCCAGTCCCGTCGGCGCGTCCACCATCGTGCGGCTGTGGCTGGAACAGCCGACGGCCCGGCCCGCGTACCCGGCGGTGGTGCTGGAAATCACCGACCAGGGCGGGGACCGGCCGGTCGAGTACCCGTTTCGCGTCCACCAGGCCCGGATGCTCGGCGAGCAGATCCGGTTGGTGCTCGCCCTGATCGGCGCCTGACCGTCGACCCGGTCCGTGCGATGTGGACACCGCCGCGCTGGCCCGCCGGGCGGGACGGCGGTATGCTGCCCGACGATGATTACCTCCGGTAACAGATTGGGGGTCCCGTCCGCGCAAGGTGAGTGCTGATGCACCCATCCCCCGCGAACCGGGCTTCCCGCCTCTCCTGCTGGCTGCGCGTGCGCGAGTTCGCCGTGCCGCCCGAAATGATCAAGGCCGCGACCGCCCGCCGGCTCGTCCGGGACTGGGCCGGTGCGTGCGCCGCCGCCCGGGTCGACGTCGACCTGGACCTGCGCGCCGTCGCCCGCCGGTACGGCCACCACCTCGCCGGCCGGCTCCGGGACGACCTCCGCCACCTGGCTCCCGACCTGCTGCGCTGGCACCTGCCGCGGATCGGACCGGACGGGCTGCTGCGACCGGGCCTGACCGTGCTGCTGGCCCACTATCCGGACGTGGGCTGCCCCGGCGGGACACTGTGGTTCGTGGCCCGCACCCCGCCGGCCTGGGCGGACGCCGGGCAGCGGTTCAGCCTGGCGCTGTGGGACGGCACCCGCTCGGACGCCGGCCCGCATCCGCACCCGCGCCCCGACCGGCGGTTCCGGCTCGACCTGCACCGCCACCTCTGGGACGCCCGCCGCACGCACGAGCTGCGGGCCCGGGCCGGTGCGGACCTTCCCGTCGGCGGCGACATCGCGGCCGATCGGCTGTCGGCGGGCCCGGACGCGGCCGGCCGTTGCACCGCCGGCCCGGTCCGCGCCGACCCGGCCGACGGACTCACCACGGCGACTGGCGACCCGTCCGGGTCGCCGGCCGTCGTGCCGGCCGGCTACGACTGCGCGACGCACCGCTGGGCGGCCGAGGCGGCGATCCTGTTGCGCGCCGAGGGCCGCGACACCGGCCGGTTCGCCGTACGGCTCGGTGGCCGGCGCCGGCTGGTGCTGGAGCTGACCGCCGGCGGTGAGCTGCGGGACCGTACCGGTCGGCGGGCGGCACAGTCGTTGCCGGTGCTGCCGGACGCGGCCACCTGGTTGCTGCCCGACCTGGCGTTGCTGCGAGCCGGCCTGCTCACCGTCGACCGGTTGCACCCGCTGGTGGCGGCGGCACTCGCGCCCGACCGGCCGCCGGCCGGCGCCGGATCGGCCCCGACCGACGGTCCGGGACCGCGCCAAACCCCCGACACCGGGCCGCCCGCAACCCCCGGCACCGGGCCGCGGCCGGTCGGCGGCACCGGAACACGCCTGGTCGACTGCCGGGGCGCCCGGCACCGGATCGGCCTGGTGGACGGCATTTTGGTCCCGCTGGACCACGACCCGGCCGAGATCCGTCGCGAGGAGCTGCTGGCCGCGCTGACCGGCACCCCGCTGCCCTGCCTGCGGGCGATCGACGAGGCGCACCGACATCCGGAGCGCCTCACCGAGATCCGCGCCCGGCTCGACCACGGCGACACCGCCGGGGCGGTGGCCGCCGTCGAGCGCCTTCTCGGCCCGGACGCGGTGCTGCGCGGCGGTGCGTTGCGGGACGAGTTGGCGACGGCGGCGGCCCGCCGGGTCCAGCACGGGCTGTTCCGCTCCGGGCTGGCCGAGGTCGGCCTGACCGGCCTCGACCCGACCCGCGCGGGCCTGGACGGGACCCTGTCGTGCCGGACCGCGCGCCCGCGCGGCCACCGGGAGCGCCCGCGCCACGCGCACTTCTGACGTCAGAACCGGCACCCATCCACCATCCAGCGGTCAGCACGCCCACGCACGGACTCTCGCCATCCCGACCGACCCGCCGCTGGCCCCCATACCAACCCATGCCCGTCGTAGCCGGCACGCCGCCGGCCCACACCAACCCCATGCCCGTCCCGGCCGGCACGCCGCCGGCCCCGCACACCCACGGTGATGCCCATGCGTACGTACGACCAGCCCACCGCCACCCGCACGACCGCGCCCGCCGTCCGGCCTCGCCCGGACGGCGACGACCGGCCGATCACTACGACCTTTCCCGGCCCGACCGCCGGCGACGGAACACGCCCCACCGCTCGGCTCGACGTGGCCGCCGACCTGCTGGCCCTGCTCGGTGACACCACCACCGAGCCCCGGCCGGACGATCAACTGGCCGCGTTGACCCTGGCGGTGGCCGCCGACCTGCCGGTGCTGCTGTGGGGCGAGCCGGGGATCGGCAAGACCGCCGCCCTGGGTCAGCTCGCCGCGGCCCTGGACCTGCCGCTGACCACGGTGATCGCCAGCGTGCACGAGCCGTCCGACTTCGCCGGCCTGCCCGTGGTCGGCGACGACCCGGCGAACCAGGGCGTGCCGATGGCCCCGCCGGACTGGGCCGTACGCCTGGTCCGGGCCGGCCGTGGGCTGCTCTTCCTGGACGAGCTGTCCACCGCCCCGCCCGCCGTGCAGGCCGCCCTGCTGCGGCTGGTGCTGGAGCGGCGGGTCGGCGCGCTGCGGCTGCCGCCCGGGGTACGGATCGTGGCCGCCGCCAACCCGCGCGCCTCGGCCGCCGACGGCTGGGAGCTGAGCCCGCCGCTGGCCAACCGGTTCGTGCACCTGCGCTGGACACACGACCCCGACGTGGTGGTCCGCGGCCTCGGCGGCACCTGGCCCCGGGCCGCGCTGCCCCGGTTGTCTCCGGACCGGTTGACCGGAGCGGTGGCGTACGCCCGCCGGGCCGTGTGCGGCCTGCTGACCGCCCGGCCCACCCTGGTGCACCGGTTGCCGGACAATGAGGCCCGGCGGGGCGGGCCGTGGCCGTCGCCGCGCAGTTGGGAGATGACGCTGCGGCTGATCGCCTTCGCCACCGCGGCCGGCACCTCCCGGGAGGTGCTGTCCATGCTGGTCCGCGGCACGGTGGGCGACGGGCCGGGGTTGGAGTTGCTGGCCAGCCTGGACCGGATGGACCTGCCCGATCCGGAGGACCTGCTGGCCGATCCGGCGACGGCCGAGTTGCCCGAGCGGGGCGACCTGCGCCAGGCCGTACTCGACGGGGTGGTGGCGGCGGTCCGCGCGCGCCCCGAGCGGTCCCGCTGGGACGCGGCCTGGGCGCTGCTGGCCCGGGCGGCGGAGACCGGGGCGCCGGATCTGGTGGTGGTGCCGGCCAGCACCCTGGCCGCGCTGCGCCGGGACGACTGGGACGTCCCGCCGGCGATCGAGAAGCTCGCCGGGGCGGTGCGGCTGAGCCGGCGGGCCGACGAGGCGACCACCCGGGTCGCGCTCGCCGCCGGTGCCACCCGATGACGGCACCCCAGCCGGCAGGCACGCCGATCGCACCGCAGTCGGCCACGAGCCGGCCGGTCGGCTGCCCCGAGACCCGACGGCCGACCGCCAGGTCGGCGACCACCGCGGCCGTGGCGTTGGACCGGGACAAGCTCTACACCGCTCGGCTGCAGGCCGCCCGGGCCCGGCCCTACCTGGCCACCGCGCTGTTCGCGCTGCACCCGGTGCCGTCGCGACGGGTGCCCACGATGGCCGTGGACCGGCACTGGCGGTGCTACGTCTCCCCCGCGTTCGTCGACCGCACCCCCGTCGAGGAGTTGGCCGGCGTGTGGGTGCACGAGGTGTCCCATCTGCTGCGCGACCATCACGGCCGGGGCGACCGGGTGGCCAAGGAGCGCGGCCTGACCGGCCGGGGTGACCGGCTGCGGATCAACATCGCCGCCGACTGCGAGATCAACGACGACGCGTACGGCGACGGGCTGGCCCGCCCCGACGGCTGCGTCGACCCGGAACGACTCGGCCTGGCGAGGGACGGGCTGATGGAGGACTACCTGCGCCAGTTCCAGCTCGGGCCGTACACCCAGGACTTCGTCTGGCTGGACTGCGGCAGCGGCGCCGACGGGCTGGACCGGGAGTGGGACCTCGGTCCGGACGGCGCGCACGGGCTCAGTCCGCAGGAACGGGACGCGGTCCGGTTCCGGGTCGCGCGGGGCATCACCGGCCGGCCCGGCGACGTACCGCAGGGCTGGCGACGCTGGGCCCAGGAGGCGTTCCACCCGCCGCAGCCGTGGCGGGACCTGCTCGGGGCGGCGGTCCGGTCGGCGGCCACCACCGGCGGCGCGGGCGAGGACTACACGTACGGCCGGCCGGCGCGCCGGTCCGCCGGGCTGCCCGGGGTGGTCCTGCCGGCGTTGCGCCGGCGGCCGCCGCGGGTCTGCGTGGTCGTCGACACGTCCGGCTCGGTCAGCGACGCCGAGTTGGGCAGCGCCCTGCTGGAGGTGGCGGCCATCGGCCGGGCCCTGGGCGGCCGGCGGGACCTGGTCAGCGTGCTGTCCTGCGACGTCGCCGCCGGGGCCGCGCGCCGGCTGTGCCGCGCCGAGGGAATCCCGTTGGTCGGCGGCGGTGGCACGGACCTGCGTACCGGCTTCGCCCGGGCGCTGCGGACCCGGCCGGACGTCGTGGTGGTCCTCACCGACGGGCAGACGCCCTGGCCGGACCGCCGTCCGCCGTGCCGGACGGTGGTGGGCCTCTTCCCCCGGGGCCGGTCGTCCTCGTCCTGGGACGAGGACGACCCGGACCACGTGCCGGACCACCCGCCGGACTGGGCCCGCGTGGTCACCATCGGCCCTGACCGGTGACCCGTTCAGCCGGATGGGCGGAGGGTGTCGACCCGGGCGACGGACTCGTCGATCCGGGCCTCGGTGAGCCGGCCCGACCGGACCAGGTTGACGACGTTGTCCACGGTGCGGGTGAACACGGTGTCGTCGTACACCTGCTGGTTGGCGAAGACGAGCAGGTCGACGCCGGCCGCCAGGGCCAGGGCCACGGCGTCGTCGACGCCGTACCGGCGGGTGATCGCGGCGGCCTGCATGTCGTCGCTGACCACCGGTCCCTTCCAGCCCAACCGGCCGCGCAGCAGGTCGGTGACCACCGCCGGCGACAGGGACGTCGGGAGCTTCGGGTCGAGCTGGGTGTTGAGGATGTGCGCGACCATCACGGAGTCGACCACCCCGGCCGCGATCAACCGCTGGAACGGCTCCAGCTCCCGCGCCTGCCAGGTGGAACTGACGTCGACGACGTCGAAGTCGGTGTTCCCGGTCGCGCTGCCCAGGCCCGGGAAGTGTTTGATGACGGTCTTGACCCGGCCGGCCCGATGGGCCTGGATCTCCTCGGTCGCGTTGCCGACCACCACGTCGGGATCGGCCGAGAAGCTGCGGCCGAGCTTGCCGACGGCGGGACTGTTCGGGTCGACGTCGAGGTCGACGACCGGGGCGTAGTTGAGCGTCATGCCGATCGAGTTCAGGTCGCGGACCAGGCCCTGCGCCCAGCCGCGGGTGGTGGCCGGTGAGTTCGCCGCGCCGATCTCCGCCTCGGACCGGGTGGCCGGGAAGCCGTTGCCGGGATTGAGCCGGGAGGTCTGCCCGCCCTCCTGGTCGACGGAGACGATCAGTCGCGGGCTGGAGGCTTCGCGGAGCGACTTCACCAGGGCCGTCACCTGCGGCGGCGAGCTGATGTTGCGGACCGTCTTCGTCTCCAGGTCCTGGTCGAAGAGGATCACCCCGCCGAGGCCGTCCCGCAGCGCGGTGACGATCCAGTCGTTCGGGGTCACCCGCTCGCCGCGGAAGCCGACCACCAGCAGGCTCGCGATCTTGCGCCGCAGCGCGGCGTCCGCACCGGCCGGGGACGACGGCGCCGTACCGGCCGGGCGTTTCGTGGCGGCGGTCGCGCCGCACCCGGTCAGGGCCGCCGCCACGGCGGACCCGGCCCCGGCCAGCAACAGCCGCCGCGGTACGCGAACCTCGCTCACCCCGCCCACGTTACGGACGACCGGGCCCGCCGTACGCCGGATCGGCGATCCGGTCCCGGCGGCATGGGTAGGCGGTCGGACGGTGGGACGCGGGGTGACCCGACCGACCGCCGGCGGCGAGGATGGGGTCATGGGAAAGACGTACGAGCGTATCGACGGCCGGCTGCGTGACTTCATCGAGGCACAGCCGATCTTCTTCACGGCCACCGCGCCGCTGTCCCCCGACGGCACGGTCAACCTCTCACCCAAGGGACTGAGCGGCTCCCTGGCCGTCCTCGACGAGCACACGGTGGCCTACCTCGACTTCGCGGGCAGCAACGCCGAGACCGTCGCCCACCTGCGGGAGAACGGCCGGATCACGCTGATGTGGTGCGCGTTCCGGGGCCCGCCGAACATCGTCCGGGTGCACGGGCGGGGCACCCCCGTGTTCCGGGACGATCCCCGCTGGGCGGACCTGGTCGTCCACTTCCCGGACATCGACACCGACCGGCACGGCCTGCGGGCGATCATCGTCGTCCGCGCCGAGCTGATCCGGGACACCTGCGGCTACGCCGTGCCGCTGATGACCTACGACGAGGACCGGGACCTGCACGGCAAGCGCTTCGCGCGCGAGGACGACGCCTCGCTGGACGCGTACTTCGCGAAGAAGGAGCACATCGCGGTCAGCATCGACGGGCTGCCGGGGCTGCCGCTGCCGCTCCCGCCGACCCCGACCCCGACGCCCGTGCCCGTGCCCGGCCCCGGCGGGCACTGACCGACCGGGGCCGGCCCGCCGGCTCACCCGTCCGGGGTGAACAGCCCCTGGATGCCCACCACGATCGCGATCAGACCGAAGATCGATAGCAGCAACGCCGGACCGGTCGCGCCCCGGTCGAGCGGCCGACCCGCACCCGGGTCGTCGGCCCGGGGGGCGGCCCGTCCGGTGAGCCGGTCCCACAGCAGGGCGACGCCCACCGCGATCCCGACCACCTCGAAGTGGAACACCCGGGGCCCGGAGACCAGGTGGACGATCAGGTAGTACCCGCCGGTCACCAGCGCGACGACGCCGACCACCCAGCCGAACGCCGCGATCCGGCCGGCGAACCGGCCGAGGTCGTCCCCCACCCGCGGCAACCGGCGCAGCAGCGCCACCGCGAGCAGGAAACCGCCCACGATGTTGGCGAGGTCGAGCAACAGAGCCATGATCAAAGCTGGCCGTCCCTTCGTCGGAATCCGGTCGACCGATGTCGATCGAAGCCTAGTGACGGCCGGCCGGCACCGCAGAACGGGGGCGGCAGTCGACCGCCGCGGCGGCCCCTGACCTGGCGTGAAAGGGCTCTGAAAGGTCCACTCCCTACCGTCGGTCGGCATGGCACTCCGTTGTCGAGACAGGGAGCAGAAGATGTACGACGGGATCAGGCGGAGCCGGGTCCGGCCCGCCCTCGTCCGGGTCGCCGCCGCGGTGGTCGTCCTGCTGGCGTCGGTGGCGCTCGCGGCCGGGCCCGCCCGGGCCGCGGCGGGCAACCACAACATGACCCCGCGGGCGACCAACTGGGGCCAGTGCCTCGACATCGGGTCGAACGCGCCGGGCACGACCGTGGGGCTGTACTACTGCAACCGGGCCGCGACCAGCCAGGCATGGTGGTGGAACTGCGCCGGGACGAACGCGGACTGCACGATCGCGTCCGCGTCCAGCGGCTACACCCAGTGCTGGGACCTGCGCTCGTACGCCCAGGGCTCGCAGGTGATCCTCAACTACTGCAACTCGGGGCTGGCCAGTCAGCGGTGGACCATCCTCGACTACAAGATCGCAAGCGCCGGCAGCGGCAACCGGATGTGCCTGGACCTGCGCTCGTACGCCGCGGGCACGCCGGTCGGGCTGAACGGCTGCAACGACAACCTGACCAGCCAGAAATGGCTCTGGCGCTGGACGTCCTGACCCGGGGGGGGCGGCGCGGGGTGGCTGGTCCACCCCGCGCCGGTGCGCAACCGCGCTCTACGCCGCGACGTTGCCCGGGTTTGCCGCGGTCGCCTCGCCGTACGCTCACCTCATCGAGCAGGTTCAGCGACGGCGTCGAACGAGGGAGACCGTGAAGGTCGTCATTCCCGGCGGGACCGGGCAGATCGGCAGAATTCTGGATCGGACGTTGACAGCGGAGGGTCACGATGTGGTGCTGTTGACACGCTCACCGAGAGGGGAGCGCCAGGTTCACTGGGATGGTCGCACGCTCGGCGACTGGATCGGGCACGTCGACGGGAGCGACGTCGTCATCAACCTCGCGGGACGCAGCGTGAGCTGCCGGTACACCGCGGAGAACCTCGAAGCCATGATGAGCTCACGGGTCGAGTCGGCGAGGGTGGTCGGCGAGGCCATCGCCGAAGCCGCCCGGCCACCCAGGGTCTGGCTGCAGATGAGCACCGCGACGATCTATGCGCACCGCTTCGACGCGGCCAACGACGAGTACGACGGTCTGATCGGCGGCGGCGAGCACGGCGTTCCCGGGTACTGGGCGTACAGCGTCGAGATCGCCAAGAACTGGGAGGCCGCGCAGGAACGGGCGGCGACCCCCGGCACCCGCAAGGTCGCGCTGCGGGCGGCCATGGTGATGAGCCCCGACCGTGGTGGCGTGTTCGACGTACTGAGCTGGCTCGCACGGCTCGGACTCGGCGGACCGGTCGCCGGTGGTGAACAGTACGTCTCCTGGATCCACGAGCGGGACTTCACCCGCGCCATTCGGTTTCTGATCGAACGCGACGACGTCGCCGGGGCGGTGAACCTGGCCGCACCCCACCCGTTGCCCCAACGGGAGTTCATGCGGGAGTTGCGCTCGGCCTGGCGGATGCCGCTCGGCCTGCCGGCCACCGGATGGATGGCCGAACTCGGCGCCTTCGTGATCCGGTCGGACACCGAACTGCTGCGCAAGAGCCGGCGGGTGACGCCGGGGCGGCTCACGGACGCGGGCTTCACCTTCCTCCATCCGCGATGGGGGACCGCGGCCGCGGATCTGACGGCACGGCGCCGCCGAGGCTGACGGACCGGGCAGGTTCGTGACCGCCGACCGGCCCGACGGGCCACCCGGTGGCCCGCAGCCCACGGGTGCACAGCCCACAACCAGGCAACCTGAAGATCGGTTAGGCTTGACTGGTCCTGTCGACGGGACCGCCGAGGGCGGTCCCGTTCCGACTTCACGACCGGGAGAGGCTCCATGGCTCACGTACACCACTTCGCGTACGGCTGGATCACCCCGGTCCTGAGCTACGCACTGTCCGTCTTCGGCTCGCTGCTCGGGCTGACCTGCGCGATCCGGCTCCGGGCCGCCTCGACCACCCGGCAGCGCGTCTGGTGGCTGGCGCTGGCCTCGTTCGCGCTCGGCGGGACGGCCATCTGGTCGATGCACTTCATGGCGATGCTCGGCTTCGCGGTCGACGGCGCCGTCCTGCGGTACGACGTCGGACTCACCCTGGCCAGCGCCGTCATCGCGGTCGCCGCGGTGGCCGTCGGCCTGGCCGTGGTCGGGCTGCGGGCCGGCGCCGTCCGGCTGCTGACCGGTGGTCTGATCACCGGCCTGGGCGTGGCCGGAATGCACTACACCGGCATGGCGGCCATGCGCCTGAGCGGCGACATCGGCTACGACCGGGTGCGGGTCGTGCTGTCGGTGCTGATCGCCGTGGTGGCCGCCGTCGCCGCGCTCTGGTTGGCGATGACGGTCCGCCGCCCGCTGGCCGTCGCCGGGTCCGCGCTGGTGATGGGAATCGCCGTGAACGGCATGCACTTCACCGGCATGACGGCGATGTCGGTCCGGCTGCGGCCGGTCGCGGGCCCCACCGAGGGCGCCACCGTGAGCACCCTGCTGGTCCCGATCGTGCTGGCGGTCATCGTGGTCGGCATCGGACTGGCGTACGCGCTGATGCTCGCCCCCTCCACCGAGGACCTCACCGGCCCGGCCTACCTCGAGGCGCGGCAGGCCGCCCGGGCAACCGAGCAGCCAGCGTACGACCCGGTCGGCCTGCGCGGCCGGAGCACGCTGTCCGCGCCACCCCGAGCGGACCGGCGCGACCGACCGACCCGCTGAGGCAGTCCGGCGCGGGGCGCCGCCCCGCCGCCTTGACCGGATACGTCCGGCTGGCGGAAGCGGAGTCAGGCGGGACGCGGGTGGCCGGCGACGAGCGGGGTGTCTACTCCCACCCGGCCGAGTTTGGCGGCACCGCCAGGTGAGTCCAAGGCCGTCGCTGCCCCGGGCAGCGGTTCGGTGAAGAACCGGGCGTTGTCGTCGGTGAATACCGACCATTGGGCGGGCAGGTCGTCCTCGTAGAAGATCGCCTCGACCGGGCAGACCGGCTCGCAGGCGCCGCAGTCCACGCACTCGTCCGGGTGGATGTACAGCGCCCGGTCCCCTTCGTAGATGCAGTCGACCGGGCATTCCTCGACGCAGGCCCGGTCGACGACGTCGATGCAGGGCTCCGCGATCACGTACGTCATGTCGGCCTCCCTTCTCTGGCAGGTGTCCGCTCACCGGATTTTAGACTATCAGCATCATTTCTATTATGGTGGAGGGGTGAACGACGACCGAGCAGGTGAGCGCAGCCAGACGCACGGAGCGCTTGCCGTCGCGAGCCGGCTGCGGCTGCTGGACGCTTTGCGCGCCAGCGAGCGGCCGTTGGACGTGCGCGAACTCGCCGCGGCGTGCGGGTTGCACGTCACGACGGTCCGGTTCCACCTGGATGTGCTCACCGACGCCGGCCTGGTGATCAGCCGGGCCGGCCGGTCCGGCACGCGGGGGCGTCCCCGTCGGCTCTACCTGCCGGCCAGTCACGCCGCCGGCGGTTCCTCCGGTTACGAGCTGCTGTCCTGGATCCTCGCCTCCCAGTGGGCCGCCGGGGAAGGTGACCAACGCGCGCGGCGCGCCGAACGGGCCGGCTGGGAATGGGGCGGACAACGCAAACCCGGGCCGACGGCCGCCGCGGCGACGCTGGATGAGGCCGCGGTGCACGTGAACGCGGTGTTCGCCGAGTTGGGCTTTGACCCAGACCTCGCCCGCGACGGTGACAACCTCCAGATCCGGCTGCATGCCTGCCCGTTTCGCGCGGTCGCCGCCACGCACCCGGATGTCGTCTGCTCGGTGCACCTTGGTCTGCTTCGGCGGACTCTGGCCGACGTCGACGCCCCACCCGCGGCCGTCAGCCTGCGACCGTTCGTCCAGCCGCATCTGTGCCTGGCCCAGATCTCTCCCGCGACAGCGCCGGTCGAAGGACTACAGGCTCCGCCGTCGCCGGGTGTCGGGGGCAAGCCGTGACCGCGCGACCCGCTGCCGTGGTGATTATCGCTGTCCCGTTCGTCTGGCTGGGCATGGTCCTGGCGATCTCCTTCTTGGAGACCCCGTTGAAGTTCCGCGCGCCCGGCATCACGGTGCCGCTCGGGCTCGGCATCGGCCGGCTGGTCTTTCGGGTACTCAACGCCGCGGAACTCGTTCTCGCCGCCATCTTGACGCTGACCGTGCTCACGAGCACGGCCGGAAGATCCACCGTCGAAGGCGTCCCGACGACGGTGCTGATCGCCCTCTGGGCGCTGTTGGTCGTCCAGGTAGCGGTGGTGCGTCCCCGCCTGGACCGTCGTGCCCGACAACTCGTCCAAGGGCATGAGCCACCACGATCGCACCTGCACCTCGCCTACGTCGCCGCCGAGTGCGCCAAAGTCCTGCTCCTGCCCACGTTCGGGATCGTGCTCGCGCTGCGACTGGTGCCCTGAGCCCGCCACCCGACGCACGCAACGCTGTGAGAAAGGCTCCCGTGCCATGACCGCAGAAACCCACCGACAGCCGCTGATCAGCGACGGACTGCCCAGCCAACTGCACGATGTGGACCCCGCCGAGACTCAGGAATGGCGGGAGTCGCTCGACGCGGTCGTGGAGCACGCCGGAGCCAACCGGGCCCGGTATCTGATGCTCAGCGTGCTGCAACGAGCCCGCGAACAGCACGTCGGCGTGCCCAGCCTGAACAGCACCGACTACCTCAACACCATCCCGCCCGATCTGGAACCGCCGTTTCCCGGCGACGAGGACATCGAGCGGCGCATCCGCGCCCACATCAGATGGAACGCCGCGATCATGGTGCACCGGGCGCAGCGGCCCGGGATCGGGGTCGGCGGACACATCTCCACCTACGCCTCGGCCGCATCGCTGTACGAGGTCGGTTTCAACCACTTCTTCCACGGCCGCGGCGCCGAGGGCGGCGACGACCAGATCTACTTCCAGGGCCACGCCTCCCCGGGCATCTACGCGCGGGCCTTCCTCGAGGGCCGGCTGACCGAACACCAACTCGACGGGTTCCGCCAGGAACTGTCGCATCCCGGCGGCCTACCGTCCTACCCGCACCCGCGGCTGATGCGCGACTTCTGGCAGTTCCCGACCGTCTCGATGGGCCTCGGCGCGCTCAACGCCATCTACCAGGCCCGCTTCAACCGCTACCTGCACCACCGCGGCATCAAAGACACCAGCGCGCAGCGGGTGTGGGCGTTCCTCGGCGACGGCGAAATGGACGAGATCGAAGCGCTCGGCGCGATCGGCGTGGCCGCCCGCGAGGAGTTGGACAACCTCACCTTCGTCATCAACTGCAACCTGCAGCGCCTCGACGGCCCGGTCCGCGGCAACGGCAAGATCATCCAGGAGTTGGAGGCGTTCTTCCGCGGCGCCGGCTGGAACGTCATCAAGGTGGTCTGGGGCCGGCAGTGGGACCCGCTGCTCGCCGCCGACACCGACGGTGCGCTGGTCAACCTGATGAACGTCACCCCGGACGGCGACTACCAGACCTACAAGGCCGAATCTGGGGCGTTCATCCGGGAACACTTCTTCGGCCGCGACCCGCGCACCGCCGCCATGGTCGCGGACCTGTCCGACGAGCAGATCTGGGGGCTCAGCCGCGGTGGCCACGACTACCGCAAGCTGTACGCGGCGTACCAGGCCGCCGTGCACCACACCGGCCAGCCGACCGTCATCCTCGCCAAAACGATCAAGGGATGGACCCTCGGGTCGCACTTCGAGGGACGCAACGCCACCCACCAGATGAAGAAGCTCACCCTCGAGGACCTCAAGGGCTTCCGGGACCGCCTGCACCTCGACATCCCGGATTCAGCTCTCGACGAGACCCTGCCGCCCTACCAGCGGCTGCCCGAGCGGTCCCCGGAGCTGGAGTACCTGCACGAACGGCGTAACGCCCTCGGCGGATACCTGCCGGCGCGAACCGCGCCGAGTCGGCCGCTCGCACTGCCGGCCACCGCGGCGTACGCGGTAGCCGCCCGCGGCTCCGGACGGCAGCAGGTCGCCACGACAATGGCGTTTGTGCGGCTGCTCAAAGACCTGATGAAAGACCCGCACATCGGTCACCGGTTGGTGCCGATCATCCCGGACGAGGCCCGCACGTTCGGCTTGGACGCCCTGTTCCGGTCCAAGAAGATCTACTCCCCGCACGGACAGCACTATCTATCTGTGGACCGGGAACTCATGCTCAGCTACCAGGAGGACACCAAGGGCGTCCTGTTGCATGAAGGCATCACCGAAGCCGGCGCCACGGCGTCCTGGACCGCGGCCGGCACCTCGTATGCCACCCACGCCGAGCCGATGATCCCGTTCTACATCTTCTACTCCATGTTCGGGTTCCAACGCACCGGCGACGGCCTGTGGGCGGCCGCCGACCAGATGACCCGCGGCTTCCTGCTCGGCGCCACCGCCGGCCGGACCACCCTCAACGGTGAGGGCCTGCAACACGAAGACGGGCATTCGCTGCTGCTGGCCGCCACCAACCCGGCCTGTGTCGCCTACGACGCCGCCTTCGCGTTCGAACTCGGCCACATCGCCCGCGACGGACTGCGCCGCATGTACGGCGAAACCCGCGACGGGGAGGACCCCGACGTCTTCTACTACCTCACCCTCTACAACGAACCGGTCAGCCAACCCGCCGAGCCGGCCGACGTGGACGTCGACGGCATCCTGGCCGGCATGCACCGCTACAGCCCCGCCGACGACGTTGACGGGCCACGCGCGCAGATCCTCGCCTCCGGCATCGCGATGCAGTGGGCGCTGCAGGCGCAGCTCCTGCTGCGCGACGACTGGGGCGTCGCCGCCGACGTCTGGTCAGTGACCTCCTGGACCGAACTGCGCCGCGAAGCCCTCGCCGCCGACGCCTGGAACCTCACCCACCCCGGCCAACCCCGCAGAATCCCGTACGTCACCGACCGCCTGACCACGGCGCCCGGCCCGGTCACCGCCGTGTCCGACTGGATGCGGGCCGTCCCCGACCAGATCGCACCGTTCGTCCCCGGCCCGTGGTCCTCCCTGGGCACCGACGGCTTCGGGCACTCCGACACCCGCGGGGCACTGCGCCGCCACTTCCACGTCGACGCGCCCTCGATCGTGCTACGGGTACTCACTCAACTCGCCGACCGTGCGGAAATCGACGACTCCGCGCCGAACAAGGCAATCGCGCTGTACCGGCTGAACGAGATCGACGCGGCTCCCAGCGCTGACAACACCGAAGGCTTCGCCGAGTAAAGAGGAGAGCGGTCCACCTGCAGTTCACCAGCGTCTCGCGAGCCAGCGGCGGCTCGGATCAGCACGATGGCCGGACGCACGCCCAAGCCTGGCATGCAGTGTGTTCGGCCAGGCTTCGGGCCAGCGGGGAGGTAACGGGTTCGCCATGGCGCCTCGTTCAGGAGTGCCGCACGTGTGACAGCGCCATGCCGACCGGGATGCTGAGCGCCAGCACGAGCAGCAGCGTCCGGTAGGCAAGGTCGGTCAGCGGTGACATCCCGCCGGTGGCCGGGCGAGCAGCCGTACCAGCACCCGGCCGCATGGCGCGGAACGCGATCGCCACCGCGATGACCAGCAGGGCCGAGCCGAGGTCGACCGCCACGGGTTGACCGGCCAGGGTTGCGCCGATCACCACGGCACTGCCCAGATTCCAGCAACCGATCTGCACCCAGCCGCCGCGTGCCCGCATCACCTCGGGTCGCCGGAACCGGGCCTGGCCCATGGCGCACTGTGTCACGCCACCGACCAGCACCAGATAGGCCGCGAGCCAGCTGCCGTGAGCCAGCTCGAGGGGTCCGGTGACCGCGGCGACCAGGCCACCGAGCACGACAGAACAGACGCCGGTCGCGGCCAGGACGGCTGCCGGACTCGGATGTGTACCGCGCCGCGAGCCGGGCGGCGCCGTCGCGCTCCCCTGCTGCGTCGGCGCCTCGTCCGGGTCGGCCGGTTCGGACGATGCCGTCATCCTCGGGCGGCCGTGACAACGCTGAGCAACACCGCGGAGTCCTCGATCGCGGCCAGGTCATGGCGGGCCGGCGGGATGACCAGATAGTCACCCGTGGCCGCTTCCCAGGAGTCGTCGCCGGCACTCAGCCGCACCCGCCCCGCCAGCACCAGCAGCGTTGCCTCACCGGGGCTTTCGTGCTCGCCGAGCGCTCGGCCCGCCACCAGGGCGAGCACTGTCTGGCGCAGCGCAGCCGTGTGTTGGCCGTGGATGGTGCGGGCGCTACGGCCCGCCGACGAAGAACGAGCCGCGCCGATCTGCTCAACGGCCAGGGCGGTCAACGACAAGACATCCATCACGACGCTCCGATCGAGGTGAGGTGCGCCACGCACAGATCTGGTTGAACAAAGGGGTCGAGTCGCTCCACCGTGATGGGCGAGCCCCACGACTGCATCGCGCCCTGCATCAGGCCGAGGTGGACCGGACACACCACGTCGGACCGGCTGACCGCGAGCTCGAGGAACGGGCACTGCCGCAGGCCGATCTGTGGCCGGTCGCCACCGGGGGCCCGCTCGGGCGCGAAACCCAACTCGTCGAGCATGTGCATCAGCCGCTCGACGGATTCACCGGGCTCGCGTGCTTCAGCCGGTTCGGTGGCGTCGGCGACGGGGGACGCCCGGTGACGTCCCCAGAAGCGACCGGCCGCCAAGGCCCGGCCGCTCGGATCAGGATCGGCGGCGATCGCCTCGGCCAGCACCTCGGCGAGCACCCGAAAATGCCGCGCGCCCATCGGGTCCATGCCCCGTACCGCTTGGAACAGTTGCGGTGGACGCCCCGGGCTGCCGGGGTCGGCAGTCGTGCGTTCGACCTGACCGTTGCTGGCCAAGCTCTCGAGATGAAAACGCGCGGTGTTGACGTGGATTCCGAGCCGTTCGGCGATCTCGGCGATAGTCATCGGGCCGGCCGCGTCCCGCAGGAGCCGCAACACCTGTCCACGGCGTCGGGGCGCGGACTGACCCGGCTGCGGCATCGTCATTGCATCCCCTCCACCTCTCCGCTCGTAGACCTCACGGTCCACCCACTCGTCGGGCTGGATCTGCCGCGACTGACCGCCCTCGTAGACGGGGTCCACCGGGCGTTCGTCGGCGCGCAAAGTCACCGCGTCCACGCGGCTGGGAGATCACGTAGGTCATGGCCTAGAGTTTACACAATATTGGATTGTAGAAATTACGGAGCAGGAGAACCGCGATGTCACCGAAGGCCACAAGCGACCCCGACGTGCAGGAACTGGATGTGCGCGGGATGCGCAAGCCTGACAAGCACCCCACGATCTTCGCGACCTACGCCGCCCTGCCCGTCGGTGCAGCGTTCGTGCTGGTCAATGACCACGATCCGCAGCATCTGCATGAAGAGTTCGAGACCGATCACGCCGGCAGCTACCGCTGGGAGTACCTCAACCGCGAGATGCGCGACTGGCGCATCCAGATCACCAAACTTGCCGGCACCCCACTCCCGCGCGTGCTGGTCGACACCACCACGATCACCGCTGACACGACTGCCGCCGATGTCACCGGAGCGGTGTGGAAACTCCAGCCCCGCGAGCGCGACCTCGACGCCAACGTCATCGCGCTGCCGCCTGGGCAGGCAATCGACGCCCATACCGGACCTGACCTCGACGTTCTCGTCCACGTACTGGCCGGCAGCGGCCAGCTGACCACCGAACTCGGCACGATCGAGCTCACACCCGGTGTCCTGCTGTGGATGCCGCGCCGCTCGCGCCGACAGTTCACCGCCGGCGTCGAGGGTCTGCGCTATCTGACGGTGCACCAGCGCCGGCAAGCTCTGCTACTGGACACCAGCAGAGCCAAAACGTCTTAATGAGTACCAGCGGTGGATCCCTTCGCCGGTAGCGACGACGGCCGGTGCCGTGGCGCGGCCGCGCACTGCCCCCTGTCCCGGCGCCTATCGTCGCGGGACGCGGAGGGTGACGCGGTAGTGACCGGCGCCTGCGCGGTCCGGCACGCGGTGCCGGACCGCGGCTGTCCGAGCATCGTGTCGGCGCGGGGGCACGGCCGGACGGAGACGGAGCGGTGTGGACCGAGGCGCCCAACGGCAAGTCCGCAGACTCGAGGCGGACGAGCCCGCCCCAGGGCGACCCACAAGAACGAGCCCGGACCGCGCCCATCCGGCCCACTCCCACTCAGCGGTGGCTGAGCTGCTCGGCCTTGGTTCTGAGCGCGGCTAGCGTCCGCTGGGAAGAGGCGTGGAAGCCGGCCACGCCTTGGTCTTCGAGGGTCGCTCCGACGTCGTCCATGTCGACGCCGGCCGCGGCGAGTCGGCGCATCACCGCGGCGGATTCGTCGACTTCGGTGTCGATGGTGCGGGCCAGGGTGCCGTGGTCGGTGAACGCGGCGATGGTGACCTCGGCCAGGGTGTTGACGGTGTCCGGGCCGATGAGGTGGTCGACGTAGCGGGTGTCGGGGTAGGCCGGGTTCTTGGTGGAGGTGGAGGCCCACAGCGGCCGTTGTGGGTGCGCCCCGAGGGTGGCCAGCCGTTGCCACCGCTCGCCGGTGAAGCGTTCCCGAAACAGTCGGTAGGCGAGCTTGGCCTGGGCGATCGCCGCCTGACCGCGCAAGGCCAGGGCTGGCGGGGTGCCGGCCGTCTCGAGGCGCCGGTCGACCTCGGTGTCGACCCGGCTGACGAAGAACGAGGCGACGCTGTGCACCCGCGACGGGTCGCCGCCGCGCTCGACGAGGGCTTCGAGCCCGGACAGGTACGCCTCGATGATCTGCTCGTAGCGGGTGAGGGAGAAGATCAGCGTGATGTTGACGCTGTGCCCGTCGGCGATCATCTCGCGGATGGCGGGGACGCCCTGCTCGGTCGCGGGGATCTTGACGAACAGGTTGGGCGCGGCGATCCGCTCGTGCAGCGCGCGGGCGGCCACCAGCGTGGCCTCGGTGTCGCGGGCCAGCTCGGGGGCCACCTCCACGGACACGAATCCGTCGGTCCCGCCGCTGGTGTCGAAGACCGGGCGCAGCACGGCCAGCGCGGCGGTGACGTCGTCGACGACCAGTTGCCAGTACGCGTCCTGCAGTGGCCGCCCGGCGGCGGTCAGCGCGGCGAACTGCTCGTCGTAGTCCGTGGAGCCGACGATCGCCTTGGCGAAGATGGTCGGGTTGGCGGTGACGCCCCGGATGCCGTCGGCGACCAGTTGCTTCAGGGTGCCGTTGCGCAGGTAGCCGCGGGTGAGGTTGTCGAGCCACGGGTTCTGGCCGTACTCGGTGTAGAGACGTTCCAGGGTGCTCATCGGTCTACCTTTCAGCTGGACGAGGGTCGTGAGTGGTGCTGGTCGAGAACCTCGGCCGCTACCTGCGGGGCTGGTCTCGGGCAGCTTTGCTTCGCGAAGCTGCCCCTATCGTCAGGAAGTAGGTCTACTTTCGAGTCGAGGCCGGGTCTGCCGGTCGGTGGCTGGCCAGCCGCGACAGCGCGAGAGCGGCGACGAGCAGGCCGAAGTCACGCAGCGCGACGTCGAAGAAGTCGCCCAGGATCAGCAGGTTGACGATGATCCCGGCCAGCCAGGCGGTCACCACGAGGGCGCCGTACTTCGGCCGGACCGCCACGAGGAGCCCGGCCACGATCTCGATCACGCCGACGGCGTACATCGCCTGTTGCGCGGTGCCCGGGACGAGCCGGTCGATGAACGGTGCCAGGTAGCCCGGCCAGTCGGTCAACAGATTGGCGAATTTGTCCAGGCCGAAGGCGACCGGCGCCACCGTGAAGACGGTGCGCAGCAGCAGAAAAGCCTGCTGAGCCGGATCGGCGGCTCGGCCGGGCAGCCGAGAGATCGTTGCCGAACCCGGTGCGTTAACGCTCATGACGTGTACTCCGATCTTCTAAAAGCGGAATCTCCGTACGTTAGAAGCTAGGCCTACTTGTCTTCTAAAGTCAAGATGTTCGTGTTTTACAATCGGGTGATGGTCCCTCGCCCGTTGCCCGACCGCGTCGCCGCCCTGGCCGCCCTCGACGACCCGATCCGGCGCGCCGTGTTCAACCTGGTCGCCCGCGCCGGGGCGGCGGTGAGCCGTGACGCGGCCGCGGAAGCCCTCGGCCTCAGCCGCAGGGTCGCCGCCTCCCACCTCGACCGACTCGCCGAACAGGGGCTGCTCGCCGTCGAATACCGCCGGCCGCCAGGGCGCGGCGGTCCCGGCGCCGGCCGCCCCGCGAAGCTGTACCGGCGGACCGACGGCGAGGTGGCGGTGTCGGTGCCCGAGCAGCACTACGACCTGGTCGGCGGCCTGCTCGCCGCAGCCGTGACCGAGTCGATCGACACCGGCGCCGCAGTGCGGGAGGTGCTGCACCGCACGGCCTACGACACCGGCAGGACCATCGGCGCGGCGGCCGGCAACCTGCTCGCGGCGCTGGAGGACGCGGGTTACGAGCCGCGGCGGCCGGAGCATGACGGCGGCGCCGTGGTGCTGGGCAACTGCCCGTTCCACCGGCTCGCCCAGCAGTACACGGCGCTCGTGTGCGGGGTGAACCTGCACCTGTTGCGCGGCGTCGCCGATGGTGCCGGAGACTCGCGGTGTATCGCGGAACTCGTCCCGGGCCCCGGCCACTGCTGTGTGCGGCTGCGGCCAGGCAGCGCGGTGAAGAGACCCGACCCCTGACGGCAGTGGAGAACGAGATGGCGCTGTCATGGTCGGGGGCGTCGGCCGGTTAACCGTAGAACTGGGGCTGGGTGAGCCAACTGGTGTGAGTCTGTCGCGCGCCGAGAATGCAGCGCAGGCTCGTTACCAGAACTCTGGTAACGAGCCGTCTGAGCTGCTCATATAGCTGGTGGGCGATACTGGGTATGAACCAGTGACCTCTTCCGTGTCAACAAACGGTCCGCGCCGCCCTGACCAGGCGCTTTCCTTGCCGAGCCGATCTGCCGAGCGGTAGTGAGCGCGGGCTTGCTGGGTCAGCTGACGGTGCGGAGGGCAGGCCAGATCGTCGTCCATGGGGCGCTGATGCCGGTGCACACCGTGACCGGGACGCCCTGTTCGCTGTTGTCGATTCCGAGCCGGTTGTCGATACGGGCGACATCCCGGCAGCCGGTGAAGTACCGGGCCCAGTCGGTCGGTCGCCAATCCCCGACGTGGACCACGACAGTGCGCTCGGCGGGTGGGGGTCCCCAGGTCCAGTAGGAATTGTGACCGGAGTAGACCGGCGGCAGTCCCTTGCCGAGGAGGATGAGCGGGCTGGCCTCGCTGTAGTCATTGCCCAGGATCACCGCATGGTCACGCTGCGCCGGGGGTAGTCCGGCCACGATCTGGCCCACGGTCGCGACGAACTGCGGCCAGCCGATCTGGTTGGCCACGTCGGGCACCGTTGCCGGCAGGGTGGTCTTGGCGTAATCGGCGACCGGCAGGACCGGCAGGGTCAGGACCGAGATCAGCCCGCCGGAGGCGACGGCCGCCGCGGCGAACCCCCCGGTCTTGAGCCGTCGATGGCCCCGGGCAATCCACCCGTCCAGGACGATCCCGCCAGCCGCCATGAACAGCGAGACGCTGCCGATCACGTAGTACGCCTTGCCACCACTGACGAGGTCCAGGGCCATGGCCACGAGGGCGGCGAGCCCGAGCGGTCGCCACGGCGCGGCCGCCCACGACCCCAGCACCCAGACCAGGCCCGCGATGCAGACCGGGAACAGCAATGGACCGCAGAACAGCCACACGAACGGTAGGGCCTGGGCCCGGTTCGTCGCCGCGTACCCGGCGATCTGCGAGGCCATCGTCAGCTGCGGCCAACCATGCACGGCCTGCCACGCCAGGTTCGGCGCCCACATCACGGCCGCGATCACGACCGCGGCCCACACCCACGACGAGCGGACGACTTCCCAGCGCCGGCACAGCAGTTCCCCGACGGCGAGCCCTGCGGCGAGGAACAGCAGCGTGTCCTTGTTCTCCAGCCCGATGCCCGCGCTCACCCCCACGGCCACCCACAGCCGCCGATCCGCACCGGCGAGCACCCGCACCAGCAACCACATCACCGCCGCCCAGATCAGCAGGTCCGGCTCGGTGGTGGTGTCGAGATGCCCGGCGGCGAGATACCCCGAGACGCCGGCCGTCACCGCGGCCAGCACCTGCGCCCGGCGCGATCCACCCAGATCACGGGCGATGAACCCCACGATGATCACGACCAGGGCCATCTCCAGCGCCGGCAGGATCCGCACCGCCGTGGGCGAGACCCCCAAGACCGCGACCGACGCCGCCGACAGCAACGGCGTCAGCGGCGGCTGATCCACATACCCGAACGCGGGATGCTGCCCGGCCACCACGAAGTACATCTCGTCGCCATGGAAGCCGTACGCCTGTGACAGGCTGAGCAACCCGGCGACCATCAGCCCGGCCACCAGCCACACCGGCCATGGCACCGCCCACCAACGGGAACCCCCCGGCGTGCTCGTCACCACGCTCATGTCGATGTGTGGATGCTGGAACGAGGACATGCGCGCGTCCGGCGGCAGTGCCATGTCAGGACCGCTGTCGTTGGCTCGATGCACACGACGCCAGGGCGGCGGACGTCGCTATCGCGGCCGCGCCGGCCGCCCAGAAGAGTGGCAGCCAGTCCTGGATCGGTGCGAGGTCCAGGTGGACCCGAGTGACGGCCAGCATGACCAGCGCCAGCGGCACGGTGGTGGCCACGACGCTGATGCGGGTGTATCCGAATCGGATCAGCAACGGGAGCTGGATCGAGATGTTGACGGCGAACAGCGCCCAAGACAGCGTCAGCAGCGTTGCCAGGCTACGACCGCCGAACGCCATGTGCTGGGCCTGCGCGAAGAGAGCGGCCAGGGCTGTACCCGTGATGACGATGACGAAAAAGCTCATCAGGGCCCAGGCGTAATGCCCGAGCAGCACTGTGCGGCGAGACAAGGGCAGGACGGCGTACAGCGTCTGCAGGTCCGCCTTGTCGGCGACCAGGAACGGCTGTGCGGCGACCAACGGGGCGAGCAGCAGCGCGAGCGCCGGTACGAGACCTACCAGGCTGCGGGAATCGATCAGGACAATCACGCCGAACACCAGTAGGCCCTGCGTCCGGTACGGCGCAACGGTGCGCAGGTGGAGCACGGTCATGCGGGCGAGGGCGGTCATGCGACCTCCTCGTGCCGGCCGTTGGGCACTCCTGCCGCTGGATCTCTTGACGACAATCCGATGTGGACCGTGATCTCCTCCAGTGTGGGGACCTCAACGAGGACGCCCCCGCCGAGAAAGTCGGCCTCTTCGGTGCGGACGAGAGCCTGCGTCCCGCTCGATGACTCCTTGACGCCGATCAGCTCGACGCCGACAAGGTCCCTCAGATCGTGGGGTCCGCCCCGCACGACCCGGTAAGCATCCAGGATCTCGTCCTTGCTGCCGGTTCGGACGATGCGACCGCCATGCATGAGCGTCACGTAATCGCCGATGCGGTCCAGGTCGGCGGTGATGTGCGTCGAGAACAGGACGCTGTGCCCCTCGTCGAGCAGGAAGTGCCCGATGATACCGACGAGCTCTTCGCGAGCCACGGGGTCAAGGCCACTGGTCGGCTCATCGAAGACGAGCAGCCGCGCCCGATGCGACAGCGCCACGGCGATCATCAGCTTCATCGCCATACCGCGGGACAGGTCCTTGACCTTCGCCCGCAGATCCAGGCCGAACTCCTCGAGCAACTGTCGATAGCAGACGGCGTCCCACCGGTCGTAGAAGGGTCGCAGCGTCCGTTCGACCTCGGAAAGCCGCCAGTCGCCCACGAGATAGGTGTGGTCGAGCACCACCCCGACGTCCTGGCGGAGCGCGACCGGTCCGGGCACCCGGTGGCCCAGCAGCTCGATATCGCCGGTCTCGATCCCCCGCATGCCCAGCAGGCAACGGATCGTCGTCGTCTTGCCGGCCCCATTCGCACCGATCAAACCCATGACATAGCCGGTCGGCAGCTCGAAGCTCACGTCACGCAACGCGAAGCCGTTGCCCACCACGCAGCCCACGCCACGTAGGGCGAACGCGAGATCGCTGGTCACCGACCTACCCGATTCTGAGCTGAGGCGTACTCAGGCTCGTCCTGGATTAATCCGTCCAGGATCTGGATGAGATCTTCACGGTCGAGGCCGGCCCGAAGGGCGGCGTCCAGGGCGGTCTGCAGTCCGTCCTCCACCCGGCGCAGCAGTTGCTCGCGTACGAGCGCCGAGTCCAGCGGCAGGACGTACGCGCCCTTGCCGGGGACCGTTGCGATGAACCCCTCGGCGGCCAGCTCCGCGTAGGCGCGGGTGGTGGTGATGATGCTGATCCGCAGATCACGAGCAAGTGCCCGCACGGAGGGCAGAGCGCTGCCCTCAGCGAGTTCCCCTGACAGGATGGCCGTACCGACCTGTTCCTTGATCTGCTGATAGAGCGGCACGCCAGCGCTATTGGACAACACGACCCGCACGAGAGCCCTCCGTTCCTCCTTCACCTGTACATGGACACTATATACAGTCAGCACGGTAGTTACACAAGCGGGCCATCAGGTCCAGTGCGGGCCGAGTGCCATGTCGGGATCGGCCAAGCCGGGCACTGCTGCGGTTGCCTGACAAGACGGCGTGTCGGTTACCTCGGCGTAGTCACGATCGGTCAGCGGCAGGCGCCTGCGCTGGGTGACGAGCCGGCGATGACGACGTACCTATCCCCGGAACGGCTGTTCCTGCGGTGGGCAGCGGAGTACGAGGAAGACGACCTCTGAGCGCTGGCGTCGGTGTCGTGGAGCGGCTCAGTCCCCTGGCGTCGCCCGTCCGGCGTGAGACGTTGATTGACCGGCCGCCGACCGGGTGTCGATCAATCAACGCGGCCGGTAGCAATGGCGGCGATGGGACATGTGGACGTACTGAGGAGGCAGGGCATGGGGACGACAACGCAACGGGTGTCCAGCACGAGAGGCTTCGCGCTCCTCGCGGTGCTGGGCGGCCTGCTGGTGGGCGCGGCCCCGGCCTCCGCCGCGGCCTCCGCGCCGGTGCTGGCCGGCTTGTCGGGACTGGCGGGCGGAACGGCCGTGGCGCTGACCGTCATCGGCGCACCGTCCGGCACCGCACCGCCCGACGTCGTCGCCGCGGCGTCCGGCGATCCGTCGACCACCGCGCGGTCCACGGCCGACGTGACCGCCGCGGCGCTGCCGGCGGTCGACATGGAGGCCACCGTGCTGGCCGCCCAGATCGACCCACGACGCGCCGACGACACGCTGACGCCGGGCGCCAAAGCCTCCGTCCTGCTGGTCGAGCAGGCACTGCGGGACCGGAACCTGCTGGACGCACGCTGGGTGGACGGCTACTTCGGTACGCAGACCATCTCGGCGTACGCGGCCTACCAACGCTCGCTCGGGTACTCCGGGATCGCCGCCAGCGGACTGCCGGGCACCACCTCGTTGACGAGGCTCGGCCAGGACCGGTTCGCGGTCACCCGGGCGATCGGACCGGGCAGCCGGGTCCAGCGCGACGGCCACGTCGTCGACGCCCGCACCCAGGCGATGCTCACCGAGGCCGAGCGCCTGCTCGGCTTCCGCCTCGTGCTCGAACAGGGCTCGTACAACCCGGGCGGTGACTCGACCTCGGCCGGCACCCACGACGGGGGCGGCGTCGTCGACATCGACATCGCCGGCATGTCCGCCACCACCCGTACCGCCGCCGCCCGCGCGCTGCGCCGAGTCGGCTTCGCCGCCTGGGTACGCGACCCGAGCCAGGGTGACTGGCGGTGGCACATCCACGCCGCGGCGATCAACGACACCGACCTGTCCAGCCCGGCCCAGCACCAGACCGGCGACTACTACCTCGGCCGCAACGGCCTGGCGAACCACGCCCCGGACGACGGGCCACGGATCCCGATCCAAACCTGGGAGGAGTACCAACGCACCCGGTGACGACCGCACCCGTACGCCGGCCGTGATCGCCGCGGCCGGCGCGGTCTGGCGTACCGGTGACCTGTTCAGCCCGAGCGTGCTGCTCAACACCGACCCCACCGGTACTCTCTCCGACCGCAGCAGCGGCGCCCCGTCAGCAGGGATGCGGTGCAGCAGGTCGAGGCCGAGGCCGTCAACGTAGAACCGTGCCTCAGCCGCGAGATCTGTGCACGGGCGCGCGATCCGCACCGCCACCTCGTTGAGCTTCAGCCCTCCATCGCGCCCGTCGTCCAGGGCCGCACGCTGCGTCTTGGCTGGCACTCCCGTGCGCGGCCCTGGGCGGGGCTGCCGGTACGCACAGAGGTCCTTGGGCTCGGCAGGTCCGGAATCGCCAGGCCGAGATACGTGAGTGGTCCGGGATCGGCGACGGGGAGCGGTCGGAACCCGAGCCGGTCGTAGAAGAGCCGGGCCTGGCGGTTGACGGTGACCATCCCGACGTGCAGGGCGGGTGTGCCACGTTCACGTACTGCGGTGGTGAAGCGGTCGACGAGAGCCCGGCCGTGTCCGGACCGTCGGTATCCGGCGAGCAGGTCGATGTGCAGGTGGGCAGGGTGGTCGGCGAGTTCCGGCAGCACCATCCGCTCGGGTGTGTGCAGCAGGTGCGCCATGACGGCGTCCGGCGTGCTCAAGTCGCCGGTGGGCCGCGGATACCGGTCGGCGACCAGCGGCAGCCACTCGTTGCGGAACCGGGCGGCGAAGGCGCGGGTGTCTGCGGTGCCGAGGACGTATCCGACGGCCGAGCCACCGTCGTCGAGGACGAAGGCCAGGTCGGGTTCGAGGTGGGTGTATGGGTGGGCGAAGATCTCGGGCAGGATGTTCGGGTAGGCGTAGGAGGTCGAGGCGTCCTCGCCGGCGTCGGCGGTGCGGATGCAGATGTCGTGGACGGCGTCGCGGTCGTCCGGCTGGTACGGGCGGATGATCATCGTTGGGCCCCCGTTGCTCTCGGTTCAGCAGTCGTACGGACGGTCCGCCCGGGCGGCTGCCAGGGTGTGGGCCCACCAGTTCAGCTGGCGCACCATCTCGGCGAGGGCGGCTTCAACGGGCCCGGGATCGCGCAGTTCGCCATCGTCGTCGAACGCGTCGTGCACGTTGGGAATCAGGACGTTGGTGCGCATGGTGGGGACGTGCAGTTCGGCGAAGACGGTCCGGAGCTGTTCAACGGCGCGCAGACCGCCGGAGGCACCGCCGTAGGAGACGAATCCGAGGGGCTTGGCCCGCCACTGTTCGTAGGGCGTGTCGATGGCCGTCTTCAGAGGGCCGGGGTAGCCGTGGTTGTATTCGGGCGTGACGACGACGAAGCCGTCGGCCTGGTCGACTCGCTTGGTGAACCGCTCGGCGTCTCCACCACCGGCCAGGTCGCCGGGGAGATCGAGTTCGGCCAGGTCGAGGTGGTCCACGACGGCGTCGGTATGCCGGTCGAGGTGGCGCAGGAACCACCGCGTCACTCTCGGGCCGATGCGGTCGGCGCGGACGCTGCCGGTGATGACGGCGAGGGAATAGGAGTCACGCATCGTTATCTCCAGGCGGTGGTCGGAGTTCCAGGTCCGGAGCGGTGGGGCGGTCTACGCCTGGTGGGGCGAGGGTGGCGACGAGGGTCTGGATTTCCGGCGGGCTCAGGGCAAGGCCGAACTCGGCGTTGAGGACGGCGCCGTACTCCTCGTCGGTCAGCGTTCGGGTGCGGGTCGCGGCACCGGGGCGTTCCTTGCTGTAGTCGCGGCCGATGAGACGCCGGACCGTCGTGTCGTCCTTGTGGACGACGATGCACTGCTGGGTGAACGGCGAGTATGGGCTGGTGGCGGTGTTGTGGTTGGCGAACTCGACGTCGACCGGGTACTGCGGCTCCTCGGTGAAGGTCAGCAGGGTGGTCCAGGTGTCGATGGTCCGCTCCTGCAACCGCCAGGCGCCGTCCGTGCCGCGCCGGAGTTGGTACTCCCACGCGCCTTGTCGCTGCGGGGCGTCCTCGACCAGTGGCACCGGTTCGAGCAGGCCGGAGCCGAAGCCCACGTCGGCCAGCCACACCTGGTCGCCGTCGTCGACCCGCAGGACCAGGTGCGAGCGTGGGCGCGGCTGCTCGGCCGGGTCGCCGGTACGGGCGAGCAGCCGGTCCACCCGATAGCCGAGGTGCTGGAGTACCCCGCCGAAGAGCACGTTGTGCTCGTAGCAGTACCCGCCGCGGCCGGCGTGGACGAGTTTGTCCTGCACCCGCGGCAGGTCCACCTCGACGCCCCGGCCGAGCATCACGTCCAGGTTCTCGAAGATGATCGCGGCGATGTGGGCCCGATGCAGGTTGCGGAGCGTCGCACCGTCCGGTGCGGTGGGCCTGCGGTGACCGACCCGACGCAGGTAAGCGTCGACATCGAGTGCGTCGATCCGCCAATGGGTCGTGGAGCTTGTGTCTCCCAGTGGCGAAGCCTGTCGAAGGATCATGTCACATTCCTCTCACGTCAGCGATTCGGAACGAGGCCGGTGCTGGAGCGGACGACGAGTTCGGTCGGCAGGGTCAGGCGATTCGGTGTGTTGTCCGGGTCGAGCAACATGCGTGCCATCAGCCGGCCCTTCTCGTGGATGGGCTGACGGACGGTGGTCAACCCGGTCGAGGCCGCCAGGGGCACGTCATCGAAGCCGGTGACCGACACGTCGTGTCCGACGCGAAGCCCCTGAACCGTGGCGACCTCGACGACGGCGGCGGCGAGCACGTCGCTATCCGCGGCAATCGCCGTCGGACGGTCGGGGGCCGCGAGGAGAGCTGTCGCCGCCAGGTGCCCGGTGGCGTCGGCGTTGTTTCCGCCACTGACGACGCGCACTCGGGCACCAGCGGGCAGCGCCTCGCGGATGCCGGCGAGCCGATGCCGCGAGTACGGGTAGAGCGCTGCCTCGTCTGCGGGCGTGACAATGCGACCCGGCTCGCTCGGGGAGGAGACCACCACCGCGACCTCGTGGTGGCCGAGGTCGGCAAGGTGACGTCCGATCTCCCGACCCGCCTGCCGGTCGTCGATCATTACGCAGCGACCTGCCGCAGTGTCGGAGGAGCGGACCAGGGGTAGCGAACGGTCGGACAGGGCACGGACGGCCGGATGGTCGTCGGTGAGCCCGTCGGCCACCGCGCCGTCGATGACCGCCCTGTGCACGGCGTCGAGCGACTCACGTACCTCCGCGTCGCTGAGCCCGGCGACGACCGGCGCGAACGGGATGAGCACCAGACTCGTACGGCTGTGCGCCAGGGTCTCGGCGAGGCCGCCGAGCAGGGCAAGGACGTAGGGGTCGCTGAAGGCGTACGTCAGCCCGGTCGTGAAGATGACGCCGATCGCGTTGGCCCGCCCGGTCCGCAACGACCTCGCGGCGGCATCCGGGCCGGAGTAACCGAGTTCGCGTGCCACGGCGAGGATCCGCGACCGCATCTCGCTGGACAACCGGTCCGGGCGGTTGAAGGCGTACGACACCGCAGCCGTCGAGACTCCGGCTGCCTCAGCGACCGACCGCAATGTAACCCGCGCACCCATGGCCATCCTCTGTTAATCGTTTAACATGGTGCATTGTGGAAAGTGCGACGTCAAGCAGAGGCCCAGGGCGCAGCAGCCTTGCGTCACAAGGTGATCTTGGACACCCCTCCCTTCATGCCCAGACATCGACCCCTGACTTCGGAACTACCCGGCTAGATTTGGCAGGCAAGCCAGCCGGCAACGAAGGACGGTGGGGAATTGGCGGCCACGGGACACGTGACGATTGTCGGAGGTGGGCTGGGCGGTCTGACTCTGGCCCGCATCCTGCACCTACGCGGGATCCCGTCGACGGTTTACGAGCTTGACGCTTCGTCGGGGGCCCGCGACGCGGGCGGCACGCTCGGCCTGAACGAGGATTCAGGTCAGCGGGCGCTCGCCGATGCCGGCCTGTTCGAGGAGTTTCGCTCGATCTCGCGGGACGCAGGGGAGACGACACGCCTTGTCGACAGGTTCGGGACCGTACATTTCGATCTGGCGTACGAGGGCGGCGCCGGCGTGCGGCCCGAGGTGAACCGCGGCGACCTGAGGCGCCTGCTGGTCGAATCGCTACCCGAGGGTGTTATCCGCTGGAACGCGAGGGTGACCTCGGTGACACGGCTGGGCGGCGGGCGCACGGAGCTCACCATGGGTAACGGTGAGATCGTGGAGGCCGAGGTCCTGGTGGGCGCAGACGGCTCCCGGTCGAAGGTGCGCTCGCTGCTGACGGACGCGGTCCCCCTCTACTCCGGCGTGTCCTTCGTCGAGGATCTTCTGTCTGATGTCGATGCAACGCATCGCGAGGCGGCGAAGCTGGTCGGGCCGGGGTCGATGTACGCCTTCGCGGAAGGCCACGGGATCATCGCCCAGCGCAACGGTGGCGGCATGATCAGAATGTATTTTGCGGTCCAGAGCGATGAGAACTGGGCCCGCAGGCTCGTAGATCCCACCGACCCGGGCGGCACTCGTCAGCGGCTGCTGGAGATCTTCCACGACTTCGCGCCCGGCCTCCGCGCGCTGATCGGCAAGGGCGAAGGGCCCCTGGTTCCGCGCCCGATCTACGCTCTTCCGGTGGGGCTGAGGTGGGCACGGACCGCCGGCGTGACCCTGCTCGGCGACGCGGCGCATGTGATGTCCCCGTTTGCCGGGCAGGGAGCGAACCTCGCGCTGCTCGACGCCGCGGAGCTCGGCGCCGCGTTGGCGGAACACTCCGACGTGGAATCCGCGCTTACCGCGTACGAAACAGCGATGTTCTCCCGTGCCGAGGCAGCCGGCCGGGCGTCGGCGGACAATCTCGTCGCCAGCTTTGCCCCCGACGCGCCGCAACAACTGGTCGACCAGGCCAGGACCTGGATGCAGCGAAAGGCCGAAGCGACGGCCCCGCCTACCTGATTGATTCCTTGCGGATTCGGTACGTGCCGTAGTACGGAGGCGAGGGTGCCCGTGCGGGTGGCTTCTTCGCCCCCGCCTGGTCGAGAATGTGTCAGGAACTGCCCGCCGCTTCCGCAGCGCTTCCGCGGTTTTGAGCGGCGACCATGGTGACGAGGGTGTCGATCAGCTCTTCGGCGGTGGTGTGCCATTTGTCGCCTTCGAGCTGGCCGGTGAGTTCCATGCCGGCGATGCCGTCGGCGCTGGCGAGGAGTAGGGCGGCGTATCGGCGGGCGTGGTGTTCGCCGGTCACGGCGGCGACTACTTGCAGGGATTCGTCCTGCGTGGGCTGGGCAGCCCGGGCGAACGCGGTGGGATCGCTGGCGGGGCTGCTGAACATCAGACGATAGAGATGGGGTTGGCGGCGGGCGAGGTTGATGAAAGCGGCGAGGAGGGCCCGCAGCTTTGCGGCCGGTGTGAGGTTGGGGTCTCGGTGGATGGCGCCAATTCGTTGACCGAGTTCGTCCCAGGCATGGCTGCCGACCGCGATCATGAGGTGTTCTTTGTCCGGGAAGTGCCGGTAGGGGGCCCCACGGGTGACCCCTGCCCGCGCTCCAACGGCACGGAGGGTCACGGCTTCGAGGCCGCCGTGGTCAAGCAGCTCGGCCGCCGCTTCGAGCAGGGCCTGGCGTGTCGCGGCGGCCGTTTCAGCGCGGATCATCCGTTCATCCTATGGCCGGGTTAGGACGCCTTTGCCGACCGTAGACGAAGGGTTGTGGCTACCAGCCCCTGAGGCTGCTACGGCTGCTCGGCCAGTGACTCGAGGTGGTAGCCCAGGTTTCGTTCGAAGTCGTCGATCCCGGTCTGGGCGATGAGTTTGCCGACGGCCCGCCCTCGAGCCTCGACGCCAGGTCCCGTGGTGGATCGGGCGGACTCGACGAACGACGCCAGCAGGTTCTCCTCCGGCGGCAAGGTGGAGCGGTTCACCTGGGTTTTGACCGCCGTGATGGCTTGCTTGTCGAAGCTGGCGATACGCCGGGCCACAGCGTTGACGAAGTCGTCGAGTTCGGCGTCGGGGATCGCGGCCGACCTCGGGCTGGCAGAAGACCGCCTGTTCCCGGCTGGCGTAGCGCAGGTCGAAGGCGGCGGTGTACTCCGCGCCGCCGCCACGGGTACGTCCCCGGATCGACGCGATGCTGACGAACGGTGCGGCAGCCAAGCGCATGCCGAGTTCGACGAACCCGGGCAAGGGCCCGCTGCCGGCCATGTCCGCGATGGCCGGGATCTGGTCGCCGTCGACGTGGTTGAAGAAAAATCCCGGCGTTGCGCTGTCGAAGATGACGACGCTGGCCTGTTCCTCGCCGCTCAGACGGTCGACGACGTCCAACAGTTCAGCCACAGTGTCCGCGCCGATCAGGTTGAACGGTGGACTGGCGAACGTGACTCGACGTGCCTTCGACGTCTGGTCATCCACTGTGAACTGCTTCATGGAGATTCCTTTCGCTGGTCGGGTGGCGTAGACGCGAGGTTCAGCGGCCCAGGGCGTGGGGCTGCGCCATTTGCCGGAGTCCTTCTTCCACGGTGATCGCCGGCTGATAGCCCAGTCGAAGTCGTGCGCGGGTGATGTCGTAGACGCGGTCGCGGCCCATGAACGAGATGATCCAAGGGGTGAGCGGTGGTGCGGTGGCGCTGCGACGCGCTTTCGCGGCGGTCTGCATGAGCGTGGCCAGAGGTGAGGCGACTGCCCGGGGAACGCTGTTGGCCGCGCTGACGTCGACGCCGCGGGTGGCCAGCAGAGGGGTGAAGAAGTCGCGGGCGGGCCGAGGGCTGCCGTCGGTGACGTAGCAGATCAAGCCGTGATCCCCACGGTCGAGCGCCAGCGTGATGATGTGGGCGAGGTTGTCGACGTGGCAGAAGTCGACCATGTGCCGCCCTCCGTCGATCCAGGCGAATCGGCCGGCTTCGACGGAGTCGATGAATCCCTGCAAGGTGTGGGTCATGCCCTGGCCCCACAGGAACGGCGGCCGGATGACGACCAGGGACGTGTTCCCGTGCGGCAGGGCAAGCAGTTCCTGCTCGGTGCGGAGCTTCACGCGGCTGTAGGCGATGTTCGCCTTGCCCGTGTCAGAGTTTTCGTCGACGGTGTGGTCGTGATTGGTGCCGGTGGAGACACTGGCCGCGGACACCAAGACGAATCGCTTGACCCGTGCCTCCACGGCGACCTGGTAGAGGGCGCGGGTCGGCAGCAGGTTGCGGTCGACGAAAACCTGGTCGGGTCCCCAGAAGGCCATGAAGGCCGCCGAGTGCACCACGGCGTCGACCTCGCTGAGAATCTGTAGCCATGCAGGCCCGCTGCCGGACTTGACCAGGTCCAACAGGTCACCGCTGACCGGGAGCCCGCCGGCCGATGTGATCGCGTCCGCGGCCGCCGCGGACCGCGCGAGCGCGTGCACCGTGTGCCCGTCGTTGACCAGCCGCCGGAGGATTGCTCCTCCGGCGAAGCCCGATCCGCCCGTGAGAAAAATTTTCATCGATACTCCTCGACGATTGCGTGGCCCCGGCGATGCAAGATGACGGCGTCATCACAGCCAGCGTAGGCAATCGAGATGACACCGTCAACGCTTTGGGATGACTTTGTCATCACCGGGTAGCTCGTTGCCGACTCAGGCCTCCTCGAACGCCAACAACCCGTCGAGGAATCGACCGAGGATGCAACAAGGGCCTCCTGGCTCAGCCACGATCACGGCGGAACACACACAGCCATCCCCACTCCCGGCCCTACGGGCGCGGCAACCTCGAGCCTGCCGCCGTCACCGGCCGGCACCCCGGACACGATGTGCGAGACACGCGGAGCATGAGCGCTCAACCGAGCGCGGGGGCGGGTATACGCGCAGTGCCGTCGTACCTCTTGTTGCGCGGGCGCGGCCAGGTCACTCTCATCCGCCCGCCAACCGGAAGTAAGCGGTAACGACAGTCGTCGCTGCGCGGTCACGGCGTCCGGCGTACGCGCATTGACGGGACGGCATCCGGGCGTCTCAGCCTTCCCTGCATCGCAGGCGCGCCAGCCTGGTGGTACCTCGTCTGATTCTCCGGCAGGAGCCTCGCCGTGGTCGGCACCGCAGCCTGGCCGTCCAGACCATCAGCCGTCGGACGCAGGCATGCCGCTCGTCGATCCTCACCGGCCGCAGACCTGGCCGCCGGTACCGCCGGCAAGTCCACCATCGAGACCCGCGGCACGGACGGGAGGATCTCGCCGGTGGTGGCTGTTCGGTGGGATCGCGGGAGCATTGGTCCTGTTGCTCGGGATCGCGGCAGTGGTGTTCGTGGTCAGGTACATGTCCGACTCCCGGCGTCGGCCTTGCGCGGAGCCGCCGATCGGATCCGCTCGGCCCCCGCGGTCCAGGTCGCCGTGACCTACCGGGACGCCGGCGGACACACCATCAACGGCCAGTTCACCATCACCGGCGACAACCTGGCCAGCGGCACCATCACCGACCCGCTGGGCGGCCGCGCCGACCTCGTCGTCAGAGCAGGGACCTCCGCCGTCCGCGGCGACGCCGACTGGTGGGCCCGCCGCTCACCCAAACAGGTCCACGCCATCACCGGCCAATGGGTACGCCCCGAACCCGGAGTCGCCTTCCCATTCGACATCGCCGCCGTCCTCAACCCGACCGCCCTCGCCCGACGGGTGGAGTCGCTCGCCCACGCGGCCCGCCGCAACGACGAGCCCACCGAAGACGACGACGACAGGAGTCAACCCCAACGCCCTCGTCCAGATCGACCCCGGCTACATGCCTTCCGTACTCAAACTGCTCGACCAGATGACAGGCCACGTCAGGGCTGGCGACACCACCACCGGACCCAACACCGTCACAGCGATGGACACCGCCATCAGAGCCGGCATGCTCTTCTGTCAACCCGGATCCCGGAGCAAAGATCGGGTTTCGACGCGAAGTTGAGCAGGCGGGGCAGCGCCTGTGGAGCCTGTTCGGGTATGCCTCGCGTAAACTCGGCCGACGCAATCCAGTCGGACATGCCATCCCGGGAAAGACCGTCCAGCGGCACCACGAAGAGCGACCAACTCACCGCCGCAGTTTCGCATCCGTGGACCGCCTCGGCGAAGTTCAGCCGCGATCCGATCGCTACCCTGGCGTGACAGCCCGTAACAGCGGCTCGACATGCGGACATGCCGATGAGCGTGTGTCGTGTGGTGGCCAGGTCTGGGCCTGTATCGCGTTGACCTGTGCCGCTCTCGGCCCGGCGCTTATGCAGCAGCACGTACCGCCGGGGTCACGACATAGCCGGGAAGCTGATCTCGACGGTGAGCCCGCCCTCGGGATGCGCGTGGGCCGTGAGCACGGCGCCGTGGGCGACGGCGATCGCCCGCACGATCGACAGGCCCAGCCCGTGGTGGGTGTCGTCGGCCACCCGCCGCATGCGCTGGAAGGGTTCGAACAGTCGGTCCATCTCCTCAGCTGGTACCACCGGACCCGTGTTTGTGACGACCAGGAGCGCCTGGCCGGCGGCGAGGCGGGTGGCCACCTCGGCCACCCCGCCGGGAACGTTGTAGTGCGCGGCGTTGTCGCACAGGTTGGCCACCAGCCGCCCGATCAGCATCGGATCGCCGAGCAGCCGGGCGGGCCGGATCATCGTTTTCACCCGCAGCCCGTGTCGGTCGAACTCGGCCGCCCGGTCGCGTACCGCCTGCTCGGCCAGCCCGGCGAGGTCCACCGGCTCCGCCCGGCCCCGGCCGTGCTCGCTGCCGGCCAGTGTCAGCAGCGATTCCAGCAGCCGGCCCCGCTCCCGGTTGACCGCGATCAGGCGTTCGAAGTTGGCCCGGTACGCCTCGACGGTCGCGTCAGGGTCGATGAGCGGCTCCTCAAGCAGGGCGTGCTCGACGGTCAGCGGCGTGCGCAGCTCGTGCGCGGCGTTGGCGACGAACCGCTTGTGCCCGTCCAGCGCGATCTCCAGCCGGCCGAGCAGCCCGTCGACAGTGTCCGCGAGGTCCTTGAGCTCGTCGCGGGGACCCGCCATCGCGAGCCGCTCGTGCACGTTGCGGCCCGATATCTGCTGCAGGCGCCCGGTCATCGTGCGCACGGGGTGAACAATCCGGCCGGCGATCACCCAGCCCACCGCGAGCGAGAGCACGGCCATGATGGCCAGCGCGATGCCCGGCAGGATCAGGATTTCCGACTGGTACCCGCTGAGCCGGACCACCGCGGCGGAGGGCAGGCCCGGTTCGACGCTGACACCCTGCGGCGCGGGCGCGTCGGCCGGTGGCAGGGTGCGGGACAGTCCAACGACGATGAGCAGCAGCACGATGCCGGAGGCGACCGACGCCGCGCAGTACAGCAGCGTGAGGCGCCACCTGAGCCGGTTGACCCGCATGTCAGATCCGGTAGCCGGCGCGGGCGACCGTCACGATCAGCGGCGGGTCGCCGAGCTTCGCCCGGAGTCGGTTGATCGTCGCCTTGACCGTCGTGGTGAACGGGTCGGCGGCCTCGTCCCACACCCGGTCGAGCAGCTCCTCCGCGGAGACCACCCGGCCCTGAGCGGTGAGCAGGTGCTCGAGCACGGCGAACTCCTTCGGGCTCAGCGCCAGCCGCGCCCCGGCCCGGGTGGCGATCCGCTGCGCCGGGTCGAGCCGCACGTCGCCGTGCACGAGGACCGGCGGGGCGGCCGGACGGGAGCGGCGGCCGACCGCGCGGATCCGGGCCACCAGCTCGACGTAGGCGAACGGCTTGGGCAGATAGTCGTCGGCGCCCAGCCCGAGCCCCTCCACGCGCTCGGCGACGGTGCCCGAGGCGGTCAGCATCAGCACCCGGCTGAGCGACTCCCGGGCCACCAGCGCGCGGCACACCTGGTCGCCGTGCACGCCGGGCAGGTCGCGGTCGAGCACGACGACGTCGTAGCCGAGCACCGCGGTGCGCTCCAGCGCGGCGGCGCCGTCGTAGGCGACGTCGACCGCCATCCCCTCGCGGCGCAGCACCCGCGCCACCGAGTCGGCGAGCGCCACCTGATCCTCGACCACGAGCACCCTCATCCGCCGAGGGTATCCGCGCCGGCGTCACAGTGCGGTCACAGCCGCGCGGACCGTGCTGTGACCGCCGGCTGGCTAGAACTGGCCCCACATCTACTCGAGATAGGGGATCGCACCGTGGCGACAGCAACGACACCGGTCATCGAGGCCGGGGGGCTCGGCAAACGGTACGGCCGCACGACCGCCCTGGCCGACTGCACCCTGCGCGTACCGCCCGGGCGGATCGTCGGCCTGGTCGGCCCCAACGGCGCCGGCAAGTCCACGCTGCTCGGACTGACCTGCGGAATAGTCGCGCCCACGACGGGCAGCATCGAGGTGCTCGGCAACCGCCCGGGGGGCGGCGCAGCCCAGTTGGCCAGGGTCGGGTTCGTCGCGCAGGACGCCCCGGTCTACCGCGGCCTGTCGGTCGCTGACCACCTGCGGCTCGGCGCTCGGCTCAACCCGCGCTGGGACCGGCCGCTCGCCGAGCGGCGGGTCAAGCGGCTCGGCCTCGACCCCGCGCAGAAGGCCGGCCGGCTCTCCGGCGGGCAGCGCGCCCAGCTGGCCCTCACCATCGCCGCCGCCAAGCGCGCCGAGCTGCTCATCCTCGACGAACCGGTCGCGGCGCTGGACCCGTTGGCCCGCCGGGCGTTCCTGCGCGACCTGCTCGACTTCGTCGCCGAACTCGGGGTCAGCGTCGTGCTGTCCTCGCATTTGCTCGGGGACCTGGAACAGGTCTGCGACCACCTCATCGTGCTGGCCGCCGGCCGGGTCCAGCTGGTGGGCGACGTCGCCGACTTGCTGGCCGTGCACCACCGGGTGGCCGGTCCCCTGCCGCCCAGCGCCGAGCGAATTCATGAGGACCTCGTGCGCTGCGACGCCGCCGTGCCGGGCGCGCAGCCAGTCGACCTCGAGGACCTGGGCATGGCATATATGACCCGCGCCGCGGTCGCGTCGATCGGCGGTGCGGCATGATCTGGCTGACCTGGCGGCAGTTTCGGACCCAGGCCCTGGTCGCCGCCGCCGCGCTGGCCGCGGTCGCGGTCTACCTGGTGTACCTCGGCTTCCGCATCCGCGACGACTACACCGAAGTCGTGGGCTGCCAGCCCAGCGACTGCGCCACCGCCCGGCACGCTTTCAACGAGGCATACAGCGGCCAGCTCACAATCATCAGCGTGCTGCTCCTGGTCACCCCCTCCCTCATCGGTACCTTCTGGGGTGCGCCCCTGATCACCCGGGAGCTGGAGGAGCGGACCGACCGCCTGGTCTGGAACCAGAGCGTGACCCGCACCCGTTGGCTGGCGACCAAGCTGGTATTCCTCGCGCTCGCCAGCGTCGCGGTCACCGGCCTGTTCAGCCTCCTGCTCACCTGGAGCGCGAGCCGCTACGACCAGTTCATCGGAGACCGCTTCGTCGCGTTGCACTTCGCCACCCGCAACGTCGTCCCCCTCGGCTACGCCGCCTTCGCGTTCGTCCTCGGCACCGTCATCGGACTCGTCATGCGCCGCACGCTGCTGGCCATGGCGCTGACCTTGGCAGTGTTCACCGTCGTCCAGCTGATCGTCGTGCCCAATGTGGTCCGCCAGCACTTCATGACGCCGGTGACGACCACCGTGGCGTTCGACGAGGACGCGATGAGCCGGTCGGACGCCTTCGGCATCAACGACCACGGCGCCGTGATCCTGGGCTACACCATGGCGGGCGCCTGGTCCCTGTCCGAGGAGGCCAAGGTGCTCAACGCCGACGGCACCCCATACACCAACCAGCAGGCAGTGGCGTGCGAGAAGGACCGGCAGGCCGAGAACATGGCCTGTATCGCCCGCCAGAACCTGCACTTCAGCTACACCTACCAGCCGGCCGACCGCTACTGGCCGTTCCAGTGGATCGAACTCTCGATGTACCTCGGGGTCACGCTGCTGCTGGCCGCGTTCGGCTTCTGGTGGATCCGGCACCGCTCCAGCTGACGCGTCTGAGCCCGCCCCCGGTTCCCGGGGGCGGGCTCAGGGCTTGCGCTACACCGAAATGCGGGTCTTGCTCGACGGGCCGAACGGCTCGCATCCCCAGTCCGAGTGGCGGGCACTGAGCGTCGGTGAGATCGTGCCGCCTCGCTGCCGCTACCCTGGGCACGAGGTCTCCGGAAGGTTCTCGGTTTGCTTGGTCGCTAACCGATCTACCGGAGACCTCAACCTTTATCGATCACCGCCACGCCGGGCCTACCTCACATCCCACAAGCCCTTACGAAACACGGTCTAACCCAACAACCCAGCCAGCCCCGGGCGGCGCCACACCGGCACCGCCCGGGGCGTCGTTTCACCCGGCCCGATACGCATCCAGCCCGACAACACGTGACCATCCCGGCCCTTCAGAGGAGGTAGACGATCATGTGCTCCCAATGTGCTCCCAATGTAAGGGGCAACAAAACAACGGCTCGTTACCAGAATTCTGGTAACGAGCCGTTTGAGCTGCTCATATAGCTGGTGGGCGATACTGGGTTTGAACCAGTGACCTCTTCCGTGTCAAGGAAGCGCGCTCCCACTGCGCCAATCGCCCTCGTCTTGGTGCCGAGGTGGAGACGGGATTTGAACCCGTGTACACGGCTTTGCAGGCCGTTGCCTCGCCTCTCGGCCACTCCACCGAGGTTGCCCCCGACATGCGTGGCGGCATCTCCGAGCGGACGACGGGATTCGAACCCGCGACCCTCACCTTGGCAAGGTGATGCGCTACCAGCTGCGCTACGTCCGCTTGTCTCCGGCGCTTCCCGGTGACGAATGAGAACTTTAGCCGAGCCCGGCAGCAGATGCCAACTCGGGGTCCCCCTGGCGGGTCGGCTCCGGACAGTAACGTTTTGCTCACTGGTTTTGATCTTGGATTTGGGCGTCCGGGGATGTTCCGGGTGACGCCCCGCACGTCGGCCAAAGCATCCTAGGAGCCTGGATCGGAGATCATCCGGCCAGGATCCCGCCACCCCCGGGCTCGGCACCGAGCCGGCCGCGGACCTTGTCGCCTGCTCACTTCAAGGCCGGCGGGGTGTCTTCTTGTTGACTCTTGTTCATCGACCAACATGCCGGACGGTCACTCCCCGTATTCACGGCCATGCGTTACGGTAGCCGCGTGACGAGACGTGCGGCAGAGGTCCGCCTTGATTCGCTGCTGCGCACGGCGTGCGACGTCATCGTGGAACGCGGGCTCGCCAACACCCGTACGGCGGACGTCGCGAACGCCGCCGGGGTGAGTCAGGCCCTCGTCTTCTACCACTTCGCGACCAAGGAACGACTGCTGGCGCGGGCCTTCGCGTACGCGGCGGAGCAGGACCTGGCCCGGCTGGACGCGGTCATGCGCTCCGCCGCCCCGCCGCTGACCAAGCTGAAGCGGATCATCAAGTTGTACTCACCGGCCGGCCGGTCCACCTCGTGGGCCATGTGGATCGACGGCTGGGCGGAGTCGTTGCGCACTCCGGAGCTGGAAAAGGTGTCCCGGCGGTTGGACCTGCGCTGGAAGCAGGATCTGACCACCATCATCGCGGCCGGCGTCCTCGACGGGACCTTCACCTGCGCGGACCCGGCCGGCGCCGCCTGGCGGATCAATGCCCTGATGGACGGGTTGGCGGTCCAGGTGGCGGTGCACGACCGGGTGATCACCCGCCGCCAGCTCACCGAATGGGTACGCCTGGCCACCGCCCGGGAGGTCGGCCTGACCCCCGACCAGCTGGACTGATCCGGCCGGCGCAGCCGGACCCCGAAGCCGAGCACCCCGCCAAAACCGCCCCCAGAACGTTACAAATGCCTCACAATCGGGCTTATGGATCCGCTGGAGCTCTACCGCCGCAGTCTCAACGAGTTCACCGCACGCGCCACCCAGGTCAGTTCCGACCTCTGGTCGGCGCCGACCCCGTGCACCGATTGGTCCGTCTACGACCTGATCAGCCACGTGGTCAGCGAGGACCGGTGGACCGCGCGACTCATCGCCGGCGCCACCATCGAGGAGGTCGGCGACGAGCTGGACGGTGATCTGGTCGGGTCGGATCCGGCCGGCGCCGCGCTGGCCGCCGCCGCGGCGGCCGACCTGGCAATGAGCGAACCCGGCGCGCTGGACCGTACGGTGCGGCTGTCGGCGGGCCCGACCCCGGCCGTCGAGTACCTGCGGCAGCTGATGACCGAGCACCTGGTGCACGCCTGGGACCTGGCGGTGGCGATCCGCGCCGATCCGCGGCTGGACGCCGAGGTGGTGCACGAGGCGAGTTGCTGGTTCGTCGACCGGATGCGCCTCTACCAGGAGGGCAACCTGATCCGGCCCGGGATCGACGTACCGGCGGGGGCCGGGGAGCAGGACCGGCTGATCGCCTCGTTCGGCCGCGACCCGGGCTGGCGGCCGCCGCGGGCCGCGGCCCCGGCCGGCGCGACCGCTCCGGCCCGGGCCACGGCCTCAGTCCGGGCGGCGGGCTGACCGGCGGTCGCGGGCCGGCGGATGGACGTTGGCCAGGGCCGGGTCGCCGCCGTAATGGGCGAGCACCCGGTGGTCCATGATCCGCCGCCACAGCGGCGGGACCAACGCGACCAGCACCATTGTCGCGTACCCGGCCGGCAGTTGCGGCGAGACGTCGAAGGTGCGCAGGGCCTGGTAGCGCCGCAGCGGATTGGCGTGGTGGTCGCTGTGCCGCTGCAGTTGGAACAGGAAGACGTTGGTGACCGTGCGGTCGCTGTTCCAGCTGTGCCTCGGGTCGACCTTCTCGTAGCGACCGGCTGCGGTGCGTTGCCGGGCCAGCCCGTAGTGCTCCAGGTAGTTGACCACCTCCAGCAGGGAGAAGCCGACCACCGCCTGGGCCAGCAGGAACGGCAGTACGCCCGGCCCGAAGACACCCACCAGCGCGACGGACAACACAAGCGTCATCGACCAGGCGTTGAGGATGTCGTTGCGCCAGGTCCAGGGCGTGCGGCCGCGGATGCGGAACCGGCCGGTCTCCAACCGCCAGGCCGACCGCAGGCTGCCCAGCACCGTACGCGGCCAGAATCCCCAGTACGTCTCGCCGAGTCGGGCACTGGCCGGGTCCTCGGGCGTGGCGACCCGGGTGTGGTGGCCCCGGTTGTGCTCGACGTAGAAGTGCCCGTAGCCGGTCGGTGCCAGGGCCACCTTGGACAGCCACCGCTCGGCCCGCTCCCGTTTGTGGCCCAGTTCGTGCGCGGTGTTGATGGCGATGCCGTTCACCACCCCCACGGTGGCGACGAGGCCGACCCGGTCGAGCGCACCGACGTCACCGGACGCCCAGACCGCGCAGCAGACGATCAGCGCGGCGTACTGCGCCGGCAGGTAGAGGTAGGTCAGCCACCGGTAGTAGCCGTCCCGCTGCAACCGGGGCACCGCCTCGTCGGGCGGGTTGCGCCGGTCCTCGCCGATCAGCAGGTCGACGACGGGGATCAGGACGAAGACCAGGGCCGGGGTGAGGAACCAACCCACCGCCCCACCCCCGGCACGCCAGACCAGGTATCCCACGAACGGTAGGACCGGCACGACCAGGGCGAGCGGCCAGAGGGGTTTGCGGGCGTCCCGCCAGGGCGCGGCGCCGGCCGCCGGTTCGGTGCTGACAGCCATCGTGGGCCTCCCGTCGGTCGCCTTCGGACCGACTGTGGCACCCCACCGCGCGATTTACAAGAAGAGATCTTTTGTAAAGTTGACGGACGCGGGATACCGATGCTGTCCACCGCGACGCCGGGGAGTGGCGGCCGGCGTACCCGGGTCAGCGGCGCATCCGCGCCGTCCCGCGCCGCCCGCGGCGGGGTGGGGCCTGCATCCAGCTCGGCGGCGCACCGGCGGCGACCGCCGCGACCTCGTCCACCGGCTTGACCAACCGGCGCAGCCGGAGCAGCAGGCCGGCGCCGAGGAAGACCAGCAGGCCACCGATCAGGAAGGCGATCTGCACCGCACCGATCCCGCCGCTGGCCGACGCCCGGTCGGCGCGTCCGGTACCGCCGCCGGTGCCGGCGGCCGGGCCGACGGTGGCCTCGGCGCTCGGTTCCTCGGTGGGCGCCGGTTCGACCGACTCGGTGGGGCTCGGCGCGGCGGACGGAGCGGCCGTGGCCGCCGGCGGCTGGGCCCGCTCGCTGATCACCTCACGGCTGGCACTCTGCCGGGCGAGCACCCGGGACCGTTCGTCGAGCGCCTGGACCTCCAGAGTGATCTTGCCGTCGGTCACCTCCTTGGCGACCGCAATCTGGTAACGCGCCGTGACCGTCTGGTTGCGGCACAGCGTTCCCGGGTCGAACTGCCGGTCGGTGAGGCGCGCGGCGTCCCCCTCAATCCGGACCTCGAACGGGAAGGAACCGCTGTCCTCGATCCGGTCGACGCCGACCTGGTCCAACCGCAGGCCCTCCACCCGGACCACCATCGACCAGCGGACCTTGAGACAGTCGTTGGCGTTGCCGGACTGCTTGCTCACCACCGCCGTCACGGTGGCGGGCCGGTCGCCGGGCGTGAACCGGCCCGGCAACTCGGTGAGCGCCGTGTCGAAGCCGGGCGCCGCCACCGCCGGCGCGGCGGCGAGCAGTCCGTAACCGGTCAGGCAGATCAGCACGGCGCCGAGCCGTACCGGTACCCGCCACGCCCTCATCACGCCCCCGTTCACCACCCGATTGACAAACACCCACAACGCTATGGCCGCACCGGAACGGGTGGAAGGGTGCTTTCTCCGCACCCAGCGACAATGATCGGGTGCCCTTTCACCCAGGGTGGTGAACCGGTAACCGCCGCTCCGCGACACGCCGGTGTGAATAACCGGGCAGAATCGCGACGTGTCCGAAACCTCGGCGGCCTTCGTCCGCCTGCACGCCCGGCTGGCGCCGGTGCCGTTCGTCCCGGAGATCCGACTGCACCAGGCCGACGACGCGATCGGCCTGTGGGAGCTGACCGAGGGCGAGTACCGCAGCGAACAGCCGCCGCCGTTCTGGGCCTTCGCCTGGGCCGGTGGCCAGGCCCTGGCACGCTACCTGCTCGACCACCCGGAGGTGGTCGCCGGACGCCGGGTGCTCGACCTCGCCGCCGGCTCCGGCCTGGTGGCGATCGCCGCCGTCCGGGCCGGCGCCGCCGAGGTACGCGCCGTCGAGGTCGACCCCCGGGCGGTCAGCGCGATCGGCCTGAACGCCGCCGCCAACTCGGCGGTGGTCGAGGCGACCCTGGGCGACATCCTGGACGGCGACCCGGGTGCCGCCGAGGTGGTGCTCGCCGGGGACGTCTTCTACAGCGGGGAGATGGCGAACCGGGTGCTCCGGTTCCTGCTGCGCGGTGCCCGGGCCGGGGCGCGGGTGCTGGTCGGTGACCCGGACCGGGCGTACCTGCCGCGTGACCGGTTCCACCCGCTGCGCGCGTACGACGTGCCGGTGCCGGAGACGCTGGAGAGCGTAACCGTCAAGCGCACCACCGTGTGGGAGCTGAAGCCGCCCCGCGCGCAGCCGCCCCGTGCCGATCGGGACCGGTCGACGGCATAACGTTCCGCAGGTGTTGTTCCGCAGTTGGCAGGGGCCGGTCGAGCGGTCCTGGCCGGACGTCGTACCGGTGCGCGACCAGGTCGGCGTCCGGCATCTGGTGGTGACCCGGCACGCCCTGGTCCGGCAGGTGCTCGGCGACCCGGACGCCTGGCGTCCGGACAACGCGCTGGACGCGGTCACCCCGATCCCGGTCGCCGCGCTGCGGATCCTCGCCCGGCACGGTTTCCGGTTGCCACCGACGCTGGCCAACAACGGCGGCCCGAGCCACCCGGGCATCCGGTCGATCGTCGCCGCGGCCCTGCACCCGCACCGGGTGGCCGAGCAACGACCGTGGCTCACCGCCCTGGTACGGGACCGGGTGGCCGGGCTGCGCGCGACGCTGCGCGCCGGTCGGGAGGTGGACCTGTACGCCGACCTCGCCGCCGACCTGCCGCTGCTGGTCCTGGCCCGGCTGGTCGACCTGCCGCCCGCCGGGGTCGACGCGGTCAAGCGGTTCGCCCGGTCGGCACTGGAGCTGTTCTGGGCACCGGTGGACGCCGACCGGCAGCGGGAACTGGCCGACACGGTCGGTCGGTTCCACCGCGTACTGCGGGAGTTCACCGCCACCGGCGCGGGTCTGACCGCCGAACTGCGGGCCGCCGGGCACCCGCCCGACGTGCTGGTCGGTGCGCTGTTCTTCCTGCTGGTGGCCGGCCAGGAGACCACCTCGCAGTTCCTCACCCTGCTGCTGCACCGGTTGCACGGCGAGGCCGCGACGCTGGCCGCGCTGGCCGACGGCACGGTGTCGGTGGACGACGTGGTCGAGGAGGGGCTGCGGCTGGAACCGCCGATCGTCACCTGGCGCCGGACCGCCGCCCGGGACGGCGTGCTCGGCGGCGTGCCGGTGCCGGCCGGCACGAGCGTGATGCTCTGGCTGGCCCGGGCCGGCCGCGATCCGGCCGTGGTCGCCGACCCGGACGGTTTCCGGCCCGGCCAGCGCGGCTCGCGGCGACACCTCGCCTTCGGGGCCGGCGCGCACCGCTGCGTCGGCGCCCAACTGTCCCGGATGGAGGCCGCGGTGGTGGCGGCCGAGGCGGCGCCGCTGCTGCCCGGCACGACCGTGGTCCGGCCACCGTGGTGCCCGGACAACCTGTCGTTCCGGATGCCGGACGCCTTCGTCCTGCGCGCGGCCACGCCCGCCCGCGCCGCAGCCTGACGAAAGTCAGTACGCTTCCACCGCTTTCGCCTCAGGTGCCGCACCCGGCCGGATCCCTACCGTCACGGTGACATGACGACGGATCCTCAGGGAGGCGAACAATCGTGTTCACGTCATCCCGCGTACTCGCGGTGTTGTTGGCGGTGCTGGTGTCCGGCGGCGCGGTGGCGGCCGGACGACAGCCGGCGCGCGCGGCCACCGACCGGGTGGCGGCGCCGGTCGGCGCCCCGACCCCCGCGCCGGCCGGGTTGTCGCTGCCGGCGCCGACCGGGCGGTACCCGGTGGGCACCACCTGGCTGCACCTGACCGACGACGACCGGCCCGACCCGTGGCGGCCCGAGCGGCGCCGGGAGCTGATGGTGTCGCTGTGGTACCCGGCGCTGCCGGGTTCCGGCCCGGCCGCGCCCTACACCACGGCCGCCGTGTCCGCGCGGATCGTCGCCGCGGAGGGTCTGCCGGTCCCGCCGGACCTGCTCACCACGGTACGCACCAACGCCCGCCGGGACGCCCCGGTACGACCCACGGCGCGCGGCTGGCCGCTGGTGGTCCTCTCCCCCGGCTTCAGCCTGAGCCGGGAGTCGCTGACCGGGCTGGCCGAGGACCTGGCCAGCCGGGGCTACCTGGTGGCCGGGGTGGACCACCCGTACGAGGCGCGCGGGGTGCAGTTCCCCGACGGTCGGGTGGCCGACTGCCTGGCCTGCGACAAGTGGTCCGACGGTACGGCGGCCGCGGTGGTGGAGGGCCGGCGGGCCGACCTGTCGTTCGTGCTGGACCGGCTGACCGGGCGGCGGCCGGCCTGGCCCGGTGCCCGGTTCCTGGACCGCGGCCGGATCGCCCTGGCCGGCCACTCGATCGGCGGCGCGTCGGCGGTGCGCACCCTCGGCACCGACGCCCGGGTGGCCGCCGCCGCCGACCTGGACGGCACCCTGTTCGTGCCGGTCGGGCCGATCGCCAAGCCGGTCCTGCTGGTCGGCTCGCAGCGTCCCGACGACCCCAGTTGGGTCCGCGACCTGGCCGGTCTGACCGGGTGGAAGCGGTGGCTGACCGTCACCGGCAGCGGGCACATGTCGTTCACCGACCGCCCGGTGCTCGGTGCCCAGCTCGGCCTCGACCCGGGCGCCATCCCGGCCGACCGGCAGTTGCTGATCACCCGGGAGTACCTGGCCGCCTTCCTCGATCGGCACCTGCGCGGCCGTCCCGCCCCGCTGCTGGACGGCCCGGCCGCGGCCTACCCCGAGGTCGTTTTCCACACCGACTGAGCACCAGCGGGAGCGGGCCTTCGTCGTGACGCGGGCCCGCTCCCGGCTTCACGCCCCGGGGACCAGGCCGGCCTCGTGGGCGACGATCGCGGCCTGTACCCGGTTACGTACCTCCAGCCGGACGAAGATGCTGCTCAGGTAGCTCTTCACGGTGCCCTCGACGAGGAACAGCCGGGCGGCGATCTCGGCGTTGGACAGCCCCGCCCCGACCAGGGCGAGCACCTCGCGCTCCCGCTCGGTGAGCCCGGCGGTACGCAGCCGGGCCGCCGGGCGGCGGGCCATCCGCCCGCCGTTCAGGTCGATCACCCGTCGGGCCACCGGGGGTGACAGGTAGGCCGCGCCGGACGCGGCGGCCCGGATCCCGGCGACGAGTTCGCGCGGATCGCCGGACTTCAGCAGGAATCCGCTCACCCCGTCGCCGAGCGCCCGGCCGATGTAGTCGTCCTCGCCGAAGGTCGTCAGCATCAGCACCGCCGTCTCCGGCACCAGCCGGCGGATCTCGGCGGCGGCGGTCAGCCCGTCCAGTCGCGGCATCCGGATGTCCAGCAGCGCCACCCGTGGGCGGTGCGCCCGGGCCAGGTCGACCGCGGCCCGACCGTCGGCCGCCTCGGCCACCACCTCGATCTCCGGGTCGCTGGCCAGGATGGCCCGCACCCCGGCCCGGATCATCATCTCGTCGTCGGCCACCAGGACCGGGATCGTCACGGTTGCTCCTCGTCCTCGTTCAGTATGTCCTTGGCCACCAGCCGGCCGGTCTCGAAGCACAACCGGTAGGTCGGCCGGGCCAGCGGGAAGTTCCCGTCGGTGTAGTACTCGCAGCGGGCTCCCGCCGGCACCGGCGGCGCGGGCGACGGTTCGTCGACCTGCCGGCGCGGCAGCCCGGTCAACTCGGACCGGGGCTGGCCGATGCGCATCCCGTCGTACGCCGGGCGGTCCAGCACCGCGTCGACGGTGGCGGCCGGGTAGTAGACCAGCGAGAGCACACCGGCCAGCACCGCCGGCGCGGTCACCGCTACCAGCAGGCTGTGCCGGACCCGCCGCCGCGCGTCGCGCAACCGGTCGGCGGCCCCACCACCCAGCGGGCCGACCATCGCGTCCGGGCCGCCGACCGCTTCCGGCACGGCGACCGGGGCGCCGACCGGAGCGCCGACCAGGGCCGGGTCGACGGGTGCCTCCCCAGCCGCCGGTGCCGCGGCGGCTACCGGCAGGCGGGCGGTCACCGCGAAGCCGCCGTCGTGACGTGGTCCGGCGTGCAGCGCACCACCGAGCAGGCCGATCCCTTCCCGCAGGGCGATCAGGCCGGACCCGGTGGACAGCGGCCCGGCCGGCGCGCCCGGCGGCGGCGCGGCGTTGGTCACGTCCACCTCGAGTTCCCCGCCCACCCGGGTCACCGTCACGGTGACCGCCGCGCCCGGGGCGTACCGGGCCGCGTTGGTCAGGCCCTCCCGTACCACCCGGTGCACCGCCCCAGCCACCAGCGGCGGCAACCCGGCCACCGGATCCACGACCGGCGGTTGGTCCGCTGCCGGCGGCTCGGGGACCACCGCGCGATGTTCCGGGGCCGCCACCGGCGGCCGTACGTCCGTGTCCGGGTGACCGTCGAACCACAGGTCGACGGTCACGCCGGCGTCCCGGGCGCCGGCCACGAGGTCGGCCACCGTACCGGCGACCGGTCGGGTGGGCGCCGGTTCGGGGGTCTCCCGGAGCACGCCGATGATCTCCCGGAGCCGTTCGGTGGCGGCTGCCACGCTGACGCGCAGTTCGGTCGCCGCGGCCCGGTGCCGGGGATCCAGGTCGGCGGCCATCTCCAACGCGCCGGCGCGCAACGCGATAAGGCTCAGTTCGTGCCCCAGCGAGTCGTGCATGTCCCGGGCGATCCGAGCCCGCTCGCGCAGCCGGACCCGTTCGTCGGCGCCGCGCCGCTCGCGTTCCAACGCCTCGGCCTGCCGCCAGCCGGCCAGCACCAGGTCCCACCGCTGCCGCCGGTAGCGCCCGACCAGCCACGGGAACACGCCACCGAACAGCAGGATCGTCGCGGCCAGGTACCAGGTGGCCAGGCTGGCGCCCACCAGCGCCAGGTTGAGCACCGTACCGGCGGCCGCGACCAGGGCGAAGACCGACACCGCCGGCCGCGCCCGGGTCAGCCGCAGCCCGACCAGATAGCTGAGCACCGGGACGGCGAAAACGACGTTGCCGTCGAACCAGGTGCCCAGCAGCACCAGTACCAGCCCGGCCAGCGGCCACCGGCGGCTGCCGACCACCGCCGCCGCGAGCAGCGACAGCAGCCCGACCAACAGCACGACGGAGACCGGCTGCCACGGCGGACCCGACCGACCGTACGCGACGGGAGCCGCCAGGACGGTCCAGAGCAGCCCGTCCCGCAACACCCACCGGCGCGGTGGACGGTCGGGGTGGTCGGCCGGGGTGGCCCCTGTCCGGGCACCCGGGTCGGCCGGGACGATCGCGGCTGGCACGGCGGTCAGGCTACCGACGGTCGGGCCGGACCGTTACCGACGAAAGTCGGGTGCCGCCGGTACGGCTCAGTGCACGTCCTCGGCCCAGGCCCGCCAGTCGTCGAGCACGCCGTACAGGGCGGGGGTGAGCCAGCCGGTGGCCGAGCGTTGGAACACCCCCGGATCCATCCCGCCGGCCCCGTCCGGCACCACGCCGACCAGGTTGGGCACCAGGTCGGTGAGATTGGCCCAGTGCACCAGTTCCGGCTCGGTGGGCCAGGCCCCGAGGACCACCCCGGCCGGCACCGCGCGCCGGTCCAGCGCCTCCAGGGTGAGCGCGATGTGGTTCAGGGTGCCCAGTCCGGCCCGGGCCACCACGACGGCCGGCGCGCCGAGGGACACCGCGAGATCGGCCACCGTCCACGGCTCGCCGGACGGGCGCAGCCCCATCGGGACGAGCAGTCCGCCGGCTCCCTCGATGAGCACCAGGTCGTGGTCGCGCGCCTCGGCCCGGATCGCGTCGGCGACCGCGTACAGCTCCAGCGGTTCCAACGCCGCCACCCGGGCCGCCGCCAGCGGCGCCAGCGGGTCGGGGAAGCTGGCCAGGGTCCGGGTGGTGGTGGGTGCGGACAGCCGGGTGACCACGTCGATGTCGGTCGGCCGACCGTCGGCCACGCCGGTCTGCCCCGGTTTGACCACCGCCACCCGCAGCCCGGCGGCCTGCGCCGCGGCGGCCACCGCGGCGGTCGCCACCGTCTTGCCGACGTCGGTGTCGGTCCCGGTCACCAGCACCGGTCCCCGCCAGGCCCCGCGGTCCGCCGGCGCGGCCCGGACCCCGTCGACGGCGGTCACCTCGTCGACGCCGTCCCCGACCTCATCGACGGTCGCCGTGACGACCGCGGACACCCGCTCGCTCTCCACACTCATGGCGCACACTCCAGGACGGTTCCGAGGGCCCGGTCGAAGTCGGCGCGGGGCACCCCGGCGTTGACGGTCAGCCGGAGCCGGGACCGGTTGTCCGGCGTCGACGGCGGGCGGAAGCACCCGACCGCGACGCCCCGGTCCAGACAGTCGGCGGCCCAGGCCAGCGCGGTCTCCGGACCCGGCGCGGTCACCGAGACCACCGCCGCGTCCGGCGTCGACACCCCGAGTCCGGCCGCACCGAACCGGCGTACCACGGCGGCGGTCCGGTCCGCCAGTTCGGCGCGCAGCCGGTCGCCGGACCGGGCCAGCCCGGCCGCGGCGAGCACCCCGGCCGCCACCGCCGGCGGCAGCGCGGTGTCGAAGATGAAGGTACGTCCGGTCTCGACCAGGTGCCGGACCAGTTCGGCCGGCCCGGCGACCAGTCCGCCGGCCCCGCCCAGCGCCTTGGACAGGGTGGCGGTGACCACCACGTCCGGCTCGCCGGCCAGCCCGGCCGCGGCCACCCCACCGGCGCCGGTCGGACCGAGTACGCCCAGCGCGTGCGCGTCGTCGACCAGCAGCAGCGCGCCGTGCTCCCGGGCCACCGCGTGCAGGTCGGCCAGCGGCGCCAGGTCACCGTCGACCGAGAAGACCGACTCGGTGACCACCACCGCCGGCCGGCCCGGCGCGGCGGCCAGCGCCGCCCGTACGGCGGTCACGTCGGCGTGCGGGGTGACCACCGTCTCGGCACCGGAGAGCCGGCACCCGTCGATCAGCGAGGCGTGGTTGTGCGCGTCGGAGACGAGCAGCGTACGCGGCCCGACCAGCCCCCGGATCGCACCGAGGTTGGCCAGATAGCCGGACGAGTAGACCAGTGCCCGGCGGACACCCAGCCAGTCGGCGAGCGTCTCCTCCAGCGCGGCGTGCAGGTCGGTGGAGCCACGCACCAGCCGGGAGCCGGTCGCGCCCAACCCGTACCCGGGCAGGGCCGCGGCGGCGGCGGCGGTGACCTCGGGGTGCCGGGCCAGCCCCAGGTAGTCGTTGCCGGCCAGGTCGATCACCCGGTCCTCGGCGGCGCGGGGCCGCAGCGTCCGGGTGAGCCCCGCCTTGGCGCGCAGTCGGGCACGCCGGTCCAGTGCCGTCAGCCAGTCGCCCACCACGCGCGCTCCCTCCGTGCTCGGATCCGGGCCGGGACGCCTAGTAGGGTACGTGCCATGCCAGAAATCCTTGACCAGGCCCGTGAGCAGGTGCTGGGTGCCGGCGTCGGCCTCGACGAGACCGGCGTGCTGGCGGTCCTGCGGCTGCCCGACGAGCACCTGCCGGAGGCCCTGCAACTCGCGCACGAGGTACGGCTGCGCTGGTGCGGGCCGGAGGTCGAGGTGGAGGGGATCGTCTCGCTGAAGACCGGCGGCTGCCCCGAGGACTGCCACTTCTGCTCGCAGTCCGGGCTGTTCACCTCGCCCGTCCGGTCGGTCTGGTTGGACATCCCGTCGCTGGTGGAGGCGGCGAAGCAGACCGCCGCGACGGGGGCCACCGAGTTCTGCATCGTGGCCGCGGTACGCGGACCGGACGAGCGGCTGATGCGGCAGATGCGCGACGGGGTCGCCGCGATCAAGGCGGAGGTGGACATCCAGGTCGCCGCGTCGCTGGGCATGCTGACGCAGGCGCAGGTGGACGAGCTGGTCGAGATGGGTGTGCACCGGTACAACCACAACCTGGAGACCTGCCGGTCGTACTTCCCGAACGTGGTCACCACGCACTCGTTCGAGGAGCGCTGGGAAACCCTGCGGATGGTCCGCGAGTCGGGCATGGAGGTCTGCTGCGGCGGCATCCTGGGCCTCGGCGAGAGCGTCGAGCAGCGGGCCGAGTTCGCCGCCCAACTCGCCGCGCTGGACCCGCACGAGGTGCCGCTGAACTTCCTCAATCCCCGGCCGGGCACCCCGTTCGCCGACCGGCCGGTGGTCGACGGAAAGGACGCGCTGCGGGCCATCGTCGCGTTCCGGCTGGCCATGCCGCGCACCATCCTGCGGTACGCCGGCGGTCGGGAGATCACCCTCGGCGACCTGGGCACCCGGGACGGCCTGCTCGGCGGCATCAACGCGGTCATCGTCGGCAACTACCTGACCACGCTGGGCCGGCCGGCCACCGCCGACCTGGACCTGCTCGACGACCTGAAGATGCCGGTCAAGGCCCTGTCGGCGACGATCTGACTGAGGGCCGGCCGGTCCCGCCGTCGACCTACCGGGACGCCGGCAGACGACGATTCGAGCCATTCGGGAGGCACGGTGTCCGCACCCCTACCGCGAACCGCCGGACCGGCCGGCACCGACGGACCACCCTGGTGCGACCGGTGCGGCGAGCCGGCCGCCGCCGGTCCGCACGATGCCTGCGGGGCGGCCCGGCAACTCGAACCGCCCCGGTTCTGCCCGGACTGCCGGCGCCGGATGAAGGTGCAGGTCGTTCCGACCGGCTGGACCGCGGTCTGCGTCCAACACGGCGAGCTGCGCTCCTGACCGGCGCCATCCTCCGCACCGGCCAACTGCCCATCAACACGTCGGCGGATCGAGCCTGAGAATGGGGTTCCGGCACGTGCCGGAACCCCATTCCGCGGATTACCTAGTAGCACTTGAGCGGGCCACCGAAGCTCAACTCGTACCAGTCCGCCTGCCCGTGCCCGGTACGCGGCACGTAGCACCGGCCGCTCGGCTTCGGCCAGTTCCACTGGCAGGCCACCCAGGTGTTCTGGCCGGACGAGTTCTTGTAGTTGTTCTGGCACAGGTAGATGCGACCGGCGGCCGAGACCTGGCCAAGCTTGAAATAGCCGTTCTTGGCGTCGCTGCGGACGTAAATGACGCGCTTGTCATAGCGTACGCACATGGTGGCGCCGTGCCCTGCGGGGGCGAAGCAGTGCAGGTTGCTGGGTGAGGCGAAGACGGTGTCCTTGCTGACGTGTGTGCCGACCTTGTAGTAGAGGGTGGCCGCGGCCGCCGGGGCCTCGGAAACGCCCGCGAAAATCGTACCCATGACGAGCGCGACCAACACGGACCCGATTCTTTTCCAGTGCCTATCCATCAAACGCCCCTATCGGAGTTGCCCTGTTCGGTGGCAACACTCTTGCAAATGCGCCGGGCAGTCCGGCCGTTGCCCGGGCATCCTTGAGTAAACTTTGCGATTTCGTCTGCGCGATGAGGATCAGATAGCGTCGGCGCGCCGGTCGGCGATCGGCGATCGGCTCGAAGATGCCGGTCTACGCCCGGTCGGCGACGAGCTGACGGCCGGCCGGTCCCGCCGGCGACCTCCCGGCCGCCCGGGCGGCACCGCCGGACGGATCTTCGGCCGTCGATTCGCGGCACTAGGGTGATGCCATGCGTAGCCGGGAACCCAGCACCGCCCGACGGACCGGTCCCGCGATGGTCGCCGCGCTGGCCCTGCTCGCCGCGGCGCTCGGCGCGGTCGGCCTGGTCCGGGCCGGCGACGGGTTGCGGCACCGGTCGGCCGTCGTCGACGCGGTCCCGGTGACCGAGGTCCGCGCCGGGACCGGGACCGGACCGCGACCCGGTGTGGTCGTGGCGCACGGCTTCGCCGGGTCGGGTCGGTTGATGACCCCGATCGCCGACACGCTGGCCCGGCGCGGGTACGTCGTCCTGCTGCTGGACTTCGCCGGGCACGGCCGCAACCCGGCGGCGCTGCCCGGCGGCGGTGGTGACGGCGACGCCGGGGCGGCACGGCTCGCCGCCGACCTGGACACGGCGGTCCGCTACCTGCGCTCCCGGCCGGGCGTGGACCCCGGGCGGATCGGCCTGGTGGGACACTCGATGGGCGCGGGCGCGGTCACCGCCTACGCGGTCGCGCATCCGGACATCCGGGCCACGGTGGCGCTCTCGTTGCCGGACGCCGGCGGGCTGCCGACCGGTACGGACCGGCCCCGGTCGTTGCTGCTGCTCTACGGTGGTCTGGAGTTCGCCGGGTTCCGGCAGGCGGCCGACGAGGCGGTACGCCGGGCCGGCACGACCGCCGACCGCAGGGCGGTCGTCGTACCGGGCGTGGAACACATCTCGATCCTGTTCGCCGCCCGGGCCCACGCCGAGACGGTGTCCTGGTTGGACACCGCGCTGACGCCGCCGCCGGTGGCCGGCGACCGGACCGCCCGACCACTGGGCTACCTGCTGCCGGCCGGCCTGCTGCTGCTCGGCTTCCTCCTCCTCTTCCACCCCCTCACCCTGGCGCTGCTCGGCCGGAGACCGCACCGAACCGACACCGCCGAGCGGTCCGGCCCCGCGGCAGCACGCGGCGCAACCGAACGAGTCGACGGCGCGGAGCGGGCCGACCGGGCCTACCGGGGTCGCGTCCCGGCGCCGGCCCTGGTGGGTAACCCGGACGTCGTCGGCCTGCCCGGGGCGGACTTCTGGCGGGCCCTGGCGCGACGGTGGCGGGGGCCGGTCGCGTTGTGCGTGGCGGGCGCGGCGGCGCTGCTCGGCGTGATGCTGGCCCGGTTGCTGCCGTTCGACCGGCTGCCGCTGGCCGTCGGCGGCTACGTCGCCGGGTTCCTCACCGTCACCGGCCTGCTGCTGGCCACCGCCGCCCGCCTGCTGCACGGCCGACCCGCGCCGCACACCGACCGTTCCCGGCGCCGACCGGTCCGGCCGGCGTTCGCGGGGGTGCTGCTGACCGGGTACGCCGCCGCGGCGGTCGCCGTACCGCTCTCCCTCGGCTTCATCCGGGCCGTGCCGACGGGCGCCCGGTGGTGGCTGCTGCCGCTGGTCGTGGCGGCCTGCTGGCTGTTCATGCTCGGCGTGGAACTGCTCACCGGCGGCGGACCGCTGCGCGCGGTGCCGTACGCCGTGGCGGTGCTGATGCTCGCGGTGGCGGCCCTGGCCGGTGTGGCGCCCGGCTTCGTCCTGCTGGTCGTGCCGCTGTTCGGAGGGCTGCTGGCGTGGCAGTTCGGCTGGGCGCTGGTGCTGGACCGGCTGGCCGCCCCGGCCTGGTTGGTGGCGTTGGTCGGTGCCGTGCTGCTCGGCTGGCCGATCGCCACCACCCTGCCGCTGACCGGCTGAGCGGCGCACCCCGGACCGCGGCGCACCCCGCCGACAGCCGGGTGGCCGCGGCAGGACTGCGGGACACCAGTTCGCGGTGGAGTCCGTATCCTCGATGTCGGGCACGGTCCGCGCCGCCGACGCCGCACCGACCGCGCCGAAGCAAGTACACGGGGAGGTGGACCGAATGACAACGGTCGAGGCCGGATCACACCCGGCGGGATCACCCGAGAACGGGACGCGCGAGGTCACGTCGCACGAGGAGTTGCGGGAGTTGCTCGGCCAGCCGAGTCGGCTGGCGATCACCAAGGAACGGACCCGGTTGCACGAGGCCGACCGGCGGTGGCTGGCCGCCTCGCCGATGTGCCTGATCGCCACCGCCGGAGCGGACGGCAGTTGCGACGTCTCCCCCAAGGGCGACCCGCCCGGCTCCGCCCTGGTCCTGGACGACGCCACGATCGCCATCCCGGAGCGGCCCGGCAACAAGCGGGCCGACGGGTTCCACAACATCCTGGACAATCCGCACGTCGGGCTGATCTTCCTGATCCCCGGCCGGGACGACACCCTGCGGATCAACGGCCGGGCCCGGCTGGTCCGGGACGCGCCGTTCTTCGACCGGATGGTGGTGAAGGGCCACCGGCCGCAGTTCGCCGTGGTCGTCGACATCGAGCAGATCTTCTACCACTGCTCGAAGGCGTTCCTGCGGTCGAAGCTGTGGCAGCCGGAGACCTGGCCGGCCGACGACGCCCTGCCGTCCCGGGCCCGGCTCACCCACATGGTGCAGCCCGACACCGACCTGGCCGATCTGGAGCGCCGCTACGGCCCGGACTACGTCAAGGGCCTCTACCAGCAGCAGTGAACGCCGACGGTGGAGAGCGGACGGCGGTGGGCCCGGGCGCGACCGGGCCCACCGCCGGACCACCGGTGGATCAACCGGTGGTGCAGGCCACGCCGTTCAGCGTGAACGACGCCGGCCTCGGATTGGTGCCGTTGGACGTACCTTGGAAGCCGAAGCTGGTCGACGCGCCGGGTGCCAGGGTGCCGTTGTAGGACAGGTTGCGGGCGTTGACCGCCGAGCCGCTCTGGGTGACCTCCGCCGACCACGCCTGGGTGACCCGCTGGCCGGCGGTGAAGGCCCAGGCCAGGTTCCAGCTGGTCAACGTGGTGCCGCCGGTGTTCCGGATGGTGACCGTCGCGGTGAACCCGTTGCTCCAGTCGCTGGTGGTCCAGGTCACCTGGCAGGGCCCGGCGGGCGTCGGCGTCGGCCCGCCCGTCGGGGTGACGGTGGGGGTCGGGGTCGGCGTCGGGCTCGACGTGGCGGTGGGGGTCGGCGTGGGCGACCCGGTCGCCGTCGGGGTGGGCGTGGGGATGCCGGTCGGCTCGTCGCCCCAGACCTTCACCCCGGCCTCGTACAGCGGCACCTTGCGGTTCGGACCGGTGGCCGCCTGGTACGACGGATCGTCGGCCGGGTTCCACGTGCCGCCCTCGGCGACGCCGACCTTGAACTGCACCTCCATCCGGTGCTGCGACTGCCCGGCCGGCGCGATGGTGTAGCCGGTGCAGTCCACCTGCACGTACCAGAGGTTGCCGGAGACCCGGGTGGCGGTGCTCGGCGACGGGCAGCCCTGGGTGTAGCCGGGGGTCACCACGGGCGCCGCCGAGCCGTCCACGGTGACGTAGTAGCGGAAGCTGGCACGGGTGAGCGCCCGGGCCGGGAACGCCGACTTGTTGTAGATGATCGCCTTCAGTCCGGTGGACCGGGTCTCGTTCTGCATCACCGTGGTCTCCACGGTCAGCTCGTCCATGTCCGGTTTCTCGGCGGTCGGGAAGCCGGCGAGCGGGCTGCCGCCGTACTCGGTCTGCAGCCGGGCCAGGGCGGAGGTGAAGCCGGCGTTGTAGTCGGTGGCCACCTCGTTCATCACGTAGTTGGACCGCTCGTCGGTGTACGCGTCGTCGGGCGAGGACGGGCCGCCGACCAGGGCACCGTAGAGGACGTGCCGGGTCTCGGCGGGTACGGTCTGGTTGTCCCACCAGGAGCCGTGCGCGGTGCGGTGGTGCGGGTTCTTCGGCGAGTTGGCGCCGAAGCCGATCAGGTAGCTGGACTTGCGCGGATTGTCGCCGAGCGCGTAGCCGATCTGCCGGACCGCGAAGTCGTGGTACCGCGTCCTACGGGTCGCGTCGGTGGTCTTGTCGGCGTAGACCAGCGCGGCGAACGCGGTGTTGGCGGCGTAGCGCAGCGAGCCCCACGAGTCGAGCACCGCCTCGCCGCCGGGCGAGTAGCGCACCTTCTCGCCGTTCACCCCGACGGTCCACCAGTCCAGCCACCGGTTCGCGTCGTCGACGTACTTCTGCTTGCCGGTCAGGTTGGCCAGCAGCACGTACGCCCCGAACTGCTTGTTGTCCCAGGCCAGGGTCCATTTGTAGGAACGGGTGGTGGTCTGCGGTTCGGTGCCGAGCTTGTCGTACTCGCTCTCGGCCTTGGCGAGGTAGCTCGCGTCGCCGGTGGCCCGGTGCAACCAGATCGCGCCCCAGACCAGCTCGTCCTGGTAGCCGCTCCAGGACTTGTAGAACGCCTGCGCGTCGGTGATGCAGTCGCTGTACACCTTCCGCACGCTGTCGGCGAAGCTGTAGAGCTGCTTGGCGTGGCTGAGCAGCTTGTCGGCGTAGGCCGCGTCGGTGGGCCGGAAGACCATCGACGAGGCGGCCAGCGCGGCCGCCGTCTCACCGGCCAGGTCCGATCCGCCACAGCTCGCGTCGATCTTGTACGCCGGCCGCGCCATCGGCAGCACCTCGGCCGGTCCCCACCACTTGTGGTCGTCGTCGCCCTTGCCGACCTGTCCGTAGAGGACGTTCGCCGAGGGGTGTGCCTTGATGAAGTAGTCGTTGACCCAGCGCAGGCTGTCCAGCAGGTACGGCAGTTGGCCGGAGTTCGCGTAGCCGGCCCGGTACTCGACCGCGCCCCAGGCCAGCATGGTGGCGCTGAACGCCATCGGGAAGCCGAACTTCACGTGGTCGCCCGCGTCGTACCAGCCGCCGGTGAGGTCGACGCCCGTGCCGGCCCCGTCGGTGAGCGCGGAGTCGCCGCGCCAGGAGACCCGGTTGCCGGCGGGCAGTTTGCCGGACCGCTGCGCCTCGTAGAAGAACAGCGACTTCTGCAGCGCCTCGCCGTAGTTGAAGGTGGCGGTCGTACCGGCGGGGGCGGTGGCCGGGGTCTGGCCGGCGGCGTCGGCCGGGACGGCCGCGGCGGCGGTGGTCAGGCCGACCGCCAGGGCGAACGCGCCGAGCGCGGCGAGCGAGATCCGCCGCCAGGATCGTCTTCCCGGACGCGGGGTGGGGCTCGGGCCGTACGACCCGACCGGACGGACCATCGTGCAGCTCCTGTCAACGGCGTTGCGGGCGTGTTACGCGAGTGCCCGGAGATGGCGACATGACCAGCGCTGGGAGCGCTTCCATGGATGAACCACAATGTAGCGGCTCGGTTGCCACCTTGTGAAGCGGGCAGCGCCGCGAGCTTGGCCAGACGGCGCCGCGGGCTCACCCGGACCGCGCGGGTGTTCGTCGCCGCGCACTCCACCTCGGAACAGGTCGGCCTGGTGCGGGCGGCCGTCGAACGGTTCACCGCGTCGACCGGTCTCCGGTTCACCGACGACCCGACCTCGGCCGGCTTCCGGGCGACGTACTGCGCCGGGGCGGCGGTGCCCCGGGCGGTGGCGGGGACGCTGCCGGCGTACTTCACCGTCTGGCTGACCTGCCCCGGCGCGTTCCCGGCGCTGGCGGAGGAACTCGGGCGGGTGCCGGGCGTGCTGGCCGTGCGCCGCGCCCCGGACGGCGGGTGAGCCCGGCGGCGGCCGCCGGCCGGACCCGGTTCGATCGGGGTCCGGCCGGCGGGTCGGCGGCTCAGATGCCGCAGTTGCTGGCCGACCAGAACCGGCTCGACTTGTTCGCCACGTGGGTGTGGTCGCTGTGGCCCGGGTAACCGGGACCGAGGATCTCGTTGAAGCCGTGGTAGCGGGCCCGCTGCGCCAACGTGCACAGCGAGTGTGGGCTCACGCCGAGATCGACGGCGTCGCCGTAGAGATGCCGGCTGGTCGCCGAGTGACCGGCCGCGTTGTTGCACGCCGTGCTGCGAAACCCGCTGGTGACCCGGATCGACTGGTCACCCAGGGCGTGCCGCAGCCGTCGGCGTGCGCGGGGGCCGCGGTGCTCACCGCTCCGATGACGCTCGCGGCCACGGCGAGGGCCAGGGCCATCAGGTCAGGCCCGGATCCGGCGTACCCAGTCGTGGGTGAGTGCGCGCAGCAGCGCCGGCTGTTCGTACGGCAGGTAGTGCCCGGCGGAGTCGACGACCGTGTAGGTCCCGCGGGGATAACGGTCCATGGCGCGGAACTGGTCGACGTAGCCGACGATCCCGTCCTGCCGGCCGGCGACCACGCTGACCGGTCCGGGATGACCCACCTCGGCGTCCTCGTCGGGCAACGGGTAGCCCGCGCCGCCGCGCAGCTCGGTCAGGAACGCCTCGTCGCCCGGTCCGCCCGCGTCCAACGCCGCGAGCACCGTCGAGACGACCTCCGACGTACGGTTTCCCAGCGCCGCGTCGAAGTGCTCGCGCAGGGATGCCGGCGCCGCGTCGAGCCACCCCGCGGGCGCCTCCGGTGGCGCGTCCTCGGGCAGCGTCCGGTCGCTCGGGGCGATCCGTACCCCGGGGTTGACCAGGAGCAGTCCGGCCACGCGTCCGGGGTACCGGCGGGCGATCCCGGCGGCCAGATAGCCGCCGTACGACCCGCCGGCCAGCAGGACCGGCCCGTCGACGTACCCGTCGAGCCACCCGCACACCGTCTCCAGCACCGCCACCGACCGGGCCGGGCACACGGCGGGACTGTCGCCGTGACCGGGCAGGTCCGGATACACCTCCCGCAGGCCGGTGCCGGCGAACGCGGGCGCGAAGGCCACGGCCGTGGCGACCCGCGTCATGCCGAACATCGGCAGGCACACCACCACCGGCCCACCGGTCCCCGAGTCGTCCACCGCCAGCGTCATGCCCGACTCTCCCCTGTGCGTGTGGTGCCCGTCCCGGTCGCCATCCGGCCATGAGACACCACCGCCCGCCCCCGCCGCCAAGAGAATTCGCCACCGGCGAAACCCGCCCCCGCGCGAGTTGTCGCGATCATCTCGGCATCCAGGTCACCGACGTCGAAGCGTCGCTGGCCTTCTATCTGCGTACGTTCGGGCCGATCGGGATGCGCGAGGCGGTCCGCATCCCGCACGACGGGTCGCTGGTCGTCGGCCTCGCCGGGCCCGACGGCGTGCCCGACTTCTGGCTGAGCCCGTCGGTCGGCGGTGAGACCCGAGAGGCACACGTCGCCTTCCGGGCCGCTGACCGACAGTCCGTCGACGCCGTCCACGCCGCCGCCGTGGCCGCCAGCACCGAGGTCCTGCACGCGCCGCGCGAGTGGCCCGAGTACCACCCGGGTTACTACGCCGTCTTCCTGCGCGACCCCGACGGCCACAACGTGGAGGCCGTCCACCACGGACAATGACTCCCGGGACGGGAGCAGCTCGTCACTCTCGTCCTCCAACCGGCTGTTCGGCGTGCCGCGCCCGCCCCGGGGTGGCACGCCGGCGCGGTTGACTTCAACCCTGGTTGATGTGTTGTAGTCCGTTCATGATCGTCGAAGAAGAGCGTGATCTGACCGGCCTACGGGTCGTCGTCACCGGCGCGGGCCGGGACACCGGTCGTACCCTGGCGACGGCGCTCGCCGAACGCGGAGCGCACGTGTTCGTCTCGGCCCGGGACCCGGCGGCGGCCGAACGCACCGCCGAGGCGATCGCGCGGGGCGGCGTCGGGACCGCCGAGCCGTTCCGGTGCGATCTGGCGGATCACGTTTCCGTCCGTGGCTTCGCGGCGTCGCTGGCGGCCCGCACCGACCGGGTCGACGTCCTGGTGAACAACGCGGCGGCGTACCTGAGCGTGCCGGACCTCGACGGCGTCGACGACGACGCGATCGCCGCGACGATCGGCGCAACCGCCACCGGTACGGTGCTGCTCACCAAACATGTGCTGCCGCTGCTCCGGGCATCGGCGCGGCCCGACATCGTCAACCTGGTCTCGGCCTGCGGCGAGGTCGGGCATCACCGGTCCGCTGCCCATCCGGCCTACTACGCCGCCAAGCACGCGCAGGCCGGGTTCGCCGAGATCCTGTCCCATCGGCTGCGTCCCGAGGGGATCCGGGTCATCTCGCTGTTCCCGCCGGACTTCGTCCAGGACGGGCCGCGTGCGGCGGACGGCCCGCTCACCGCGCGGTCGGTGGTGGAGTGCGCGCTGTTCGCGATCGGTCAGCCGCGCGACTGCTTCATCCGAGAGTTCCGGTTCGAGCAACACCGGCCCCGGGATGGTTCGTCCGTCGCGGACGAATGAGTCAACGCGTCCAGAACTGGCGGGGAGCGAACCCCGCACGGCGGAGGCAGCGTTCGGCGTGGACGGCGCGATTCGGCTCCACCACCACCGGGGTGTCGCGTGGTGGTTCGGTGGGCGGGCGCCCCGTTCGACGTGCTGCCGCTCCAGGAGCCTCAGCATCGTCGGTGGTACCGGTTTCGGCGGGGTCGCCGGGTCTGGTCCAGCCAGGCCGGCGGCAGGAACTCCGGCAGTCCGTCGGCCCCGAGCCGCACCTGCCACTCGCCGCGGTGGACGACCCGGTGGTGGTAGCGGCACAGCAGTACCGCGTTGGCCAGGCTGGTCTCCCCACCGTCGGCCCAGTGGACGATATGGTGCCCGTCGGTCCAGCGGGGCGGCCGGTCACAGCCGGGGAACGCGCACCCACCGTCGCGCAGCACCAGCGCCCGGCGCAGTGGTCCGCTGAACAACCGCCGTTGCCGACCCACGTCGAGCACCTGACCCGCGCCGTCCAGGACAGCCGGCACGATGCCCGCGTCGCAGGCCAGCCGCCGCGCCGCCGCCGCTGTGATGGCTTCGCCAGTGTCCAGCACGGCAGCGACGGATCCAGCGGCCGAGGCGGGCCCGGCGGTCACGGCGGTCGTGGCGGTCGTGGCGGACCCGGTGCCCGAGGCGGACCCGGCGGTCGAGGCAAGACCGGCGCCCGAGGCAGCCGCGGCACGATCGGCGGTCGAGGTGCGGCTCCGTGCCGAGCCAGGCCGCCGAGGGGTGGTTGCGGCGAGGCTGGCACCCAGGGTGGTTGCGGCGAGGGCCTGGTGCAGTGCCTCCAGGGTGACCGTGACGACGATCTGTGGTCGATCGCCGCCGTTGTCCGGCAGCTCGGCCGTGGCGAGGGCGAGGCGGCAGACCTCGGTGAGCGCGTCGGCGCGCCGTTGTCCGGGCGACCGGTCGTCTCCCACACCGGTGGGCGCACACAGCGGATCGATGGCCGCACGCACCGCGGCGGCGCTCTCCACGTCCAACCTGCCGGACACCCGCACCTGTCCGGACGCGTCCGGCGACGACAGGGTGAAGTGCCGGCGGTCGTACGCCCGGGCCTCGGCCCGTTCCAGGGCGACCCGCTCGGCTTCCTCGGCGACGTCGGGGGCGACGTGGGTGAGGATCCGGGTGCCCAGCCGGCGCAGGACGGCCGGCTCGAAGTCCGCCGCGGCGTCGACCAGGGCCTGGGCGGCCTTGTCGACCACCTCGGCGCCCACCGTCTCGGGCAGCTGGCCGAGGGCGTCGCAGATCGCCTGCGACTGCTCGACCCCGACCACTCCCCGGCCCAGCGCCACCCGCACCACGTTCGGCAGCCCGTCCAGTGCCGAGGCCAGGGCGACGGTCCGGCGGGCGGTGCGGACGTCGACGCGCAGCCGGTCGCGCAACCACACCGCCGTGGACGACGCGCCGTGCCCACCGCCGAGTGCCCGACCGTCCACCTCGCGGATCAGTGCCAGTTTCACGGCGGCCAGCCGTTGCTCCAGCCGATGCACCGCCACCAACGACCCCACCAGGTCGGCCTCGGACAGCGCCCACACCGGAACGTCGACACAGGACGAGACCTGCTCGTCCGCCCGCGCCAGCGCCGCCATCATGGACCCAGATTAGAACACCAGTACGATAAATTTCGCCCATGCGGGGAACGGATCCGGGTACAAATGCCGCTGGATCCCGGGGCCGTTCCCGACCCTTGCCGCCGAACGAGCACCCGCATGAGATTGGGTAGGAAAACAACCCGCCATCGCACGGACCGGTCCTGATACCCGCCGAGGTACCGGCCGACGCCCCCGGCCCACGGCACACCGACCCAACCCAAGCCATCCCAAGGCCACCCAGGGCCGACCCGACCCGGCCACGTTCGGCCCGAGAGCCCACGCCAACTCGACGGACCACGCCCGGTCCGGCGGGGACCGCCGCTCCCGGTCAGCGCGGGGTGGGCTGGGTGGGTGGGGTGACCGGGGTCAGCGGCACCGTAACGGTCAGCAGACCGCCGTCCGGTTCGGACGGTCCGGCCGCGCCGAGGCGGTGCAGGATCCGCAGCATGGCCGCGTTCTCCGCCTCGGTGTGCACGACCAGCGCGGCGTGGCCGGTCCGGCCGGCGTGCGCGGCCAACCGGCGCAGCAGCGCGCCGCCCAGGCCGCGGTGCTGCCAGGCGTCCTCGACCAGGATGGCCGCCTCGGCCAGGTCGCCCTCGACCACCAGGTTCGCCAGCGCCACCACGTGTGCCGGCGCGCCGTCCACGCCGCCGGCCACCGCCACCAGGCTGACCCCGTCGGCGGGATCGAGCAGCCGGGCCAGCCGTTCCCCGGACGGGACCTCCCGATCCAGGTAGCGGTGCCACCGGCTGGCCGTCGAGCAGCGCCGGTGCATCGCCCGTACCGCGGGCACGTCGTCCCGGGTGGCCGGTCGTACGGTCAGTTCCGCGCCGTCGGGCAGGACCAGGGTGACCCGCTCGGCGACCCGTCGCCCGACGGCCGCGGCGACCTCGACCAGCGCCTGCGCGCGGGCGTACTCGGCCGGCGTGAAGCTCGGCTCGGTCCGGGCCACCTCGAACGACCCGCCGCTCGGGTCGGGCAGCCACATGGTGTGCTCGCCGTAGCCGCGCCCGCCCGGCGCCGCCGGGTCCTCGGTGGTGCGTCGCGGCCCGGGTACGGGACGCCAGGTCACCGCGCTCGCGCCGAGCAGGGCGCGCAGCGACTCGCCGAGCGCGTCCGGGTCGCGGACCAGCCGGGCCGCCAGGCCGAGCGCCCGGGTGGGCTGGTCGACCAGGACCTTCGCCTCGCTACGGGCCACCCAGCAGTTGCGGCCCCGACCGCGTTCCACGGCGGCGACCAGTTCCGCCGCGCCGAGCGAGTCGGGCGCGTCGACCAGGAAGTCGTCCGCCGCGCCCGCCTCGGTGGTGTGCACCTGCACGCTCAGGATGTTGACGTTCCGCAGGGCGAGGCTCGCGGTCAGCACGGACAGGTATCCGGGCCGGTCGTCGACCGTCGCTCTGATCCGCCAGAGTGCCATCTCGGGCCCTCCACTTCTCCCCAGGCTCAAGCTTGCGCCTGTCCCAGGCTCCCCGGCTGCTGTTTCCGAGCGATTGCGGTGACCGCACAGCTTCCGTGCGTGTCGGGATCACCCGTGTGGGTTGTGCCACAACGACGAAGAAGGCGCCCGACGGGACGCCTGAAAGGGGCGCCGACGGGCGCCCGGGCGTTACCAGCCGGTCGGGACGGGCGGAGTCCGTAGTGTTCCGCCCGGCCCGACCGGACCGGTTCCGCACCCTGCGGGGCCCCACGACCCGCGAGGGTGGTTCAGGGGGTCGCGCTCAGCGGCGGAGCGCCGACCAGGTCGAGCCGGTCACCCAGGATGACCGCGGCCGCGCGGACCAACTGGGCCACCCGGTCCACCTCGGTGACGTGGAACGCGGCGGGTGACAGTTCCTCGGTCTCGGTACCGCGGGCCACCAGCAGCACCAGCCCGGCCCGGCCGAACGGGGCGACCGCGTAGTGCACGCCGGCCGGCGTGTCCAGCGCGCGGGCCCGCAGCGGGGTCACCTCGGGCAGTCGTACCGCGTCGGGGGCGCGCCAACTCGCGTACGCCACTCTGGGTTCGCCGCCCCCGCCGTCGCCGTCGCCGGTCCGCGCGGCGCTGCGGGCCGCCCAGTCCGCCGGTACGACGGCGGCCGCGGCCCAGTCGGCGGCCAGCAACCCCGGTACGGCGTCCACCAGCGTGCCGACGCCGTCCCGCGGGTTGGCCGCGACCTGGGCGAGCAGCTCGGCGTCCTGACCGCCGCTGTTCGGCGCGCCCATCGCCCGCCACATCCCCTCCACCTGTACGCCCGGGATCGCGCCGAGCCCGGCGAGCAGTCGTTCCACCCGGGCGGTGCCCGGCCAGACCACGGTGAAGTCGTCGATCGCCCGGCCGCCGAGGCGCTCCAGGACGACCACCTGCACGATGTCCGCCCCGGCCACGCCCAGCGTGCGGGCCACCTGGCCGAGCGTGCCGGGCCGGTCGGGCAACGCCACCCGTACCCTGAGCAACATGCGTCGTCCCCCTCCGTGAGCCGACCGGCGGAAGCCAACCGGCGGTGTACCGGTGGCTTCCGCCGGCGTGTACCGGCCGGTGAACCACCGGCGTACCAGGCAAAGCCTGCCCGGTGACCATTTCGTCCCCGTTTCATGGGAGTGTCTCTCCGGCAAACCTTGACCCCTTGACAGTCCGGCGGACCTCACATCAACTGTTCGGATGACTGATCATCGGGCCGCCGCCGGTCGCGGGCAGGCCGCCGGTCGCGGGCAGGCCGCCGGTCGCGGGCAGGCCGCCGGTCGCGGGCAGGCCGCCGGGGAATCGCCCGCCGGCCTGGACGCCGACCGGCTGGCCGGCTACCTCGCCGCCCACCGGCCCGAGCTGCTGGACGGGGCGCCGCGGGCCCGGTTGATCGCGGGCGGCCGGTCGAACCTGACCTACCTGGTCCGCTCCGGCGGGCGCGAGTTCGTGCTGCGCCGCCCGCCGCTGGGGCACGTGCTCGCCACCGCGCACGACATGGCCCGCGAGTTCCGGGTGATCTCCGCGCTGGCGGCCACCGACGTACCGGTGCCCGGGGCGATCCTGCACTGCCCCGACGAGACCGTGCTCGGAGCGCCGTTCTACCTGATGGAGCGGGTCGGCGGGACGGTGTTCCGCAGCCGGGCGCAGACCGACCCGCTCACCGACGGGCAGCGTCGCGGGCTGGCCGAGGCGATGATGGACACCCTGGCCGCCCTGCACACGGTCGAGCCGGCGGCGGTCGGGCTGGCCGACTTCGGTCGACCGGAGGGTTTCCTGGCCCGGCAGGTGCGTCGCTGGAGCGGCCAGCTCGACCGGTCCCGCAGCCGGGAGTTGCCCGGCATCGACGAGCTGCGCGACCGGCTCGCCGCCACCGCGCCGGAGGGCGCCAACGCGGGCCGGATCGTGCACGGCGACTACCGGCTGGACAACCTGCTGGCCGATCCCGCCCCGCCGACAAAGGCCGGGACCGGCGGGGCGCGGGTGCGGGCGGTGCTCGACTGGGAGATGGCCACCCTCGGCGACCCGCTCGCCGACCTGGGGCTGTTGCTGACCTACTGGGACGTGCTGGGCGACAGCGACTCGGCGGTGGACAACCCGGTCGCGGACGGGCTGGGGCCGCGCGCCGGCTTCCCGTCCGGCGCCGAGCTGATCGACCGGTACGCCCGCCGCAGCGACGTCGACGTCGGCCCGCTGCACTGGCACGTCGCGCTGGGCTGCTTCAAGCTCGCCGTGATCTGCGAGGGCATCCACTACCGGCACACCCTCGGGCAGACCCTGGGCGAGGGCTTCGACCGGATCGGCGAGATGGTGCCACCGCTGATCGAGCACGGGCTCACCGCCACCAGGGACAGCTGAGGGGACAGATCCGCGATGGATTTCGAGTTCGACGCCCGTACCGCCGAGCTGTACGACACGCTCAACGACTTCCTGCTCGACCGGGTCTACCCGGCCGAGGCGGTGCACGCCGAGCAGGTCGCCGCGGCGGACGACCCGTGGACCCGTACCCCGGTGTTGGCGGACCTGAAGGCGGAGGCCCGCCGGCGCGGCCTGTGGAACCTGTTCCTGCCCGACCCGCGGTACGGGGCCGGGCTGACCAACCTGCAGTACGCCCCCCTCGCGGAGCTGACCGGCCGCAGTCCGCACCTGGCCCCGGAGGCCCTGAACTGCGCCGCGCCGGACACCGGCAACATGGAGCTGCTGGCCGAGTTCGGCTCGGCGGAGCAACGGGAGCGCTGGCTGCGTCCGCTGCTGGCGGGCGAGATCCGGTCGGCGTTCTGCATGACCGAGCCGGAGGTGGCCTCGTCCGACGCCACCAACATCGCCACCCGGATCCGCCGGGACGGCGACGAGTACGTCGTGGACGGCCGGAAGTGGTGGTCGTCCGGGGCGATGGACCGGCGCTGCGAGATCTTCATCGTGATGGGCAAGACCGATCCGGACGCCGACCGGCACCGCCAGCAGAGCATGGTGCTGGTGCCCCGGGACACCCCGGGCGTGACCGTGCGCCGCGGGATGACCGTGTTCGGCTACACCGACGGTCCGCACGGCGGGCACGCCGAGATCAGTTTCGACGGGGTACGGGTGCCGGCGGCCAACCTGATCGGGGGCGCGGGCGACGGTTTCGCGATCGCCCAGGCGCGGCTCGGCCCGGGCCGGATCCACCACTGCATGCGGCTGATCGGAATGGCCGAACGGGCCCTCGAACTGCTCTGCCGGCGTACCTCGGAGCGGGTCGCGTTCGGCCGGCCGCTGGCCGAGCAGGGCGTGGTCCGGGACTGGATCGCCGAGTCCCGGGTCCGCATCGAGCAGGCCCGGCTGCTGGTGCTCAAGACCGCCTGGTTGATGGACACCGTCGGCAACAAGGGCGCGCACACCGAGATCCAGGCCATCAAGATCGCCACTCCGGCGATGGCCGAGTGGGTCATCGACAAGGCGATCCAGGCGTACGGCGGCGCCGGCGTCAGCCAGGACACCCCGCTGGCCGCCCTCTGGGCCCAGGCCCGGACGTTACGCCTGGCCGACGGCCCGGACGAGGTGCACCGCGCCTCGCTGGCCCGCCGCGAACTGCGCCGCTGGAGCTGAGCGCAGCTACGCCGAGGCGCGCGGGACGACGCGGGTGTTCAGCAGGACGTGGGTGGGCTGGGAGTCGTCGTGCCGGATGCGGGCGACCAGGAGGCGGGCCATCTGCCGGCCCATCTCCTCCACCGGCTGGAAGACGGTGGTCAGCTGCGGGTCGGCCTGGGTGGCGATCGGCGAGTCCTCGAAGCCGACCACCGCCACGTCCTCCGGCACCCGCCGGCCCCTCTCCCGCAGCACCCGCAGCGCGCCGCAGGCCATCAGGTCGGAGGCGACGAAGACCGCGTCGAGTTCCGGGCAGGCCGCCAGCAGCCGGCGCATCGCCGCGGCCCCGCTCTCCTCGCTGAAGTCGCCGTACGCGATCAGGTCCTCGACCTGCGGCTGGCCGGACTCCCGCACGGCCTCCCGGTAGCCGATCAGGCGCCCCACCCCGGCGCCCATGTCCTGCGGTCCGGCGATGGTGGCCACCCGCCGCCGGCCGCGCTCGAACAGGTACTCGACCCCCTGCCGGGCGCCGCCGGCGTTGTCGACGTCGACGTAGTACGCCGGCTGGGCGCCCGGCCGCAACATCCGGGCCGGCCGGCCGCCCAGCACGGTCGGCAGGCCCCGCTGCTCCAGCAGGGTGGGCAGCGGGTCCGAGTCGTGCAGCGACAGCAGCAGCACCCCGTCCACGTGCTGGTTGGTGAGGTGGTGCTCGACCCGTTCCCGTTCCCCCGGTGACTGGGCCATGGCCAGCCAGAGCTGCATCGGGGTCTCCAGCAGCGCCGAGCTGATCCCCCGCACGATGCCGGCGAAGAACGGCTCGGCGAAGAGTCGCTCACCCGACTCGGAGACCACCAGGGCCACCGAGTCGGTCCGCTGGGTGACCAGGGCCCGGGCGGCCCGGTTCGGCACGTAGCCCAACTCCGCGATGGCCTGCTGCACCGCGGCCCGGGCCTCCGGGCTCACCTGCGGTGAGCCGTTGACCACGCGGGACACGGTGCCCCGGCCCACCCCGGCCCGCGCGGCGACCGCGTCCAGGGTGGGGCGGCCGAGCGAACGGGTGCGCTGGGTTGTCATGGACTGCTCCTCCGGCGTCGGGTGGACCGGCGCCGGACCCCCGCGGGAGCCCGGAACCGGGACCCCGGTTTTTGGCTAGCTTTTTCTATTGTGCGGGCAGAGCATTCCTTCGGATCACCTCGGCATACCATTTCGCGCTGCTCTTGGGGGTACGACGCTGGCTCTCGTAGTCGACGTGGACCAGCCCGAACCGCTTGGTGTAGCCCCACGCCCATTCGTAGTTGTCCATCAGTGACCAGGCGAAATACCCGCGCAGCGGCACGCCGGAGGTGATCGCCTCCTGGCAGGCCCGCAGGTGTTCGTCGAAGTACGCCAGCCGGTCCTGATCGTCCACCGTGCCGTCGATCACCTTGTCCGGGAACGCCGCGCCGTTCTCGGTCACGTAGAGCGGCAGCTTGGTGTACTCCCGGTGCACCCGCTGGAGGGTCTCCAGCAGGCCCGGGGCGTCAATCTCCCAGTCCATGTCGGTGACCGGGACGCCCCGGCTGACGAACTGGACGTCCTCGCTGCCCGGGAAGGCCGAGGGGTCCCGCCCGTACGGCTCCCGCTCGATGTCCGGGTCCGCGGCGGCCACCACGTACCGGGTGTAGTAGTTGATCCCGAACATGGACAGCGGGGTGGAGATCACCGCCAGGTCGCCGTCCCGGACGTGCCCGAAGTCGCTCACCTGGCGCAGGTCGCCGAGCACGTCGGCGGGGTACTGGCCGCGCAGGACCGGGTCCAGGAAGAACCGGTTGGCCATCCCGTCGATCCGGCGGGCGGCGTCGGCGTCGGCCGCCGAGTCGGACTGCGGGGAGACCGCGTACAGGTTGAGGGTCACCCCGTACTGGTTCTCCGGCCGGATCGCGCGCATGGCCTGCACGGCCAGGCCGTGCCCGAGCATCAGGTGATGCCCGGCCCGCACCGACGCGGCGGCGTCCCGGCGGCCGGGGGCGTGCACCCCGGAGCCGTAGCCGAGGAAGGCCGAGCACCACGGCTCGTTCAGCGTGGTCCAGTACCGCACCCGGTCGCCGAGCGCGGACTGGAGCAGCTGGGCGTAGTCGGCGAACCGGGCCGCGGTGTCCCGGGCCGGCCAGCCGCCGGCGTCCTCCAGCGCCTGCGGCAGGTCCCAGTGGTAGATCGTCAGCCACGGTTCGATGTCGTGCGCGAGCAGGTCGTCCACCAACCGGCGGTAGAAGTCCAGGCCCGCCTGGTTCACCGCGCCGGAGCCGTCCGGCTGGATCCGGGGCCAGGACACCGAGAACCGGTACGAGGAGACCCCCAGGTCCGCCATCAGTCGTACGTCGTCGGCGGACCGGTGGTAGTGGTCACAGGCGACGTCCCCGGTGTGGCCCTCGATCACCCGGCCCGGGGTGTGGCTGAAGGTGTCCCAGATCGAGGGGCCCCGACCGTCCTCGGCCGCCGCGCCCTCGATCTGGTACGCGGCGGTGGCCACGCCCCAGAGGAAGCCGTCCGGGAAGTGGAGCTGTCCGTTCGCCTCGGCGGGGTTCCCGGGCGGGGTGGTTGCTGCGTTGGTCACGACTTGACGGCGCCTTCCATGATGCCGCCGATGATCTGGCGGCCGAACACGATGAACACGATCAGCAGGGGCACGGTCGCCAGCGTGGTGCCGGCGAACAGGGCCACATAGTCGGTCGAGTAGTAGCCGGAGGAGAGCACCTTCAGCGAGTACTGGACGGTGGGCGTGTTGGGGTCGAGGACGATGAACGGCCAGAGAAACTCGTTCCAGGTCTGCATGAAGGTCAGCAGGCCCAACACCGCCGCCGCGGGTCGCAGCGCCGGCATCACCACGTTCCAGTAGATCCGCCAGGTGGAGCAGCCGTCCAGCCGGGCCGCCTCGATCAGCTCGTCGCTGACCGCGGATGCGGCGTACTGGCGCATCATGAACACCCCGAAGCCCTGGACCAGGAACGGCACCATCACCGCCTGCAGCGTCCCCCGCCAGCCGAGCTCCACCATCATCAGGTAGAGCGGGATGATGCCGAGCTGGGTGGGCACCATCATGGTGATGATGATCGCCAGCAGCAGGATGTTGTTGCCCCGGAAGCGCAGCTTGGCGAAGGCGAAGCCGGCCAGGCTGGAGAAGAAGACCACCGAGATGGTGACGACGGTGGAGACGACGACCGAGTTGGCCAGGCCGTACAGGAATGCCGCGTCCTCGTTCGCGAGCATCCGGGAGACGTTGGCGCCGAACTGACCGCCGGGCACCGGGGAGAGCTCGTAGACGGCGCTGTTGTCCCGCGAGGCGATGATGAACGACCAGACGATCGGGAAGATCGACAGGACACTGCCCAGGATCAGCGCCAGGTAGGTGAGCGGGCTCGCCTGCCACAGCCGGCTGCCGGGGGCGACCTTGCGGCGCCGGGGTGGCACCTTCGGCCCGGGAGCGGCCGCCGGCGCGGGGAGGGTCGACATGGTGGTCATTGCTGCGCTCCCTTGACCGAGCGGCGGACCGCCAAGAAGTTCACCAGCGCGAAGATGAGGATCATCAGGAACAGCAGCCAGGACATCGCCGCGCCGACGCCGTACTCGAAGTTGCCGGTGAAGGTCCGCTCGTAGATGTACATGGCCAGGGTCTGGTACTCGTGGTCCGTGCCGCCCCGGGGCAGGCCGTAGCCGTACATCAGCGGCTCGGTGAACAGTTGCAGGCCGCCGATGGTCGAGATGATGATCGTGAAGAGGATGGTGGGCCGGATCAGCGGGACGGTGATGGTCCAGAACTGCCGCCAGTTGCCGGCGCCGTCCAGCGACGCCGACTCGTACAGATCCTTGGGGATGGCCTGCATGGCACCCAGGTAGATCAGCGCGTTGTAGCCGGTCCACCGCCAGTCGACCATGGTGGCGATGGCGATCCAGGAGGAGTAACGGCTGTCCCGCCAGGCGACGGGGTTGAGGCCGATCTCGCCCAGCAGCGAGTTGATCAAGCCGTACTTGTCGGCGAAGATGAGGCCGAAGATGATGCCGACCGCGGCCACCGAGGTGATGTTGGGAATCACCACGCCCATCCGCAGCAGCGTTCGCGCCCGCATCTGACGGTTGAGCAGATTGGCGATCATCAGGGCCACGATGAGCTGCGGCACGGTGCTGACCACGAACATGCCGACGGTGTTGTACACCGCGTTCCAGAACTGCGTGTCGGCGAGGACGAACCGGTAGTTCTCCAGGCCGATGAACTTCTTGGTCCCGCTCAGCAGGTCGTAGTCGAACAGCGAGACGTAGACGGTGTAGAGCACCGGGAACAGCCCGAACGCCCCGAACAGCAGAAAGAACGGGGTGATGTAGAGATAGGGCGAGTACTTCAGGTCCCACCGACCGAGCCGGTAGGACCGCTGACGGTGCCCCGGGCTGGACCGGGGCGGGACGGGGCGCGGCGGGGCGGCGCGGCCGACGACAGAGGTCATGGGGGTGAAGGTCCTTCCACTGGTGGGGGACGCGGGCCGGGCGGCGCCCACACCCGATCCGGGTGTGGGCGCCGCCGGCCGGGACGCGTCCCGGGACGGCCGGGCTGGACTCAGCCGGCCGCCTTCTTGCCCTCGGCCACCGCCTTGTCCCAGGCTGCCTGGGACGTCGCCTTACCACTCTCGGCGGCCTGCATCTGCGGCTCGAAGATGGTCTCCCAGAGCTGCTGGTGCTTCGGGCCGAGGTAGATCGGCTTGAGACCCTTCACACTGTCACCGAAGATCTGGCCGGTGGGTGCGTTGTTGAAGTAGGCGCTCTTCTTCTCGGTGAACGCCGGGTCGGCCAGCGCGCCCAGGTCGGACGGCATGGCGCCGGCCTCCTTGAACGCCGCCAGGTGGCCGGCCTTGCTGGTCAGGTACTTGGCGAGCAGGACCGCTTCCTTCGGGTGCTTGGTCTGCGCCGGAACGCCCAGGTAGGAACCGCCCCAGTTGCCGGAACCACCGGGGATCTTGGCGATGTCCCACTTGCCGGAGTTGGCCGGGCCGGACTTCGGCGCGATGACGCCCTCGGTCATCCAGGCCGGACACGGCACGGTGGCGAAGGCCGACTTGGTGAAGGCGGCGTCCCAGTCGGTGCTCCACCGGATGGTCTTGGCGGTCAGCCCGTCGGCCGCCATCTGCAGGCCGAAGTCCCAGGCCTTCTTGACGGTGGGGTTGGTGTCGCCGATGAACTTGTTGTCCTTGTCGTAGAACCAGGTTTCGGCGTTCTGCATGATGTACGGCTGCATGATGCTGGTCGCGCTGTCCAGCCAGGCCGCCTTCACACCGCTGGCCTTGAACTTCTTGCCCAGCTTGACGTAGTCCTCCCAGGTGGCGATCTGCTTGCCGACCTCTTCCCGGTCGGTCGGCAGGTTGGCCTGCTTGAACAGGTCGGTCCGGTAGCACATGGCCAGGCCGCCGACGTCGGTGCCGAGTCCGATCAGCTTCTTGCCGTCCGGGGTCAACGACATGTTCCACTTCCACTCGGGGAAGGTGCTCTTGAGGTCACCCACGCCGTAGTCGAGCAGGTTGAGGAACTTGTCGTTGTTCTGCACGTACTGCAGGAGGACGCCCTCTTCCAGCCCGACGACGTCGCCGGCGCCGCTGCCCGCGGCGAGCCACTGCACCAGCTTGGGCTGGAAGTCCTTCAGCTCGCCCATCTTCTGGTGCTCGACCGTGATGTTCGGGTTGGCCGCCTCGAAGTCCTTCAGGGCCTGGTCGTAGCCGAAGTTCTGGAAGGTCTGCAGAACCAGCTTGACCTTGCCGCCGCTGCCGGAGTCGCTGTCGTTCTTCTTGCTACACGCCGCGGTGCCGAGAGCCATGCTCGCGGCCACCGCAACCACCGCGGCCGCGCGCAGCCGGCGGGTGAGGACGCTCATCCTGACCCCTCTCAGGTGAATGATCGATGTGGGATGTGGTGGTACCGGTTCGCCGCTCCGAGGCAAAGCGGCAGTGACATGAACCACTGGCCGGGAGCGCTCCCATGAGATTGCCGACAGGTTCCGAGGGTGTCAACGGTCCATTGGGAGCGTTCCCAACTTGTTACCGCGCCCCGGGTGTGCACATCACCGTGAATGGGTAACAACCCGGCGGCACATGCGCCCTCCGTGTGCACCCTGGTTCAGCAGAGCCGGCGCAGCAGCGTGCTCGCCCGGTGCGGATCGAACTCCTCCGGGTCGAAGGGACGGCCGAGCCAGCGGCGGGTCGAGTCGTGCTCCGGATGCGCCGGGTCGGCCAGCGCGGCGAGCATGGTCCGGTAACCGAACGGGCCGCCGCAGTCCTCCGGCGGGCAGGCCCGCTCCCCCACCACGCAGACCGGGTACCGCTCGTCCGGGTCGGCACCGAAGATGTCCTCCACTGTGACCTCGTGCTCCCACCAGTCGCCGAAGTCGTAGACGTAGCGGAACCGGGTGCCCTTGCCGAGCACCGCGTCCAGCCGGTGTTCCAGCTCGTCCCGGACGATCAGCTCACCGTCCGGGTCCGGCTCGCCGTACTGGACGCCGTCCACGTCGAAGGAGTGCAGGTGGTAGTTCTGCCAGCCGAGCGCGAGCTGGAACACCCGGTGCAACCGGTCCAGCGTGTAGCCGCCCGGCACCAGCACCCGCCGCCACACCGGCGGTGTGACGTCCGACAGGGTCACCTTGAGCTGGAAGATCTGACGAGACATGCGCTGCCACCCTCTGGCATAGGCTGCCGGCATGATCTGCCGAGCGTGCCGGGAGAAGCGACACGACGACTGCCGGGGCCACAACTGGTGCGACTGCCAGCACCGTACCCCCGAGCCGACCCCTCCGGTCACCGGTCCGGCCGGCGAATGAGCGCCGTGGGCACGATCCGGCGGCTCTGGCCCGACCCGGACACCGAGCCGGCGGACACCGCGGCGTTGGCGCGGCTGTACGGCCGCGCCGACCGACCCCGGGTCCGGATGAACTTCGTGACCAGCGTCGACGGCGCCGTCGAGGTGGACGGCTACTCCGCCGGACTGTCCGGCCCGGCGGACAAGCAGGTCTTCGGCGTCCTCCGGATGCTCTGCGACGCGCTGATGGTCGGCGCCGGCACGCTGCGGCAGGAGGGTTACGGGGCGATCCGGCTGGACCCCGACCGCCGGGCCTGGCGCCGCGACCACGGCCTGGCGGAGACGCCCACGGTGGTGATGGTCTCCGCCGCGCTCGCCCTGGACCCCGACGCGGCGATGTTCACCGAGGCGCCGGTCCGCCCGGTGGTGATCACCCACCGGCGGGCCGTCGCGCCGCCGGGCCTGGACCGGGTCGCCGACGTGCTGCGGCACGGTACGGACCGGGTCGACCTGGCGGCCGGCCTGGCCGACCTGCGTCGGCGCGGCCTGACCGAGGTGCTCTGCGAGGGCGGCCCGCACCTGTTCGGCTCCCTCACCGCGGCGGACCTGGTCGACGAGGTGTGCCTCACGGTGACCCCGATGCTCGCCGGCGCCGGCGCCGGCCGGATCACCGCCGGTCCCCCGGCCCCGCCGCGCGGCCTGCCGCTGCGGCACGTGCTGGTCGCCGACGACGGCACCCTGCTGCTGCGCTACGCCCGCCCCCCGGCGGACGCCGGGACACCGGCCCGCTGACCCGGGTCAGGCCGGCGGCAGGTCGGCCACGGCCGCGTGCAGGCGACGGACGGCCGCCGCCTCCAGGTGGTAGACCTCGCGCAACCGCTCGCCGGTGGCGGCGAACAGCTCGGCCAGGTCGGCCGCGGCGAGCGGCGGCGACTCGTCACACCGGTCGCGCAGCGCCCACAGCCGTCCGGCCGCCGACCCCACCTCGGCGGTGCCCGCGTCGCCGTCCGCGATGATGCCGCCGTTGACCTGGGCGGTCAGCTCCCGCAGCCGGGCCAGCGCCGGCACGCCCGCGGGAAAGGCCGCCTCGGCCACCTCGTGCCAGCCCCGGGCCGCCACGGCGAACGCGCCGGCCACGTCGCCCAGCGCCGGCGCGTCCAGCAGCGCCGCCGCCTCGGTGAGGAAGTCGGCGTACAACCGGCGCAGGTTCCCACCGCTGGTGCCGGCCGGCTCGATGCCCTCCCAGGCCGCCAGCAGCGCACCGGTGACGCCCCGGCGGTCGGCGAACAACCGCGGCCAGCCGCGCGCGTCGCGCCGGTCGGTCATCAGCCGGGACCAGGCGCGCCAGGCCGGCACGGAGAACGACTCCGAGGTGTGCCGCAACTGCTCGGCGCAGTCGACCAGGCCGGCCCGCACGGCCGCCCGCAACTGCCCGTCGGACACCTCCCGGTCCGCGTCCGGTCGCGGCACGAGCAGGAGATTCTTGTACGACGCGACGCGCGCCCGGGCCACGTCGAGCCGCTCCCGGGGCACGGTCAGCGGTGCCAGGTTACGGTCGTCGAGGCGTACCCGGTCGCCGGTGGTGCCGTACGCGACCACCGGGTGGCCGCCGTGCCCGTCCAGGTGCGGCGGCAGGTGCCGGTAGCCGATCCGGAACCGGTCCGGCCAGACGATCGCCGGCTCGCCCACGTCCAGCGCCGCCGACAGCCGGTCGGCCGCCCGCCGGGCCATCGAGGTGGCCTGCTCGTCGAACGGCACGCCCCACCGGTGCAGCGCCGTCCGGATCCACCGGCCGGTGTAGTGCCAGCCGTTGCGGAAGCCGAGCACCGGTGTCGGGGTGCCGCCCGGGGCGTGTGCCCACAGGGCGTACCCGGCGCCGAGGCCACCGCCGACGCCCAGGACCAGGGCCTCGCCGGGTGCCGCGCCGGTGGCGGCGAGCCGTACGCCGTGGTGGGCCAGCAGGTTGGTCACCACCGCCGAGTCGGGGTGCTGGCCGCCGCGCAGCCGGTAGCCGGCGTCCCGGGCCGGCGCCGGAACATCGTCCGGGCGTAGCCCGAGGACGTGTCGCCGGGCGGTGGAGTAGCTCTCGCCGGTGGCCGCCATCCGGGCCCGGATCCGGTCCTTGAGCTGCTTCTTGTTGGTCATCGCGCGCTCCCACCGCCGACGCGGCGGCACCCCACGCGTCGACGCCGCGCCGGCCGGTCGGGACGGAACACAGACCGGTGGGCGATCCTCGAGGCTCGTTCGTCCCCTTCGCCTCCGCGTCGCCGGGCGGCGTGGGCACCCGGTCAGGAGGTACGGCGTAAGGACCCGCCGGGTTCCGAGCGTACCGGCTTTCCCGGCCGGCGGCGCGCCCGCGCCCGGCCGGCGGGGCGTCCGCGGCCGTCGGCGCGCCCGGGTCGGTCAGGCCGGGCGGACGTGCGGGCCGAAGGTGTAGATGTCGTAGCCGCCGACCGACTCGACCCGGGCCGGCTCGCCCGACGCCACCAGGGCCGCCAGCCGCCGGTTCGCGGCGCTGTCGGCGGGGAAGACGTACGCCACCCGGTCGGCCTCCCGGACGACCCGGCGGTAGGGCAGGTACCGGTCGAACCCGGTGCTCAGGTCGTCCTTCAGGACGGCGCACCGGATCTGCTCGGCGGTGGCGTAGGCCAACCGGTTGCAGGTCCAGTACTCGGAGTAGATGGCGGTCAACCGTTGCGCCAGCAGCTGCCGGATCAGGTCCCGTTCGGCGACCGCCTGCCGCGCGTACTCCGGCCGGTGCCGGACCAGTTGGCCGGTGGCGATCAGCGTGTTCGCGCCGAGGGCGGCCAGCACGATCGCGGCGCACAGTCCGAGCGCGCGCCGGCGCACGGGGGTCGCCCGCTCGGTGATCCGTTCGCCGCCGGCCGTGAGCGTCGCCCATAACGGCCACAGCACCGCCGGCAGCGACGCCAGCCCGTAGTGCAGGTAGCGGGCGCTCTCCAGCGGGCTGGTGGCGGCCGAGGCGCTCACGGCGTAGGCCAGCAGGGTCAGCGCCCCGCCGCCGGCCAGGGCGAACCGGGCGGCGGACCGGTCGCGCGCCGGGCCGGCCGGGGGCCGCAGGCCGCGCCACGCCAGCACCAGGGCGGCCACCAGCAGTACGACGTAGACCGGCCCCCACCACAGTTGCCACGGCGCGCAGCGGTTCGGCGCGCACAGTCCCGAACTCAGCGGCAGGCCCAGCACGAAGGCGCCGTGCAGCCGGTCCAGCCACGGTGCGGGCTCGCCGGCACCGCTGACCGAGAAGAGCACCGACAGCGAGTTGCGCCCGGCGCCGAACAGGTTGTGCCAGATCAGCGGCGCGCCGCCGACCACGAACCCGGCGACGACGCTGACGATCCGGGCCCGGAACTCGGCCCGGCGCAGGTGCAGCAGCAGGGCGGCCGAGACCACCACGTACGGCAGGCCGAGCCAGTGCGTCCAGGTCACGAAGCCCGCGATCAGCCCCCAGAGGGCCCACCGGGCGGGTCGCGCCGGGCCCGGGTTCAGGACCACCAGCACCGCGAGCAGCATGACGGCCACCGTCGCCGTGGCGATCTCCGAGTAGCCGCCCGCGCCGATCACCTGGTTCTTGACCATCCGGTCGGAGCCGACCGCCAGCAGGCCGACGACCAGGACCGCGAACCAGGGCGTGTACAACCTCCTGGTCAGCCAGTACATCAGGGCGAGGAAGGCCGCGTACATCCCGATCGCCGGGACGCGCAGCACCCACCACTGGGTGCCGAAGAGCTGGACCAGCGGGGCCGCCAGATAGGAGTGCAGCGTGCCCATGTACTGCTGGCCGTAGAAGAAGATCGGCAGGTGCCGCCCCTGGCCGATGTGCAGGGCGGCCAGCCCGGCGGTGCCCTCGTCGCTGTTCGCGGGCGGTACGTGGGCGATCACGAGCCACACCCGATAGGCCGTACCGGCGAGCAGCAGGGCGACGGCGAGCAGGGTCGGCACGGAGGGCCGGCGCCGGCCGGCGCGGCGGGCCGGCGGCGCGGGATCGGCCGGTTGGTCACGGAGTGTGTTCGTCGGTGCGGTACCGCCGTTCGCGTGGCCGGCGTCGTCCCGCCCCGAGTCGACCAGTGACACTGCGCGCCCTTCACGTCGTCCGGATCCCGGCGCTTCGCCGGCGCCGGGAAGGCCCGACCCTACCAAGACCATCCGGGCGGCCCCCGCCCGCGCCACGGGCCCGGCCGGCCGGCGGCGCGTCGGCCGGCTCCCGGTCGGTACGGCGGGTGGCGGATCGCCGGTGCCGGCGATCCGCCACGGGCCGATGGGGTCAGGCGATCCGGCGGATGCGGCGGACGGCGAAGTAGAGCAGCAGCGCGGCCAGGGCCACGAAGATGCCGGTCTCGATGTACTGGAACGGCCAGAACCGGTCCGCCGGCTGGTACTGCATCCAGTTGTAGGCGCCCGGGTCGAGGCCCAGGTCGGCGCCGCAGGCCCTGCCCTCCGGCCCCTTGCCGCCCGGTGGGCACGCGACCCAGCTGTCCGGCGCCACCATCCTGCCGTCCGCGTTCCGGACACCCGCGGCGAGCTCCCAGGCGCCGCGCGGCGGTCCGTGGCCGCCGGTCGGGTCCACCACCGGAGCGGTGAAGGTACGCGGCGGAAGGTAGTGCGGTCGGACCAGGGTGGTCAGGGCGAGCCGCACCGCGACGAAGCCGAGCAGGGTGACCGCCATGGCCGGCAGCACCCGGCGCCAGAAGGTGCCGGCGAAGATCCCCAGGGCCACCGCGAAGAGGGTGTAGCCGATCGGCACGACGCCCTGCAGGTCGAAGGTGACCACGCCGAGCCGACCCTCCCGGGTGGCGTGGATCAGCGGGTCGATCCACCACGACATGCCCAGGCCGTAGAGGACCGCGAACGCCACCGTGACCCCGCCGGCCAGGCCGAACTGCACCAGCGCCCAGTGCCGCCGGCCGACACCCTGGGTCCAGGCGAACCGGTGGGTGCCCTGCTCCACCTCCCGGGCGACCAGCGGGGCGCCCCAGAACATGCCGACCAGCATGGGCAGGATGAGCAGCAGGACGGCCACCAGGTTCAGGGCGCCGTACCGGTTGGTGAACCGGTTGAACGCCTGTTCGCAGGAATCCCCCGGGCCGGACGGCTGGCCGCCGGCGGCCAACTGTCGCGCGCACTCCGGCAACCCGAGGTCGGTATACGTGTGCCGCATGGCCAGCCCGATCGGGACCATCAGGGCGGCCAGCGCGGCGAACCCGACGAGCGTGAAGAGCAGCTTCTTGCGGTGTTGCCGCCAGGCCAGCCAGATCATGCCGGCACCCCCCATTCGGTGTGGCTGGCCCGCGTCTCGCCCTCGGCGAGGTAGGCCAGGATGGTGTCCTCCAACGAGACGTCGCGGACCGTCCAGGCCGGGTCGGTGACCGGGCCGTCGGTGCGGACCAGCAGGGTGGACTGCCGGTCGGTGTGACTGGCCCGGACCACCGCCGCGACCCCGCCGATCGGGCCGCCGTCGTGCCGGGGGCCGACCAGCTGCCGGTGCCCGGCGGCGATCTCCTCGACCGGACCGGTGAGCCGCACCTGGGCCGTGTTCAGCACGATCAGGTAGTCGCAGACCCGTTCCAGGTCCGCCAGCAGGTGCGAGGAGAGCAGCACGGTGCTGCCCGCGTCGGCGACGCTGCCCATCAGCGACTGGAGGAACTCGCGTCGGGCCAGCGGGTCCAGGCTGGCGACCGGCTCGTCGAGCAGCAGCAGCCGGGGCCGCTTGGCCAGGGCGAGCGCCAGCGCCACCTGGGCGCGCTGCCCGCCGGACAGCTTGCCGACCGGCTTGTCCGGCGGGATGCCGAGCTGGGCCAGCCGGTCGCGGGCCAGCGCGTCGTCCCACCGCTGTCGGTTCAGCTTGGCGCCCGTGGTGACCAGTTCGGCGGCGGTGAAGTCCCGGTACAGCGGGGTGTCCTGGGCGACGAAACCGACGTCGGCCAGCACCTTCCGGTTGTCGTACGGCGACTCGCCGAACAGCCGGACCGTCCCGGCGTCGGGCCGCAGCAGCCCCACCGCCAGGTGCAGCAGCGTGCTCTTGCCCGCCCCGTTGGGGCCGACCAGGGCGGCGATCCGCCCCGGTGGCAGGTGCAGCGAACAGTCCCGCAGCGCCCATGTCTTGCCGTACCGCTTGCCCAGCCGGTCCGTCTCCAGCACCGGTTCCATTCTGTGTTCCTTCCTTCAGCTCGGACTGCTACCGCTGCACCGGTTCGACCGGGAGCGTGGCGCGGATGGTCGTCTCCACCAGGGCGGTGACGTCCTCGCGGGTCAGGCCCGCCGCTTGGGCCCGGTGCAGCCAGGCCACCAGGTCCTCCCGCAGCTCGGCCTGGTTGGGCAGGGACGCGCCGGCCAGGGTGGCGCGGACGAACGTGCCGACCCCCGGCCGGCCCTCGGCCAGCCCCTCGATCTCCAGTTCGCGGTACGCCTTCAGCACCGTGTTCGGGTTGATCGCCAACGACTGCGCCACGTCCCGCACCTTCGGCAGCTGGTCCCCCGGTGCGAGCAGGCCGACCCGGAGGGCCTGTTTCACCTGCTGCACGAGCTGCACGTAGGTGTTCACCTTGGACCGGCTGTCCAGCACGAACTCGATCACTCCGGCGTTCCCTCCCCTGTTGTCCTACGACCGTAGGACTATAGGACAGCGTGAGGCCGAACGGGCTCGCTGTCAAGAACGTCGTGCGATTCGTCGAGACGACGGCTCAGGTGAGGCGGACGGACAGGCCCTTGCCGCCGAACTCGGCGCAGACGAAGACCGGCTCCCGGTCGGAGCTGAGCGCCGGGTCGTACCGGTAGCCGATGTCCGCGAAGCCGGTGAGGTCGTCGGCCCGCTCGGTGACCAGCCAGCGGGCGAACGCGCCGCGGGCGATCTTGGCGTGCACGACGATGAACTTCGGCTGACCGGTCTTCGGGTCGACGGTGAGGAACTTCGGCGTCACCACCCGGTCGGCATCGACGTACCTCGTGACGGTCCGGCTGTACTCGGCCGCGGCGAGGTTGACGATCCGGCCCCGGGCCGGCAACTGCTCGGCGATGGCGTCGCCCCAGAACTGGTACAGGTTCAGGCCGGGCAGCCGGTAACCCATCTCCAACCGGTACGGGTTTATGCCGTCGAACGGCCGCAGGATCCCGTACAGCCCGGACAGGATCCGCATGTGCGTGTCGGCGTACCGGCGGTCGGCCGGACCGAACGAGTCGACCCGCAGGCCGCTGTAGATGTCCCCGACGAACGCCTCGGCCGCCGCGACGGCCGGCTCGGGGCTCCAGTCGACGTACTGCGTCCTGGTCTTCTCGGCGAGGTCCGGCGAGATCGTCATCGCGCCGGCCAGCTCCGCCGGGGTGAGCCGGCGCAACCGGTCGATCAGCTCCGCCGCCCGGTCGACGAGCACCGGCGTACCCGAGGGTTGCGTCCCGGCCGTGGGCACCCGCATGGTCTTGGAGCTGTGCAGCAGGATGATCACCGAGGCATTCTCCCAGGGCGGGCGCCGGTCCGGACCGACCGGCACCCCTGCTACGGTGATCTCCGTCAGCGACGCGGAGGAGGTGAGCCCGGTGAACACCCGTTGTCACGTCTGGGCGCTCTTCTCCGCCGTCCCCCTCAGCTGACCTGTCGCGTCGGGGAGCGCCCTCCTTTCTCGGAGGACAGATGTCTTACTCCCCGTTTTCCATCGAGGTGCCCGAAGCGGTCCTCGACGACCTGCGGGCCCGGTTGGCCGGTACCCGTTTCACCACCCGCAGCGGCGACCGTCCGTGGTGTGCCGGTGTCGACCCGGACTACCTGCGGGAGCTGGTGGCCTACTGGCACACCGGGTTCGACTGGCGGGCAGCCGAGGCACGGCTCAACGCGTACCCGCAGCACCGGGTGACGATCGGCGGCCGAAAGCTGCACTTCCTGCTGGTCCGCGCGGTCCGGCCGGCCGGGGCGCCGGCGCGGCTGCCGTTGCTGCTCAGCCACGGCTGGCCCAGCAGCTTCGTCGAGATGCTGCCGCTGGTCGACCGGCTGACCGACCCCGCGCGGTTCGGGGCCGACCCCGCGGACGCGTTCGACGTGGTGGTGCCCTCGCTGCCCGGCTTCGGCTTCTCCGAGGTGCCGGCCGGGCCGGTGACCCGGGCGGCCCTGGCCCGGACGCTGCACGAGCTGATGACCGACGTCCTCGGCCACCAGCGGTACGGCGCGTTCGGCGGCGACGTCGGCGGGGTGGTGACCGGCTGGCTGGGCGCCCTGTACCCGGACCGGGTCGCCGGCATCCACATGATCCACCCGCCGTTCCCGGCCAGCTTCGACGCCCGGCCGCTGTCGGCGGCCGAACAGGCGTACCTGGACGCCGACGCGGCGTACGACGAGACCGACGGCGGCTACAGCGCCATCATGGGCACCCGGCCGGACACCCTCGCGGCGGCGCTGGCCGACTCCCCGGCCGGGCTGGCCGCCTGGCTCGTCGACAAGTACCGGGACTGGACCGACAACCGCGGGGACCTGGCCAACAGCGTCGACCGAGACACCCTGCTCACCATCGTCACGCTCTACTGGGTCACCGGCACGATCGGCTCGTCGTTCCGGCAGTACCTCGACTTCGAACACAACACCCCGCGACCGGACATCACCGTGCCGGCCGCGTTCACGGTGAGCACCGAACCGTCGATGGCGGGCTTCCCCCGGGAGATCGCCGAGCGGGCCTGCACCGACATCCGGCACTGGAGTGAGCCGGGCCGGGGCGGACACTTCATGCCACTGGAGGAGCCGGACCTGCTCGCCGGCGAGCTGCGGCAGTTCTTCGGCAGCCTGCGCCCGTAGCCGACGTGGTGGCGGAGCCGGGCCGATCCGCGGTCCGGCTCCGCCGCTGTTTCCGTCGCCGGTACTGCCGAGGCTTGGCCCCGAGAGTCGCGAAACTGGCTTGCACCTCCATCCGGTGGAGGTAGGACCGTAGGGCGATGGACGACGGCACGCTGTACACGATCGGGGAGCTGGCTCGGCGTACCGGACTGCCGGTGCGCACGATCCGGTTCTACTCCGACTCCGGTGTGTTGCCGCCGACCGATCGAAGCCCCGCCGGCCACCGGCTGTACGACATCGCGGCGCTGACCCGGCTGGAGCTGGTGCGCACGCTGCGCGAACTCGGTATCGATATTCCCACCATCCAGCGGGTGCTGGGTCGGGAGATCACGGTGCCGCAGGCCGCGCACGCCCACGCGGATGCCCTGGATGCGCAGATCAGCATCCTGCGGCTGCGCCGGGCGGTGTTGCGGGCAGTGGCCAAACGCGGGTCAAGTCCCGAGGAGATGGAGCTCATGCACAAACTGGCGAAGCTGTCCGACGTCGAGCGGCGGCGGATCATCCACGAATTTGTCGACGACGCGTTCGCGGACCTGGATGCGAACCCTGAGTTCGTGGCGATGCTGCGCGCGGCGACGCCGGACCTGCCCGACGACCCGTCCGCCGCGCAGGTGGAGGCGTGGGTGGAACTGGCCGAACTCGTTCAGGACCCCGATTTCAAGGCCAGCATCCGGCGCATGGCCGAACATCAGGCCGCGGAACGCGCCGAGGGCGACCCGGGCGGTCTGCACCACGAGTTGACCAGGAAGATCATCGAGCTGGTCACCGAGGCGCTCTCCGACGACGTCGATCCCGCGTCCGAGCGGGCGCGGCAGGTCGTTGACGAGCTCATGGGCCGGTACGCGGCCACCTTCGGCAAGGCCGACACAAGGGGATATCGCGAGACGGTGTTGCACCGGCTTGAGGTCGCCGGCGATCCTCGTGCCGAGCGGTACTGGCAACTGCTGGCCGTCATCAACGGCCAGCCGGCCCAGCCGAGTCTGAGGCCGGTGTTCGATTGGTTCATGGCTGCCCTACGCGACAGCCTCGACCATAAGTAGTCCAGCAACGCTCGCGCGCGCCCAGCGGGTATGGCGGATCATTTGTGATACGCCATACCCGGGAGGTCACCCAATGAGCAGCGGCTTCAGGAAGATCTTGCTGCGGATCTGTCAGATCCGGAGTTCCTGCGTAGCTACGTCGTCGAGTCGGTGCGGATCTCCACGACGGACGCGATCATCAACGCGCTGAACGAGCACGGGTAGCGGCAGGCCTGTCGAAGGCGGACATCGCCCGTGCAATCGGTGCCGAGCCGGCCACCGTTCGCCGCCTCTTCTCCACCGGCAACGTCAACCCCACCCTCAGCACGTTGACCGCGGTCGCCTCGGCTCTCGGCCTGCGCATCTCCGTTCAACCGATGACAGCCACCGAGCGGGCAGCGGTCACCGAGCCGCTGTTGACCGGTCGAGCTTCGCCCCACGGACAGCTCACGGGACCCACGGGTCCGTTGACAACTTCCCGTTAGGCGCCGATCAATCGCTCGTAGACAGCGCGATGCTTCCCTAACCCTTTGTAGTCGAGCATGACGGACACGCCGTGCTCCGTGCGGTCTCCGGCGACGTTGGTGAAGCCCAACCCGAGCCACGTAGTGTGCGCGGCGCGGTTGTCGGCTTCTGATGTGAGGAAGAGCCGGCCGCATCCCCAAAGGGAACCTCGGCGACGAACTTCTTCCACGAGTGCCCGCGTAACCCCTTGGCGGCGGTGGTCGGGGTGTGTCATCACGTCTTGCAGGTATATCTCTGACGGATTGACCTGACTTCGAAACGCGATCACGCTGCCGACGACCTGCCCGTCGATGAGGGCGAGCGGACAGGTGTCGGCGAACAGCGTCGCGTACAGCCAGTAGTCCGATGAACTGCGCAATCTGATATAGGGACCTCCCAGCGCCAGCAGTTTCTCAAGGTCGGGGATGCGATCCACCGTGAGCGGAGTGATGATCATGTACGGGGTCCTTCGGTAAGATCAATCGACGCGGTGAGATCCCGCAGTGCGAGAGCGGGGTCCAAAGAATCCGTGACTCCGCGACCGACGACGAGGATGTCCCATGAGCGGCGCCGGCTGGCTTCCCGGTCGGCGGGTTCGAACCCACCGGATACCGCGACCGGCAGTTTGGTCCACGACCTGATGAGCTGGGCTTGGTCAAGGGGATGGAAGCTCGCTACGCCCAGGTCAATGTTCGTGGTGACGGCAAAGCCGTCGACCCCCGCGCGTTCCATGTCCCGGATCCAATCTTGGACCAATCGACCCTCCGGCACATCGATCATGATGGGGACGGCGAATCGCCTGCTCGCTTCGACGGCTGCGGACACGCTGGCGATACTGGCGGGTCCGATGAGAAGTACGACGTCGGCTCCGGCTTCGGCTGCGAGGACCACTTGGTCACGTCCCCAGTCCGCAGACATCATCTCGGCAACGATCGACACACCAGCGACTTGCTGCTTGACGGCACTGATGGCGTGAACGCCGACGGCTTTTATCAGCGGATCACCGATCTCGACGAACTGCACGCCAACGGCGGCGGCGGCCTGCGCGACCGTGACGGCATGGTCGATGTCGCGGACATCGAGCGCGACTTGAATTGCGCGTCCGCCTCGAAGCCGACGGAATGCCTCCTTGCCAATGACTGTGGCCTCCTTTGTGGCTGCATCCTGCTGGTCAAGTAGATTGGCCTCCGCGCGAACGAGCCAGTCGGCCGAGGCGACACCCTGACGGACCAAGGCAGACTGAACGTTCATCGGCAACTGCGTAGCGCCGGTGCGAATTTCTCGCAGCAGACCAAACAAGGCAGCGCGCGCTGACTCCTCGTCTTGGAGCGGTTGCTTGCCAGATTTGAAGAGGAGCCGCTGTGCGGCGACCCGAACGTTCCGAGGGCCGTTTCGCCATACTCTTTGACTGTTGAGGACCATGTCGGTGACTGACTCGTCGACCGCAGCCTTGGCAGAAAGCCCTTGGAGGAGACGTTCGCGGACGTGCCAGTTTCGGTCGTCGAGAAGAGCGGCGCGGAGGTGGTCCAGGCCGGGCAGGCTTGACCGGCCGACGCCGTCGGCGACGGCGGCGCGAACTTTGTAATCGCGATCGACAATCAACGAATTCAAGATCAAATCTATCGATCGGCGCGGAATCACGCCGCACTCTCGGATCCTTTCGATAAGAGCGGCGCGAACTCGCCAGTCGTAGTGGGCCAGGAGCGCGTTCAATTCCTGGGAACTGCCCTCATCATCGGCGAGGAGGACGTCGAAGTGCCGAGCGAGAAATACCGCATCCTCCACGGTAGCGAAGTCCGCCAGACGGACGAAGTTGTGGACGGCCGCGACGGAAAGCCGCGTCTCGACGCACGCCGCGATGTCGGACCAGACGGCTGGGCCAAAGCGGCGCAATACCCGCAGCATCCATCGGGGGTGCTCCGCGCCCAACGCTCCAACCGCAGCACTGGTACGCAGAAGTGCCCTCGCAAGCGGCAGACCGTTGCCATGTAGACACCGAGAGGCACACCCACGCAGCACCTCGGCCGTGGCGAAGGCCGGGCTTTCACCGGTGAGTTCGAGCATCAAAGGCAGCGATTCAGTGACGCTGATCGATGGCGACTGGGCGACAGCGGCAAGAAGCTCCGGTGCGGCCGCATCCAAGCCCTGCAACAGGAATTCCAGGACGCCTCGCAGATCGCCCGACAGGTGCGTCCGAGCGGTCAGATCATTGAGTAGCTCGATGGTGACAGCTGAGCGTCCGTGGGACTCGATGAGCTGAGCGAGCCAGCGCGCGAAGAGGAAATCACGAATGACATCGTGATGAAATGTCAGGCCGCCGAACTGACCAGACCGCACGAGTCTCGCGATCGGCGACACCGCGAGGTCACCAGTCCCCGGCGGGTCAGCTTCAATCTTGGGGAGCAGGTGGTGCGGCCATGTCGCGGCGAGCTGCCTGCGCGCGAGCGCCGTCAACTCCGCCATTGCGCGTTCGACTTCCAATCCTGCCGCCTTCAAGATCGAGGCGACGCAGAACTCCACGAGCCGATAGGCATTAGTCTCCCAAATGGGCTCAGTGGACTCAGCAGCCCGGATAAGACTCATGTACAGCGGCAAACGAGCCAGATTTCGGATTTTTGGAGGCAGGGCGTCGAAGGGAGGTTGATTGGGACGCCGCTGCCCGTTCCACACTTCTCGGGCCGTGCCGACATCCCAGCGGTCCAGTTTCAGTGACGGGCCGGCGGGATGACCTCGACCAGGCATGACTGCTGCCGATAGGACAGGGTAAGGGGCGAGCTCCATATCCGGTGGCGTGCGCAGCACGAGGAGGAATCTCAGGTTGCCGGATAGCACCTGTCGCAGCATGCCGTCGAGCTGGTGGCAGATCCTCTCCATGACGGCGTGGGACTGCGGACTGTCGATGACGACGAGCAGTGGTCTGGACAGCTTCTCGCCCTCATCTTCCAGGGTTAGCAGAGGGTCATCACCGGCCGACTGGGAGCCGTAGCGAAGGACCTCCCGCGCGAGGTCGAAGTCCTCCGCCCACGAGTCCGAAGCCAGCAGTTGCACGTCCACTCCTGCGGCTCGCGTCGCCAGGTAGCGACTCAATCTCGTCTTGCCGCAGCCAGGAGGACCGGTAACCAGGCATACCCGAGCGGTCGAGCCTATATAGTTCGCGACCAACTGCCGAACATCGGTCGGAGGCAGGTATACGAGATCGTCGTGCTGTTGGCCGTTGACCGCCGCGAGGACCGCGGCCGTCCGCTCCCTGGAACGGGTACCAAGATCCTGTTTCGCGGTTCGAGCGCCATCGGCAGGTGCCGGTGCTGTGCCCAAACCGGTGACAACTGGTGTGCCAATGGACTGGGCGAACCGCTGCTTGACCTCCGTTGGCGACCGCGCCAGATCGACATCGAGCATCTGCTGGGTCTCGTAGCGCATGCGGGTTGCGGCGCCGCGCTTCTCCCAGTTGGAGACGGCCGCCGAATTTACACCCAAGTGCTCCGCGAAGCCGCGCACGCTCATGCGAAGAGCAAGGCGCAGCGCTTTGGCCTCGCGACCGGTCCACCGTCGCACCGTTTCCATGGGTCATTCCCCCCGGCCATGCACTCAGCGTCATTGTCGCAGTCGGGAGCGTAGTCGACGATGGCCTGCCCAGACGAGCTGAAACTAGGACAACACTAGAACGTCTACGCGTCGTCGTGGCACGCCACAGGCCGGCAGTCTGGTCGTAGACAACCACGGTGGTGAATAGGCGAATCGAACCTCGCCGCCCTACCACTGTGGTCAGGCGCCGCGTTTGCGAGCGGCGGTGATGAGGTACAGCCGGAGGTCGTGGGCGCGGCAACGCCCCGGCCTCCGGCCACGCCGGAAGGTGAGAACGCCCGTGGTCCTCCGAGTCATGCTGATCGTGCTGGTCAGCCTGGTGCCCGGATTCCTGCTCGGACTCTTCGCGTTCAGGGTCAAGTCTCGGTGGTGTCCGCGCTGCGGCGCGACCACCGACGCCCTGCACCGGGCGGTACGGCGATGACCGCGCCCGGCAGGGCGGACCGCGTCGAGCTGCCGATCGGGCGGCGGGTCGCCCGGTTACGGACCCGGCTGGGGATGAGTCAGCAGGTCTTCGCCGACCGAATGGGCCGGTCGGTGAGCTGGGTCGACAAGGTCGAGCGTGGCGTGCGGAGACTCGACCGGCTCTCGGTCATCGAGGCGGTCGCCGCAACCCTCGGGGTCACCCCGGAGGTCCTGCTCGACCGGGACGACACGCGCGAGCCGGTCGCCGGGGTCGGCGTCGCTGTCGAACGCGTACGGGCCGCCCTGGTCTGCTACGACCCGGCCGGCACCGCACGCGACGCGGCGTCTCCGGCCGGCGCCGATCTCGTCAAACGGGTGGGCTACGGGTGGGCGGCCTACCGGCATGCCCAGTATCCGCAGGTGCTCGGGATGCTGCCGGACCTGCTCACCGACGCGCGGCACGCCCGGGGAGCGACCGGCTCGGGGCCGGCCGCCGGGCCGCTGGCGCGGGCGTACCGGCTCACCGCGCAGGTGCTGGTGAAACTCGGTGAGATGGAACTCGCCTGGTTGGCCGCGGACCGGGCGATCAGCACCGCCGCCGATCCGCGCGGTGCCGCGCTGGCGGTGGTCCCGCTCGCGCAGACGCTCCGCGCCCTCGACCGAGGGAGGCTGGCGATGTCCGTCACCATCACCACGGCGCACCGGCTCTGCCCGGCACCGTCGGACGGGTCTTTGCCCGCCGATCCCGCGCTGGTCGGGACGCTGTTGGTCCAGGCCGCTCTCGCCGCCGCGGACTGCGGCGACGTCAGCGCCGCGCACGAACTCGTGGCCCGCGCCGGCGACGTCGCCCACGCTGAGCAGCCTGGTCACGACAGCCGCGCCGCCGGGATCGCCCACGCCGCACAGCCTGGTCACGACAGCCACGCCCTCGGGGTCACCCAGGCTGAGCAGCCTGGTCGCGGCACCGGCGATGACGAACTCGTCTTCGGGATCGACGTGGTTCACCTCGCCTGCGCGCTGGTGGCCGCCCGACTCGGCGACAACGAGGCGGCCATCGCCGCGCATCTACGGGTCACGACCGGTGGCGCGTGGTCACGGTTGCCCGCCGAGCATCGGGCCGCGCACCTGATCGACATCAGCCGGGCGTACCTGAACGGCGGCGACCACCGCGCCGCCGGTCACGCCCTCGTCACCGCCGACCGCGTCGCCCCCGCCGAGACCCGTCTCCGCCCCGCCGCGCGTGCCGCCCTGACGGCCGTACTGAATGCGGGTCCGCCCCGCGCGGACGTCGCCGGCCTCGCCGCGACCGTCGGGCTGGCCCGGCCGTGACACCGGGAGTCGGATGCCGGGCGAATACAGAACGACCGACCGAGGCAGCGGAAGGCGTAGCCAACATCCGTGCTGTCTACTACGGAACGCGGTCCGTCGCGCCGAGGTAGCTGCGGACGGCGGTCGCCAAAGCTGTGAGGGTGGTGTGGGTGAGCTGGCCGGCCGGCCCGGCGACTGATCCCGGGTCCAGCGCCCGCATCCGGGAGAGATCGATGACGGCGGCGGTCGGCCAGTCCTGCCGGCTGAGCGGCACGAGGAACGCGGGTGCGAGGTCGGGTGCGGCTCGTTCGCGAAGCGGAGCCACCAGACCGTGGTCCGGGTTGTATCGATCCGCCGTGACGACGACGACGCGCAGCCGGTGGCTGCCCACCGTGTACTGCAGGATGCTTCCCCGCCTCACCCGGCGGGCCAGGGCTCGTCATGGTGGGCGGCGAACTCGTCCAGGGCCGCTCGCTCATCCTCGTCGGCTTCGGCGTCCCAGCGCCGGTACGCCTCCAGGGCCGCGGCCTCCAGGTACTCGGCCAGTGCGGCATTGACGGTGGCGGACATCGTGGTCCCGGGCGTGCGCTGGACATGGGCGGTCAGCATCCGGTCGACCTCGGGGCGCATGGACAGGGTGCGTTTGATCGCCTGCGTCATACCACCAGAGGCTACCACCAGGCGGTGGTATTGCCGCATCACGAAACGCACCGAACCCGTACCGTCGTCGGCGGGTCACCCAGCGGCACCGGGTGTGCGGCGGTCGGGCGGCGATCGGGTGCCGTCCGTCGCGTCGCGTGGCAGATCGTCGTACCGGTCGGGCAGGATGCAGGGCGTGTGCCGTGACCCGAGACCGACGCTGACCGGACCACCGACCCTGACCGGACCGCAGCGATGACCGACGACGTGCCGGAGAGCCCCGGCCAGCCGGTCGGTCTGGTGCTGGGCACCGCCGACGCCACGCCGTTGCAGTTCTGGACCGCGGTGACCCCCGGCAACTACCTGCAGCTCGACGACGTGGTGGTGACCCGCCGCGAGCTGCCGGACCGGGAGCCGGTCACCATCGCCGGGGTGGTCACCCAGGTCCGGGCCCGGCACGAGGGCGCGCAGTTCGACTCGGACGTGTTCGCCATCGCCGACGGCACGTTGCCGGCGATGGTGCAGGAGGCGGCCGAGATCACCACCACCCGGGTCGACCCGGAGCTGTACGTGCCGCCGGCCCCGGGTGCGGTGGTGCACCGGGCCGAGGGCGACGCGCGGGCCCGGGCGCTGCACTTCGACCGGATGGAACGGCGGGTGCCGATGGGGATGGGCCGGGACGGCGTACCGGTCTATCTGAACGCCGACTTCCTGGACGGCAGCCGCGGCGCACACGTGTCGATCTCCGGCATCTCCGGGGTGGCCACCAAGACCAGCTTCGCCACCTTCCTGCTCTACTCGGTGTTCCGCTCCGGCGTGCTGGGCGGGGACGCGGTCAACGCCAAGGCGCTGATCTTCAACGTCAAGGGCGAGGACCTGCTCTTCCTCGACCATCCGAACAACCGGCTCGACGCGGCGACCACCGAGGCGTACGCGAAGCTCGGGTTGTCGGCGGGGGCGTTCCCGGACGTCCGGGTCTACGCGCCGCCGCGGGCCGGCGACTCGTCCGGCACGCCGGACGTGAGCAGCCGGCTGGCCGGGGTGGACAGCTTCTACTGGACGCTCACCGAGTTCTGCGCCGACCGGCTGCTGCCGTACGTCTTCGCCGACGCGGACGACGAACGCCAGCAGTACACGATGGTGGTGCACTCGGTCGCCGCCCACCTGGCCCGGTACGCGCAGCCGGCGGACGGCGGGATCAGCATCGACGGCACCCGGATCGGCTCCTACCCGGACCTGGTCGACCACGTCGTCGAGCAGCTCAGCGACGACGAGACCCGGTCCGACTGGGCCGGCAGCGCGGTCGGGCTGGGCACCGTCAACGCGTTCGCCCGGCGACTGATCAACAGCAAGCGGGACCTGTCCCGGCTGATCCGCGGCGATCTGGCCAGTCGCCGGCCGCACGCCATCAACACCGCGGAGAGCGCCCAGGTCACCGTGGTCGACCTGCACAACCTGCCGGACCGGGCGCAGCGGTTCGTGGTCGGCGTGACGCTGAAGACCGAGTTCGAGCGCAAGGAGAAGGCCGGCACCGCCAAGCCGCTGCTGTTCGTGGTCCTCGACGAGTTGAACAAGTACGCCCCGCGGGAGGGCTCGTCGCCGATCAAGGAGGTGCTGCTGGACATCGCCGAGCGCGGCCGGTCGCTCGGCGTGATCCTGGTCGGGGCGCAGCAGACCGCCAGCGAGGTGGAGCGCCGGATCGTCACCAACTCGGCGATCCGGGTGGTCGGCCGGCTCGACCCGGCCGAGGCGTCCCGCCCGGAGTACGGCTTCCTGCCGCCCGCCCAGCGGCAGCGGGCGCTGCTGGCCAAGCCCGGCACGATGTTCGTCAACCAGCCGGACATCCCGGTGCCGCTGTGCCTGGAGTTCCCGTTCCCGGCCTGGGCGACCCGGGTCTCCGAGGCCGGTACGGCGCCGTCCGGGACGCTGCGGTCGATCACCCAGGCGGCCGACCCGTTCGTGGTGGTCGGCTCGGGCGGCAGCGGGTCGATCAGCGACGACGACATCCCGTTCTGAGGAGGAGCGCCATCAAGGTCCTGCACACCTCCGACTGGCACGTCGGCAAGGTCCTCAAGGGACAGTCCCGGTACGACGAGCACAAGCGGGTGCTGGCCCAACTGGTCGAGATCGCCCGGGACGAGCAGCCCGACCTGGTGCTCGTCGCCGGCGACCTGTACGACACGGCGGCGCCCACCCCGGACGCGACCCGGCTGGTCACCCGGGCGCTGACGGCGCTGCGCCGGACCGGGGCGCAGGTGGTGGCGATCGGCGGCAACCACGACAACGGTCCGGCCCTGGACGCGCTGCGGCCGTGGGCCGAGGCGGCCGGGATCACCCTGCGCGGCAGCGTCCGGGACACCGCGGCCGACCACGTCGTGGACGGCAGCACCGCGGCCGGCGAGCGCTGGCGAGTAGCCGCCCTGCCGTTCCTGTCCCAGCGGTACGCGGTCCGCGCCGTCGAGATGTACGAGTTGACCGCCGCCGAGGCCACCCAGACGTACGCGGACCACATGGGCCGGCTGCTGGCCCGGCTCACCGAGGGCTTCGACGAGCCGGACCGGGTGCACCTGGTCACCGCCCACCTGACCGTGGTGGGCGCGAGCACCGGCGGCGGGGAGCGGGAGGCGCACACCGTGCTCGGCTACGCCGTACCGGCGACGGTGTTCCCGACCTCGGCGCACTACGTGGCGCTGGGGCACCTGCACCGGGCGCAGCAGGTGCTCGGCCCGTGCCCGGTCCGCTACAGCGGCAGCCCGCTCGCGGTCGACTTCGGCGAGGAGGAGAACACCCCGTCGGTGACCGTGGTCGAGGTGACCGCCGGCACCGCCGCCAAGGTACGCGAGGTGCCGATCACCGCCGCCACGCCGCTGCGTACCGTCCGGGGCACGTTGGCCGAGTTGGCCGAGCTGACCGACCAGGACGCCTGGTTGCGGGTGTACGTCCGGGAGGCGCCGCGGGCCGGGTTGCGCGAGGAGGTGCAGGAGCTGCTGCCCCGCGCGCTGGAGGTACGGATCGACCCGGACCTGGTGCCCACGGTGTCCGGCACCCGCACCGCGCAGCGGGCCGGCCGGTCCCCGATGGAGTTGTTCGGCGAATACCTGGACAGCCGGGGGCAGGGCGACGACGGCGTCCGGGACCTGTTCAACGAGCTGTACGAGGAGGTGGCGAAGTAGTGCGTCCGTTGCGCCTGGACCTGGCCGGGTTCACCGTCTTCCGGGACGAGACCACCATCGACTTCACCGACGCCGACTTCTTCGCCCTGGTCGGGCCGACCGGTTCGGGCAAGTCGACGGTGCTGGACGCGATCTGCTTCGCCCTCTACGGCCAGGTGCCGCGCTGGGGCAGCAGCCGGGGCATCGGCAACGCGCTCGCGCCGTCGGCCACCGAGGCACGGGTCCGGCTGGTCTTCGAGTCGGCCGGCGACCGGTACGTGGCGACCCGGGTGGTCCGCCGCGACGGCCGGGGCAACGTCAAGACCGGCAACGCCGGGCTGCAGTTGATGCCGCCCGGGTTCGACGTGACCAAACTGGACACCGGGATGTCCCCGGACGACCTCGGTGAGGTGGTGGCCGGCACCCCGGCCGAGATGGACGACGCGGTGCTGGCCGCGGTGGGCCTGCCGTACGAGCAGTTCACCACCTGCGTGGTGCTGCCGCAGGGGCAGTTCGCCGACTTCCTGCACGCCAAGCCGGCGACCCGGCAGCAGATCCTGGTCAACCTGCTCGGCCTGGGCGTCTACGAGTCGATCCAGAAGCGGGCCGCCGACCGGGCCAACCGGGCCGAGGCCCAGTTGGCCGCCGTCGACCAGGTGCTGGCCGGGCTGGACGGGGCCGACGAGGCGTCGGTGGCCGGCGCCGCCGAGCGGGTCACCGCGATGCGCGAGCTGGCCGAGCGGGTCGAGTCGGCGCTGCCAGAGCTGGACCGGGCCCGCCGGGCGGCCGCAGCCGTCGAGGCCGAGCTGGCCACCGTGGACGCCGAGATCACCGAACTGGGCCGGGTCCGGGCACCCCGGGACGCCGCCGCCGTGGCCCGCACTGTCGCGCAGGCCCGCACCGCCGCCACCGACGCCGGCGCGGCCGTCGCGGTGGCCGAGGAACGCGAGGACAAGGTACGCGGACAGGTGGCCGCCGCCGGTGACCCGACCGCCCTGGAACTCCTGCTCAAGGCGCACGCCGAACGGGACCGGGTGGCCGCCGAGGCCGAGTCGCTGGGCGGGGCGCTGACCGCCGCGCAGGCCGATCACACCGCCGCGGCGCGGGCGCTCGACGCGGCCCGGGGCGAGGCCGAGCGGGCGGCCGCCGAGTTGGAGGCGGCCCGCCGGGCGTACCAGGACGCGCAGGCCGCCGACCGGGCCGCCGCGCTGCGGTCCCAGCTCACCGCCGGCGAGCCCTGCCCGGTGTGCGCCCAGCCGGTGCACGACGTGCCGGCGTTGCCGGCCGGGTCGGCGGTGGCCGCCGCGGAGGCCGCCGGCAAGGTGGCCCGGACCGCCGCCGACGCCGCCACGACGGTGGTCACCCAGCGCGAGCGGGCCGCCCGCGACCTGGAACGCACCCTGGACCGGGCCCGGGCCCAGCACGACCAGTTGCGGACCCGGCTGGCCGAGCTGGCCGACCAGCTCGCCGACTCGCCCGGCCCGGCCGCGCTGCGCCGGGAACTCGACGCGGTGGGCGCGCTGCGCCGGGAGCTGGACGAGGCCGGCGGCGCGGTACGGGCGGCCCGGGAGGCGGCCCGCCGGGCCCGCGGCGCGGTGGACGCGGCCGAGGAACGGATCCGGGTCGCCTGGCGCGACTTCGACACCACCCGGGACGGGCTGGCCCGGCTCGGCCCGCCGGCCGCGGACCGGGACGACGTGGCCCGGGCCTGGGCCGGGTTGTGCGACTGGGCCGGCGCGCAGGCCGACCGGCGGCGGGCCGCCCGGGTCGCGGTGGCCGAGACGGTGACCGGCGCACACGAGACCGTCGCCGCGGTGGACGCGCGGATCCGCGCGCTGTTCACCGCCGCCGAGGTGGCCCCGGGCGCCGGTCCGGCCGGCGACGACCACGGCCGGACCGCGGCGGTGGCCGTGGAACGGGCCGAGGCCGAACACCGCCGGCTGGTCGAGCGGTACGAACAGGCCCGGCAGCTCACCGGGCAGCGGACCGAGCACGAACGCGCCGCCCGGGTGGCCAAGGCGCTCGCCGGTCACCTGCGGGCCAACAACTTCGAACGCTGGCTGCTGGCCGAGGCGCTGGACATGCTGGTCGACGGGGCGTCCCGGATCCTGCGGGAGTTGTCGTCCGGGCAGTACGACCTGGTGCACGACAAGGGCGAGTTCTTCGTGGTCGACCACCACGACGCCGGGCTGCGGCGCGGGGTGCGGACGCTGTCCGGCGGTGAGACCTTCCAGGCGTCGCTGGCCCTGGCCCTGGCGCTGTCCGAACAACTCGCCGGCCTTTCCACGACCGCGGCCAGCCTGGAGTCGATCGTGCTCGACGAGGGCTTCGGCACGCTGGACGTGGCCACCCTGGACACCGTGGCGGCCACCCTGGAGGGGCTGGCCGCCCGGGGCGACCGGATGGTGGGCGTGGTGACCCACGTGCCGGCGCTGGCCGAACGGGTGCCGGTCCGGTTCGAGGTCCGCAAGAACGCCCGCACCGCCCGGGTCGAACGGACCGGCCTGTGACCGGGGTGAGCGGGGCCGCCGCCGGCTGGCACGTCGACGCGTGGAGTCCCAGCTACGGCACGTCGTTCGAGCAGGCGGAGAGCGGTGGCGACGGGCCGACCACCGAGAGCAGCGCGCAGGTGGACACCGACGTGGAGCTGCCGGCCGCCACCTGGCGCCCGCTCGCCGCGCCGCCGACCGTGCGGCCACCGTCGGTGGTGCTGCTGGTCGACGGGGTACGCCGGATCGACGCGGGACTGTGGACCCGGGAGTCGGACGGCAGCTCGTACCCGGGCATCGCGGCCTCGTACGCCGCCGGGGTGGTCCGCTGCGACCTGCGCCGGGGGGCGGCCGAGATGGTCAGCCGGCGGGTGGACCGGGGTCTGTTCACGGCCAGCCAGGAGGCGCCGGACCTGGTGGCCGGCACGGTCCGCTACCGGGTGCACCGGGTCGGCACCAGCGACGTGGCCAAGCTGAGCCAGACCGTGCAGGGCCCGCTCACCGAACTGGAGGTGGCGGTGTCGGCGCAGGTCCGGCAGGAACACACGGCGGACGACGACGACCTGCTGGTGGTGGACGGGCCGTTGCGCAAGCGCCGGCACCTGGCCCGCACCCTGGGCTACGTCAAGACGCAGCAGGGCAGATACCTGTCCGCCGCGCTGTCCGCCGTGGTCACCTCGCTGGCGCCGGGTCAGCGCTGCCCGGTGTTCCGGGTCGGCACGGCCTGGGGCGGCTTCTCCTGGTATCTGCGCCTGCCCGGGCCGGCCGGCGCGCCGTGGAGCGGCATCGTCCGGGTCGAGTGCTCCACCGACCTGCCGCCGGCCGAGGCGGTCCGGCTCGCCGACCTGTCCCTGGTCACCCTGCCCCGGTTCGCCTCCACGTCGTACAAGGATCCCCGCGCGCCGCAGAACCTGATCCCGATCGCCGGCCTGGAACGGCGGCTGCGTGGCCTGTTGGGCGACGCCCGGCTGCTGCACCGGGCGTTGACCATCTCCGCGGCCGGTTCCCGGCCGCGCGGTTGAGCCGGGCCCACCCGATGCCCCGGGGCCGGCGGGCCGGACACGTGGTCGCACAGGTCGACACGGGCCGGGCGGAGATCCTGCCGGATCCGGACCGGCAGCGGTCGTTCACGCTGCTGCTGGACGGCGCCGCGCAGTCGCACGTCGACCTGGACGATCCGACCCACCTGGAGTTCGAGTACGTCCGGCGGTTGGCCGCCGTCGTCGACCTGCTGGCCCCGGCCGGCCGGCCGCTGCGGGTGCTGCACCTGGGCGGTGGGGCGTTGACCCTGCCCCGGTACGTCGCCGCCACCCGTCCCGGGTCCGGCCAGCGGGTCGCCGAGGTGGACGGCGCGCTGGTGGAGCTGGTCCGCCGGGAGTTGCCCTGGCGTCCCGACCCGCGGTTGCGGGTCCGGGTGGCCGACGCCCGGGACGCCGTGACCGCGACCCGGGACGCGGCGTACGACGTGGTGGTGGGCGACGTCTTCGCCGGCGCCCGGACGCCGGCCCACCTGTCCGGTGTGGAGTTCGTCGCCGAGGTGGCCCGGGTGCTCCGCCCGGACGGCAGCTATCTGGTCAACATCGCCGACGGGCCGCCGCTGCGCTACGCCCGGGGACAGGTGGCCACCGTACGGTCGGTGCTGCCCCGAGCCTGCCTGATCGCGGACGCCGCCGTGCTGCGCGGCCGGCGGTACGGCAATCTGGTGCTGGTCGCCGGCCGCACCGAGCCGCCGGTGGCCGAACTCACCCGGCGGGTGGCCGGCGACTGGTTCCCGGGCCGGGTGGTGCCGCCTGCCGAGTTGGACCGGTTCGTCGGCGGCGCCCGGGTGGTCCGCGCCGACACGGCCCGACCATCCACGCCACCACCTGCCGGAACTTTCGACGTCGGCCGTTGATCCGAACCGCTCCGCCATCCGTACCTTGGTGCGGCGCCTGGTAGCGGGCTCCAGGTGACCGGTTTCAGGGAAAGTGGGGCCGTGATGCATGCGTTAGCCCTCGGTTGGCAACGCGACAGCGTCAAGATGTACGCGACTTCTCAACACAAGTCGATCAACGAGTGGAAGGCTCTCGACGGGCGGCCCGCGGGCGGCCATGATGGGCCGGTGATGCCACGATCGGCTACCGGCCGACACCATGCCGGACCCGCCGAGGCGAACCATTCCGAGGATCTGGTCCGACGGCTCTACGACGAGCACGCGGGACCGCTGCTGATGTTCGTGCTGCGCCTGGTCGGTGGGGACCGGCAGCGCGCCGAGGACATCGTGCAGGAGACTCTGCTGCGTGCGTGGCGCAACGCGCACCGGCTCGGTGCCCAGGGACAGACCTCGTTGCGGCCATGGTTGGTGACCGTGGCCCGCCGGATCGCCATCGACGACCACCGCAGTGAACAGGCCCGTCCGGCGGAGACCTACGATCGGGACCTGGAGGCGTTCGCCCAGGCGGACGACACCGAACGGGTGCTGCGCACGATGACCGTCACCGACGCGTTACGGACGTTGAGCCACCCGCACCGGGAGATCCTGATCGCGACATACTTCAGAGGACGGACCGTACCGGAGGCCGCGGAGGAGTTGGGGCTGCCGTTGGGCACCGCCAAGTCCCGGGTCTACTACGCGCTGCGCGCGCTACGGTCGGCACTGCAGGAACGGGGGGTGACAGAATGAGCCGGTCCGATCACTGGGACGTGGCGGCGTACGCGCTGGGCGTGCTCGACCAGCCCGACATCGAACGGTTCGAGGAGCACCTGGCCACCTGCTGGGTCTGCGCGTCCGAACTGGAGTCGATGCTGCCGGTCGTCGACCTGCTGGCCGACGTCGACCCGAACGTGCTGCCGACGGTGGAGCAGTCCACCTCGGAGGGTGTCGTGCTGGACCGGATGATCGCCACGGTCGCCCGCGACCGCAAGCGCACCCGGCGTAACCAGTTCCTCAGCCTCGCCGCCGGGGTGGTGCTGCTGGTCATGCTGACCGTCGGCGCGCTGTTCGCCGGCGGCCAGTGGATGGGCAAGCAGCCGGACGTGCTCGCCGAGCCGCCGCCCACCCGGACCGGGCCGACGCCGACCGTGCCGATCCCGACCGGCACCCAGGGGGCGGAGCCGGGCATCGGTGGTCCGGACGCGCCGGAGGGTGAGAAGGCCGCGGCCACCGACGACAGCACCGGCGTACACGCCGAGCTGGCCCTGGTCGCCAAGCCGTACGGCACCGAGGTGAACTTCGCGCTCACCCGGCTGCCCGGCCCGCGTACCTGTCGACTGGTGGTGTTGCGCAAGAGCGGCACGTCCGAGGTGGTGTCCACCTGGACGGTGCCGGTGGTCGGCTACGGGACGGCGAGTCAGCCGCAGCCGTTGACGCTGCAGGCGACGACGTCCGCCCCGCGCGCGGACATCGCCTCGGTGCAGGTGCAGTCGGTGGACAAGGGAGTCGGGACGCCACTGGTCACCGTACGGCTGTAGAAACGCGCCGAGACCAGGCGGAACGGGTCTGGTGGAATGCCTCGACCGGGCATTCCACCAGGCCCGTCGCGCTTTTCCGAGGCGTACGCCGTAACCCCCGCACGCAGCGGCGGACGATCGGGTTCAGAAATTTCCTGTGAAGTTGTGCACTTTCGATTGGCAATCCGACCGGGGGCTTCTCCCGTACTTATCAATGACCACCCAGACAGAGGAGGGCACGTGGCACTGATAAAGCGAACCGTCATCGCCGCCAGCGCGCTGGCCGCGCTCACGGCCTGCGCCCCCGCGGGCTACAGCCAGAACGGTTCGAACGACACCCAGCCGGTGGCGAACGCAGCCGCGGAACCAAGCGGCGAGGCGACTCCCGACGGTGCCGCGCCGCCCGCAGACGCCCCGGCCGCTTCGGATGCGCCGGCACCGCCCAAGGACGTCAAGCTGACCACCCAACTGGTGAGCAAGAAGCTGCCCCGGATGGGGCAGGTGGTCACGGACGAGAAGGGTTGGATCCTCTACCGCTTCGACAAGGACTCCGCCAAGCCGCCCACGTCGAACTGCGTGGACACCTGCGCGAAGGTCTGGCCGCCGGCGTTGACCGACGGTAACCCGCAGATCCGGGGCGTGGCCGACGACAAGGTCGGCACGGTGAACCGCCCGGACGGCACCCGGCAGCTGACCATCGGCGGCTGGCCCGTCTACCGCTACATCGGCGACAAGGAGCCGGGCCAGTGGAAGGGCCAGGGCGTCGGCGGAACCTGGTTCGTGGTGGCGCCGGACGGCAAGAAGAACCTGACCTGCCTGCCGACGGGCACGCCGAAGGCGGTCGCGCCGCCGGCCGACGGTGGTTCCGCCGGAGAGTCGGGCAGCTCCACCTACTGAACCTTTTTCAACCTGAACCGCGCGGTGCGCAAGCCGCGTCTTCGACCTCGGCCGACGCCGGAGCGCAAGGGGAGGTTGAAAAAGGTTCACTGAGCGCAGCGCGACACCACCGACGTGACGGCCGGTCGCCGCCGGGGAGGGCGTGACCGGCCGTCGCCGGCGAGCCGCGGCGGTCCAGCACCGACCGGTGGACGCCGACCGATGTGACGCCGACCCCCCGCCCGGGGTCGGCGTCACATCTCGTTGCGCGGCCGGATCGCGCGCCGAGCCCGGCCGTCGACGGTCCGGAAAACCGCCGATGACGTGGTTGAATCGTTACCGGCAACCGACCGCGCTACCCGAACGTTTTTGTCCGCGAATTGTCGGGCCGGATTCGACGAGAACGAAATTGACCGTGAGTGACGTTGTCGGCGCCCTCCGCAAGAGAGTTCCCGACCAGGTTCTTCGCGAATCCTTGAACCGCCGACATCACCCGTTCGGGGGATGTCGGCGGTTGAACCTCCGATCCATAAGTTCTTTTTAAGCTTGACCTAAGTATTCCGTATCTCCCGGTCCTCTTATTGACTGAGCGCCGAACGGCTCAATAGCGTTTCGCGGGAGACGCCGAACGATGGCGATTTTTCAGGAGGCTGTAAGCATGGTGACGGCACGACGTCGGTCGGCTCGCAGGAGCTGGACCGCCACGTTGGTGACCGGGGTCGCCGGTGTGGTGCTCGGCGGCCTCTTCGGCGTACCGGCCCAGGCCGCGGCGCACGGGCCGACGGACGCGCACGGCGCGGCCGCGGTGGCCGTGCGGGCGCCGGGCGGATCCGGCGTCGGGGTGCCGAACCCGATCACGTACCTGCCCAAGAACATCAACGCCAACGGCCCGCTCAGCGCGGCCGACCGGGACCTGGTCTACAAGGTCAAGCTGGCCGGTTCCTGGGAGGGACCCGCCAGCGACATGGCGATCAAGAAGGGTGCCTCGGAGCGGGTACGCCAGGTGGGCAACGAGATCGGCCCGCAGCACCACCGACTGGACGAGTTCGCCACCGCCGCCGCGGCCAGGCTGGGCGTTCCACTGCCGACCGAACCGAGCGCCGAGCAGAAGGGCTGGCTCGCCGAGATGCAGCGGGCCACCGGACCCGAGTTCGACCGGGTCTACGTGGACCGGTTGCGGGCGGCGCACGGCAAGATCTTCCCGGCCATCGCCACCGTCCGGGCCAGCACCCGCAACGACGTGGTCCGGGAACTCGCGGCGCAGGCCAACTCCTTCGTCCTGACCCACCTGACCCTGCTGGAGAGCACCGGGCTGGTGGACTACGAATCCCTCCCGCAGGCCCCTCCACCGGCACCCGCGCAGGCGGCGGCGATCGCGGCCGACGCGGCCCGCAACGGTTCGCTGCTCACCGGCGCGCAGGCCGGCGGCGGTGTCGGCGGGGTGAGCCCCGTCGTCATCTGGATGGTGTTGGCGGCCGCGCTGATCGCCGGCGCCTACAGCCTGGTCCGTTTGATCCGATCGCGCTGATTTCCCGTACCACCCCTTGAATCGACCGTTCCCTCAGGAAGAGGTGCCCCCCGGTGAACAACACCGCCAAGCGGTCCGCCCGGCCCCGCCGGTCGACCGGCAACCCCCGCAAGAAGCGCATCCTCGCCGTGGTCGCAACGCTGGGCGTGTTCGGTGCTCTGGTCGCCATCACCCAGGTGTCGCTCGCGGGCACCAACGGCAGGCGACACCAGAGCGCGCCGTGCCAGCCAGCGGCGGACGCGCCCGCGCCCACCAACTCCACCGGTGGCGGCCCGCAGAACGGCACCAAGGCGAAGGGGCAGCCGTACAAGGACAACGGCGCCTGGCAGCACCCGGGTGACGGACAGGCGCCGAACGACGGGGCGCTCCGGACCCGCGCCGGCAACTGCACCAACAACAACACCGCCGCCGTGTCGGTGAGTTGCCCGAACGTGGCCGAGAAGATCGGCAACATTCCGGCGGCCGCCCGGGCCGGCGTGGACGCCGAGCTGCGCAATCTGGAGTCCCAGATCACCAACGTGAACAACCGGTTGGCCAAGGAGCCGCAGCTCGTGGACAGCCTGCTGGCGGACCTGGCCGGCAAGCGGGGTGCCGTGATCGACCGGATCAACCTGAACATCACCCGGGTCGGCGGCACGGCTCCGGCCGGCCTGAAGGACCTCGCCACCTGCACCAAGAACAACGCCAACGCCGGTGGAAACAACAACGGCGGGAACAACAACGGCGGGAACAACGGCGGCCTCGATGTGCTGGCCAACAACTGCAACAACAGCAAGCTGCAGGCGCACGACGGCTTCCAGAACGGCAACCGGTGCGTGAGCACGGCGTTCGGTGAGGTCGGCGCCGCCGCGAAGAACCCGTCGCTGCTGATCAGCCAGGCGCCCCGCCAGGTGCGGACCAACCAGCAGTTCACCCTCCGGGTCAGCACCCGCAACCTGATCCGGGACCGGTTCCTGGGCGCCGCCGCGGGTGGCTACTACAAGGAGAGCTCGCTGCTGAACGACCAGGGCCTGACCCGGGGTCACTTCCACACCGCGTGCCGGATGCTGAACGGCAACCAGGCGCAGGCCTCGGACCCGGTGCCGGCGTTCTTCGTGGCGACCGAGGACGGCAAGGGCGGCGCGCAGCCGGACGAGGTGACCATCACCATCCCGGGCCTGCCGCAGCAGGGCGAGGCCCAGTGCGCGGTCTGGGCCGGTGACGGTTCGCACCGGATTCCGATGATGGAGCGGGCCAACCAGATCCCCGCGTTCGACGTGGTCCGGATCACCGTACGGTAATCGGCCGCCGCAGGAGGCCCGCCCTCCTTGTCGCGATGACGGCACCGGGACGCTCACGTCCCGGTGCCGTCGCCGGGTGCGGACCGGTCAGCCACCCCTCGGGGGTGGGTGACCGGTCCGCACCCGGCATGGCACAGTGTGCCGGTGAGCGGTACCACGACCACCCGGACGCTGCGCCCACCGGCGGGTTACCACCTGGCCGGCACGGTGGCGACGCTGGCGATGGGCCGGCACGACCCGTGCGCCCGGTTCGTCGACGACACGTTCTGGTGGGCCACCCGCACCCCGGCCGGACCGGCGACGCTGGCGCTGCGCCACGTCGGCGACGATGTGTTGGCCACCGGCCACGGCCCCGGGGCGGACTGGGTGCTGGAGCGGGCCGACGCGGTCGCCGGACTCCGCGACGATCTGACCGGGTTCGCCGAGCTGGCCGCCGGGCATCCGGTGGTGGCGCGGCTCACCGAGGCGCACCACGGCCTGCGGATGCCGGCCACCGGGCAGATCTTCCCCCGGCTGCTACGGGCGATCCTCGAACAGAAGGTCACCGGCACGGAGGCGTACCGGGGATACGCGGCCACCGTCCGGCGGTTCGGCACGCCGGCGCCCGGACCGGTACGGGCCCTGTGGGTGCCGCCCGAACCCGCCGAGCTGGCGGCCGCGCCGTACTGGGTGTTCCACCCGTTCGGCGTCGAGCAGCGCCGGGCCGACACGGTACGCCGGGCCGCCGCGCTCGCCGACCGGCTGGAACGCTGCGCCGACGCGGTCGAGGCGACCCGCCGGTTGACCGCGATCCCCGGCATCGGGCCGTGGACGGCGGCCGAGGTGGTCCGGATCGCGTTCGGCGACCCGGACGTGGTCAGCGTCGGGGACTACCACATCCCGAACACCGTGGCTTGGGCGCTGGCCGGCGAGGCGCGGGCCGACGACGCCCGGATGCTCGCCCTGCTGGAACCGTTCCGCGGTCATCGCGGCCGGGTCTGCGGCCTGCTGGCGGCCGCCGGCCTGCACGCGCCGCGATTCGGTCCGCGGACGCCGATCCGCTCGTTCGCCCGCTTCTAGGGCGCCGGCGCACGGGCGACCCGGCGCGGTGCCGGGCCATCAGGCGCGAGTCAGCCGCCGCGACGCCGTGCCGGCCGCCGGTGGGTGGGTCATGCCGGTTCCGGACGCTCGCACCGACGCTTCAGCCCGTCGGCCTCGAAGTCGAGGTAGCGGCGCATCGACATTCCGGAGGGTAGTGCCCCGGTTCAGCCGCCCGCCAGCACGTCCGCGAGGTTGAACCGGACCGGTCGTTCGAGCTGCTCGTACGTGCACGAGCGCGGCGTACGGTCGGGGCGCCAGCGTTCGAACTGGGTGGTGTGCCGGAACCGGACCCCCTCCATGTAGTCGTAGCGGACCTCGACCACGCGTTCCGGGCGCAGCGGGACGAAGCTCAGGTCCTTGCCGTGGCTCCAGCGGCTCTGCTCGTTGCGGCGCGGGGTGCGCTCACCCTGCTCGTGGGCGGCGTCGTTCCACGGGTGCCCGTCCAGGGTGGTGACCAGCGGCTGCAACTCGGTGAACAACTCCGCGCGCCGGGCCATCGAGAAGGCGCCCACCACGCCCACCGAGACCAGCGTGCCGCGCTCGTCGTAGAGGCCGAGCAGGAGCGAGCCGACCCGGTCGTCGCCGGACTTGTGCACCCGGTATCCGGCCAGCACGCAGTCCGCGGTGCGCTTGTGCTTGACCTTGGTCATGACCCGCTTGTCCGGCTGGTAGGTCAGCGCCGGGTCCTTGGCGATCAGGCCGTCCAGGCCGGCGCCCTCGAACTCGGCGAACCAGCGCCGGGCGGTGTCCTCGTCCCGGGTCAGCGGCGTGAGGTGCACCGGGGGCTTGGCGTCGGCCAGGGCGCGTTCGAGGATCTCCCGGCGCTCGGCGAAGGGCCGCCCGGTCAGGTCGTCGGCGCCGAGGGCCAGCAGGTCGAAGGCGACGAAGCTGGCCGGGGTCTGCTCGGCCAGCAGCCGTACCCGGCTGGCCGCCGGGTGGATCCGCTGCTGGAGCGCCTCGAAGTCGAGGGTGTTGCGACCGGTGTCGGCCACGACGATCTCGCCGTCGACCACCGCCCGGTCCGGGAAGTTGGCCAGCACCGCCGCGACGACCTCGGGGAAGTAGCGGGTCATCGGCTTCTCGTTGCGGCTGCCGATCTCGACCTCGTCGCCGTCCCGGAAGATGATCGAGCGGAAACCGTCCCACTTGGGCTCGTAGCACTGCCCGGTGGGGATCTCCCCCACCGGCTTGGCGAGCATGGGCGCGACGGGCGGCATGACGGGCAACTCCATCCCGCCATCGTCCCCGTCGGCCGGGGCCCGTGTCCACGGATCTTCCGGCGTGGCCGGTCACGATCCGTGGGCAGCGACCCGGGCGGGTGTCCGGGCGGCGTAGCCTGGTCGGGTAGAAGATCACGGAAGGACCCTCGTGAGTCGCTTGTCCCGCCCACCGCTGGCCGCCGTCGCCGCCGCCGTGCTCGTCCTGGCCGGCTGCACCACGCCGTTCGGCGCCAAGACCGGACCGCGCGAACCGGCCGGCGCGGGAAAGCCCGGCGCCGCGCCGAACTGGCGCGACTGCCCGGAGACGGCGAAGGACCTGGTCGGCCGGACACCACCGAACATGCGGTTCGAGTGCGCCACCATCGCCGTACCGCGGGACTGGCAGCCGGGCGCCACCGGCGGCGCCTCCGGTTCCGGGACGGCGCCGGCCACCGGCGCGACGGCGCCCGGACCGGCCGGCACCTTCGAGATCAGCCTGGTCCGGATCCGGTCGACGAAGCAGCACGACCGGATCGGCTCGCTGCTGATCAACCCGGGCGGACCGGGCGGCTCCGGCGTCGACACCGCCGTCTATCTGTCCTTCGGTACCGCGTTCGGCGGGTTGCCGGACGCGGTCACCCAGCGTTTCGACATCGTCGGGTTCGACCCGCGCGGGGTGAAGCGGTCCAGCCCGGTCAAGTGCCTGTCGGACGCCGAACTGGACGCCAACTTCGGTTACGAACCGGACCCGGAGCCGGGCGCCGAGTTCGACGGCCTGGTGGCGCTGGACAAGAAGATCGGCGCGGCCTGCGGCGCCAAGTACCCCGACCAGTTGGGGTTGTTCTCCACCGAGCAGGCGGCCCGGGACATCGACGCGATCCGGTCCGCCGTCGGCGACCAGAAGCTGACCTACCTCGGCTACTCGTACGGCACCCTGCTCGGCGCGACCTACGCGCAGCTGTTTCCCCGCAACGTCCGGGCGATGGTGCTCGACGGGGCGGTGGACCCGAAGCAGGACGCGGTGGCCGGCTCGGAGAGCCAGGCGAAGGGCTTCGAAAAGGCCTTCGACAACTTCGGCCGGTGGTGCGCGAGGACGCCGGCCAAGTGCCCGATCGCGCCGGACGCCCGGGCCGCGGTCACCGACGTGCTGAACAAGGCCCGGGTCTCCCCGGTCCGCGGGTCCGGCGGCCGCGAGGCCACCGCCGGGTGGATCTTCTACGCGATCGTGTCGTCGCTGTACACCGAGTCCGGTTGGGAGCAGTTGGCCGGCGCCGTCGAGCAGTTGGAGGGGGGCAACCCGACCGGGGTGTTCAAGCTCGCCGACCAGTACGCCGAGCGCGACCCGAACGGGCACTACTCCAACCAGTTCGACGCGAACCTGGCGGTCAACTGCGCCGACCAGCGGGAACGGCCGAGCCCGGAGCAGGCCCGCGAGCTGCAGACGAAGTGGCGGGCGAAGTACCCGCTGTTCGGGCCGCCGCTCGCGGTCGGCCTGCTCAGCTGCACGTACTGGCCGGGCAAGCCGGATCCGTACCCGACCGGCAAGGCGGTCGGCGCGCCGCCGATCCTGGTGGTCGGCACCACCGGCGACCCGGCCACCCCGTACGAGCAGACCCAGCGGCTGGCCGACATGCTCGGCGTCGGCACGGTGCTGACCTGGGAGGGCGAGGGGCACACCGCCTATCCGCAGACCGTCTGCATCGCCGACGCGGTCGACGCGTACCTGGTCGACCTGACGGTGCCGCCGGCCGGCAAGCGGTGCCCCGGCCGCTGACCCGGGCCGGATATGATCGCTTGATGATCTTCCGCGAGGCCGTTCGGGCCGACCTGCCGGCCATCGTTGCCCTGCTCGCCGACGACGTGCTGGGCAAGGGCCGGGACTTCACCGAGGTGGACGAGGCGTACGAGCGGGCCTTCCGGGCCATCACCGACGACCCGCGCAACCACGAGATCGTCGCCGACGACGACGGCGAGGTGGTGGGCTGCATGCAGCTCACCTACATCCCGGGCCTGGGCCGGCACGGCGCGGAACGGGCGCTGATCGAGGCGGTCCGGGTCCGGGCCGACCGGCGTGGCGCCGGCCTGGGGCGGGACATGATGGAGTGGGCGATCGACCAGGCCAGGCGGCGCGGCTGCGCGATGGTGCAGCTGACCACCGACAAGTCCCGCACCGACGCGCACCGCTTCTACGCCCGACTCGGCTTCGTCGCCACCCACGAGGGCATGAAGCTCCAGCTCTGATCCCGACCACGCCGGCCCACCCGCGCGCCCGCACCCCGCCCGGGTGGGGGTCAGTCGTCGACCAGGTGGCCGTCGCGGAGGGTGATGGTGCGGTCGGCCAGGTCGATCAGGGCCGGGTCGTGGGTGGCCACCAGGGCGGTCATCTGCCGGGCGTGCACCACCGCCCGGATCAGGTCCATGATGGACCGCCCGGTCTGCGAGTCCAGCTGGCCGGTCGGCTCGTCGGCGATCAGCAGTTGCGGCTCGTTCGCCAACGCCCGGGCCACCGCCACCCGCTGCTGCTGGCCGCCGGACAACTCGTACGGCCGCTGGGCCGCCTGCCCGCCCAGGCCGACCAGTTCCAGCAGCACCGCCACCCGCTCCTCGCGTTCGGCCGCCGGCACCCGGGCCAGCCGCAGCGGCACACCGACGTTCTCGGCCGCCGACAGGATCGGCACCAGCCCGAAGGTCTGGAAGATGAACGCGATGGTGCCGCGCCGCAGGTCGAGCAGTTCGCGCTCGTCGGCGGCGGTGACGTCGTGCCCGGCCACGGTGACCCGGCCCGAGGTCGGCCGGTCCAGCCCGCCGACCAGATTCAGCAGCGTGGTCTTGCCGGCGCCGGAACGACCCCGGACGGCCACCAGCTCACCCCGGCGGGCGGTGAAGGACACCTCCCGTACGGCGGGCACGGCCCGTTCGCCGGTGCCGAAGACGCGGCTGACCGCCTCGACCCGCACCAACTCCTCGGTGTCGAGCGGGGTGGTCCGCTCGACGGTCGGACTACTCACCGGACGCCTCCTGGCCGGGTCGGACTTCGACATGGTCGGGTTCGAGGTTCAGTCGTACCCGGTCGCGCAGCGAGAGCGCGTCGACGAACGCGGCCGGCAACTGCATCCGGCCGGACCGGTCCAGCACCGCGTACTCCTCGCTCACCGTCTCGGTGCTGCCGTCCGAGGCGGTCCGGGCGGTCCGGCGTACCTCGGAGGCGGTCCGGCCGTCGCGGATCGCCACGGTACGGCGGACCTGGTCGGCCACGGCGTGGTCGTGGGTGACCACGACGACGGTGACGCCCAGCTCGGCGTTGATGGTGCGCAGCGCGCCGAACACCTCGGCGGCGGTGGACTCGTCCAGCTCGCCGGTCGGCTCGTCGGCGAACAGCACCTCGGGGTCGTTGGCCACCGCCACCGCCACCGCGCAGCGCTGCTGCTCGCCGCCGCTGAGCTGGGCCGGCCGCCGGTCGGCGCAGTAACCGACGCCGACCAGGTCCAACAGCTCCCGGGCCCGGTCCCGGGCCAGCCGGCCCCGGCGCCGGCCGGCCAACCGCATCGGCAGCTCGACGTTCTCCAGCGCGGTCAGGTACGGCAGCAGGTTGCGGCCGGTCTGCTGCCAGACGAAGCCGACCACCCGCCGCCGGTAGTTCAGCCGGTCCCGCGCCGACATGCCGAGCAGATCCTGCCCGGCCACCCGGGCCACCCCGGCGGTCGGGGTGTCCAGGCCGGAGAGGATGTTCAGCAGGGTCGACTTGCCGGAGCCCGAGGCGCCGACGATGGCCAGCAGCTCGCCCCGGTCCACCGACAGCTCCAGCCCTTGCAGGGCGAACACCTCGACCCCTTCGGTCTTGAAGATCCGCACCAGCCCTTCGCAGACGATGTGTCCGCGCAGCCGGTCGGTCCCGCCGGCCCGTTCGGCCGCGCGGGCCGCCGCGCGGCGTTGCAGCGCCGCGAGGTCCGGCACCGGGGCCGGGTCCGTCGTGGTCGTCACCTCAGATCTCCTCTCCGAGCCGGAGCACCTCACCGAGGCGCAGCCGGCGGTTGACGATGGCCTCGACCGCGATGGCGACGGCCAGCGCGACGGCACCCAGGGCCAGCGCGCCACCGAACACGGTGACGTCGAACCGGACCAGCACCGGTACGCCGGCGGTGAACGTGTCCAATCCCAGCACCGGGGTGAGCAGCAGCGGGCTCAGCACCCCGGTGACCGCGCCGGTGAGCATGGCGACCCCGATCAGCGGCGCCAACTCGACCAGCAGCAGTCCCCGCCACTGCGGCCGGGACAGCCCCATGGTGCGCAGCCGGGACAGCACCCGGCCGCGGGTCTGCGCCCCGGCGAGCACCGCGAACGCGATGGCCAGCAGGCCGAGCACCGCACCACCGGCCACTCCCAGCACGATGCCGAACAGCAGCACCCCGTTGGCGCCGCCGGAGTCCAGGTCGGCGTGCGCGGTCGCCCGGCTGGTGAGCACCGGCGGGCGGGTTGTCGGCAGGGCCGTCACCAGACCCTCGGTGAACCAGCGGGTCTGCCCCCGCTCGCCGGTCTCGCGCAACGCCACCGGATCGGCTCCGGACGCGGAGAGCAGGAAACCGGTCGGGGTCAACGGGGTGGCCGGAGCGGCCCGCAACGCCTGCCAGGGCAGCACGACGAACCGGTCGGTCCCGGCCGGGACGGTGGGGAACGACGACACCACCCGGTCGGTCCGGAAGGCGTACCGGCCGCCTTGGGCGGTGACCACTCCCCCGCCGGCCAGGTCGGCGGCGACCGCCGGGGAGACCAGCGCCGGCACCGGATCGACGCCGGGCGTGGCCGTACGCAGCGGGTCCGGCAGGTCGATCCGGGTACCGGAGAGCTCGGCCACCCGGGTCAGCGCCGGCGCGTCCACCAGCAACAGGTAGGTCGACATGGTGTTGCGCATCTCGGTGCTGCTCCGCACCAGTTCGGTGGCGGGCACCGCCAGCAGCGGCGCGACCGCCCGTACGCCGGGTTGGCCGGCCAGCTCGTCGGCGGTGTCGGCGGCGAAATGGTCGCCGATGAGCAGCAGGTCGGCCGGCACCGCCAGGTCGGCGGCCCGGTCGCGGCTGTCGGTGACGCCGCTGGCCACCACGGCGCAGAAACCCGCGGTGGCGACCGCCATGACGACCACGATCAGCGGACCGGTCACCGCGGACCGGCCGGCCCGGGCCAGGCCGAGGAATCCGACGACACCGCGGCTGCGGCCGGCGAGCCGGCCCGCCAGGCGCAGCGGCAGCGGGTAGCCGCGCAGCACCAGGATCGCGGCGCCGGCGGCGAGCAGCACCGGCACGGCGGCCAGCAGCGGGTCGATCCCGCCGCCGGGCGGCAGCCCGCGCCGGCGCAGCAGGACCGTGCCGAGTACGGCGACCGCCAGCAGCGCCACCTCGACGGTGAGCCGGCGGGCGGACCGGAACCGGCCGGTCAGGTCGGCGCGGGCCGCCACCGACGAGCGGACCACCACGGCCGTCACCGGCAGCGCCAGCGTGATCAGCAGCGCGGCGGCCACGACCAGCCAGCCGGTGTCGGCACCGCGGCCGGGCACGGTCAGGCCGGCCAGCCAGCCGACCGCCGCGGCCGGCGGGATCACCAGCAGCGATTCGAGCAGGGCGCGCCACCCGACGTCGACGACCGCGCCGCCGCGCGCCCGGATCAGGGCGAACTCGGCCGCCCGACGGCGCACCGCCAGCCCGGCCGCCAGGATCACCAGCCCGCCCAGGGTGGCCAGTACGCCGGTCGAGACGACCGACAGGACCGTCAGCGCGGCGTGGTACCGGTCCAGGAAGACAGCCAGCGGCGTGGCCAGGCCCTGGTTGAACTGCACCTCCCGGTGCGCCTGTTGCTGGACCTGGCGCAGGGCGTCCAGCACCGGGGTGGCGTTGTCCGCGGTCAACCGGTCGGCCGCGATCCGGTACCGCCAGCTGAAGCTCACCGGCCAGTGCGCCTCGGCCAGCGAGTCCAGGCCGGCCTGGTTGGTCAACGCGACGGCGGTGGCCACCGAGGATTCGGACTGCGGGGAGCCCGGGGTGATCCGCAGCACCGACGGCAGCGAGTCCCAGACGCCGTTGCCGGGGTCCACCGCGCGGAACGTCCCGACGATCGTCACCCGTCGCGAGGGCAGGCTCGATCCGTTGGGCTTGACGTTCATCAGCATGCCGGTGCGTACTCCGGCCGACGTCGCCACGTCGGCGGCCACGGCCACCTCGATCGAGCCGTCCGGCGCACCCTGGTCGGACGGCCACCGGCCGTCGACCATGGTGACCGCCTCCCGGGTCTCGGTGCTCGCCCGCAGCACCAGGTCCAGCGGCGGGTTCGCGGGCCGACCGGCACCGGTGGCGCGGCCCGTGCCGGTCTGCGCCGCGTACCAGCCGTCCCCGATCACGTCGCGCACCGCCGACGGCATCGCGTCCAGCAGCCCGTCGAGGTGCTGGGGCCGGACCACCCAGGGGAAGCCGGGGACCTGGGTCGGCGTCTCCTCGTAGCTGAGGTCCCGGACCGCCGGTGGCTGGGCGGCGATCTGGCCGCGCAGGCCGCGGTCGGCCGACCCGAAGGCCAGCCGGGGCGCGGCGGACAGCAGCAGCGCGGCCACCAGGGCCAGCAGGCCGAGCAGGGCGAACTGGCCGGCGAAGGCCCGGATCCGGCGCACCGCGCCGCTCATCGCGCTCATTGGTCCCCGCCCATGCGCAGCTGGGCCACGGCGACCCGTTGTCGGATGGTGGTCGCCACCAGGCCGCCGAGGATCAGCGCCACCAGCAGCAACCCGGCCGCGATCCCGCCGACCGGTAGCCAGGGCAGTTCGAAGTCCGGCGCCGGCACCGGCCGGTCCGCCGACGGGGTGAGGATCACCAACGGCGCCATGGTGGCGCCGACCCCGGCGCCCACCAGCAGGCCGACCAGCACCCCGAGGCCGGCCAGGAACGCCTGCTCGGCCAGCAGCGCCCGGGCCAGCAGCCGGGGCGACGCGCCGAGGGTGTGCAGCACGGCCAGCTCACCGACCCGCCGCCGGGCCGTGGCCCAGACGTCCACCCCGAGGCCGACCAGGGCCAGCAGCACCGCTCCGGCGGTGGCGGCGAAGAGCCCGGTCCGGGCCCCCAGCCAGTACGGGTCCCGGGCGGCCGCCGCGGCGACCGCCCGCCGGTCGAGCACCGTCACCCCGGACAGCCGGGTCGCGGCGTCCGCCGCCTCGGCGTGCCGGTCCGGATCGGTGGCCAGCCACCACTGGTTCACCGGTCGGACCGTGCCGGTGTCCCGCAGCACCTGCTCGGCGGCCGGGGGCAGGTCCAGCAACACCGCCGCGGGCGTGTCGTCGCTACCCGGCACCGAGGCCAACTCGCCGACCAGTCTGACCTCGATCGCCACGCCGGACAGTTGCAGTCGCGTGGTGTCGCCGACGTGCGCGCCGAGCGCGGCCAGCACCTGCGGGGTGGCCACCGCCGGTACCGGCTCGGTCGAGGCCTTGCGCAGGGCGGTGAACCGGCCGGTGGCCGGCGCGTACCCGAAGTAGGTGACCGGCAGCATCGGCGGCAGCGAGAAGCTGGCCCGCAGCACCCCGCCGGTGACCTCGGAGGTCGGATCCGCCGGCCGCTGGTCGTACCGGTCCTCCTGCGCGACGGCGGCCCGCGCCGTCCACGCGTCGGTGGAGCCGAGGTCGACCGGCTCGCCCGCGCCGTCGGCCCGCGTCGCCGTCAGGTCGGCCAGCTCGATCTGGTACGTCATCGGGCTCCCCGACGCCGGGTTGGACTCGCCGCCGTCGACCTCGACGCCGATCAGCCGCAGCCGACGCCCGGCGGTGTCCGGCAGGTCGACGGCGAACCGCCGGGCGACACCGTCGTTGCCGGTGGTGGCCAGCGGAACCCGCAGGACGTGCCCGTCGGGCCGGTCCAGCAGCGCGGTCGTGGTGACCGGCCGGGGCCCGTTGGCGCCGCTCACCGGGGTACGGACCGAACCGGTGAGCCGGCGAACGCCCGCCGGCAGTTCCACGCCGGCCGGAGCGGGGCGGGCGGCCACCATCCGGTCCAGCAGTGCACGGGGCGGTCCGTCGGTCAGCCGGGGATCGATTCGCAGGACGTCGGCCCCGGCCGCGGCGTCGACCGCGAGCACGCCGACCTCCAGGTTGTCGGTGCCGAGCCGGATGTCGTCCCGCCAGCCGGGCAGCACGGTCCGGACCCCGGGCAGCGCGGCGAGCTGGGTGGCCCGGTCCGGTGGCGTGGCGGTGTCCCGCAGGCGCAGGTCGGCGCCGACCTGGTGGTTGGCCTGGTCCACGTGCGACCGTTCCCAGCTGGCCACCAGCGACCAGGCCAGCGAGCCGGCGCCGACGGCCAGCGCGAGCAGCAGCACCGGTCCGGCGTGCGGGCGCCGGCCGGCCTGCCACATCCCGAACATGGTGGCGGTCCAGGGCTTGCGGTCGACGAACCGCTCGACGAACCGGGTGGCCGGCGGCAGCACCCGCAGCGCGATCACCGCGCCGGCCAGTACGCCCAGGGTTGGCGCCGCGGCCAGCAGCGGGTCGATGCCGAGCGCGCCGTTGGCACCGGACAGCGGCGAGGAGTACTGGCGCAGCTGGGTCCAGGCGAGCACGGCCAGCCCGACCAGCACCACGTCGACGCTGGCCCGCTGGGCCGCCGCCCACCGGTTCGGCCGGGACCGGGCGGCCAGGTCGGCCACGTAGGTGCCGCCGCGGCGCAGCGCCGGTCCGAGCAGGGCCAGCAGGCAACCGAGTGCGGTGGCGCCGGCCACCAGCCAGCCGAGCCCGGATCCGCTGCCCGCGTCGTCGTCCACCAGCCGCAGCGCCTGACCGGCCAGCAGCGGGGCCAGCGCCACGCTGGGCACGACGACCAGGGCGGCCTCCCGGGCGGCCAGGCCGGCGATCTGCGCCCGGGCCGCCCCCCGGGCCCGCAGCAGCGCGGTCTGTGCCCGGCGGTCCTCGTTGAGCAGCGCCGCGACCAGCACCAGCGCGTACCCGCCGAGGACGATGACCAGCAGGATCGGGGTGAGCAGCGCCGACCGGCCGACCAGGTCGGCGCGGATCATCCGGTCGGTCAACCGGTCGATGCCCGAGACGACAGTGGCCGAACTGCCCAGGCCGGCCGCCTCCGGCAACTGCGCCGCCGCGTCCGCGGCGGCCTGCCGCACCGGGCCCAGTCGGGACGAGTCGGCGGCGGACAGGTCCGGCGTGACCAGCCAGGCCGCCGAGGTTCCGGTGCCGGCGAAGGTACGGCTGAAGTCGGCCCCGGCCAACACGAACGGCCCGTACGAGGTGGTGCTTCCGCCGACGGCACCGACGCCCGGGGCCAGCCGCCAGTACGGCTCGTCGACGTCCCGGGGGCGCCAGATGCCGGTGACCTCGACCTCGCCGTCGCGTCGGGCGGCCCGGTCCCGCATCGGGATCCGGTCCCCGACGGCGACCTTCAGCATGGTGGCGACCTTCTCCGGCAGGGTGACCCGCAGCGGGCTGCCGCCCGGGGTGGCCCAGGCGCCGTCGACCAGGTCGGCGTACGCCGGCAGGTCCGCCAGGCTGGTCATCTCGGCGAACACGCCGTCCGTACCGGCCGGGACGGAACCGAGGTCGCCGGTCAACTGCCGGCCGGTGCCGTACCGGGCGACCGAGGTGGTGGCCGGTACGCCGCCCAGCCCGGCGGCGAACCGGTCCCGGACCGCCCGGTCCCGGCCGGCGAAGTCCGCCTCGGTACGCCCGGCCGAACCACTGACCAGCAGGCTGCGCTCCTCGGGCGGGGCCGAGGACACGAAGGCCCGCTGGCCGGCCGCGACCGCCTGCCGGTTGTACAGGGCCAGGCCGGTCACCAGGCCGGTGGCCACCAGGGTGGCGACCGCGGCGGCGAGCAGCAGGCCCCGCGCCTGTCGCGCCCTTCTCAGGACCAGCCTCATGACCTACCTCTCCCTGCCCCGGTCGGGACGAACGCTCAAGGAAACCCGGACCGGGCGGAGAAAGGTTGCCACCCGTTACTTGATCGTTACCAGCGGGGGTCCGGCGGTCGGCGGGTCGGGTCGGCCCGACCCGCCGACCGCGTCAGGAGACCTTCACGAACGACCGGGCCGGTTGCCCGGCGTCCGGCGCGGTCGACCACCGGAACCGGAAACCCAGCTCGCCCCGCACCGTCGTCAGCGACAGTTCCAGCTGATCGCCGGTGACCCGCTGGACGGTGGGCGGCCGGACCGACTCCACCCGGCGGTTCTCCAGCAGTTGCACGACCAGGCTGCCGGCGCGGTCGTACATGGCGTAGGCGGCCACCATCGGCAGTCGGCCGTCGATCTCGACGGCGACCGTGACGAACCGGACCGGACCCGCCCCGGGCACCGTGCCGGAGCTGTCCAGCAGCAGCCGGGCGGTGCCGGCCGAGCATTCGGTGCTGGTCGGCCCGTCGATGATCGGCCCGACGGCCGAGCCGGGGACGTCGCCCACCCCGTCGCGCAGCCGCACCGAGTCCGACGGGTAGCAGGCGATCTGGTCGGTGGAGGGTTCCAGCCCGGTGAGGTCGTAGACCCAGTCGCGCGGGGCGGCGTCCGCGACGGTCAGCCGCTTCGGCAGCGCGGTCGGGCCGGCGACCTGACCGAGCCGGCCCGCGGTCCAGCCGAACTCGCGACGCTGGGCGTACGGGACGGACCCCACCAGCCGTTGCAGGTCGAGCACCAGTCGCCCGTCCGCGAAGCTGACGACGGTGCCGGTGAGCCGGCCGAACGGCTCGGTGGTCAGGTAGGCCAGGCCGCGCAGGCCGCCGCCCGGCCGCGCGGTCACCGCCAGCAGGGCGGAACCGACCACGATGTCCTCCCGGGCGGCCGGCTGGCAGAAGACGCGGACCACCCGCACCTCGTCGGGCAGGCCGGCCAGGCGGCCGGTGAGCGGCTGGTCGCGGGGCACGCCGACCTTGCCGAACCCGTCGGAGACGCCGTACCGCAGGCCACCGGCGGTGGCGGTGCCGCCGGCGAACCGGACCTCGCCGGCGGCCGGGCACCGGTCCGCCGGGGGCGGGTCCGTCGGCCAGGCCGGCAGGTCGACCAGCACGTTCCGCAGGTCGGTACGAGCCAGCGCGCTGTCCGACGGCGTGAACGACGGCGACGGGGCGGCGGTGGCCGACGGGCGGGCACCCGGGGTGGCGTCCTGCGGTCGGCCGCGCAGCAGGCCCTGACCGGCCACCCCGGCGACGACCAGCACCGCGGTCACCGCGCCCGCCGTACCCAGGGTCGCCAGCCGCCGGCGGCGGCGCCGGCCGGTCCGTTCGACGTCGGCCACCGGCGGCGCGGCGAACTGCGGCACGGCCGCCGAGGCGTACGCGTCGAAGCGGCCGCCGAGTTCGTCCCGGTCCGGGTCGGGCGACAGGTCAGACATGGCGGTTCACTCCCTCGGTAGGGCCGGTACGGGCGTGCTCCGGTTCGTCGTCGCGCAGCCGGTCGGCGAGCGTGGCGCGACCCCGGCTGAGCCAGGACAGCACGGTGTTCTTCGGCACCCGCAGCTCGGCCGCGATGGCCGCCACCGGCTGGTCGGCCAGGTAGTGCAGCACCAGCACCAGGCGCTGCCGCTCGGGCAGGGTACGCAGCGCGTCGACCAGCGCCACGTGGTCGGGCCCGAGCAGCACCGGGGCCGCCCGGGGCCCGTGCCGGTGCAGCGCCCGGGCGCCGGCCTGGATCCGCCGCCACCGGCTGTTGGCCAGGTTCACCGCGACCCGGCGGACCCAGGACAGCGGATCGTCGTACGCGCTGACCCGGCGCCAGCGCTGCCAGGTGCGCAGCAGCGCCTCCTGGGCGATGTCCTCGGCCTCGGCCGGGTCGCCCAGGTAGGCGTAGAGCTGGCCGCACAGCCGGCCGTAGCTGGCCTGGTAGAAGGCGGCGAAGGTGTCCGGGGTGAGCGGCCGCCGGGCGATGCCGGGCGGTCCGGTCGCGCTGTCGAGCGGGTCACCGCTCGGGCTCGGGTCTTCGGGCATCGGTGCTCCTGACGTCGTCGTCCGGACGGGGACGTCATGGACCACGCACGAGGACGCCGGGAGATTGCGGGGTACGGGGGTTGGTCCTACCCGGTGTCGCGGCCCTTGCGGTCGCGGTCCTTGGACGGCTGCACCCGCTTCGGCTCGCCGGGCATCTTGGGATGGTCGGGCGGGTACGGCAGGTCGCCACCGGCGCCGGCCCGGTCGTCCCGGTCGGCCCATTCCAGCAGCGGCGTGATGTCCCAGGGGGCGTCGTCGATCCCGGCGTGCGGGTCGCCGAGCTCGGCCAGCCGGGCCGGGACGGTACGCAGGTCGAAGTCGTCCGGTTCCACGTCCGGCAACTCGTCCCAGGTGACCGGGGTGGAGACGGTGGCCCGGCCGTTGGCCCGCAGCGAGTAGGCGCAGGCGATGGTCCGGTCCCGGGCCATCTGGTTGTAGTCGACGAAGACGTGCCGGCCGCGTTCCTCCTTCCACCAGGCGGTGGTGACCAGGTCGGGGCGGCGCCGCTCCAGCTCGCGGGCCAGGGCGATCGCCGACCGGCGCACCTCGGTGAACGTCCAGTTCGGGTGGATCCGCACGTAGACGTGCACGCCCCGACCGCCGGAGGTCTTCGGCCAGCCGGTCGCGCCCAGTTCGTCCAGCAGGGTCCGTACCTCGCCGGCCGCCGCCACCGCGTCGTGGAAGTCGGTGCCCGGCTGCGGGTCCAGGTCGATCCGCAGCTCGTCGGGGCGGTCGACGTCGCCGCCGCGGACCGGCCAGGGGTGGAAGACGATGGTGCCCATCTGGGCGGCCCAGGCCACGTGCGCCAGGTCCGCCGGGCAGAGTTCGTCGGCGGTCCGGCCGCTCGGAAACTTGATCTCCGCGGTCCTGATCCACGGCGGTACGCCCCGGGCCGGCACCCGCTTCTGGAAGAACGCCTCGCCCTCGATCCCCTCCGGGAACCGTTGCAGGGTGGTGGGCCGGTCGCGCAGCGCCCGGAAGATGCCGTCCCCGACCGCCAGGTAGTAGTCGAAGACGTCCTTCTTGGTGAAGCCGCGACCGGGGAAGATGACCCGGTCCGGGCTGCTCAGTCGTACGGCGTGTCCGGCCACCTCGACCTCGACGGCGCCGGCCTTCGTGCTGCCACCCATCCCGCGACCCTATTGCACCGGGCCCCGGCCCGGTGTCCTACTCGTGCACGCTCCAGTCCCGGTGGGTCTCCCAGAGCTGCCGGATCATGAACAGCTTCTGCTCGAACCGGGGATCGCGGCCGAGCAGCTCGCCGTCGAACGGCGCCCGCATCCGCAGCGCCGCGTCGCCGTCGAGATAGATCATCACGACGGTACGGCGGCGACGGCGCTCGGCGCGGACGTCGACGACCTGGCGCCACGGGGCGAAGCCGTCCGGCCCGCGGCGGACGTGCACGCCCATCTCGTCGATCACCGCGCTGCGGTGCCAGCGGGCGAACCCGGTCAGCGCGGCCCCCGCCGCCAGCGGCACGGCGACCGCCAGCCAGGCGAGCGGGGACGGTGGATGCTGCCGGAACGTCGTCCCGGCGACCGCGTCCACCGGGCCCGGCAGCAGCCACAGCACGCCGAGCACCGACAGCGAACCGACCGCCGCGCCGACCCCCGGGCCGAGCCCGCGGATCAGCGCCTGTCCCCAGGTCAGCCGGTAGCTGGCCAGCACCGCGGTGTGGTGTTTGCCGAGATACTCACCCTCCGGCCGGGTGGCCGCCCGCATGTCCTGTCAACGACGCCGTCGCCGATTGGTAATCATCGTCATGCCGGTCGGCGCCGCCGACAACGGATCCGGCTCGGCCTGCCGACAACGGATCCGGCTCGGCCTGCCGACAACGGGCCGGCGGTCGGCGCTGCCGACGTAGGCTGGGCGGGTGGCTGACGAGACGAACGACCTGCCCCGCACCGAGGACGAGTGGCGGGTACGGCTGAGTCCGGAGGAGTTCCGGGTGCTCCGCGAGGCCGGCACCGAGCGCCCGTTCACCGGCGAGTACGTGGACACGAAGACGCCCGGTACGTACCGCTGCCGGGCCTGCGGGGCCGAACTGTTCAGCAGCGACACCAAATTCCAATCCCACTGCGGGTGGCCCTCGTTCGACGACGCGATCCCGGGCGCGGTCCGCGAGATCGAGGACCGCAGCCTGGGCATGGCCCGCACCGAGATCCGCTGCGCCCGGTGCGACAGCCACCTCGGGCACGTCTTCCACGGCGAGGGCTTCACTCCGAAGGACACCCGGCACTGCGTCAACTCGGTCTCCCTGCGGCTGGACCCGCGCGAGGCCGGCTGACCGCGCTGGTCTGCCGGCTTTGACCACCAATGGCGTCATTTCCGGCATTTCGGTTGTCCCGTCCCCCCGATGCCGGCAAGCTGGCAACAGGAATCGGTGATCGGGGGGATTGTGATGGCGACCTGTGAGGTCTGCGGTAACGACTACTGGATGGCGTTCGAGGTGCACACCGTCGGCGGCCAGACGCACGTCTTCGACTCGTTCGAGTGCGCGATCCACAAGCTCGCCCCGATTTGCGAGCACTGCCAGTGCCGGATCGTCGGGCACGGTGTCGAGGTGTCCGGGCGCTTCTTCTGCTGCGCGCACTGCGCCCGCTCCGCCGACAGCGAGCAGGGCGCCGCGGTCCGGGACGCGGTCGGCGCCCGCCCCGCCTGAGATGCCGTCCGGCACCGGGCCCAGCTACCGGGTCCTGCGCCGCAAGGCGCCCTGGTCGGCCGTCCGGTGGGAGCCGCCCGACGGATCTTCCCGACCCGGGCGGCCCTACCATCGCGGGATGCCGCCACCCCCGCCGCTGGACCTGCACGTCGCGTCGTTCGCCGAGCTGGACACCCGTACGCTGCACGACCTGATCCGGCTCCGGATCGACGTGTTCGTGGTCGAGCAGGCGTGCGCGTACCCGGAACTCGACGGTCGGGACCTGGAACCGGGCACCCGGCACGTGTGGCTGGCCCGGGCCGGTGAGCCGGTCGGCTACCTGCGCATCCTGACCGATCCACCCGGTGCCGGAGACGCCGGCGCCGCCGGCTTCGGGGACGGGGACCCGGGTGTGGCGCGGATCGGGCGGGTGGTGGTCGCCAGCGCGGCGCGCGGCGCGGGACTGGCCGACCGGTTGCTGACCGAGGCGCTGACCCTGGTCGGCGACCGGACGGTGGTGCTCGACGCGCAGTCGCACCTGGTCGACCTCTATGCCCGGTACGGCTTCGTCGTCACCGGCGCCGAGTACCTCGACGACGGCATCCCGCACCGTCCCATGCGCCGCGACCCCCGGCCACCGGCCCGGTAGCGACGGCGCGCGCCGCCGGGTCGGCGGGCTGGGGAAACTCAGTGTCGTCCCAGCAGCACCGGGTTTCCCCAGCCCCCGACCGGAACCGCGAGGCGGCGGTCGGGATGCCGCCGGGGCGGGTCAGCGGGTCACGGCAGGGCGTTGATCAGTTCGGCGACCGAGCGGCGGCGGCCGGTGTAGAAGGGGACCTCCTCGCGGACGTGCCGGCGTGCCCCGGAGGCGCGCAGGTCGCGCATCAGGTCGACGATCCGGTGCAGCTCGTCGGCCTCGAACGCGAGCATCCACTCGTAGTCGCCGAGCGCGAACGAGGCCACCGTGTTGGCCCGCACGTCCGGGTAGCCACGGGCCAGCCGGCCGTGTTCGGCCAGCATCTCCCGGCGTTCGGCGTCCGGCAGCAGGTACCACTCGTAGGACCGGACGAACGGGTAGACGCACAGGTAGTCGCGGGCCTGCTCGCCGGCCAGGAAGGCCGGGATGTGGCTCTTGTTGAACTCGGCCGGCCGGTGCAGCGCCAACTGCGACCAGACCGGCGCGAGGTTGCGGCCGAACTGGGTCCGGCGCAGCCGCCCGTACGCCTCCTGCAGCGCGTCGCTGGACGACGAGTGCCACCAGATCATGATGTCCGCGTCGGCCCGCAGCCCGGACACGTCGTACGTGCCGCGCACCGTGACGTCCTTGCCGGACAGCTCCTCGAACAGCGACTCGACCTCGGCGGCGATGCCGTCGCGCAGCGCGGGCAGCCCGTTGCACGCCCGGAACACCGACCACATGGTGTACCGGATCGTGTCGTTCAGCTCGCGCAGCCGCGCGGCGTTGGTCTGCTCCGTCATGCCCCGGATCCTCCCAGACTCTCGATGATCTCTTCGGCGGCCGTCTCGCCGGACCGGACACAGGCCGGGATGCCGACCCCGTCGTAGCCGGCGCCGGCCAGGGCCAGCGTCGGGTGCGCGGCCCGCAGCGCGGCCCGCACCGCGGCCACCCGGTCCAGGTGACCGGGTGGGTACTGCGGCAGCGCGCCGCCCCAGCGCTGCACGTGACCGGCCAGCGGGGCGGGCAGCCGCGCGCCGAGCAGGCCGGACAACTCCCGGTGCACGGTCTCGGTCAGCTCCTCGTCGGGGCGCTGCAGCAGGTGCTCCTCGCCGTACCGGCCGACCGAGGCGCGGACCAGCGCCACGCCGTCGTCCCGGCGCAGGTGACCCCACTTGGTGGTGAAGAAGGTCGACGCCTTGACCAGGGTGCCCGCCTCGGCCGGCACCAGGAAACCGGAGAGCGCCGGCAGGGCGGGCGCCGGCAGGGCGAGGGTGACCAGCGCGACGCTGGCGTAGTCGAGCGCGCCGACCCGGTCGGCCACACCGGCGTGCACGCCGGCGAGCAGCCGGGCCGCCGGGCGGGCCGGCACCGCCAGCAGCACGGCGTCGACCTCGACCAGTTCCGGATCCCGGGTCGGGCCGACCACCAGCCGCCAGCCGGTCGGGGTGGGCGCGATCTCGCGTACCGTCGCGCCGAGCCGGACCGTCGCGCCGCTGGCCCGGGCCGCGGCCTCGACCAGCCGGGTCATCCCGCCGGCCGGGGTGGCGAACACGGGCGCGCCGGGGGTCCGCGGCGCGGCGGCGGCCTGCGCGGCCCGGACCGCGCCGGTCAGCGTGTGTTCGACGCGGGCCGCGCGGTGCAGCGCCGGCATGGTCGCGGCCAGCGAGAGCCGGTCGGCCCGCCCGGCGTAGACGCCGCCGAGCATCGGGTCGACCAGCCGGTCGACGACCTGGTCGCCGAACCGCCGCCGGACCAGCGCGCCGACCGCCACGTCCTCGTCCGGGCCGAGCAACGGCCGGCCGCCGTCGGTGTCCCGGTCGCGCGCAGGCGTGGCCACCGTCGCCACCCGGTCCAGATCCCCGGGTACGCCCACCAGCGTCCCGCCGGGGATCGGCCGGAGCCCGCCGGCCACCGCTATCGCGGCCTGGCCGGTGCTCGGGTGCGCCAGGGCGTCGCCGAGCCCGACCCGACGGGCCAGCCCGACGGCCGCGGAGTCGCCGCCGGACGGGTCGCGGACCAGGAACGACTCGGCGCCGAACTCCACCGGGGAGCCGGCCACCTCGCCGGTGCGCAGCTTGCCGCCGAGCGCACCGGACTGCTCGTAGACGGTGACCGAGGTGCCGGCCGGCGCCCGGTCGGCCAGCCGGACGGCGGCGGCCAGGCCGGCGATGCCCCCACCCAGTACGGCGATCCGCGCTCCGGTCCGCATGGTCAGCGGGCGGACGCCTGGTGGATCAGCTCGACCACCCGGGTCAACACCTCCGGGTCGGTCTCCGGCAACACGCCGTGCCCGAGGTTGAACACGTGTCCCGGGGCGGCCAGTCCCTCGGCCAGCACCCGGCGTACCTCCTTCTCGACCGCCGGCCACGGCGCGAACAGCACGCACGGGTCCAGGTTGCCCTGCACCGCCTTGCCCGGCCCGATCCGGACGGTGGCCGCGTCCAGCGGGGTACGCCAGTCGACGCCGACCACGTCGGCGCCGGCCTCGCCGAGCACGCCGAGCAGTTCCGCGGTGCCCACCCCGAAGTGGATCCGCGGGATTCCGGCGTCGGCCAACCCCTCCAGGACGGCCAGCGAGTGCGGCAGGACGTACCGCCGGTAGTCGGCCTCGGAGAGCGTGCCGGCCCAGGAGTCGAAGAGCTGCACCGCGGACACGCCGGCCCGCGCCTGCACCCGGAGGAACTCGCCGGCGATGTCGGCCAGCCTGGCGCAGAGCGCGTGCCAGAGCTCCGGCTCGCCGTACATCAGCGCCTTGGTGCGGGCGTGCGTCCGGGACGGGCCGCCCTCGACCAGGTAGCTGGCCAGCGTGAACGGGGCACCGGCGAACCCGATCAGCGGGGTGTCGCCCAGCTCGACGACCAACGACCGGACCGCCTCGTCCACATAGGAGACATCGTCGACGGTGATCGGGCGCAGCCGTTCGACGTCGGCGGCGGACCTGATCGGCTCGGCGACCACCGGCCCGGTTCCCGGCACGATGTCCAGGTCGATGCCGGCCGCGGCGACCGGGACGACGATGTCGCTGAACAGGATCGCGGCGTCCACGCCGTGCCGGCGGACCGGTTGCAGGGTGATCTCGGTCACCAGGTCCGGGCGGCGGCAGGATTCCAGCATCGGCACACCGGCCCGGAGTTCCCGGTACTCCGGCAGCGACCGGCCGGCCTGGCGCATGAACCAGACCGGGGTGTGCGGCACCGGCTCACGCCGGCAGGCCCGGACGAACGGCGAATCGGCCGGCCCGCCGTCCGGTGCGGGGCTCGCGTCGCGGGCTGCGCCGCCCGTAGTCGTGGTGCTCATCGGCGCCATCGTGCCACGCGGCGCCGGTCCCCGGGCGGGCACCGTCGGGATTTGTGAACCGGCGGGTAGCCGGACGGCCCGCCCCGGCGCGCCGATCGGCCGCACGCCCGCCGATCGGCTTAGGCTGCCGACATGGTTCCGCCGATCGCGCCACCCGAGACCTTCGCCCGCGCGGTGGCCGGGTTGCGCGCGGCGACGCCCCGGGACGAGATCCAACTCGAGGAGGTCGGCGCCCCGCAGCGGCTCGCCCCGTACGCCTTCGCGCTGAGCGCGACCGTGTGGCGGGACGGTGACGACGTCGCCACCGGACGGCTGATCCTGCTGCACGACCCGGACGGGCACGAGGCATGGGAGGGAACACTGCGGCTGGTCACCTACGTGACCGCCGAGTTGGAGGCCGACCTGGCCGCCGATCCGCTGCTGCCCGGGGTCGGCTGGACCTGGCTGACCGACGCGCTGGAGGCCCAGGACGCGACCTACCGGGCGTTGGGCGGCACGGTGACCCAGACGATGTCCACCCGGTTCGGCGACCTGGCCGGACCACCGGCGGCCGGCGACATCGAGCTGCGCGCCTCGTGGACCCCGCTGGCCGACGAGCTGACGCCGCACCTGATGGCCTGGTGCGCGCTGCTGGCCTCGACGGCGGGCCTGCCCCCGCCCGGGGTCACCGCGCTGCCGCGGCACCGACCGGCCGGCGCCGCCTGACGCGGCACCGGCCGACGCCGGTCAGACGTACTTCTCGGCCTCGTCGCAGACCTTCTCCCCCTCCTTGGCGAGCTTGTCGAACTCGGCCTTCGACTTGGCGGTGAGCGCCTTGGTCAGCAGGTCGAGGCACTTGCCGATGACCTCCTTCTGGCGCTGCTGCTCGTCCCGGGCGTTCTGCGTGCCGGTCAGGTCCTGCTCGGTCGCCTTCAGCTTGTCGTTGGCCTGCTCCAGGTCCCGCTTGAGGCTGTCGATCTCCTTACCGTTGACTTCGATCTTGGCTGCCCGCTCGGAGGCCACCTTCTCGGCCCGCTCCAGGTCACCCGCCGTGCCGATGTAGAGCGTGGTCATCACGCCGCTGACCAGCAGGAGCAGGCCGGCGACCAGGGCCAGCACCAGCAGCTTCCGGCCGCCGCCCGGAGCCGGCGACGGTCCGCCGTACGGCAGGCCGGACATCGGCGGTCCGGACATCGACGGGCCGGACATCGGCGGGCCGGACATGGGTGCCGTCGGGTACTGGGCCGGGTACGGCGGGGCGGAGGCCGGTGCCGGCTGACCAATGGGCGGCCCGGCGGGTGGGTAGGACACGCTTCCTCCAGGTGGAACGGTGTTGACGGTCGTGTGGTGAGTGCCGGTCAGCAGATCTTGAAACCGTCGCAGGCGACGCCGATCGGTACGGCCAGGCCGATGCCCTCGGCGTCCCGGGCCTTGGCGGTGGCGATGCCGACCACCTGCTTCGCGCCGTTGATCACCGGGCCGCCGGAGTTGCCCGGGTTGATCGGGGCGTCGAACTGCACGGCCGGCCCGGATCCCTTCTCGGGTTTGCGCAGGGCGCTGACCACACCGGTGGTGACGGTGTCCTCGAGGCCGAGCGGAGCGCCCACCACGACGATCTGCTGACCGGCCTTGACGGCCGTGGGGGCGGCGGTGAGCCCGGTGAACCGGCCGGTGGCCCGCAGCTGCGCCACGTCGTTGTCCTTGTCGACCTTGACGATGGTGGCCGGAAACCGCTGGCCGGTGCGTTCCAGGTCGACCTGACGACCACCGGCCTGCCACACCGACTCGACCACGTGGAAGTTGGTGAACAGGTTGGTGCCGCCCCCGTCGGCCGGCTTGCCGATGGCGAAGGCCGTGCCGGTGAACTGGCCGGCCCGGACCCGGAACACGCTGGGCAGTACCGCCGCGGCGACCGCCTCGGGGTTGAACACGGTGCCGGCCTGCTTCTCCAGGGCGGTGGCCCGCTCGGTCAGCCCGTCGAGTCGTTCGCCGTCCCGCTGCTGGCCCTGCGCCACCTGCCGCTCGGCCCGGTCCAGCCGGTCGGACAACCGGTTGAGCTGGATCGTCTGCACCACGGCGACCAACAACAGGACGCCGACCAGCGCCAGCGCGGTCAGCACCGGCCAACCGGGCCGGCCGGTCCGGGCCGGCCCGGCCGGCGGGAAACCGGGTCCGACCGGACCCGCCTGCGGGAGACCGGAGCCGGTCGGAACCGGCGCGGGCTGTTCCGGCGAGGGCTGCGCCCCGGGCCGGGCGTGCTGCCCGGGCGGAGGCTGCTCCGGCCGAGGCTGCCCGCCGGGCCAGGACGGGACAGGCTGGGGCTGCGCGCCGGGCCACGACGGCACCGGCTGGGGCTGCGGCACCGGTTGGGGCTGCGCGTCGGCCCAGGAACGCGCCGGCTGAGGCTGCGGCCCGGACCAGGACGGCGCCGGCTGGGTTTGGGGCTGCGCCGGCTGGGCTTGGGGCTGCGCCGGCTGGGGCTCGGCCGGCGGCCAGGGTTGCGCCGGTCGCGGCTCGAAGCGGGGCGGCATCGGACCCGGCGGCGGGGCGGCCGGTTCGCTCCGCCCGGCGTCCGGCTCCTGACTGTGCCGTGGTCCGCCCGATGGTGCCGGCGGTGCCGGCTGCGCGACGCCGGTCGGCTCGTCCCAGGGCGCCCGGGGCGCCGGCGGACCGGACGGCTGGCCGGGATGCGGCGGGTAACCCGAAGACATGACGAACGCCCTCCCCGTGAGACGTACGACTCAGCGTCGCACCACCGGGCAACCGCCGGTCGCGGGTGCCGAGCCGCAGGGACGGTACCGGCTGGGCCGGACTTTCGTCGCCCCCGGGGTGGCTACGGGGACATTGACCCAGAAGCCCGCCATTGCGGCAACCAGGTAACGGAATGGACGCGTCGACCCCCGGCTGTGTGAGCTACGGCTGGTTGAACAACTAGGGTTGCCCAGGTGACCGACGAACCACCCCTGCGCCGTCGGGCCGCGCAACGCCGAGCAGGGGCCGAGCCATCCACCGCTGCGGCGCCCGCGCCGGAGCCCGAGAACGTGGGGCCCGACCCAACTGCCGGCGGGCCCGTTCCGCTCCTCGCCCCCCGCGACGGCACTCCCGAGCCCGTCGCCACCGCCGCCGGACTCGCCGAGGTCGTGGCGCGTTTCGCCGCGGGCACCGGACCCGTGGCCATCGATGCCGAACGGGCCTCCGGCTACCGCTACAGCCAGCGCGCCTACCTGGTGCAGCTACGCCGGGCCGGTGCCGGCACGGCGTTGATCGACCCGCTGCCGCTGCCCGACCTGAGCACCCTGAACGAGGCGATCGCCGACGCCGAGTGGGTCCTGCACGCGGCCAGTCAGGACCTGCCCTGCCTGGCCGAACTGGGCCTACGACCGCGCCGGCTGTTCGACACCGAACTGGCCGCCCGGCTGGCCGGTTTCGAACGGGTCGGCCTGGCCGCGCTGACCGAACAGCTACTCGGTTACACCCTGGAGAAGCATCACTCGGCCGCCGACTGGTCCAGCCGACCCCTGCCGGAGTCCTGGCTGACCTACGCGGCGTTGGACGTCGAGCTGCTCGACCAGCTGCGGGACTCGCTCGCCGCCGAGCTCGAACGGCAGGGCAAGCAGGAGTGGGCGGCCGAGGAGTTCGCCGCCCTTATCGCCTGGGGCACCCGGCCACCCCGGCAGCGACCCGATCCGTGGCGGCGTACCTCCGGGATCCACCGGGTCCGCGGCGCGCGGGCGCAGTCCCGGGTCCGGGCCCTGTGGTACGCGCGGGACGCGATCGCCGCCCGCCGCGACTCCGCCCCGGGCCGGGTGCTGCCGGACGCGGCTATCGTGGCCGCCGCCGAACTCGATCCGAAGGACGAGCGGACGCTGCTGACCCTGCCCGGCTTCGGCGGCCGGTCGGTGCGCCGGCTCGCGCGTACCTGGTTGGAGGCGCTGGACGCGGCCCGGCAGTTGCCGGACGACGCGTTGCCGGTGAGCCCGACCGTCGAGGGACCGCCGCCGCCGCACCGGTGGGCGGAACGCGACCCGGTGGCGGCGGCCCGGCTGGCCCGGTGCCGGGAGGTGGTGACCCGGCTCGCGGCGGCGCACACGCTGCCGCCGGAGAACCTGATCACCCCGGACTCGGTACGCCGGTTGGCCTGGACGCCGCCGGACGAGATCACGCCGGAGACGGTGGCCGAGACGCTGCGCGGTCTCGGCGCCCGCGACTGGCAGGTCGGTCTGATCGCGACCGAACTCGCCACCGCGCTGCCCGCCCCGGAGTGATCGGGCCGCCCGACCGCCGGTCAGTCGGTCAGCACGCTGTCGCGGCGGGCCGCCCAGCGCAGCGAGTCGCGGATGCCGTCGGCGACGGTCAGCTCCGGCTTCCAGTCCAACAGTTCCCGCGACCGGCCGGTACGGGTGTAGCTGCCGGCCTGGTCGCCGGGGCGGGCCGCGGTCTCGCGTACCCGCAGGGGCCGGTCGGCGACGGTGTTGAACGCGGCGACCAGCTCGCGCACGGTGGTGCCGTCGCCGGTGCCGATGTTGACCGCCAGGTGGGTCCGGTCGCCGTCCGGCGGCAGTATCCGGTCGAACCGGCGCAGGGCCTGTACGTGCGCCCGGGCCAGGTCCCAGACGTGCACGTAGTCGCGGATGCCGGAGCCGTCCCGGGTCGGCCAGTCCACGCCGGTGATCAGGAACTCCTCGCCGTCGACGTAGGCGTTGATCATCTTGCCCAGGGCGTGGCTGGGCCGGCGCAGTTGCAGGCCGGTGCGCAGCCGCGGGTCGGCGCCGATCGGGTTGAAGTAGCGCAGCGACAGCGCCCGCAGGCCGGTGGCCACGCTCGCGTCGGCGAGGATCTGCTCCAGCATCGCCTTGGTGTGCGCGTACGGGCTGGTCGGCTCGACCGGGGAGGTCTCGTCGACGGAGAAGTCCTCGCCCGGCCGGTAGATCGCGGCCGAGGAGCTGAACAGGTAGCGCCGGCAGCCGTTGCGGACCACGTGGTCGATGAAGTCGATCGACTTGGCCACGTTCTCCCGGTAGTACCGCAGCGGTTCGGCCACCGAGTCGGGCACCACGATCAGCGCGGCGGCGTGCACCACGGCGGCGATGTCCGGGTGCTCGGCGAAGATCCGGTCGAGCAGCGCGCCGTCGGCGATGTCGCCGCGGTAGAAGATCCGGTCCCGGGTGAACTCGACCCGTCCGGTGCACAGGTTGTCCAGCACCACCGGGACCAGCCCGTCGTCCAGGCAGGCCGACACCACGGTGCTCCCGATGAAGCCCGCGCCCCCCGCAACCAGTACCTTCACGCCCGCCTCCACGCCGTACGACTGTCGCCGCGCTCAACGTACCGGACCGGGGTGAACCGCCCGGCCCGCCAGGTGTGGGCCGGACCACACACCCGGCGCCGCCATCGGTAGTTACCGGCGAGTAGCATCCGAGGGACGGCCCAGCTGGCAAGGAGGCTCACAAGTGCCCCGTGAAGTACGCGATGTCGTCTTCGTCGACGGCGTCCGCACCCCGTTCGGCAAGGCGGGCGGCATGTACGCCAACACCCGCGCCGACGACCTGGTCATCCGCTGCATCCGTGAACTGCTGCGACGCAACCCGCAGCTGCCACCGGAGCGGGTGGACGAGGTCGCCGTCGCCGCCACCACCCAGATCGGTGACCAGGGCCTGACCATCGGCCGGACCGCGGCGCTGCTCGCCGGGCTGCCCAAGACCGTGCCCGGCTACTCGATCGACCGGATGTGCGCCGGCGCGATGACCGCCGTCACCTCGGTCGCCGGTGGCATCGCGATGGGCGCCTACGACGTGGCCATCGCGGGCGGGGTCGAGCACATGGGCCGGCACCCGATGGGCGAGGGCGTCGACCCGAACCCGCGGATCCTGGCCGAGAAGCTGGTCGACCCGTCGGCCCTGGTGATGGGCGCCACCGCGGAGAACCTGCACGACCGGGTGCCGCACATCAGCAAGCAGCGCACCGACGCGTTCGCGCTGGCCTCCCAGCAGAAGACCGCCAAGGCGTACGCCAACGGCAAGCTCCAGCCGGACCTGGTGCCGGTGGCCGTCCGCGACCCGGAGACCGGCTGGGGTCTGGCCACCGTGGACGAGGCGCCCCGGGACACCTCGCTGGAGAAGCTGGCCACCCTGAAGACCCCGTTCCGCCCGCACGGCAAGGTGACCGCGGGCAACGCGGCCGGCCTGAACGACGGTGCCACCGCCAGCCTGCTGGCCGCCGAGGACGTCGCCCGCGAGCTGGGCCTGCCGATCGGCATGCGGCTGGTCTCGTACGGCTTCGTCGGCGTCGAGCCGGAGGTGATGGGGATCGGCCCGATCCCGTCCACCGAGAAGGCGTTGAAGATCGCCGGTCTGACCATCGACGACATCGGCCTGTTCGAGCTGAACGAGGCGTTCGCGGTCCAGGTGCTCGCCTTCCTCGACCACTTCGGCATCGCCGACGACGACCCCCGGGTCAACCAGTGGGGCGGCGCGATCGCCATCGGCCACCCGCTCGCCTCCTCCGGCGTACGGCTGATGACCCAGCTGTCCCGCCAGTTCGCCGAGCACCCCGAGGTGCGCTACGGGATCACCGCGATGTGCATCGGCATCGGCATGGGCGGCACCGTCATCTGGGAGAACCCCAACTGGAGCGGCGCGACCACTCAGGAGGGCGACAAGTGAGCGTCACGAACCCCAACGAGGTGGTCACCAGGGCGCTGCTGCGCATGGTGGACGTACCCGGACTGGACCGGCCGGCGGCGCTGATCACGCTGGACAACGGCTTCGACCACAAGAAGCCGAACACCTTCGGCCCGGCGGGCCTGGCCAGCCTGGACGCCGCGATCACCGAGGCGCTCGCCGCCGACCCGGCGTTCGTCGCGGTGACCGGCAAGCCGTACATCTTCTGCGTCGGCGCGGACATCACCGGCCTGCCGCTGCTGCCGGACCGCGCGCAGGCGGTCGAGATCGGACGGCTCGGCCACCGGGTCTTCGCCCGGCTCAAGGACAGCGCGGTGCCGACCTTCGCGTTCGTCAACGGCGCGGCCATGGGTGGCGGCCTGGAACTGGCGCTGCACTGCCACTACCGGACGCTCTCCGGTGGCGCGGCGGCGCTGGCGCTGCCCGAGGTGTCGCTGGGCCTGGTACCCGGCTGGGGCGGCACCCAGCTGCTGCCGAACCTGATCGGCATCCCGGCGGCCACCCAGGTGATCATCCAGAACCCGCTGATGCAGAACAAGATGCTCAAGCCGAAGCAGGCCGCCGAGATGGGCATCGCGGACGTCCTGCTGGAGCCGGCGGACTTCCTGGAACGGTCGCTGGAATGGGCGGCCGGCGTGGTCCGCGGCCAGATCACCGTGACCCGTCCCGAGGTGGACAAGGACATGTGGGCCGGCGTGCTGTACTTCGCCCGGACCACCCTCGACCAGCGGCTGCACGGCGCGGTACCGGCGGCGTACAAGGCGTTGGACCTGCTGGAGACGGCCAAGGACGCGGACTTCGCCACCGGCACCGCGGCCGAGGACGAGGCCCTGGCCGACCTGGTGTTCAGCGAGGAGCTGCGCAGCGGCCTGTACGCCTTCGACCTGGTGCAGCGGCGGGCCAAGCGGCCGGCCGGCGCGCCGAACGCCGGCCTGGCCCGGGACGTCACCAAGGTGGGCATCGTCGGCGCCGGCCTGATGGCCAGCCAGCTCGCCCTGCTGTTCGCCCGCCGGTTGCAGGTCCCGGTCGTCATGACCGACCTGGACCAGGCGCGGGTCGACAAGGGCGTCGGTTACGTGCACACCGAGATCGAGAAGGCCGTCTCCAAGGGCCGGATGGACAAGGGCACGGCCGCCAAGCTGTACGGCCTGATCTCCGGCTCGACAACCGCAGACGCTTTCGCCACAGAGAATTCGGGCCAGCTCACTTCGTTCGCGGATGCCGACTTCGTCATCGAGGCGGTCTTCGAGGACCTGGACGTCAAGAAGCAGGTCTGGGCCGAGCTGGAGAAGATCGTCTCCCCGGAGGCGGTGCTGGCGACGAACACCTCGTCGCTGTCGGTCACCGCGATGGCGGCCGACCTGGAACACCCGGAACGGGTGGTCGGCTTCCACTTCTTCAACCCGGTCGCGGTGCTGCCGCTGCTGGAGATCGTCCGCGGCGAGCGCACCGACGACGCCACGCTGGCCACCGCCTTCGCGGTCGGCAAGCAGCTGCGCAAGTCCTGCGTACTGGTGAAGGACGCCCCGGCGTTCGTGGTCAACCGGTTGCTCACCCGGTTCCTCGGCGAGATCTTCGCCGCGGTGGACGCCGGCACCCCGCTGGAGGTGGCCGACAGCGCGCTCGACCCGCTGGGTCTGCCGATGCGTCCGCTCGCCCTGCTCCAGCTGGTCGGACCGGCGGTGGCGCACCACGTCGGCGGCACCCTGCACGCCGCCTTCCCGGACCGCTTCGCGGTCAGCGACAACCTGCGGCGGATCGCCGAGGCCGGCCAGCCGATCGTGGTGGACGACCAGGTCAACCCCGAGGTGGCCAAGCTGCTGGTGGTCGGTGACCGGCCGCTGACCGCCGAACAGGTACGCCAGAACGCGCTGGACGCACTGGCGCAGGAGATCCGGCTGATGCTGGACGAGGGCGTGGTGGCCGAGGCGCAGGACATCGACCTGTGCATGATCCTCGGCGCCGGTTGGCCGTTCCACCTGGGCGGGGTGACCCCGTACCTGGATCGCACCGGCACCGCCGAGCGGGTCACCGGCCGGCGTTTCCTGCCCCGCGGCGCGGCCAGCCTGCCCGGCTGACCACCGCCCCGGTTCTGATCGAGAAGGGCTCCCGGTACACCGATCGAGGTGTACCGGGAGCCCTTTGCGGTGTCGACCGGCGGGATCACGGGTGACGTACCGCCGCACTAGGATCGCCCGATCACCCCGATTTCTGGAGTCGTCATGTCCCAGCCGCCTTACTCCGGGCCGCCCTACGGCCAGCAACCCTCGGGACCGCCCCACCCGGGTCAGCCGTACGGCGGGCCCACCTCGGGCCAGCCCGGCTACGGCCAGGACCCGTACGGTCAGCAACCCGCGTACGGCGGTCAGCCTCCCTACGGCCAGGACCCGTACGCCCAGCCGCAGTACGGGCAGCAGCCCACCCCCGGCCAACCGGCGTACGGCCAACAGAACCCGTACGGCCAGCCGCAGTACGCCGGCCAGGCTCCCCCCGGTCAGCAGCCGTACGGTCAGCAGCCCGCCCCCGGCGCGGCGTATCCCGGCTACCCGGGCGCCCCGGTGCCGGCACCGCCGAAGAAGTCGGGCGCCGGCAAGGTCGTCCTGATCGTGCTCGCGGTGGTGCTGCTGCTCTGCGCCGGAGGCGGCACCACCGCCTACTTCGTCCTGCGCGACGACGCGGCGGCCGTGGACGCCGCGGCGAACACCCGGGTGGTGGAGCCGGAAAAGCTGGGCAGCCGACCCAAGGTGACCGAGGCGCGGCTGAAGGAGGCGGCCGACGCGATGGCGGCCGGCATCAAGAGCAGTGTGCCCAGCGCCAACAGCGCGGTGGGCGCCTTCTACGGCAACCCGGCGGACAAGGACCTGGTCATGATCGCAGCCGCGGCGGCCCCGGTGGCCGACGAGGCGAAGGAGATCGACAACGCCGTCACCGGCATGCGCAACGCCAAGCTGGTCATCGGCACCATGTCCACGGTCGACCCCGGGCCGCTGGGCGGCACGGCCAAGTGCGGTGACGCCAAGGTCGAGTTATCCATCAAGGTCGGCATCTGCATCTGGGCCGACAAGGGCAGCCTCGGCGTGGTGGCCATCTACTACCGGTCCGCCGACCAGACCCAGGCCGAGTTCAACCAGATCCGCGCCCAGGTCGAACAACGCTCCTGACCGGCTCCCACCCAGCCCTGTCGATCATGAAGTTGTTTGTCGCCCGTCACGATGCGGCGCGACAACAACTTCATGATCGACCAAGGGTGTCGGGCACCGGGTGGGTGGGGCGCGGGGCGCGGTCCAGTAATTGACGCAGGTCACCACCGGTGTGGGACATGAATCCTGCGGCGATGGCGGAGTAGGTGCCTACCAGCATCGGCACCTGGAACGGCTCGATGCCGGTGGCGGCCAGGCGGGAACGGACCCGGGCGAGTGTCTCCGGCTCGTAGGCGATGTGCGGCCCGTGGGCCCGGGCCAGGTCGGCGCCCCCGACGGCCTGTTCACCGACGAGTTCGTAGACCTGCCCCGCGTGAGCGCCGGCGTCCACCACCACCCGCGCCGCGGCGTCGGCCAGATCCGCGCGGGCCACCGCCGCCAGCCGACCCTCGCCGAGCGGAGCGGTGATCCGCCCGTCCTCGGACGGCGCCGCCAGCCGGGCCAACAACTCGGCGTAGAGACCGTTGCGCAGGATCGTCCAGTCCATGGCGCTGCGCCGCAGGCGTCTCTCGGTCCAGCGGTGCGGCAGCGCATAGGGAAGGTGATCGCCGTCGGCGGTCAGGCTCGTGTAGACGACATGCCTGACACCGGCCTGCTCGGCCGCGTCGAGGGCGGTCCCGTGCCGGGCTATGACGGTGTCGTCCTCGCCGTAGCCAGCCGAGATCATCAACAGCACGGCCACGCCCTGAAAGCCGGTGACCAACGTGTCGGGATCGTCGAAGTCGATCCGGCGGACAGGTAGTGGGGTCTCGAGTCGCGATGGTTCGCGCGTCCCGAGGACGGTGTCGTCACGGTCGGCCAGCCGCTCGGCGATCAGCGTGCCCAGGCCGCCCGCGGCCCCGGTAACCAGGATCATGAGGTCATCCGTTCCGGTAGGTTCTCTTCGGTAACCAGGACCATCGTGCGGGTTCGCGCCGGACGGGGTAAGGAGGCACTTCAATGTCAGTGGGGCACACGGCGGTAACCACCGAACCCGTCGTCAGGTGCGGCGACGCGACCGAGGACTGCGGGATCCGCGAGGTGCTGGACCGGATCGGGGACAAGTGGTCGGTCCTGGTGGTGGTCGAACTGGCCCGGGGCGTACGCCGTTTCCGGCAACTGCAGCGCGCCACGCCGGGTATCTCGCAGCGCATGTTGACGCTCACCGTGCGTCGGTTGGAGCGGGACGGGATCGTCACCCGGACCGTGCACCCGACGGTGCCGCCGCAGGTCGAGTACGAGCTCACGGCGGTGGGTCACAGCCTCACCCACCTGGTGAAGGCTCTCGCCGACTGGTCGGCCGAACACCGCGATGTCATCGCCCGGGCACGTCGGGAATGGGACGCGGAACATCCCGGCGCCGGCATCCGCTGACCGGACGGAGCGGCTTCCGGCCCGGTGCTCCCCTGCGATCCGCCGCTGCCGGCGGACCTCCGGCCGGTGCGCACGCCGCCGGGTGTCGACAGTGAACCGTCCGTGGACGGTGGACGTCGCCGGACCGTCACGCACGGTACGAGCACGGATACCGCCCGGTCGATGCCTGGTAACGTCGCCGGGTCCGCCTCACCGCCGTGCGGCGGACGACTGTCGGGCCGACCGGCCCGTGGGACCGAAAGGAACGACCGACCGCAAGGAGCGACCGGTGCACCTCCCTCAGCTTCGACGTGTCCGCTGGGCCGTCCGCCTCACCCTGGCTCTCGGGGTCGCCGCGTCGGTGGTCGCCAACATCCTGCACGCCCGGGAGAATCCGATCAGCCAGGCGATCGCGGCCTGGCCGCCGCTGGCCCTGCTGCTCACCGTCGAGCTGATCTCCCGGGTGCCGGTGCACCGCCGGTCGCTGGCCTTCACCCGGCTGGCCGCCACCGCGACCATCGCCGGCATCGCCGCCTGGGTCTCCTACTGGCACATGGTCGGCGTCGCGGCCCGGTACGGTGAGACCGGTGCCTCCCCCTACCTGCTCCCGCTGTCGGTCGACGGGCTGATCGTGGTGGCCAGCATCTGCCTGGTCGAGTTGGGCGGCCGGATCTCCACCGCCGAATCCGCCGCCCGCGAGGCCAGCGCCGCCCGCGACGCCAGAGCCGCCGGCGCTGCCACCGCGGCCGGCCTCCCCGCCGAGGTCACCACGGCGGCAGGCACCCCCACCGGCGCCGACGTCCCCGCCGGCGCCGACGTCCCCGCCGGCGCCGACGTCCCCACCGGCGCCGACGTCCCCACCGGCGCCGACGTCCCCACCGGCGCCGACGTCCCCACCGGCGCCGACGTCCCCGCCGGGCCCGGTGCCGCCACCGGTGCCGGCATCCCCGCGGAGGGTGGCACCGGCACCGAGTCCGACGACGACTCGGACCGGATGCCGCCACGGGCGACGGCCACCGACCGGAAATCCGCCGACGCCCGTGCGGGCAAGCCGGCCACCGCCGGCCGCAAACCCGCCGCCAGGCCCACCGGCGCCATCGGCCGCCGGCCGGTCGTCACCGGTGGCGGCAAGCCTTCCGGTGCCCGGCCACGCCGGCCGGTCGCCGAGACGGCGGCGCTGGCGGCGGCCATCGAGGCGGCTCGGCCACACGCCAGCGACGCGGAGGTGGCCGAGGAACTGGGCATCACCATCTCCCGGCTCCGCGCGGTCCGCCGCCAGGCCCAGCAGCCGCAGCTGACCACCTGACGACACCCGCCGGTTCGTCAGCCGGGGCTGGAAGGCGTACCGGCGTCCGTGGTCGCGGTGGACCGGTCCGGGCCGACGACGGCCACCGCGGCGGTGCCCGCGGCGACCGGGGTGGTCTGCGCGGCGGGCAGCGTGACGGTGACCTCCAGGCCGCCGCCCGGCTGGGCGAGTGCGCTGACCGTGCCGCCGTGCGCGTCGCAGACCGCCCGGACGATGGACAGCCCCAGCCCGGAACCGCGGGCCCCGGTCCGCTCCCGGCCGCCCCGGCGGAACGGCTCGAACAATCCCGGTACGTCGGCCTGGTCCACCTCGAAGCCGGTGTTGCCGACGGTGAGCCAGGCGTGGTCCGGGCCGGACCCGGTGCGTATCCAGAGCCGGCCGTGTCCGTGGTTGTAACGGACCGCGTTCTCCACCAGATTGCCGGCCAGTCGCTCCAGCAGTCCCGGGTCGCCCACCACCGGTGCCGGATCCAGCGCATCGTCGACGTTCAGGGTGAGCCGCTTCACCTCGCCGCCCATCGCGGACAACGCGGTGGTGGCGCAGTCGGCCAGGTCGACCGGGACCTTGCGGCTCAGCCGGCGGCCCGACTGCGCCTCGCTGCGGGCCAGCACCAGCAGGGCGTCCACCAGCCCGTTGGCCCGCTCGGAGGCGTCCCGCACCACGATGGCCATCCGTCGGTACTCGGTCACGTCCGCCTCGTCGTCGGCCATCGTCACGTCGATCTCGGTGCGCATCACGGCCAGCGGGGTACGCAACTCGTGCGACGCGTTCGCGACGAACCGCTTCTGCGCCTCGAAGGCCTCGCCCAACCGGTCCAGCATGGCGTCGAACGTGCCGGCCAGCTCGGCGACCTCGTCGTCCGCGCCGGCGTAGCGGATCCGCTGGTCGAGGGTGGCCTCGCCGAGCCGCCGGGCGGTCGCCGTCACCTGGTGCAGCGGGCGCAGCGCCCGGCCGGCCACCGCGTACGCCCCGGCCACCCCGACCACGCTGATCGCCAGCAGCGCCACCATGCCCTTGGCCAGCAGTTCCCGGGAGGCCGCGTCGACCACCTGGCGCTGCCACTGGTGGGCGTCCAGGGTCCGGCCGTCCTGCAACTCCACAGTGGTGCCGACCCGCAACTGGTCGGCCGGTCGCAGCGCGTCGTCGACCAGCAGCCAGGCCAGCATGATCAGGATCGCGCCGGCGCCGACCAGCAGCACCCCGTTGAGCAGGGTGAGGCGCAACCGCAGGGTCGGTCGTACCCGGGGTCGCCGGTTGCTCAGGTAGACGGTCACGCCGACACCTCACCGGCCAGGTACGGGTCCGGGATGCGGTAGCCGGCGCCCACCACGGTCTCGATCAGCGGCGGATCGCCCAGCTTCCGCCGCAGGGTCACCAGGGTCACCCGGACGATGGTCGTGAACGGGTCGGTGTTGGCGTCCCAGACCCGTTCCAGCAGTTCCTCACTGGACACCACCGCGCCGCGGGCCTTGAGCAGCTCCTCCAGCACGCCGAACTCCTTGCGGGTCAGGTCCAGCGGCACGGCCGCCCGGGTGGCGACGCGCTTGGCCGGGTCCACCACCAGGTCGGCCACGGCCAGCACCGGCGGCGCGGCCGGGGTGGCCCGCCGGCCGAGGGCCTGCACCCGGGCCACCAGCTCGTCGAAGGCGAACGGCTTGGGCAGGTAGTCGTCGGCGCCGAGCTGCAGCCCCTCCACCCGGTCGGCGACCGTGACACTCGCCGTCAGCATCAGCACCCGGGTCAGGGTTCCGGAGGAGACCAGGTCGGCGCAGATCTGGTCACCGTGCACGCCGGGCAGGTCCCGGTCCAGCACCACCACGTCGTACCGGGTCACGAAGGCCATCTCGTGGCCGGTGGACCCGTCGTAGGCGACGTCCACCGCCATCCCCCGCCGGCGCAGGCCGCGCGCGATCGCGTCGGCCAGGTTGCGTTCGTCCTCGACCACCAGTACCCGCACCGCGGCCTCCCTGCGTCCGTGCCGGCCGGCCAACCGTCCGTGCCTGACGAACAACCTAGTCGCGACCGCCAAACGCCGGTCCCCGGCCGGCCGGCCGCCGGTTGCGCAAACCCTTCCGGTACGGAAAGCTCGCCGCCATCCCTCGTCCCGTCCCGCGGAAGGGAGCCGCCGTGCGAGCCGATCCCCGGACCGGACCGGACATCGCCTACCGGGGTTTCCGGACGGCGGCGCAGTTCGGCACCGGCTCGACGCGCGGCGGCGCGCCGACCGCCGCCGGCCTGGCCATGTCGGCGCCGACCGCCGAGCGGATGTACACCGACCCGCACACCGGCCGGGCCGGCCGGTACGAGTCGGCGAGCTGGACCTCGCCCGAGGTCCGCCCCGGCTTCGCCGCCACCGAGGTCATCCCGTCCTGGACGGCGGACACCCCGGGCGGCAGTTGGGTGGAGATCGAGCTGCGCGGGCGTACCGGGGCCGGCGCGCTGACCGGGTGGTACACCCTGGCCCGGTGGGCGGGCGACGACGCGGTGATCCGGCGTACCACGGTGCCGGCGCAGGCCGACGCCGACGGTTCGGTGGACGCCGACACCCTCACCGCCCGACCCGACCGCCCGTGGAGCGGGTGGTGGCTGCGGTGCACCCTGCACCGGCCGGTCGGCAGCGCGGACGTACCGGTGTTGCGGTCGATCGGTGCGGTGGCCTCCCGCGACGCGGCGGCGCCCGGCGCGGCGCCGGCCGGGCCGGCGCGGACCCGCCCCGACGGCGGCACCGGGGGCCCGCGCCCCGGGCGGGGGGTGACGCTGGCGGTGCCGGCGTTCTCCCAGGACGTGCACGACGGGCACCACCCGCGCTGGGACGGCGGCGGCCGGTCCTGGTGCAGCCCGACCTCGACGGCGATGGTGCTGGCCTACTGGGGCACCGGGCCGGGCCCCGACGAGTGCGCCTGGGTCGGCCCGGACGACCCGCGCCCGTGCGTCGACCACGCCGCCCGGCAGTGCTTCGACTACGCCTACGCGGGAGCCGGCAACTGGTCGTTCAACACCGCCTACGCCGGCCGGTACGGGCTGGACGCGTTCGTCACCCGGCTGCGCTCGCTGGCCGAGGCGGAACGGTTCATCGCGGCCGGCATCCCGCTGGTGGTGTCCGCCTCCTACCGCAGGGGTCAGGTGCCGGGGCTGGACTACGACACCACCGGGCACCTGATGGTGCTCGTCGGTTTCACCCCGGCCGGCGATCCGGTGCTGAACGACCCGAAGTCGCCGGCCGACGCGGCGGTGCGCAAGGCGGTGGACCGGGCCCGGTTCGAGTCGGTGTGGCTGTCCTCCCGGGGCGGCCTGGCGTACGTGATCCGGCCCGGCACCACCCCGCTGCCGCCAGCCCCGGCACAGGCCAACTGGTAGGTCGGGCCCGGTCAGGCGGGTTGGCGCCACACGCCGATCGAGCCGTCGTAGCGGCGGCAGACCACCACACCCGGGCCGCGGACGCAGTCCCGGGAGGCGCCGCGCAGCAGGCCGAACGGCCGGCTCGCGCCGGTGGCCGGGTCCAGCTCGGCCAGCCAGGCACCGTCCGGCAGGTAGCGGACGCCGAGCAGCCGGGAATCGCCCTCCGGGGGCTGCGGCAGGTCCCAGCCGTCCAGCCGGCTGGTGACCCGGCCCGAACCGGCGTCCACCGCCGCCTTCGATCCCCGTTCGCCCGCTCCGGGCGTCTCCTGGGCGGCGATCAGGTAGCCGCCCACCGACCAGTACGGCTGCCAGTCCGCGAGTTCCCACAGCGGCCGACCGGTCCGCCGGTCGACGGCGCGGATCGTGATCGGCGGCGGGCTCCCCAGGCAGATGACCGGCCCGCAGTCCGACGGCCATCCCCCGCCGGCGTTGCCCGACAGGTCGAGCTCCCACCGCCGGTCGAGCCGGTCCAGTCCGTACGCGGCCTGGCCGCCCCGGCCGTCGGACACCAGCAGCAGGTCCCCGAGCACCTCGATCCCCCAGCTCGGCCCGGATTCCCCCCTCGCCGGCCGGGGCAGGTCGGCGGCGGCCAGCACCGCCCCGGTGTCGGTCGACCGTCGCTCGACCCGCCCGGACGGCAGCCCCACCACCAGGTCCACGGCCCGATCGCGCCGGACGCCCACGGACCAGATCGCCTCGGGCGGAAGTCGGTACGACCACCGCTCGGCCCCGGTCCGTGCCGCCACCGACCGGAACCGCAGACCGCCGTCCGCCCCGTCCATCAGCAGGAGGTCACCACCGGCGGTGAAGGCCGCGTCCCCCAGCGGCCCCCACCAGGTCTCCGTACCGGTCCCGACGGTCAACGCCACCGCGTCGGCCTCCCCCGACGGCGAGTTGACCGGTGGGTCCGCGGTGACCAACACCACCTCGTGGGTGATGCCGACCAGCCGGACGGTGCCGGGCAACGGGCGGCTGAGGGTGGTCCGCCACAACGGGGCGGCGTCCGGCAGCCGGTAGGCCGCCACCGTCGTCGACCGCTCGGCGGAGACTCCGGGCGGCTCGACCACCAGCAGCCGGCCCTCGGCCAGCGCGATCGCCGCGCCGGGGGCAGCGTCGATCCCGGCCAGCGGCACCGGCCGGGGCGCGGGGGCCGCCCCCGCGACGGTGCCGAGCAGCAGCGCCAGCACCGCGGCCGAGCCCCACCGGCGCAGCCCACGCCGGCGGACCGCCGGCGGCGGTGGCTCGACCGGCTCCGCACCGTACGCCTCGCCGAGCTCGATGATCGTCACCACGCACCTCCTGACCCGCGGCGCCGGTGTGGTTGGCGGCCGGGTCAGCCCCGCAGGGGACGGGTCACCCGGTACGGGAAGCCGGAAACGGCCCGCCTGTACGATGGCGCGTCGTGGCTGTACCGGTCGTAACAAATCAGTCCGACGCCGACCCCGACCCCGGCGCCGACGAGCCCGGGACCCGGGGGCGGTTCCGCCCGCCCCCACGCGCCGACCTCCTGGCCATCGGAGCGTACGTCCTGTTGGGCGTTTTCGTGTGCGCCAATTACTGGGTCGACGTCCAGCACCGGGTCTCCTCGCACCTGCCGACCGACCACAGCTGGTTCGAGTGGCTGTTCGCGCACGGCGCCTACTCGGTACGCCACCTGGAGAACCCGCTCTTCACCCTGCGGCAGAACGTGCCGAACGGCGTGAACATGATCGCCAACACGTCGCTGTTGGGTGTCACCCTGCCGATGGCGCCGATCACCATGCTGTTCGGCCCGCAGGTGTCCTACACGCTGTACCTGGGTGCCGCGCTGGCGGCCACCGCCGGCACCTCGTACTGGGTGCTGTCCCGGTACCTGGTCCGCTCGCGGGGGGCCGCCTTCGTCGGCGGGGCGTTCCTCGGCTTCGCGCCGGGGATCATCCACCACGCCAACGGTCAGCCCAACTTCGCCTCCAACTTCCTGCTGCCGCTGATCGTGGCCCGGGTGACCCGGCTGGGCCTGCCCGACCGGCGTTGGTGGCGCGACGGCGTGGTGCTGGGCCTGCTGGTGACGTACCAGATCTTCATCAACGAGGAGATGCTGCTGCTCACCGCGCTGGCCTGCCTGGTGCTGGTGCTGGCGTACGCGGTGCAGCGGTGGTCGGACGCGGTGGCCCGGTCGCGCCGGTTCCTGCTCTCCCTCGGGGTGGGCGGCGCGCTGACCGGGGTGCTCGCGGCGTACCCGATCTGGTTCCAGTTCGACGGTCCGCAGTCGTACCGCGGCCTGCAGGGTGGGGTGTTCCACAACTGGGGCGAGGACCTGGCCGCCTTCGTCACGTTCGCCCGGGACACCGTCGCGGGCAGCCCGGAGGTGGAGAAGACCATCGGGCTCACCGAGCAGAACACCTGGTTCGGCTGGCCACTGGTGATCCTGGTGCTGCTGGTGGCCGTACTGCTGTGGCGGGTGTCGCTGGCCGCGCGGATCGCGACGGTGCTGGCGGTGGTCTTCACCCTCGCCGCGCTCGGCCCGCAGGTGCGGCTGAACGCCGAGGACACCGGGGCGCACGGCGTGTGGCACTACCTCTCGGACGACCTGCCGCTGGTCGAGATGATGATGCCCACCCGACTCAGCCTGATCGTGGTCGGCGCGGTCGGCGTGCTGGTCGCCCTGGCCTGGGAACAGGCCAGGCTGCGCGCGGAGACGCGGCCCGCGCTCCGGTTCCCGGCGTACGCGCTGATCGCGCTCGCGCTGCTGCCGCTGTTCCCCCGGCCGCTGCCCGCCGAGCACGTCGACCTGCCGCCGCACTTCATCATGTCCGGCGGCTGGCGCCCGTACGTGCCGGCCGGTCGGACCCTCGTCCCGGTGCCGACCCCCAGCAACGTGCACGGCCTGCCGACGCTGCGCTGGAGCGCGCTGACGCTGCAGGAGTTCCCCGTCCCGGGCGGCTACTTCATCGGCCCCAGCCCGACCGGCGAGGGGATCTTCGGCGCGGCCCCCCGACCGACCAGCGGCCTGGTCTACGCGGCGATGGACAAGAACCAGGTGCCGCGGATCACGGACGAGAACCGCCGGCAGGCGGTGGAGGACCTCAGGTACTGGCGGGCCTCGGTGGTGGTGCTGGGCGCCCACCCGCAGGAGGCGCTGCTGCGGGACACCGTGACCGGTCTGCTGGGCCAGCCGCAGCGGGTCGACGACGTCTGGCTCTGGGACGTCCGTTCGCTGGTCAGCTAGCCGTCGACCACGCTGGTGGGCTAGCCGTCGACCAGCGGGCGGACGTCCCAGACCCAGGCCCCGGAGATCATCCGACCGGGTCCGAGCAGCGCGTCCAGGGTCTCCTTGACGGCGGTGCCGTAGGTCAGGCCGCCCTGCACGACGATGGCGGCCCGCCAGTGGCGCAGGTCCTCGACGGCCTGCCGGCGGTCGGCGTCGGTGACCGGTTGGGTGGTGCCCGTACCGGCCGCCCGTTCCAGCAGCAGCGAGGTCGGCCGGTCCGGCGAGCTCCAGCGGGCGGCGAGGTCCCGCTCGCCCCGGGGGCCGATGAAGTAACCGCCGGGCGCGGTGAAGGCCAGCCCGGTCTGCGCCGACCAGTACATCCCGACGGTGGCCTCACTGCCGGAGATCGGCGGCACCGGCACCAGGGTCCGGCCCGGTGGGACGTACGACCGCCACTCGCCGGTGGCCACGAAGTCCGGCACCGGCCAGACCGGCTTCGCCCGGATGGGGGTCGGCAGCAGCGGCAGCAGGGCGGCCAGCAGCGCCCCGGTCCAGAGCAGTCGGACCGGCGCCGGCCCGCCGCGCGGCTGGGCCACCACCCGGTCGGTGGCCAGGGCCAACAGGACGGCGATGACCGGGACGCAGACCAGCGGGAACCGGGCCGGCACCGCCAGGTCGATCAGCGGCAGGTCAGCCACCAACCGGTACGGGCCGGGCAAGTCGGTCAGCCGGCCGTTGAACCGGATCCGCGGGCCGAGCGAGAGCACCGCGAACACCACGCCGCACACCGCCAGCGCCCGGACCATCGGCCGGCGCCACAGCCAGACCGTCACCACCGCGCAGAGCACGAGCAGGCCGAGCCCGAAGAAGGAGTTCTCCTCGGTCATGTTCGGCGACAGGTGCCCCGGCACGGCGTCGTGCCCGGTGATCGACATCCGGGCCATCGCGCTGAACGAGGAGAGGTCCAGCACGTACGAGCTGGGTTCGAACGGCAGCCCGCGGTAGTGGCCCGGGCCGAAAAACTGGAACCACACCGGGTACGCCAACAGCGCGCCCGCGGTCAGCGCGCCGACCCCGAGCCGGCCCAGGAACGGCACCGCCAACCGACGGGCGGCGGCCCGGTCCGCGACCGCGTACGCCACGGTGAACAGGCCGGCCGCCAGCACCAGGAAGACCAGCACCTCCTCGCCGATGAACACCTGGTAGGCGACCAGCACGCCGAGCAGGACGCCGCGGCGGACCGGCCGCCCGGCGGCGGGGGTGAAAACCACCGCGAGGATGACCGGCACCAGGAACTGGGCGATCATGTGCAGGTGGCCGCAGGCCTGGGCGATCATGCCGGGCGCGAACCCGCAGAACAGCCCGCCGAGGGCGGCGGCGACCCGGGAGCGGACCAGCCGGCGGGCGAGGAACAGGTACCACGCGGTCGCGGTGCCGGCCAGCGAGCCGACCAGGATCACCAGGAACGTGACCTGCGGCCCGAAGGCCAGGGTGACCGGCGCGAGCGGGATGCCCAGGCCGAGCACCGAGGTGTTCGCCATCAGGTTGAGCCCGTCGGGCGCGCCCAGGTGGTCGCTGTAGAGCGGATTCTCCAGGTGGGTGACCGCCCGCGCCGCGCGGGCCAGCATCCACTGGAAGAGCATCTGGTCGTTGTCGGCGTAGACCATCCGGTTCGGCTGCCACCAGAGCCGGTGGCTGAGCAGCACGGCGAACAGCAGGTACCCGGCCGGCACCAGCACGTCGACCGGCCCGGGTCGGCCCCACCGGCGCCGCCCCGCCCCGGCGCCGTCGGACACCCCGTCGGTCCCGTCGGTCCCGTCGGGCCCGGTCGGTCCGCGCGGGGCGTCGGACGCGGGCGGGGCGTCGTCCGGCGCGGGCGCCTTCCCGGGTACGACCGGAGTGGCCGGCGCGTCGGCGGCGGCCGACCCGTCCATCAGCTCGTGCCGCCGGTGAGGGCCCGGACGTCCCACACCCACACGTCGGAGACCCGTTGCGGCGGACCGGCGAACTGCTCGACGGTACGCCGCAGCGCCTCGGCGTTGTGTTCCTTGAGCGGCAGCACCAGGATCGCCGCCCGCCAGTAGCGCAGCTCGTCCAGGGCGCGGCGGCGTTCCCGATCGGTCAGGGTGCCGCTGCGGCCGGTGCTCGCGACGTCGGCGAGCAGATCGCCCACGCCGCTGGGCCGGCCGCCGAACCGGCCCGGGTCGCCGGTGTTGCCGTTGCGCGGGGCCAGGAAGTATCCGCCCGGGATCCGGAAGCTCAGCTCGGTCACCGCGGCCCAGCGCATCCCGTTGGTGTGTCCCATGTCGGGCACCGGGATCGGCACCACGGTCTGGCCGTCGTGGACGTAGCGCTCCCACTGGCCGGAGGTGATGAACTTCGGCGGCGCCGGCCGGTAGCCCACCCGCAGCGGGACCGGGAAGATCGGGATCAGGGCGACCGCCAGCCCGGCCGCGACCAGCCGGCGGACCGTCCGCGGCCGGGCCACCGGCAGGGTCCAGGCCCGGTCCACGGCCTTGGCCAGCAGCAGACCGATCGTCACGGTCGTGATCAGGCCGAACCGGGTCGGCACCACCGCGTCCAGCAGCGGCGCCCGGACCAGCAGGTCCCACGGACCCCAGACCGCGCCGCGGTTCCAGTACGACACCTGCTCGCCGAGGGACAGCACGGCGAAGAACAGCCCGGTGGCGGCCAGCGCGCGGACGACCAGGTCCCGGCGCAGCCACCAGACGATGCCGATGGACAGCAGCATCAGTCCCCAGCCGAAGAACGCGTTCTCCTCGGAGTAGTTCGGGGCCAGGTCGGCGTTGCCGCGCTCGTTGCCACCCAGCGTCGCCGATCCGGGGTTGAAGAAGGCGGCCACGTCGTTGCCGTAGTTCCGCACCGTGTCGCTCAGGCCGTGGTAGGCGCCCGGCCCGACGAACTGGGTGTACAGCGGGTACGCCAGCAGCGCCGCCGTGACGACCCCGCAGACCAGCACCCCGACGCCCACCGGTCGCCAGGCCGCCGACCACCGGCCGGGCTCCTGGACCAGTACGGCGATCAGGAAGACACCGCAGGCGAGCGCGGTGAACAGCAGGATCTCCTCGTTGATGAACGCCTGGTAGGTGACCAGCAGGGCGAGCACCAGGCCGTCCCGTACCGGCCGGGTGGAGCGGGTCAACATGATCACCCGCCAGACGATGAACGGCAGGAGGAACTGCGAAATGATGTTCGGGTGCCAGTTGGCGTGCGACAGCATCGCCGGTGAGAAGCCGAGGAACCAGCCGCCCACCACGGCGGCGAACGGGGTCCGGACCACGTGCCGGGACAGCACCCAGTACCAGGCGAACGCGGTCCCCGCCAGGGCCAGCGTCACCAGCAGCACGAACGAGACGGCCGGCCCGAACAGCAGGGTCACCGGCACCATCGGGATGCCCAGCCCGAGGATCGCGGTGTTCGCCATCAGGTTGACGCCGTCCGGGTAGTTCAACCGGTCGGTGAAGAACGGGAACTCCCCGTGCAGCACCACCCGCACCGAGTGCGCCAGGAAGTACTGCACCTGGGCCGGGTCGCTGCTGTAGAGCCGGGCCACCCGGCCGGCCGGGTTCAGCCAGATCTGGCTGGTCACCCAGACGGCGGCGAGCAGGAAGCAGCCGAGGACGGTCAGGTCCCGGCGTCGGGTGGGCCAGCGGCGGGGACGCGGCGCCGGCCCGTCGGCCGCGGTGGCCGGCTCGGCGGGTCGGCGGTCCGGCTCGGCCGGCTCGTCGAGGATCCGCCCGGTCGGCTCGTCGGCCGGCTCGGCCACCGACACCTGCGTCGTCCTTCCGTCGATGGCCACGGACCCGCGGGACCCGGGTTCCTTCGGGTCCGACGTGGTTTCGAGACGGGGCTCGGCAGGCGTCACAGTCGGCGGAGTCTACCCGAGCACCGGTCGGGGGCCGGAATCACCGCTCCGCGCGTGGTCGTGCGGTCGCACCATACCGGGAGCTTACCGAGGCGCCGCCCGCCATCCGGCGCGAATTGCGTACGATGTGGCTTCCGCAGCGCCGGGCGGCGAGGAGCCGGGCAGAGAGCAGGGGGCACAGACGTGGGTTCGAACGGCCGTCGTGGCCTGCTCGGCGCGGCGCTGGTGCTGGCGGTGCTCGTCGGCGGCTGCGGCAAGATCCCCCAGCAGCAGCCGGCGACGATCCGGGCCGGGTACGACACCCTGGACGGCCAACTGAGGGTCTGGCCGGCGCGGGGCGGGCTGGCGGCGGATCCACAAGCGACCGCGGCGGTCGGCCGGGTCGTCGGGCAGTGGCGCACCCCGGTCGACGACCGGGCCTACCTGCCGGCCTCCGGGATCCTCTGGCTCGGTGAGGCGGGTGGTTCCCGGCTGGCCCTGGTCGCCGCCGACGTGCCCGGCAACGGGGCGTCCTGGCTGCTGCAACTCGCCGGTCAGGGCACTGACCTGCGGGTCGTCCACGCGACCGAGTACACCGACCCGGGTTACCTCGTCTACTCCGACGTGCTGCCGGTCCAACTGGCCGACGGGCGGCACTACCTGACCTCGGCCCGGGTGGACCGGCTGCTCGGCCCGACCGGGCAGCCGTTGCCGGTCACCGACGGGCTGACCGGGCCGGTGGCCGTACCGGCCTGCTCGCCCGTCACGCTGACCGCGTCGCTGCGGGCCACCACGTCGCTGCCACAGGGCGTGCCGGCGCAGCGGGTGGTCGACCTCGGCACCGGCACCCGGGATCCGCGCTACCCGCTGGTCGGCGACGACGCCAACACCGCCACGAAGGCGCTGGCCGGGCTGGACACCTGCGCGCTGGCCGGCGACGACGGGCCGTTCGGCAGCATCGACCGGCGCATCGTCGGCAAGCTCGCGCCGGGCATGCCGCCCGCGTCCTGGCCCATCGACCGGGTCGCCGCCCGGGAACTGGGCACGGTGACGCTGGGCGCGGCACCGGCGGCCGAGCTGAGCGAGCTCACCTGGCGCACCGAGTCCGGGGTGATGACCGCGGTGGTGCTGCGGGCACCCGGGGCGGCCCCGCTGATGTCCCGGACGGACCGGGTCAACATGCTCCAGGTCTACCAGCTGACGGTCGGCGGCCAGGCGTACGCGGTGCTGGTCTGGCGGCCCGCACCGGACAGCGACCTGTCGCTGCCGCCCGGCACCACGCCGGTGATCGACCGGCCCGGCCTCGTGGTGATCCACAAGCCGGACCCCACTCAGACGATCAGCCTGGCCACGCCGGACAAGACGTACTTCCGCTCGGTCGACCAGGAGCGCTGAGGCGGACCACGCCGGCCCGGCGCCGACCGGACCACGCCGGCCCACCGACACGACGCCCGTGCCGGGCGTACCCCCCTCCAGGGGTGGCCCGGCGCGGGCGTCGACAGGTTCGCGGGTTCAGCTCTGTCGGGAGCCGCGCCGGGCGCGGTCGTCGTCGACGGTCAGCCGGACCTGCTCGATCGGCTCCTCGTCGAGCCGGGAGACCCAGCCGGTGATGTCCCGGGCCACGTCCTGCGCGGTCAGTCCCAGGTCGGCCAGGATCTGCGCCCGGGTGCCGTGCGGGTGCCAGGCCGCCGGCACGCCGAGGTCGCGCAGCGGGACCCGCAGGTCCGCGTCGCGGATCGCCTTGGCCACCGCGTCACCGACCCCGCCGGTGCGTACGCCGTCCTCGACGGTGACCACCAGCCGGTGCTCGGCGGCGAGTTCGACCAGTTCGGCCGGGACCGGCCGGACCCAGCGCGGGTCGACCACGGTCACGCCGTAGCCCTGCTCGGCGACCCGGTTGGCCACCTCCATGCCGAGCTGCCCGAACGCGCCGACCGCCACCAGCAGCACGTCGGTCCGCGCCGACTCGGCCAGCACGTCCACCGGGCCGACCCGACGGACCGCCGGCAGGTCGGCGGCCACCGAGCCGGTCGGGAACCGGACGATGGTCGGCCCGTCGTCGACCGCGATCGCCTCGCGCAACTCCTCGCGCAGGGTGGCGGCGTCCCGGGGCGCCGCGATCCGCAGACCGGGTACGGCGCCGAAGACGGACATGTCCCAGATGCCGTAGTGGCTCGGTCCGTCCGGTCCGGTGACGCCGGCCCGGTCCAGCACGAAGGTGACCGGCAGCTTGTGCATGGCCACGTCGAGCAGCACCTGGTCGAAGGCGCGGTTGAGGAACGTCGCGTAGACCGCCACCACCGGGTGCAGCCCGCCGAGCGCCAGGCCGGCGGCCGAGGTCGCGGCGTGCTGCTCGGCGATGCCGACGTCGTAGACCCGCTTCGGATGCTTACGGGCCAGCGCGGCGATGCCGGTGGGCTCGGCCATCGCGGCGGTGATCCCGACCACGTCCGGCCGCTCGTCGGCGATCTTGACCAGCTCGTCGGAGAAGACGTGCGTCCACTTCACCGAGGGGGCGGCCAGCAGCTTGCCGGTCTCGGCGTCGAACGCACCGCCCGGTCCGTGCAGGCAGTCGGCCTCGTCCTCCTCGGCCGGCCGGTAGCCGTAGCCCTTCCGGGTGACCGCGTGCACGATCACCGGGCCGCCGAAGTTCTTGGCGGCGCGCAGGGCGGACTCGACGGCCTCCAGGTCGTGCCCGTCGACCGGGCCGACGTACTTGATGCCCAGGTCCTCGAACATGGCCTGCGGGGCGACCGCGTCCTTGATGCCCTTCTTGACCGCGTGCAGCACCTCGTACATCGGCCGGCCGACCAGCGGGGTCGACCCGAGGGCGTCCTTGACCACGTCGAGGACCTTCTCGTAGCCGGGATTGAGCCGCAGCGAGGAGAGGTGGTCGGCCAGCCCGCCGATGGTCGGCGCGTACGACCGGCCGTTGTCGTTGACCACGATGACCAGCGGGTTGCCGGCGGTGGCGATGTTGTTGAGCGCCTCCCAGCACATCCCCCCGGTGAGCGCGCCGTCACCGACGACCGCCACCACGCTGCGCTGCTCGCCGCGCAGGGCGTACGCCTTGGCCAGGCCGTCGGCGTAGGAGAGCGCGGTCGAGGCGTGCGAGTTCTCGATCAGGTCGTGCTCGCTCTCGGCCTGGCTGGGGTAGCCGGACAGGCCGCCGCGCTGGCGCAGCGAGTCGAAGCCCTCCTGCCGACCGGTGATCATCTTGTGCACGTACGCCTGGTGCCCGGTGTCGAACAGGAACCGGTCCCGGGGGGAGTCGAACACCCGGTGCATGGCCAGTGTGAGTTCGACGACTCCGAGGTTGGGCCCGAGGTGGCCGCCGGTGCGGGAGACCTTCGCGACCAGGAAGTCGCGGATCTCCGCGCCGAGGATCTGCAGTTGCCCGGCGTTCATCCGCTTGACGTCCCGGGGGCCGCGGACCGTACCGAGCAGCGGACCGTCGATAGCCGAATCCTCTTCAACACTCATGACCGCAGAGTCTATCCGGGTTGCCCGCGCCCGCAGCCGGGGCTCGGCCGATCTTCACCAACCTCGCACAACCCTCGGCAGGCCGTCCGGCCAGGGAACCGGCGGCCGGGCCGGCCGGCGGGCGGGTTCCCGGCGCCCACCCGCCGGCCCCCGTCGCGGTGCCCGGCGCACCGGCTTCACCGGGCCGCCGGACGCCGTCGCGGGGCCCGGCGCACCGGCTTCACCGGGCCGACGGGACCAGCAGGCCGACGCACTCCACGTGCTGGGTCATCGGGAACAGGTCGTGCCCGCGGACGGCCGCCAGCCGCCAGCCGCACTCGCGGAAGGTCCGCACGTCCCGGGCGAAGGCCGCCGGGTCGCAGGCCACGTACCCGACCGCCCGGGCGCCGGAGCCGGCCACCGCCCGGGTGACGTCCCGGCCGGCGCCGGTACGCGGCGGGTCCAGCACCACCAGGTCGACCGGACCGGTGATCCGCCGGCGGGCCAGGGCGGTCTCCACCCGGGCCGCCACCACCTCCACCTGGGGCAGGTCGCGCAGGTTGTCCCGGGCCGCGGCCACGCCCGCCGGCGCCGACTCGACGAGGGTGATCCGGCTGCCGGTGCCGACCCGGGCGGCCAGCGCCGCCGCGAACAGGCCGGCCCCGCCGTACAGGTCCCAGGCGGACTCCCCCGGGGCCGGTTCGAGCAGCTCCAGCACCGTCCGGACCAGGGCGTCCGCGGCCGCCGGGTGCACCTGCCAGAAGGTGTCGGCGGGCAGCCGCCACTGTCGGCCGGCGGCCACCTCACGGACGGTTTCCGGACCCCGTACGGTCGTCGTCCCCGCACCGGTGACGGTCCGTACGGTGACGTCGCCGCCGGTCGAGGCGACCGTCTCCACCGCGTCGGCCTCCGGCCAGCGCGGGCCGGCCGGCGGCAGCACCGGCAGCTCCTGGAGGGCCGGGACGGCGATCAGGCAGCGGTCGATCGGCACCACCTCGTGCGACCGGTGCTTGAGCAGCCCGGGCCGGCCGGCCGCGTCGACCGCGTAGCGGACCCGGGACCGCCAGCCCAGCGGCCCGCCGGGCAGGGCCGTCACCCGTACGTCGAGCCGGTCGACCTCCTCGGCGATGAGCCCGCCGAGCCGGAGCAACTGCTCGCGCAGCACGGCGGTCTTCCAGTCCAGCTGGGCGGCCGGCGCGACGTGCTGCAGGTCGCACCCGCCGCACCGGTCCGGGCCGGCGTACGGGCAGGGCGGGGTGACCCGGTCGGCGGCCGGTTCGACGATCTCGATCGCGTCGGCCCGCAGGAAGCCCCGGTGCACCTCGGTGATCTCGGCCACCACCCGTTCGCCGGGCAGCGCGTGCCGGACGAACACCACCTGGCCGTCCAGCCGGGCGACGCAGTGCCCGCCGTGCGCCACCGCTCCCACGGTCAGCTCGACCCGGTCCGCCTCGCCGGGGATCGCGCCCGCGGCGGTCTCCGCCACGCTCGCCGACCTGGCGCTCGTCGACCCGGCGCTCGGCAACCCGGCGCTCGTCGACCCGGCGCCGGCCGGTTCCGGGCGGCTCATCGGTCCGACGCCGGCTGGTCGTCGGCGTCGCCGGTGGCGGCGTCCACGCCGGCCTGCTTCCGGATCTGCTCCGGCGTCGGCGGCGGCGGCGCGAGCAGGCCGCCGAGCATGGCGCCGCGCGGGCCGCGGGCCGGGCCGCGGGTCAGCGTGGCGTCGAACCGGTCCAGGTTCTTGGTGGCGGTCGACTCGAGCTGCCAGGGCACGCTGGTGACCATCACCCCCGGCTCGAACAGCAGCCGTCCCTTCAGCCGCAGCGCGCTCTGGTTGTGCAACAGGTTCTCCCACCACTTGCCGACCACGTACTCGGGGATGAAGACCGTGACCACGTCCCGGGGCGAGTTCCGGCGGGCCGAGGCCACGAAGTCCAGGATCGGCCGGGTGATCTCCCGGTACGGCGAGTCGACCACGGTCAGCGGCACCGGGATCCCCCGCCGTTCCCATTCCTGCTGCAGCTTGCGGGTGTCCTTCTCGTCCACGTTCACGGTCACCGCGGTCAGCGTGTCCGGCCGGGTCGCCGTGGCGTACGCGATGGCCCGCATGGTCGGCTGGTGCACCTTGCTGACCAGCACGATCGCGTGGTTACGGGCGGGCAGCACGGGCCGGCCCTCGTCGGCCGGGGCGAGTTCCCGGGCCACCGTGTCGTAGTGCCGGCGGATGCCCAGCATCAGCGCGTACGCGATGCCCATGGCGACGATCGCGATCCAGGCACCCAGCGCGAACTTGGTGATCAGCACGATCACCAGCACCACCCCGGTGAGCACCATGCCGAACGCGTTGATCGCCCGGGACCGGATCATTCGGCTGCGCGTCCCGGCGTCCCGCTCGGACCGCAGCAGCCGGTTCCAGTGCCGGATCATGCCCGCCTGGGACAGGGTGAACGAGACGAAGACGCCGACGATGTAGAGGTTCACCAGCCGGGTCACCTCGGCCTGGTAGGCCACGATCAGCACGCCGGCGAAGACGGCCAGCGCGACGATTCCGTTCGAGAAGGCCAACCGGTCGCCGCGGGTGTGCAGTTGCCGAGGCAGGTAGCGGTCCTGGGCGAGGATCGACCCGAGCACCGGGAAACCGTTGAACGCCGTGTTCGCGGCGAGGAACAGGATCAGCGCCGTCATACCGGCGACCACGTAGAGCAGCACCGAACCGGAGCCGAAGACGGTCTCGCCGAGCTGGGTCGTGACCGTCTTCTGGACGTAGCCCGCCGGTCCGTCGACGATCTGGGCGCTGCTCTCCACGAACTGCAGGTGGGTGAGCCGGGCCAGCGTGACGATGCCGACCAGCATGCTGATCGCGACGACGCCGAGCAGCAGCAGGGTGGTGGCGGCGTTGCGGCTCTTCGGCGGCTTGAAGGCCGGCACCCCGTTCGAGATCGCCTCCACGCCGGTCAGCGCGGCGCACCCGGACGAGAACGTCCGTAGTAGCAGGAACACCAGGGCGGCGCCGGTGACGTTGTGCTCGGCGCGGATCTCCAGGCCGGCGCTCGGTGCCAACAGGTGGTCGCCGAGCACGAAGATCCGGATCAGCCCGGTGACGATCATCCCGAGGATCACGATCATGAACCCGTAGGTGGGGATGGCGAAGGCCGTACCCGACTCCCGCAGGCCACGCAGGTTGGCGGCGGTCAGCAGGGCCACCGCCGTGAGCGCCACCCCGACCTTGTGCTCGGCCACCCAGGGCAGCACCGAACCCAGGTTGGCCACCCCGGAACTGGTGGAGACCGCCACGGTGAGGATGTAGTCGACCAGCAGCGCGCTGGCCACCCCCACCCCGAACCGCGGACCGAGGTTGACCGTCGCCACCTCGTAGTCGCCACCGCCGGACGGGTAGGCGTGCACGTTCTGTCGGTAGCTGGCGACCACGGTGAGCATCACCACCACCACGGCGAGCGCCACCCAGGGCGAGAACAGGAACGCCGAGGCACCCGCGATGGAGAGGGTCAGCAGAATCTCGTCCGGCGCGTACGCGACACTGGAGAGCGCGTCGGAGGCGAACACCGGCAGCGCGATCCGCTTCGACAGCAGGGTGTGCTGAAGGCGATCGGACCGGAACGGACGACCGACCAGCAATCGCTTCAGCAGTGAGGTGGGACTTGCCACAAGCGCCAAGGGTACGGCCGGGTCGCCCGGCCGCGCGGCCGGGAGGCTGATCACTCCCGAGGGCGACCGGCGCGGTACCGTCGGGCGGCACCGGGGGGCCCGCGCATGGCAGGCTCTAGGTGACGACCACCCGGCGCCCGGGGGTCAGCGGTCCCTCCGGAAGGAACCTCCGTGCACATCGTGATCATGGGATGTGGCCGGGTCGGCTCGACCCTGGCACACAACCTCGAGTCCCGCGGGCACTCGGTCGCGGTCGTCGACCAGGACGCGGACGCCTTCCGGCGCCTCGGTCCCGACTTCGGCGGGATCACCGTCACCGGCGCCGGCTTCGACGGCGACGTGCTGCGCCAGGCCGGCATCGAACGGGCGGACGCCTTCGCCGCGGTCTCCAGCGGGGACAACTCCAACATCATCTCGGCCCGGCTGGCCCGGGAGACGTTCGGCGTCTCCCGGGTCGCGGCCCGCATCTACGACCCGCGCCGGGCGCAGGTCTACGAACGGTTGGGCATCCCGACCGTGGCCACCGTGCGGTGGACCGCCGACCGGATCGTCCGGCACCTGGTGCCGGAGGGGAACCTGGAGATCTTCCGCGACCCGACCAGCACCGTGTCGATCATCGAGGTGCCGGTGCACGACGGCTGGATCGGCCGTCCGCTGCGCGCGTTGGAGGACGCGGCCGGGGCCCGGGCCGCCTACCTGACCCGGTTCGGCATCGGGACGCTGCCCACCGCCGGCGCCGTACTGCAGGAGGGTGACCAACTGTTCATGCTGGTCACCGACGACATCGCGGACGCGGTGACCCGGGTCGCCGGCACGTCACCGGAAGGTGGGGAGTGACGATGCGGATCGCCATCGCCGGAGCCGGCAACGTCGGCCGGTCGATCGCCCAGGAGCTGATCGAGAACGGCCACCAGGTGATGCTGATCGAACGGCAGCCGAAGATGCTGCGCCCGGAGCGGGTGCCCGCCGCGGACTGGGTCCTCGCCGACGCCTGCGAGCTGACCAGCCTGGAGGAGGCCGACGTCGCCAGCTGCGACGTGGTGGTGGCCGCGACCGGGGACGACAAGGTCAACCTGGTGGTGTCGCTGCTGGCCAAGACCGAGTTCGCGGTGGGCCGGGTGGTGGCCCGGGTCAACCGGGCCGAGAACGAGTGGCTGTTCAACGACCAGTGGGGCGTCGACGTGGCGGTCAGCAAGCCGCGGGTGATGGCGGCCCTGGTCGAGGAGGCGGTCACGGTCGGCGACCTGGTCCGGCTGATGACGTTCCGGCAGGGCGAGGCCAACCTGGTCGAGATCACCCTGCCGCCGTCCGCCCCGTACGTCGGACAGCCGGTCCGGGCGGTGCCGTTGCCGCGCGACTCGGCCCTGGTGGCGATCCTGCGCGGCAAGCGGGTGCTGGCGCCGAGTCCGGACGACCCGCTGGAGGCCGGCGACGAGCTGATCTTCGTCTGCACGACCGACGTGGAGGAGTCGGTGCGGGAGGTCATCCTCGGCGCGAAGAACACCGGGCAGCAGGACCGGACCCGGGGCTGACGACCCATCGCGGAGCCGGTCCGTCCGGCCGGCGGGTCACCGGTTTCCCCGGCCGGCCTCGGCTTCGGCGCGGCGGGTCACCCGACCCGCCGGGTCGGGCGGTTGCCTCAGCCGATCGCCGGATCGGCGACGTCCGGCGACCGGGTGACCCGGCGCACCGTCCACACGGTGATCAGCAACAGCAGCGCGTACGGCGGGTAGCCCAGTGCCAGTCGGGCGATGCCCAGCGCGGTGCCCATGTCGGCGAGGTAGAGCGCGGCCTGCACACCCACCTTGGCCAGCCAGACCACTCCCCACAGCACGGTGAGCCAGGTGAAGGTGCGGACCAGTCGCGGGTCGTGCCGCCACTCGGCGCGGCCGCCGGCCACGATCACCGACCAGATCCAACCCACCAGTGGCTGCCGGACCAGCGCGGACAGCAGCAGCACCAGGCCGTAGCCGATGCCGTACAGGATGCCCGGCAGGTAGAAGTCCCGGTCGTCGCCGGACCGCCAGGCGATGAACGCGCCGATGCCCACGCCGACCAGGCCGTTCACCGCGTGCCGGACCGGTCGGCGCTGGACCAGGCGGCCGACGGCGATCGCCACCGCCACGCCGACCGACGCCAGCACCGCGGGCCGCAGCTCGGTGACGACGTTCACCACCACGAAGACCAGGACCGGGATGCTCGACTCGAGCATCCCGCGCCAGCCGCCGAGTTGCTCGGCCATCTGCTCGGCCAGGGTGGGCAGCGGCGCCTCGTCGTCGGGCGTGCTGCCCGTCTCGACCGTCGGCGGTTGTCCAGGCGTCATCGGCACGTCTTCCGTTCGGCGATCCCGGTCGGCCGTCCCCGCCGTCACCGGGGCGGCTCCAACTCGTAGTACGGGTTGTAGATGACCTTGCGGGCGTCCCGGACCGCCAACCGGCCCCGGACGGTCAGCTGCCGGCCCGGCTCGACTCCGGTGATGTGCCGGCGGCCGAGCCAGACCAGCGTCACCACGTCGCTGCCGTCGTACAGGTCGGCCTCCAGCGTCGGCAGGTTGGTGCGCGGCGTGTAGACCACCGTGCGCAGCCGGCCGGAGATCGACACCAACTCCCCCCGCAGGCACATGCCGGCCGGGGTGCCACCGGCCTCGTCGCTCTCCCGGCGCAGCTCCTGCGCCTCGATCTCGGCCTCGCTGGCGGTCAGCCGCTTCAGGAAGCGGCGGACCGACACCCGGCTCTCGTCGGTCGCCATGACCTCCGTGTCACCCTCCTCGACGCGGCGTCCACGCCGCGACCGTTCGGCCCGAACCCCCGCGGTCGTCCCCACAGCGTACGCCGCCGAGGGCATCGACGGCGGCACGCCCAGCCGGCGCCCAGCCGGCGCCCGGCCAGCTCAGCCCCGGCCGCCCTGGCCGGGCGCCGGCTGGGCGCGGTACGGGTGCTGCTGACCCGGGGGCGTCCCGTTGACCGCTCCCCCGCCGTCACCGTCGGCGTTGTCCCGGACCGCCTGCTCGGCCACCTCGCGGGGCAGCCGCAGTGGCAGCGCCTCGCGGACCGGCTTGGCCTCCTGGCCCCGGTCGACCACCAGACCGTCGAGCACCTCGGCGAGCGGCCCGGCTGCGGCCGGGTCGGTCGCGGCCCGCCCCTGGTACAGGGCGCGGACCATCCACCGCGGCCCGTCGACGCCGACGAAGCGCAGGTCGGCCGGACCGTCCGGGGTGTTCACCCGGGCCCACAGCTCGGTGCCGTAGTCACCGTCGGTCTCCCGGGCGGTGGCGCCCTGCTCGACCAGCGAGGCGCGGATCTCGTCGCGGACCTCACCCCAGATGCCCTCGGTGCGGGGCGCGGCGAAGGCGCCGAGCTGCAGCGCGTTCTCGCCGTGGACCAGGACGACCTGCTGGATCGTCCCGTCCGGGTCCGCCTGCACCCGGACCTCGACCCCGTCCACCGCCGGGATGTGCAGGCTGCCCAGGTCGAGCCGCTGCACGCCGTCGGGCGCCGCGGAGATGTCGTACGGACCGCGCTCGGGCGTGTCCGCCTCGGACGACGCGTCGAGGTCCCCGGTCGCACCGTCGACCGGGCGCCCGTCGCGGGCGTGCCGCCCGGAACTACGACGTCCCTTGAAGATCACTTTGCCACCTCTTCGCTCTCGTCGCTCGCACCGTGCCGCGGGACAAGCCCCGCGTGGCCGCCCGTCGACCCGTGGCCGCCGGCCCCGCGCGGGGATGCCGGCAGCTCGGTGACGAGGTGGAACCGGGCCCGTTCCACCCGCTGCACGACGAGCTGAGCGATCCGGTCCCCACGGGAGATCTTCGCCGGGCTCGACCCGTCGTGGTTGATCAAATTGACCAGAATTTCGCCACGGTAGCCGGCGTCGACCGTACCGGGCGCGTTGAGCACCGTCACACCCAGCCTGGCGGCGAGACCGGACCGGGGGTGGACCAGACCGACGTACCCGTCCGGCAGGGCGAGCGCCACCCCGGTACGGACCAGCGCCCGGCCGCCCGGCGGGATCTCCACCTCCTCGGCGGCGACCAGGTCCGCCCCGGCGTCACCCGGGTGGGCGTACGCGGGCGGCGGCAGGTCCGGGTCGAGCTGACGCACGGGTACGGGTACGGACTGGTTCACGCTCATGCCTTCCGTCGGGACTGGCGCACCACGCCGGCCGGGCAGCGCGCACCGGCCGGGCATCGCACGGCACCCTCCCATCCTGCCGGGTGGCGGCGGCCGATCGGGCCGTACCCTCGCACCGTGGCGCCGATACGATCCGAATCCGTGGTCACCCGGCCCGATCCGGGCTACACCGAACGGCTGACCCTGCCCTGGTGGCTGTGGCTGGCCGGGGTCGGGACGGCCGGTCTGCTGGCGACCGAGGTGTGGTTGGGCGCGACCGGCCTGCGCGCCTGGCTGCCGTACGCGGTGCTGTTCCCGCTCGCGGTCGTCGCGCTGTGGTGGCTGGGCCGGATCCGGCTCGCGGTCCGGGACGGCGAGTTGCTGGTCGACGACGCCCGGCTCCCGGTCCGGTTCGTCGCGGACGCCGTCGCGCTCGACGCGTCCGGCCGGCGCGAGGTGCTCGGCGTGGGCGCCGACCCGTTGGCGTTCGTGGTCCAGCGGCCCTGGGTGGCCGGCGCGGTGCAGGTGGTGCTCGACGACCCGGCCGACCCGACACCGTACTGGGTGGTCAGCACCCGGCACCCGGTCCGGCTGGCGGCGGCGATCCTGGCCGCCCGGGACGGTGCCGGTCCGGCGCACCGGGCCTGAGTCGCGGTCCCGGTCGACCGGCCCGGCCCGATCGACCGGTCAGTCGTCGCTGATCGCCCTGCGCCGGGCGGCGCGCAGGTCCTCGCAGACCCGTTCGCCGAGGCTGCGGGTCACCCGCCGGTTGAGAAAACTGGCCACCGCGGCGCCGGTGAGGAACGGCCCCAGGGTGGTCAGGTTGCGACCGAACCGGCGCAGCAGCCGCTCCCGCAACTCGCGGCGGGCCGCGGTGCCGAGCACCGCACCCACCCCGGCCCCGGGCAGCATCGGGTTGACCCCCCGCTGGCTGGACCAGACATGGATCAGGGCCATCGCCCGTTGTCCGCCGATGCCCGGCACCGGCGTGTCGTACACCTCGTGCAGCTCGCCGAGCAGCTTCAGCTCGATGGCGACCACCGCCACCGTCTCGGCGGCCAGCAGCACCGGCGCGGTCAGCAGGGTGGGGGTCACCGTCCACTCGACGGCGGCCACCCCGCCACCCGCCGCGCCGATCCCCGCGGTGGCCCGGGCCGCGTTCCGGATCAGCCGCTCGGCCAACGCGTCGCCGTCGAGGCCGCCGTGGTGCCGGCGCAGCGTCTCGTGGTCGCGGATGGGTACGTACGGGGCGATGTCGCTCACCGCCTCGGTGAGCCAGCGCAGTGCCGCCCGGGGCTTGAACAGGTCACCCGTACCTCGGGTGCGCAGCTCACCGACCAGCTTGCCGAGCAGTCGCCGGCGCTGCGCCGGCACGATCTCGTCGGCGGACAGGGCGGCGACGGTGGCGGCCAGGTCGTCGCCGACGGGTGCCACGGTGGCGGCCGGGTCGGGTCGGTCCCCGGCCGGTTCCGGGCGGATGGACGAATCGTCCGGTGCGCGGTCAGGGTGACTCATGTCGGCTCCTCCAACCAGGTCCGCTCCCTCTGCCACAGCGAACCGGATCGAGTCAAGCAGCTGTCCGCCGCCCGCGCACGTCGAACCCGGCGACCTCGGCGAGCGAGGTCACCGGACCCGGATTCCCGCCGTCAGACGCACTCGCGGCAGATCAGCTCACCGTTGCGTTCCGCGGCCAGCTGGCTGCGGTGGTGCACCAGGAAGCAACGGGCGCAGCGGAACTCGTCCTGCTGCATCGGTAGCACCTTGACGGTCAGTTCCTCGTCGGCCAGGTCGGCACCGGGCAGCTCGAAGCTCTCGGCGACTTCGGCCTCGTCGACGTCCACGGCGCCCGACTGTGAGTCGACCCGCCGGGCCTTGAGCTCTTCCAGGCTGTCCTCGCCGAGGTCGACCTCGTCTCGACGCGGGGCGTCGTAGTCGGTGGCCATCGGTTTCACTCTCCCATGTCGATATGGTCGCTGCCGGTTGTAACGCCGGACGACGCTGTTTCGGTTCCCGCTGGCCGGTCTTCTTTCCGCTGGCCGACCCCGGCACGCCGTTCCGGCCGCAGCGGCCGCGAAACAAACCCCCCGGCGAGCGCGGTACCTTACCCCCCTATTGGCGAGGCATGTATACCGCCCTCGCCGCATGCTTGTACGCCCATGCCCCCGAAGTTGTTCCCAATGTGACTCAGGCGACACGAAGATAGGGGTCCGGCATCGCCGGAGGCGACCGGCACGCCGCAGCGACCGGCGGTTTCCACACAGTGGCGGACAACCGCTAGCCTCAGCGGAATACTCGGTAGCCAGCGAGCCGGTCGCCCCCTGCCCGCTGGTGGTCGCCATCATCTTCCACGGGGGAGCCAACAGATGAGCTTTGCGCGGGTGCGGGCACTCGTCGTCGTCGGCGCGCTGACGGTGCTCGCCCTGGTGTTCATCGTCGTCGCCCTGGTCCGGGATACGCAGAGCAGCGACAAGGCCCCGGGGGCATGCCAGAACGGCGAGGTCCGGGCCAACATCGCCCTGCCCGAGCCGCAGAACGTGAAGATCGCCGTCTACAACGCGACGAAGACCCAGGGGCTCGCGGACTCCGTCGCCACCAACTTCGGCAACCGGAAGTTCAAGGTGGTCAAAACGGCCGTCGACAAGAAGGGCATCGAGGGCGTCGCGGTGCTGCGGTACGGCCCTCAGGCGGTCGGCGCGGCGCACCTGATGCGGGCGTACTTCCTCGACAACGCGCGGACCGAGTACAACCCGCAGCGCAAGGACGACGTGGTCGACGTGGTGATCGGGCCGAAGTTCCAACAACTGGCCACCTCCACCGAGGTCAACCAGTCGCTGACCGAGCTGGGCAGCCCGCCGCTGCCGCCCGGCGCCTGCGCGGCCAACGCCAAGCGCTGAGACCGGTGGGCCGGCCGTCACGGGCCGCCCGCCGCGTTCAGCCGGGCCAGCCGCTCGTGCAGCGGGCCGAACAGGGCCGGCGGCGCGGCGATCAACAGGTCCGGACCGGCCGGCCGCCCGTCCAGTCCCTCGACCCGCAGGCCCGCCTCGCTGGCGATCAGTCCGCCCGCCGCGTGGTCCCAGGCGTTCAGGCCCTTCTCGTAGCAGACGTCGACGGCGCCCTCCGCGGCCAGGCAGAGGTCGATCGCGGCGGCGCCGAACCGGCGGATGTCCCGTACCTGCGTGATCAGCCCGGCGAGGACCGCCGCCTGGTGCGCCCGCCGGGCCGGGTCGTAGCCGAATCCGGTGCCGACCAGCGCCTGGCGCAGGTCGGTCTCGGTGGAGCCGGTCAGCCGGCGGCCGTCCCGGTACGCCCCGCCGCCGCGGACGGCCGTCCATTCGTCCCCGGTCGCCGGGTTGCGGACCACCCCGGCGACCACGACACCGGCCACCTCGGCGGCGATCGAGACCGCGTAGTGCGGCAGCCCGTAGAGGTAGTTCACCGTGCCGTCGATCGGATCGACGATCCACCGCACCGGGTCCGGACCGGTCGCGGCCCCGGCGCCCCCGGTGCCGTACTCCTCGCCCAGCACGGTGTCCTGCGGCCGGATCCGGTGCAAGGTCTCGACGATCTCCCGCTCGACGGCCCGGTCCGCCGCGGTGACCACGTCGGTGGCGGTGGACTTGGTGGCCACCGCGGACACCCCCGCCGCGCGCATCCGGGCGGCGGTGTCGGCCGCCCGCCGGGCCAGGTCGACGGCGATCGCCAGCAGTTCGTCCGGAAATCCGGCCCCCATGGTGTCCCCTTTCCCACACCCGCGGTCCGGGGTGCCCCGGCCCGGCTACCATCCTTGCAAAACGCACATAAGCTAAAAGTCGGCGGCCCCCAGCCGCCCTTCTGGCGTGGGCGCGGGATGATCGCCGCAGACGGCGTTACAATTCATCCCTACCCTTGCGCCACCTACCGCCGGACACCGGCCGGGCGGAGCGCGGGGGGCGCCTCAACCACATCGGACCGGGTCGTTGCCGAATGCTGCGCTGGCTGCACCGGCCTGATCGTTCCTCGCCTCCGGAAGGTCATTCGTGACAGAACCCCGCCACACCGGCGCCGACGTCCGCTCGCTCACCGACACCCTGATCGCCCACGCGCAGAACGCCGGCGGCCAGCTCACGTCGGCCGAGCTCGCGCGCACCGTCGAGTCCGCTGAGGTGACCCCGGCCCAGGCCAAGAAGATCTTGCGCGCGCTGTCCGACGCGGGCGTCACGGTCGTGGTCGACGGTTCGGCGAGCACCCGCCGCCGGGTCGCCGCCGCCCGATCGGCCACCCCCGCCTCCCGGGCGACCACCGCCAAGGCGACCAAGAAGGTGGCCCCGCCGGCACCGAAGCAGGCGGCCGCCGCGGACGAGCCGGCCACTCCCGCCGCCGCGCCCAAGGCTCCCGCCCGCAAGGCGGCCGCCGGGGGTGGTGCCGTCGCCGCGAAGACCGCTCCGGCGCCCGCCAAGGCGACCAAGGCCGCCAAGGCCGCCGCCGCGCCGGCCAAGCCCGACGCCAAGGGCAAGGCCGCCGAGGGCGAGATCGACCCGGAGGAGCTCGCCAACGAGATCGAGGATGTCGTCGTCGAGGAGCCGGCCGAGCTGGCGCAGGCGGCCGCGGCGGACGCCGCGAGTTCCGCCACCGACAACGACTTCGAGTGGGACGACGAGGAGTCCGAGGCGCTCAAGCAGGCGCGTCGGGACGCCGAGCTGACCGCCTCCGCGGACTCGGTCCGGGCGTACCTCAAGCAGATCGGCAAGGTCCCGCTGCTCAACGCCGAGCAGGAGGTGGAGCTGGCCAAGCGGATCGAGGCGGGCCTCTACGCCGCCGAGCGGCTGCGGGCCGCCGAGGACGGCGAGGAGAAGCTGGTCCGGGACATGGTCCGGGACCTGCTGTGGATCTCCCGCGACGGCGAGCGGGCCAAGAACCACCTGCTGGAGGCCAACCTGCGGTTGGTGGTCTCGCTGGCCAAGCGCTACACGGGCCGCGGCATGGCGTTCCTGGACCTGATCCAGGAGGGCAACCTCGGCCTGATCCGGGCGGTCGAAAAGTTCGACTACACCAAGGGTTACAAGTTCTCCACCTACGCCACCTGGTGGATCCGCCAGGCCATCACCCGGGCCATGGCCGACCAGGCCCGCACCATCCGCATCCCGGTGCACATGGTCGAAGTGATCAACAAGCTCGGCCGGATACAGCGTGAGCTGCTCCAGGACCTGGGTCGTGAGCCCACCCCGGAGGAACTGGCCAAGGAGATGGACATCACACCCGAGAAGGTGCTGGAGATCCAGCAGTACGCTCGGGAACCCATTTCGCTTGATCAGACCATTGGTGACGAAGGGGACAGCCAGCTCGGCGACTTCATCGAGGACTCCGAGGCCGTCGTGGCGGTCGACGCGGTGTCGTTCTCGCTGCTGCAGGACCAGTTGCAGCAGGTCCTGCAGACCCTCTCGGAGCGGGAGGCCGGCGTGGTCCGGCTCCGGTTCGGCCTGACCGACGGTCAGCCCCGCACGCTCGACGAGATCGGCCAGGTCTACGGCGTGACCAGGGAACGGATCCGACAGATCGAGTCCAAGACCATGTCCAAGTTGCGCCATCCGTCCCGCTCCCAGGTGCTGCGGGACTACCTGGACTGAGGTTCGGCGCTCAACCGGTCGTACTGCCGCCGTCACCGGTCGTACAGCAGTTGGTGTTGATCAGTGGGTTCCTCGGGTGTGATCATTGACGGAGCACCCCGGCGACACGGCACACTGTTTCCACGACGTGTGACCTCGGTCCCCCGAGGGCACACTGGGAAGGCCGCACCCACCCGGGGTGTTGCACGATAGGTGAGCAACGACCGAAGAGAGTGTTCATCGGTGACGACCAGAGGAGGAAGGCGATGACCCCGACCCTCACGCCGCCGCCCGAGACGGTGGCTCCCCCAGCCGCCGATGAACGGTGCGACCGCTGCAACGCCGCCGGCAAGCTCCGGATCACCCTCGCGGGTGGGAGCGAGCTGGTGTTCTGTGGACATCACGCGAACAAGTACGCCGAGGACCTGGTCAAGATCACGGTCCGATACGCGACCGATCCGGAGTTCGAGTGGCGGGGCGCCGAACTGATGGCGAACTGATCTCCGTACCACCACGTTATCGACCGGGGGCACCCAGCGGGTGTCCCCGGTCGACGCGTATCGGCCGACCGGTCGCGGTTCAGAAGCTCTGAATGGTCGCGATCCGCTCTTCGAGCTGCTCGATGGTGGCCTGCGCACTGGGCGGACCGCCGCAGAGCCGGCGCAGCTCGGCGTGGATCTTGCCGTGCGGCAGGTTGGTCCGGTGGTGGTGGGCGGCCACCAGAGCGTTCAACTGCCGGCGCAGGGCGATCCGCCGCTCCGCGGCGCTCAGCGGCCGACTCTGGGCGGGCACCGCCGGCTGCTCGGGCCGCTGGCTGCGCCGCCGCTGGGCGGCCAACTGCTCGGCCTGCCGCTTGTTCAGCAGCGCCGCCACCTGCTCGGCAGTGAGCAGACCGGGCAGCCCCAGGTATTCCTCCTCCTCCGGGGTGCCGGCCTGAGCGCCGGTACCGAACGACGCCCCGTCGAAGATCACCTGGTCGAGTTCGGCGGTGGCCGACAGGGCCTCGAACCGCTTCTCCAGTTCTCCGCTGGCGTCCTCGGTGCGCTGGGCGCGTTCCAGCAGCTCGTCGTCGAAGCCGTCGTCCTTCTTCGGCGCGCCGAGCACGTGGTCCCGCTCGGCCTCCATCTCGCTGGCCAGCCCGAGCAGGTGCGGAACGCTGGGCAGGAACACCGAGGCGGTCTCCCCCGGCCGGCGGGCCCGGACGAACCGGCCGATCGCCTGGGCGAAGAACAGCGGCGTCGAGGCGCTGGTGGCGTAGACGCCCACCGCCAGCCGCGGGATGTCCACCCCCTCGGAGACCATCCGGACGGCGACCAGCCAACGCTGGTCGGAGGCGGCGAACGCGGCGATCCGGTCCGAGGCGCCCGCGTCGTCGGAGAGCACCACCACTGCCTTCTCGCCGGTCAGCCGCTCGATCAGGCGGGCGTACGACCGGGCCGCCTGCTGGTCGCTGGCGATCACCAGCCCACCGGCGTCGGACATCCCGCCGGCCCGCTTGGTCTGCAACCGCGCGTCGGCCGCCCGCAGCACCTGTGGCATCCAGTCGCCGGCCGGGTCCAGCGCGGTACGCCAGGCCTGGCCGATCAGGTCCTGGGTCATCGGCTCACCGAGCCGCGCGGCCAACTCGTCGCCGGCCCGGGTCCGCCACCGGGTCTCCCCCGAGTAGGCGAGGAAGATCACCGGGCGGACCACCCCGTCGGCCAGCGCGTCGGCGTACCCGTAGACCGAGTCGGCCCGGGACCGTTGCAGGCCGTCCCCGCCCCGCTCGTAGGTGACGAACGGGATCGGGTTGTCGTCGGACCGGAACGGCGTGCCGGTCAGCATCAGCCGCCGTACGGCGGGCTCGAAGGCCGCCTTGACCCCGTCGCCCCAGGACCGCGAGTCGCCGGCGTGGTGGATCTCGTCGAGGATCACCATCGTCCGCCGGGTCATCGTGCGCCGCCGGTGCACCTGCGGCGCCATCCCCACCTGCGCGTAGGTGAGCACCGCGCCGTGGAAGTCGGCGGACGAGTGCACGTCGGCATTGCGGAACGCCGCGTCCAGCTGGATACCGACCCGGGCGGCGGCGGTCGCCCACTGGTGCTTCAGGTGCTCGGTCGGCGCCACCACGGTGACCGCGTCGACCGTACCGTCGGCGAGCAGTTCGGCGGCGATCCGCAGGGCGAAGGTCGTCTTGCCGGCGCCCGGTGTGGCGACCGCCATGAAGTCGTCGGACCGGCGGCGTAGGTACTCCACCAGAGCCCGCCGCTGCCAGGCCCGCAGCGGCGGGAAGGACTCCGTCGGGGACGGCCGGGCAACCAACGGGTCACGCCTCCTCGCCACGGGGGATTGTGGGCCGGGCGGCCGGGCGGGAAGCACCGGCCACGAAAACGCCTCCGCGACCGGGTGGAGCGCGAAGGCCGTCCCAGCATAACCAGGACTCCCCAGCCGCCCCAGGCGACACCACCGCGCCGCTGGTCACACTTCCTGCCGCCGGCCGGCCTGGACCGCCGGCCGGCCCTGGTCCGCGGCCCCGGCCGGATCCGCCGACCGGATCTGGTCCGTCACCCGGTCGGGTCCGTTGGCCGGCCGGTGAACGCGCGCCGGTGCGGCGACCGCTGGCGCAGGGCCAGTCGGCGGCGGGCCCGCTGCCGCTGGGTCCGCTCCGGCAGCGGCCGGTCGGTGGCCACCGGGGCGGACCAGCGGCGCCGCAGCGCCACCAGGCGGATCCCGAAAACCAGCACCGCGGCACCGATCAGCGGGGCCGGCCCGGCGAAACCGGTCCGGTCCAGCGCGGCGACCACGATCGCGCCGGCCAGCGCCGCCAGCGCGTAGATCTCGCTGCGCAGCACCACCGGGATCTGGCCGGTGAGCAGATCCCGACCCAGGCCTCCGCCGATGCCGGTGAGCATCCCGATCAGGCAGGCGCCGACCGCCGGGACCCCGGCCGCCAGCGCGGCGACCGTGCCGGTGACGGTGAACAGGCCGAGCCCGGCCGCGTCCAGGACCAGGACCGTCGTACGGAGCCGGGCGAGCTGCGGGTGCAACCAGAACACGGCCGCCGCGGTGACCGCGGCGGTGGCCGCGTACCGCCAGTCGGCGAAGGCCAGCGGCGGCGCGGCGTTGATCACCAGGTCGCGGAAGATGCCGCCGCCGAGCGCGGCGACGAACCCGACGAAGACCACACCGAACAGGTCGAGCCGCTTGGCCACCCCGGCCGAGGCGCCGGACGCGGCGAAGACCGCGACGCCGGTCAGGTCGGCCACGAGCAGGGCGGTGGAGGTGGGCACCCGGAAAGGCTATGCGGACGACGGGTACGACGGCCCGGGTCAGTCCTTCATCGAGTCGTAGATCTCCTTGCACTTCGGGCAGACCGGGGAGCCCGGCTTGGCCGCCTTGGTGACCGGGAACGTCTCGCCGCAGAGCGCGATCACGAAGGTTCCCATGACCGCACTCTCGGCGATCTTCTCTTTCCGGACGTAGTGGAACATCTCCGGCCCGGTGTCGGCATCCTTCAGCTCCGGACGCTCGAGAACCTCAGTGCTCACCTGTCGTACACCTCCAAAATGACCCCGCAACCCCGATTTTGACAGGTCACCGGCAAGCGGTCCACTTCAGGCCGGACCGCCCGGGCCGTACGGTGGTGATCATGAGTGATTTCCAGATCCGGTACGGCGCCGAGGTGGCCGCCGCCCTGCGGACCGGCCGGCCCGTGGTGGCCTGCGAGAGCACCATCGTCTCGCACGGGCTGCCCCGCCCGGACAACCTGCGGGTGGCCCGGGAGATCGAACGGGCCGTCCGGAACAACGGAGCGGTGCCGGCCACCATCGGGATGGTGGCCGGCGACATCGTCGTCGGGTTGGACGACGATCAGTTGACCCGCCTGGCGACCAGCGACACGGTGGTCAAGCTCTCGGTGCGCGACCTGGCCGTGGCCGCCGCCCGCGGCGCCGACGGCGCGACCACGGTGGCGGCGACCAGCGCGGTGGCCGCCGCCGCCGGGATCGGCGTGTTCGCCACCGGCGGGCTCGGCGGGGTGCACCGCGAGGCGGCGCAGACCTTCGACGAGTCCGCCGACCTGGTCACCCTGGCCCGTACCCCGATCGCGGTGGTCTGCGCCGGGGTGAAGTCGATCCTGGACACCGGCGCCACCCTGGAACGGCTGGAGACGCTCGGCGTCACCGTGGTCGGGTACCGCACCCGCCGGTTCCCCGGCTTCTTCATCACCGACAGCGGCTTCGAGCTGGACTGGTCGGTGGACTCACCGGAACAGGTGGCCACCACCCTGGCCGCCCGGGCCGGCCAGGGCGTGCACTCCGGCGCGGTGATCGTGGCCAACCCGCTGCCGCCGGACGAGCAGCTCGACCCGGAACTGCACGACCGCACCCTGGCCGACGGGCTGGCCCGGCTGGACCGCGAGGGGGTGACCGGCAAGGCGGTGACCCCGTTCCTGCTCGCCCACTTCCACTCCGCCACCGCGGGCGCCAGCCTCGCGGTCAACGTCCGGATCATCCTGCGCAACGCCGCCCTGGCGGCCCGGATAGCGGTGGCCGCCACCACCACCGCCGGCGAGGGCGGCCCGGATCACGGCCGGCACCGGACCGGACGGGCCGACGGGTGACCGGGGCGTCCCGGATCGTCGTGGTCGGCGACGTCGTCACCGACGTACTGGCGGTGCTGGCCGGTCCGCTGGTCACCGGCTCGGACACCCGGGCCGACATCCGGCTGACCGGTGGCGGGCAGGCGGCCAACACCGCCGCCTGGCTGGCCCGGCTGGGCGCCCCGGTGACCCTGGTCGGTGCGGTCGGCGACGACGTGGCCGGCCGGGTCCGGGTGGCCGAGCTGGCCGCCGCGGGCGTGCACTGCGCGGTCCACCGGGTGGCCGCCGCGGTCACCGGCACGGTGATCGTGCTCGCCGGCGACGGCGAGCGGACGATGATCAGCGAGCGGGGTGCGAACCTCCGGCTGACCGGGGCGCACGTCGAGGCCGCCGTGGCCGGGGCGCCGGACGCGACCCACCTGCACCTGTCCGCGTACACGTTGTTGGACGCCGGGTCGCGCGACGCCGGCCTGCGGGCGCTGGCCGTGGCGCGCGGGCGCGGGCTCACCACCAGCGTCGACGCGGCCTCCGCGGCGCCGCTGCGGCAGGTCGGACCGGCGGCGTTCCTGGACTGGGTACGCGACGTCGACCTGCTGGTCGCGAACGCGGACGAGGCCGAGGTGCTGGCCGACGGGCCGGACCCGGTGGACCGGGCCCGGCGGTTGGCCGGCGGGGTGCGGCACGCGGTGGTCAAACGCGGCCCCGAGGGTGCGGTCTGGGCCGACCCGGACGGTGCGGTGACCGTGGCCCCGGGGCGTTCCGGGACGGTGGTCGACGTGACCGGGGCGGGGGACGCCTTCGCCGCCGGGTTGCTGGCGGCCTGGACCGCCGGTGCGGACCCGCGGGCGGCCCTGGACCGGGCCGGTGAGCTGGGCGCGACGGCGGTCGCCCTGGTCGGCGCCCGCCCGCCGACCGGCCGGGGCGCCGCAGGCGCGGCCCCGGTGGCGTGGCCTGCCGGGCCGCACGCGTGAGTCGCGGCGCGGCCTGGCGGGCCGCCGCGTGGGCGGCGGTGGGGCGGCGTGCCGGGACCGGTCGTCCCGGGCGGTGGATCCGCGGTCAGGGCTCCGCGTCGATGGTGGGGTGCGTGGGGTGCGGGCGTTCCTCGGCGGTCAACGTCCGGGCCGGCGTGTCGTCCCGATGCTGCCGTTTCAGCCGGTTGGCCAACCGGTGCTCCTCCTTGGGCGGCCGGTCGTTGGCCAGCAGCACCGCGAGCCACGGGATGAGGACCATGCCGATCAGGCACAACGGCAGCCACAGCCACAGCATCGGTGCCTTGAAGCTGACCAGGACCGCGCCGGCGATCAGGCAGACCGCCCGGATGCCCATCATCACGACGTAACGCACCTGTCGGCTGTGCAACTGGTCGTTCTGGCTGCGTGCGGCGTCGGTGATCAGAATGGGCCGGTACGCCGGTTGCTTCACCACGGAGCCTCCTCGGGGATGCCCGTCCATCCTCCCACTTTTCCGACACGTACCGACGGGCCCCGGCCCGCGGACCGCCGGGCCTGCGTGTTACGTACGTGGTACGCTGCCCCCTGTGGGCAGCAGGTTCAGCTTCACCGACGAGGCGTTGGGCAACCTGCGGGTCTACGACGTCACACCCGGGGAAGTCTGGCAGGCCCTGCACGCGGGCCGCCGGATCATCCGGCATCTCGGCGACGACGTGATGGTCGTCTACGCGGCGACCGGACCGGGCCGCCGGCTGGCGATCCTGCTCGCCGAGGCCGACCACGGCGACAACGACTGGGACATCCTCTCCGCACGCGATCTCAGCGACAGCGAGTCCAAGCGCTACGAGGAGGCGCTGCGGGGTTGGCGACGATGAGGCGGTGGTGATGGTGAACCGACACGACGCGGCGAAGCGGTTCCACTCCGGTGGGGACGACCTGGCGGACCTGATCGACAACGCCCGGCCGGCCGAGCTGCCCACGCCGGACACCGACGTGCCGATGGTGAGTCGCTCGGTACGGCTACCGGTGGACACCTACGACCGGGTGCGGGCCGCCGCCGAGGCGCGCGGGATCGGGGTGACCACGCTCATGCGGCAGTGGATCGAGGCGGGACTCGCCGACCTGGACGAGTCGGCCACCGTGTCGCTGGCGGACGTACGACGGGCATTGGCCGCGCTGGCCCACCCCACCGCCGCCTGAGCGCCGCAGCTACCCGCCGGCGGCCTTCGCCTCGGCCTTCAGCTGCTTCTTGTAGGCCCGCACCCGGGCCAACGACTCCTCGTCGACGACGTCGGCCACCGACCGGTACGCGTCCTCGTCGCCGTACCCGCCGGCGGCCTCGCGCCAACCGGGCGGTCGCACGCCGTACCGCTTGCCCAGCAGCGCCACCAGGATCTGGGCCTTCTGCCGACCGAATCCGGGCAACGCCAGGATCCGGTTCAGCAGCTCGGACCCGTCGGCGACACCGGACCAGAGCGCTTCCGGATCGCCGCCGTACCCGTCGACGAGCGCCCGGCACACGTCCCGCACCCGGGCCGCCATCGCCTTGGGGAACCGGTGCAGCGCGGGCGGGGTGGCGAAGATCCCGATCAGCTCGTCGAGGTCGAAGCCGGCCAGTTCACCGGCGGTAGGTTCGTGGCCGAGCCGCCGCGCCAACACGTACGGCGAGGTGAACGCCTTCTCCATGGTGACCTGTTGGTCCAGGGTCAGACCGATCAGCACGGCGAGCGGATCCCTGGCCAGCAGGGCGTTCGCCTCGGCGTCGATGGGCAGCGAGAGCATGGGCCCATCCTGCCCGAACCGGCGGCCGACCGGTCGGCGACCGGCCGGTCGGGTGCGGCGCGTACCGGAGCGCGGCGGTGAACGACAAGCTCGCGGGCCAATTGCGCAATCCCCTTTTCTCCCTTCGCGGAACGCATCTTGCACCATGCAAAACGGTTGAAATGAAAGAGGCTCGTTCAGCCAGAATTCCGACGAACTGAATAGCGCAATATCATTGTGCCGCCGGTCTATGTCATCGCATTCTGTATTCGGGCCGGCGCCGGCCCTGGCAGGCAGCCACTCCCACACGGGCCGGGCACCGCCAACCGCGCCCGGACCGGACACACACGCATGGGGGAGGGTGGACAGTGACTGCCGGCGACCGGGGACCGGAATTCGCAAGACTCGCGATAGAACTCGCGATCGCGCATCGCCCGCGATGGACCTTCCGCAATTTGAAGCTGCGCCGGATCTGCAGCTGCGGAAATCCGCTGCCGTGTCGGAAACTCACCGCCCTGCCGGTCGACCGGTCCCTGCCACCATCCGATTTCCCACGGTGGTGACCGGCCCGCCAGAGGTGAGCGAGCGGTTCGTCGGTTGGTGCGGCCGACCGCTCGGTCGGCGGCCGGCCTGACCCGTTGGTGCGGCATCCCACCGGGCGCCGGCCGGCGGCCCGGGCGGCCAGGGCAGGATGGCAGGGTGGACCAACCTGAGATGTTGCTCTCCCCCGCCGGGGTCGACCAACTGCGCGCCGCCCTGACCGGCGCCGGCTACACCTCCAACGGCATCGCCGCGCGGCTCGGTGTGCAGGCGACCGGCGGGGTGGCCCGCAACGACTACCGGGCCGCGCTGCGGGTCACCGCGGACCGCGACCCGCTGGCCACGTTGATCCGGTTGTTCATCTGCGAGCAGACCGAGCCGGAAGCCGCCGTCGCCGCCGCGTTGGCCCCGCTGCCGCTGGCCGAGGCGCTCGCCGCCGGCCTGGTCGAACGGCACGGTGACGGCCTGCGCCAGGGCGTCGACCTGGAACCGTACGGGGACGAATGGTGGGTGCTCGCCGACGTACCGGGCGGCTCCCGGCCCGGCCGGCCGCTGGCGGCCGACCACGTGCTGGGCGTGGGCGGGGCGACCAGCACCCTGATCAACGCCACCGTCCGGCGGCCGGTGGGCACCGCGCTGGACCTGGGCACCGGCTCGGGCGTACAGGCGCTGCACCTGGCCACCCACGCCGACGCGGTCACCGCCACGGACCTGTCCGAGCGGTCGCTGCGGTTCGCGGCCACCACCGCGGCGCTCAGCGGTCAGAGCTGGGAGCTGCTCCGCGGTGATCTGGTCGCGCCGGTCGCCGGGCGCCGGTTCGACCTGGTGGTGAGCAACCCGCCGTTCGTGGTCGGGCCGGGCACCACCACGCACAGCTACCGGGACTCCGGCCGGGTGGGCGACGGCATCGCCGCCGAGTTGGCCGCCGCCGCGCCCGGCCTGCTGACCGAGGACGGCACCATGCAGTACCTGGCGAACTGGCTGCACGTCGCGGGCGAGGACTGGGGCGAGCGGGTGGCCGGCTGGTTCGCCGGCACCGGGTTGGACGCCTGGGTCGTCCAGCGCGAGGTGGCCGACCCGATGGCGTACGTCAACCTGTGGCTGGCCGACGCCAGCGAGGCCACCGACCCGGGGCGCGTCGAGGCGTGGCTGGACTGGTTCGACGCGCACAAGGTGGAGGCGGTCGGGTTCGGCGTCATCAACCTGCGCCGGGCCGGACGCGACGACCCGGTGGTCCGGGTGGAGGACCTTCGGCAGTCGGTCCAACACCCGATGGGCGAGCAGATCGGCGCCTGGTTCGACCGGCAGGACTGGCTGCGTGACCGGGATCCGGCAGGGCTGTTGGGCGCCCGCTACCGGGCCGCGGACGACCTGCGCCTGCGCCAGGAGGCGACCATGGGTGCGGAGGGCTGGGCGGTGGACCGGCAGGTCCTGGAGATGCCGCACGGGCTGCGCTGGTCCGAGGAGGTGGACCCGCTGGTGCTGGCCCTGGTCGGCGGTTGCGACGGGCGGGTGCCGCTGCGGGACCAGTTGGCCGTACTCGCGCTGGCCCACGACGTACCGGAGAGCGAACTCGCCGAGGCGGCCGGACCGATCGTCGCGCACCTGGTGGAACGCGGCCTGATCACGCCCGTGGCGGGCTGAGGCGGAGATGCGGGCCGTGGTGCAGACCGTCGGGCGGGCCAGCGTGACGGTGGACGACGAGGTGGTGGGCGCGATCTCCGACGGCCTGCTGGTGCTGCTCGGGGTGACCCACGCGGACACTCCGGCCACCGCGGCGACGATGGCCCGCAAGGTGCACGAGCTGCGCATCCTGGACGGCGAGCGGTCGGCCGCCGACGTCGGCGCGCCGGTGCTGGTGGTCAGCCAGTTCACCCTGTACGGGGACGCGCGCAAAGGGCGCCGGCCGAGTTGGACCGCGGCCGCCCCGGCCGAGGTGGCCGAGCCGCTGGTCACCGCCTTCGCCGAGGCCCTGCGGGCACGTGGCGCGACGGTGCGGACCGGCCGGTTCCGGGCCCACATGCTGGTGGAGAGCGTCAACGTGGGCCCCCGGACCGTCCTGCTCGACCTGTGAACCGGTCGCTCGACCTGGTGAACCGGGCCCGGTCAGGACCGGTCGCGGCGGTCGACCGCCCGGCGTACCCAGTCGTCGAGCCGGGCTGACCAGTCGATCCCGGCCGCGGTGGCGCGGTCGACGGTGAGCCGGTCGAACCCGTCCCGCCCGCCGGTGAGGACGCCACCCCGCCTGTCGATCTCCAGCAACAGCTCCAGCCGCTCCGGACCGGCCACGAAGGTCAGGTCGAGCCGGTGCACGCCCGGGCCGTACCGGTCCGGCGGGACGAACTCGAACTCCTGGTGGAACGGCACCTCCTGCCGTACGCCGTAGAGGTGCCCGCGCTCGACGGTCGCCCCGGCGAACCGGAAGCCGAGCCGCCACAGGGCGGCGAGGATCTGCTCCTGCTCCGGTGTCGGCAGCACGGTCACCGGTTCCAGCTCGCTCTCGTCCACCGCCCGGGCCACCGCCAGTTCGGTACGCAGGCCCAGGGTCACGCCGGGCAGCGGCCGGTCGCGGATCCGGGTCAGCGGCGTCTGGTGCGGCACGGCGAGGCCGAACGCGAACTCCCGCCGCTCGCCGGCGGCCAGCCGGAGCGGACCGGCCACCCGCTCCCGGTGGAACTCCTCGGTGGCGTCGTACTCGCTGTCCCCGGTCACCACCGCGACCCGGGTCAGCAGGCCAACCGCGAGGTAGGAGATGTCGACCGGGTGGTCGCCGCCGACCATCCGGACCCGACCGGCCAACCGGCCACCTGGCCGGCAGGTGGCATCGTCGACGGTGGTGGCCACGGCGGGGCCGTCGGCGCCCATCGCCCACAGCATCCGCCTGAAGACCACGTCCGCCTCCCTTCCCGGGCCGGCCGGCGTCGCCGGCTCCTCCGCCCGTCCGCCGCCGGTCTTCCCGGACCGGACGCCACCGGCGGGCCGGCCTGCAGGACATTGTGGGTGATAAGCAGCAAATGACGTGGCATTCGCCGACTTGACGCCGTGTTGAACCCGGCCTCACCTCCGCTTAACGCCCGATCGAGCAAGCTCTTGTCATCAGCCGCACCTGCGCGGTTGGTGACGCGCCACTTGTCGACGCGGGGAGGCGACTGAAAGTGGTAGTACAGATGGTCCGCACCGCATACGAACCGGCCGGTCGCAGCGCGGCCGGATCCGATAACGAGGCGCTCGCCGGCACCGGCGAGAACGCGCCCGACCTGGACGCGATCGACGAGCGGGGGGTCTCGGCCGATCTGGTCCGCGCGTACCTGAACGGCATCGGCCGCACCAAGCTGCTCACCGCCGTGCAGGAGGTGGTCCTCGCCAAGCAGATCGAGGCCGGCCTCTTCGCCGAGGAGAAGCTCGCCACCGACCCGACGGTTCCGCCGGCGCTGCGTCGGGACCTGGAGATCGTCGCCGGCCAGGGCCGGGCCGCCAAGGACCACCTGCTGGAGGCCAACCTGCGCCTCGTGGTCAGCATCGCCAAGCGCTACACGGGCCGCGGCATGGCGTTCCTGGACCTGATCCAGGAGGGCAACCTCGGCCTGATCCGGGCGGTCGAGAAGTTCGACTACGCCAAGGGTTACAAGTTCTCCACCTACGCCACCTGGTGGATCCGCCAGGCCATCACCCGGGCCATGGCCGACCAGGCCCGCACCATCCGCATCCCGGTGCACGTGGTCGAGCAGGTCAACCGGATGGTCCGGGCCCGTCGGGACCTGGCCACCACGCTCGGCCGGGAGCCCACCGTCGGCGAGGTGGCGCAGGCGCTCGGCGTCCCGGAGTTCCAGATCATCGAGCTGCTCTCGTACGACCGCGAGCCGGTGAGCCTGGACCAGGCCGTCGGTGAGGACGGCGAGAGCGCGCTAAGCGACTTCGTCGCCGCGGCGGACCCGCACGCGCAGGCCGCCGACACCGCCTCGAACGGTCTGCTGCGCAACGACGTGGAGATCGTGCTGAGCACCCTCTCCCAGCGCGAGCAGGCGGTGATCCGGCTGCGCTTCGGCCTCGACGACGGCCGGCAGCGCACCCTGGACGAGGTGGGTCGCGAGTTCGGCCTGTCCCGGGAGCGGATCCGACAGATCGAGAAGGTCACGCTGACCAAGCTGCGGCAGCCGACCCGTTCGCAGCGGCTGGAGGCGTACGCGAGCTGACCCGCACCGGTCGTCACCGGGCCCCGCCGGCGCCACCCGCGCCGCCGGGGCCCGTTGCGGCTGCTGCCCGAGTGGGTGGTGGTGTTCGGCGCGGCCACCGCCGCGCTCGTGCTCACCGGACACCCGGTGGCCGGGGCCGTCTTCGCCCTGCTGGCCGCCGGTAACCGGATCGCGCTGCGCCTGCTGGGCACCGGCACCGGCTGACTGGCCGGTCGGTCGGTCGGTCGGTCTACAGCCGGCGCGGACCGGTGTCCGGGCGGGCGGCACCGGCGGCCACCCGCGCCGTGGCGTGCAGCACCGACAGGCCACGCGGGCGGACCAGCACCGGGTTCAGGCTCAACGCCGCCACCTCGGGATGCTCGTCGACCAGCCGGCTCACCCGCAGCAGCAGGTCGACCAGGGCAGGCCGGTCGACCGGTTCGGCGCCCCGGTACCCGTGCAGCAGCGGTGCCGCCCGTGGACCGTCGACCAGCGCGGCGGCGTCCCGGTCGGTCAGCGGGACCGGCCGCCAGGCGCGATCGCCGAGCAGTTCGGTGGCCACCCCGCCCAGCCCGAAGCCGAGCACCGGGCCGAACGTCGGATCCGACACCATCTCGACCACGCAGGCGACCCCGGGCGCGACCATCGACTGCACCAGCACGTCCGCGCCGAACGGCCCGGTCACCTCGGTGTACGCCCGGCGCACGGCCGCCTCGTCGGCCAGGTCGAGACGGACCGCGCCGAGATCGAGGCGGTGCCGCAGGCCCTCCCGGGCCGCCTTGACCGCGACCGGGAAGCCCAGCTCGCGGGCCGCCGCCAGGGCCGCCGGAACGGAGTCGACCCGGACCGACCGCGACACCGGTACGCCGTACGCCCGCAGCAGCCGGCCGGCCGGCTCCGGGCCGGTGCCGGTGGCCACCGTTCGCGCGGCGGCCGGGTCCACGTCGGCCAGCGGCGGGACGTCGCCCGGTGGCCGGCGCAGCCACTCGGCGTACCCGGCCACCCGGCCGAGCGCGCGGACCGCCTCCTCCACCGACGGGTACGCCGGCACGCCCGGGGGCAGGCCACCGGCCGGGAAGGTGGCGACGGTCGGCTTGTCCCCGGCCAACGCGACCCTGGCCAGGGCCGAGGTGAAGTCGGCGTCCTCGGCGACCAACTGCCCCGGCAACGGCGGGGTGACCGCCACCACCAGCGCGTCCACCCGCTCGTCGACGGCCGCGTCGGCGAGCGCGTCGCCGAACCGGTGCGCGGTGGCGGCGCTGCCGACGTCCACCGGGTAACCCTCGGCCACCGTCAGCCCTCGGGTGGCGCAGGCGGTGGCCGCCAGGCCCACCAGCGCGGACGAGTTGCCGACCACGCCGACCCGACGTCCGGCCGGCAGCGGCTGGTTGGCCAGCAGCACCCCGACGTCGAACAGTTCGGTCACGGTGTCCACCCGGATCACCCCGGAGTGGGCGAACAACCCGGTCAGCGCCGCCTCGTCCGGCCCGGCCGGCCAGTCGGCAGCGGCACCGACGCCGCCACCGAGGGCGGGCGTTCCCTCGGTGGCGCCAGGGAATCCCCCGGCGACGTCGGCGGGTGCGCCGTCGGGCGCCGGTCCGCCGACCGGGGCCGGATGGTGTCGGACGGCAGCCGGATCGCCGGGCCGGTTCGGTGCGGCGAGCGCCACCACCGGCTTGGTCCGGCCGATCCGCCGGGCGAGCCGGGCGAACTTGCGGGGATTACCGAAGGTCTCCAGGTAGAGCAGGATCACGTCGGTGGCCGGGTCGTCCTGCCAGTACTGCAGCAGGTCGTTGCCGGACACGTCGGCCCGGTTCCCGGCCGAGACGAAACTGGACAACCCGAGCCCGCGCCGCTGCGCCTCGGCGAGCAGGGCCACCCCGAAGGCGCCGGACTGGCTGAAGAAGCCGACCCGCCCCTGACCGGGCAGCCGCGGCGCCAGCGACGCGTTGAGCCGGACCGAGCCGTCGGTGTTGGCGATGCCCAGGCAGTTCGGCCCGACCACCCGCATCCCTGCCGCGTGGGCGGCCCGGACCAGGTCCCGTTGCGCCGCGGCACCCGCCGGCCCCGTCTCGGCGAATCCGGCCGACACCACCACCAGGCCGTGCGCGCCGGCACCGGCCGCGTCGTGCAGCGCCGCCGGCACCGCGTCCGGCGGCACCGCCACCACCGCCAGGTCGACCGGCAGTCCGGCGTCGCCCGCCGACGGGTACGCCGGCAGGCCGGCCACCCAGGCGGCGCTCGGATGCACCGGCACGATGCCGCCGGTGAACCCGCCGTCGCGCAGGTGGCCGAGGAGCGCCGCCCCGACGCCGTGGCCGGTCGCGCTGGCACCGTAGACGGCCACCGCGCGGGGCGCCAGCAGGCGGGCGATCGACCGCGCCTCGGTGCGCTGCTCCCGGCGCCACTGCACGGCCAGCGACCGCTCGGTCGGTGCGATCGGGAAGGTCAGGTGCACGACGCCGTCGGCGTACTGCCGCTGCACCTGGTAGCCGAACTCGGCGAAGACCCGCAGCATCGCGCCGTTGGCGGGTAGTACCTCGGCCACGAAACCGGTCAGGCCCTCCTGCCGGGCCGCGTCGGCGAGGTGCTCCAGCAGCACCGGTCCGATCCCCCGGCCCTGGTGCGCGTCCTCCACCACGAACGCCACCTCGGCGTCCGGTGCGGTCGGGCCGAGCCGCTCGTACCGGCCGACGGCGATGATCCGGTCACCGGAGAGCACCACGAACGCCTCCCGGTCGTGGTGGTCGACGGTGACGAACCGGGCCAGGTCGCGCTCCGGGATCCGCGGGTACGGCGAGAAGTACCGCAGGTAGCGGGTGCGTTCGGAGAAGCGGGAGTGCATCGCCACGATGGCCGGCGCGTCCTGCGGCCGGATCTGTCGCAGATGGACCGTGCCGCCGTCGCTCAGCAGGACGTCCGCCGACCGGTCGGGACCGGCGGGCGACCTGCCGGGGCCGCCGGGCGGTGCCGGCGCACCGGCGGCGGACCGGCCGGGACCGTCCGGGGCACGGCCGTCCGGGGAGGACCCGTCGTCGCCGGCCACGATCAGTCGCGGGGATCGTGCGGATCGAGGCCGTGCATCGGGAAGACCGCCTTGCGGGTCGCCGCGATCGCCCGGTCCACCGCGTCCGGCTCGCCGGACGGCTGCCACGGCTGGTACGTCACGTCGGCCTGGTCCGTCATCCGCAACGGCACGTTCCGGTCCGGCCGGCGTTCCTTGGCCAGGGCACGCCACCCGGGCGGGGTGAGCGTGGCCGGGTCCAGCGGCTCACCGGTGGCCACCGCGAGCAGGTGCGTCCAGGCCCGCGGCACGACCTCCACCAGCGCGTACCCGCCACCGCCGGTGGCCACCCACCGACCGTCGCACACCTCGTCGGCGAGCGCCCGCAGGGCGAGGTAGCCGGCCCGCTGACAGTCGACGGACAACCGCAGGTCGGCGAGCGGGTCGAGCCGGTGGGCGTCCGCGCCGCACTGGCTGACCAGGATCTGCGGGCGGAACGCCCGGATCAGCGACGGCACGGTGGCGTGGAAGGCCCGCAGCCAGCCCGCGTCGCCGGTGCCCGGCGGCAGGGGCAGGTTGACCGCGCTGCCCTCGGCGCCCGGACCACCGGTCTCGTCCGGGAACCCGGTGCCCGGGAAGAGCGCCAGCGGGGTCTCGTGCAGGCTCACCGTGAGCACCCGCGGGTCGTCGTAGAAGACCTGCTGCACGCCGTCGCCGTGGTGCACGTCGACGTCGACGTACGCCACCCGCTCGGCGCCCAGGTCCAGCAGCCGGGCGATGGCCACCGCCGGGTCGTTGTAGACGCAGAACCCGGACGCCCGGTCCGGCATCGCGTGGTGCAGGCCGCCGGCCACGTTGACGGCCCGCCGCGCCTCGCCCCGCCAGACCGCCTCGGCGGCCGCCACGCTGGCGCCGGCGATCAGCGCGCTGGAATCGTGCATCCCTACGAAGACCGGGTTGTCCGCGGTGCCCAGCCCGTGGCCGGTGAAGAAGGGGTCGGTGCCGGCCGCGCGGACCGCCGCGAGGTAGTCCGGCCGGTGCACCCGGGTCAGGGTCGCGTCGTCGGCCGGGGTCGGGGTGACCATCCGCACCGTGGACCGGTCGAGCACGCCCAGCTCCCGGGCGAGCGCCAGGGTGAGTTCCACCCGGACCGGGTCCAGCGGGTGCTCACCCAGGTCGTACGCCAGGAGTGCCTCGTCCCACACCACGACCGTGCCGTCCGACATGGCGCCATCCTCGCACGACCGGCCGACCGTACGCCGGGCTCAGCCGCGCGGGGGTTCGGTGGGCCGGTCGGGGTCGGCGATCCAGTCGCTCCACGAGCCGACGTACAGGGCGGCGTCCGGACGGCCGGCCAGGTGCAGCGCCAGCACCGCCTGGGCGGCCGTCACCCCGGACCCGCAGTACGCGCCGACCCGTACCCCGTCGGCGACGCCGGCCTCGGCGAACCGGGCCCGCAGTCCGTCCGGGGTGAGGTAGTGGCCCGCGCGGTCGAGGTGGCCGGGCGCGGGCAGGTTGACCGCGCCCGGGATGTGCCCGGCGACCGGGTCGACCGGCTCGGTCTCGCCGCGGTAGCGCGGCGCCGCGCGGACGTCGAGCAGGACGCCGTCCCCGGCGGCGAGGGCGGCCGCCGCGGCGGCGTCGAGCACCGGCAGCGCGCCCGGCCGGACCGTGACGTCCCCCGGTTCCGGGTCCGGCGGCCGGGTGGAGATCGGGTGCCCGGCGTCGCGCCAGGCCGGGAAGCCGCCGTCGAGGACCCACACCGCCCGGTGGCCGGCCCAGCGCAGCGTCCACCAGGCCCGCGCCGCGGCCGTCCCGTCACCGCCGTCGTAGACCACGACCGGGTGCCCGTCCCGGACCCCGGCCGCGCGCAGCGCCCGCTGCAACGCCGCCGGCTCGGGCAACGGATGCCGACCGGCCGCTCCGGGTGCGCCGCAGAGGTCGGTGTCCAGGTCGACGAAGACCGCGCCGGGGACGTGCCCGACCAGGTAGTCGTCCCGGCCGGGCGGCCCGGCCAGCCGCCACCGCACGTCGAGCACCGTCGGCGCGGGCGTACCACCGGCGCCGGCCCCGCCGGACGCGGCGGCCGGCGCCGCCAGCCGGGCGGCCAGGGCCGACACCGAGATCAACAGATCACCAGGTACGGACATGGTGTCAGTCAACACCACGAACCTCCGCCGCCTGAACCCTCCCGGGTGCGCGCCCGCCGTCCGCGTCCGGCCCGGACCCGATGTCGGTGGCGCAAGGTAACATTGACAGCCAGGAGGCCCGCCAGCGTCAAGATCACCGAGCACGCGACCACCAGCGCGCAGGCAGAGATAGCGATGAATGACTTAGTTGACACCACCGAGATGTACCTGCGCACCGTCCTCGAGTTGGAGGAGGAGGGCGTGCCGCCGCTGCGGGCCCGGATCGCCGAGCGGTTGCGGCAGAGCGGCCCGACCGTGAGTCAGACGGTGGCCCGGATGGAGCGGGACGGCCTGCTCACCGTCGAGGGCGACCGGTCCCTGCAGCTGACCGCGCTGGGCCGGGCGCACGCCGTCTCGGTGATGCGCAAGCACCGGCTCGCCGAGCTGCTCCTGGTCAATGTCATCGGCATGCCGTACGAGGAGGCCCACGAGGAGGCCTGCCGGTGGGAGCACGTGATGAGCGACGCGGTCGAGAAGAAGGTCTACGACCTGCTCAACCGGCCCACCCGTTCGCCCTACGGCAACCTGATCCCGGGGTTGGAGGCGTTCGGCGACCCGGATCGGCCGCCGGCCGAGGCGCCCGGCGACGGCGAGCGCAACCTCGCCTTCCCCGGGCTCGCCGGGCAGGTCGTGGTGCGACGCATCTGCGAGAGCGTGCAGACCGACGCCGCGGTGCTGCGGCAACTGCACGCCGCCGGGGTGGATCCGGGTGCGACCGTCACCGTGGCACAGGAACGCGACGGAGTGACCATCGACCGGTCCGGTGACCGCATCCGCCTGCCCCGCGAGGTCGCCTCCCGGGTGTTCGTCGCCACGCACTGACACCGGCACCCCGGGGCGCGGCACCGCACCCCCTCAGGCCGGCTGCGCGTCGACCTGCTTCGCCAGCGCGAGCAACTTCGGGGCGAATCCGTCGGCCGCCTCGTCCCGGCCCGCCGGGAACGTGAAACGCAGGCAGACCATTCGCCCGCCGGCGGCCAGCCAACCGATCTCGACGCCGACACCGCGCCCCGCGGCCGGCTTCGGGACGGTCCGGTAGGCCGCCTTGCCGAGCCCGGAGACGGTCGTCGCACCCTTCGGCACCACGCTGGTCCGGTAGATCGACGCGTCCACCGCGGTCCGGGTCACCGCCAGCATGAGCGCCGGCTGCGGCTCGTCCTCGGTCCGCAGTACGCAACTCTGCGAACCGGCCGACTCGCTGGCCGCCGCCACGTCGAACCGGGTGCCGGTGTGCTGCTCGACCACCGCGAAGTCCAGCAGCCGGCAGGCACCACCGGCCGCCCGGGCGGGGATCTCGACGACGGCCGGCGCCGGGTCGGCGATCGGGGTGGAGGCGGCGGCGTCCTTGTCGCATCCGGACAACGACACCAGCAGCAGTCCGGCACCGATCAGGCAGAGCTGCCCACGCACGACGCCACCTCCCGGTCGCCCGGCCCGGTCGCCCGGCCCGGTCGGCCGGTGAATCCGTCGGAAACCGTACGGCTTCGCCGCCGCCGGCGGAACCCCCCGGGAACCGGATCCGTTCGCACGGCCCGCTCGCGGCTTCGCCGTGACCGGCTCGCGGCCTCGCCGTGACCGAGGGGACCCACCGCTCCGGCGTCAGGTCGGCAACTGGGCGACCACGTGCCGGGCGATCTCCAGCGAGCTGGTGGCCGCCGGCGACGGGGCGTTGAGCACGTGCACCTGGCGGTCGTTCCGCACGATCAGGAAATCGTCGACCAGCGAACCGTCCCGGGCGATCGCCTGCGCCCGGACGCCGGCGTGGGTGGGCACCAGGTCGTCCTCGGTCAGCCCCGGCACCAGCCGGGCCAGCGAGGCGGTGAACCTCCGCTTCGACAGCGAACGGCGTACCTCGGTCAGTCCGTAGCCCAGGTGCCGGCCGGCGAGCCGCCACAGTCCGGGGTAGCCGACCAGTCCGGCGACGTCCCGCGGGTCGATCCGGCCCCACGAGTAGCCCTCCCGGGCCAGCGCCAGCACCGCGTTGGGTCCGGCGTGCACGCTCCCGTCGATCATCCGGGTCAGGTGCACACCGAGGAACGGGAACCGTGGGTCGGGCACCGGGTAGACCAGGCCCCTGATCAGGTCCCGTCGGTCGCGGCGCAGCTCGTAGTACTCGCCGCGGAACGGGACGATCCGCGCCGGTGGGCGGACCCCGGCCAGCCGGGCCACCCGGTCGGCGTGCAGCCCGGCACAGTTGACCAGCACGTCCGCCGGCACCTCCCCGTCCGTGGTGTCGACCACCTGGGTACGACCGGTGGCGCGGATCCCGGTCACCCGGACACCGAGCCTGATCCGCGCCCCGGCCCGCTCGGCCAGTCGGGCCAGGGTGGCGCAGACGGCGGTGAAGTCCACGATGGCGGTGGAGGCCACCCGGAGCGCCCCGACGCAGGCGACCGCCGGCTCGTATCCGGCGGTCTCGTCGGGGCCGATCATCCGCACCGGCAGGCCGTTGGCGACCGCCCGCTCGTGCAACGCCCGCAGCCGGGGCAGCTCCGCCTGGTCGGTGGCCACGATCAGCTTCCCGCACACGTCGACCGGGATGCCGTGCTCGGTGCAGAAGTCCACCATGGACCGGTTCCCGGCGGTGCAGAGCCGCGCCTTCAGGCTGCCCGGCCGGTAGTAGACGCCCGCGTGGATCACCCCGGAGTTGTGGCCGGTCTGGTGCGCGGCGAGCCGGGACTCCTTCTCCAGCACGGTCACCTCGGCGTCCGGCCGGGTCACGGTGATCCACTGTGCGGTGGCCAGCCCGATGATGCCGCCGCCGACCACCACGTACCTCGTCGCCATGGCTCCCGACGCTACCCGGCCGGCGGTCGATCCCCGTCCGGCGCGCTGTCGACGTACGGACAATGCCGGCAGCCGCGGCCGCAGCAGGTGCCCCGCCGGGCCAGGAAACCCGCGGTCAACACGAACAGGCCGGTCTCCGGGTCCGGATAGCCGGCGAGGCCGGCCGCCAACGCCTCGGCGTGGGCGGCCAGGATGCCGTCCCGGCCCGGATGGTCCGGCGCCAGCCGGGACGGATCCGGCCGGTCCAACGGGCGGTCCGCCAGGGGCAGTCGTCGCCCGCGTTCCTCGTCCATCCCGGCCGACCCTACCGCTCTTGCCGGCGCGGCCGTGGTCCGGCGCCGACGTGGATCCGACACGTCGCCCCCGCCCGGGCACCGACCGTCACCACCGGCCCGACAACCACCGTGGGGCCGGCCATCGACGCCGGTCGGCCGACGACCGGAGGCGAGGAGGACTCGCGCCGTACGCCTACAATGCAGGGCGAACATTGCTCACGTCACCCCTGTCGCCCCTCGGAGATAGACATGCCCCTTCGCCGAGCACTGCGACGTCGACTCGGCGCGTCGCTGCTGGCGCTCGCGACCCTGCCCGGTCCGATCCTGCTGGCCCCGACCGGCGCCGGGGCCGCCGTTCCGACGTACGGGGTGGACGAACGGGCGCAGGCAGTCGCGAGTCCCGCCCTGGTCTTCCTCGAGGTCACCTACAAGGGCGTCATCCGCGACAAGGCCTCCGGGCGGCCGTTGGAGGCCGGGACGAAGGTCGTCTCCCGGCGGTGCAGCGGTTTCGTCGTCAACCCAGACGGGCAGGTGCTGACCACCGGCGTGTGCGTGCAGCCCTCCCACGACGTCGTCCGCCTGATGACCTTCTACAGCGTCGGTCGGGCCAGGGTCGACAAGGGCCAGCTCACCGAGGGACAACTCAACGGCTTCGTCGACGGCCTGATGAAGACGGCCGACTTCACCGGTGAACAGCCCGGGACCCAGCCGGAGGCGACGCTGCGCGGCCAACTCAACGTCGCGACGGCCGGCCAGACCGGCAAGCCGGCCATCGGCGGCACGGTCGTCGCCGCGCAGAAGCCCGACGACGGCAACCTGGCCCTGGTCAAGCTGGATCAGGGTGGCCTACCGGCGGTCGAGATCAACCGGGACGCCGGGCTGGGCCGCGGTTCCACGGCCGTGATCCTCGGCTTCGACACCAAGGACGTCGACGGCGATCACGGCACCTACACCGTCCAGGCCAAGCTGGTCGACGTCATCACCTTGGAGAAGGTGGACTACCTCAAGGTCAGTGAGGACGTCGGACCGTACTCGCACGGCGGGATGGCGGTCGACAACAACGGCCGCGTGGTGGCGATGCTGGACGCGGACCCCGGCGTGCCGGAACGACCCAACCGCAAGCTCGTCGGTACCGACGTACTCGCCGACTTCCTGGGCAAGAACAACGTCCGTAACGAGTTGGGCGACGCCGACCGGGCCTACCGGCGCGGATTGGACGCCTACTTCGCCGGGCGGTACTCCACGGCGATCCGCGAGTTCGACGCCACCCCGTCGAACCTGCTGGCCAACGTCTACCGCCGCAACGCCAGCGACCGGTACGCCGTCGAGGGCGACGCCGTGGAGAACTCGGCGGACTGGCTGGGATACGGGCTGTCGGCGGCCGGCGGCGCGTTGCTCATCCTGCTCATCACGCTCGGCTGGCGGTACCTGAGCTGGCGCCGCCGGCCGGGCGCTGCACCGGCACCCTTCGCCGGCGACCCGTACGCGCCGGTGTCCGGGGGCGGGCCGTTCCCGATGTCCGGTCCCCCGGCGCCGTGGCCGACGTCCGGCGGCGGCACGCCGATGACGTCCGGGCCGCCGTCACCGTACGAGGGGACCGGTTGGGGTCCCCACTCCGGCCCACCCGCCGGGACGGACCACCCCGCACCGCACGAACAGCGGCACCCGGACACCGAACCGGATCGACCCGGGCACTTCTGACCGGTCGCCGGGCGGTGGCCCCGATCCACCACGGGCCGGCCGGGGCCCACCGGCGGGCGACGACCGAAGTGGCCGTTCGACAGCGACTCTCCGAGGGGACAGGACGTTGAGCCGATCCGAGACCGATCGCCCGGACCCGACCGTCGGAAACGACGACGAACCGGGCACGACACCGGCCACCGAGCCGGGCACGCGGCCGGCCACCGCCGACCAGGCGGACGGCGCGGCGGTGGTCCAGAAGCGGCGCCGCCGGCTGCGCTGGTACTCCAAGCTGGCCATCGTGGTGGGTGTGCTCGTCGTCGTGCTCGGCGGTGGCGGTGCGATCGCACTCAAGCTGATGAGCAACCACTACGAGGGCATGGTCGACCGGCAGGACATCCTCAACGGTGTGCCCACCGAGGTACCCGAGGTCAGCGGCGAGAAGAACACCGCGGCCAAGGCACCGCTCAACTTCCTGGTGCTGGGCACCGACGACCAGACGGACAAGCGGGTCGCCGGGCTGGACGACCGTGGGTCGCGGTCCGACACGATCATGATCGTGCACGTGAGCGGCGACCGGAAGCGGGCCTTCATCGCCTCGATCCCGCGGGACAGCTACGTCAACGTGCCGGCCGGGGGCGTCTGGGGCGGCGGAAAGAACAAGATCAATTCGGCGATGTCGTTCGGCGGCGCCAACCTCGCGGCCAAGGCCGTGTACGACCTGACGCACATCCCGCTCAGCGGAGCGATGATTCTCAACCTGAACGGCGTGCAGGCCATGGTCCGGGCCGTCGGCGGGGTGCGGGTCTGCATCCCGTACACGGTCCACTCGGCGTTCAGCCCGAAGGTGTGGGAGAAGGGCTGCCACGACCTGAACCCGGCCGACGCGGAGGAATTCGTCCGCCAGCGCAAGGGCACTCCCGGCGGCGACCTCGGCCGGATCAAGAACCAGCAGCACGTCATCCAGGGGTTGCTGCAGAAGGTCAAGCAGGGCGGCATGCTCACCGATCCCGGGAAACTGGACAACCTGATCAGCACGGCCGCGAAGTCACTGACGGTCGACAAGAACACCCGCCTGACCGACCTCGCCCTCGAACTCAAGAGCGTCGACACCGACCACATCACCTTCGCGACCGCGCCCATCCGCGGTACGGCGCAGACCGACGCCGGTTCGTCCGTCCTGCTGGACACCAAGGGAGCCGAGGAGATGTTCGCCGCGATCCGGGCCGACCGCACCGACGAATGGCTCGCGGCGCACCCGCAGCCCGAGGTGGCGAGCCTCTGACCGCGCCGCCGCCGACCGGTCACCCACCGCCCGGCCACCGATGGTCCGGCCCTGTCCCACCGGGGCGGCCGGGTGGACCGGCGTACCCGGGGAACGCGGGCGGGTACCTCGTTGCCCCACCCGCGTCCGGTCATCCCGGCCACCCACCCGCAACAGGGCCCGTCGGTGCCGGTCCGGGCGCCGGGTTCCCCGGACTCGCGCCCGACGGCGGACTGGACGACCACGCGCCGCGCCGCATCCAACCGACCCCGGTGCGGCCACGACGCGCGATCCGTCTCCGACGACCGGGCCGGCCATGGTGGACCCGGTGGGCGGGTGGGCGCCCGGACCGGCGACCGGCCCCGAACTTCCGGAGGGACATCGAGGGCCTACGCGGGCTGGCCGTGCTGCTCGTCGTGCTCTGGCACGCCGGAGTGCCGGGTCTCCCGGGCGGATTCGTCGGGGTGGACGTCTTCTTCGTCATCTCGGGCTTCCTCATCACCGGCCTGATCACCACCGAGATCCGGGCTCGCGGGCGACTCTCCGTGGCCACCTTCTACGCCCGGCGGGCCCGTCGGCTGCTGCCCAGTGCCGCGCTGGTGCTGTGCGCCGCGGCGGTGGCGGGATATCTGCTGCTGCCCCCCGTCCGCTGGCGGGACACCGCGGGAGACGTCGTCGCCAGCGCCCTCTACGTGGTCAACTGGCGGTTCGCCGAACGCTCGGTCGACTACCTGGCCGCCACCCAGGCACCCAGCATCGTGCAGCACTTCTGGTCGCTGGCGGTGGAGGAGCAGTTCTACCTGGTCTGGCCGCTGCTGATGGTCGCGGTGGTGGCGGCGGTCCGGCGGCGCCCGGCCCGCCGTGCCTTCCGGCCGATCGCGTTGCGCGTCGTCGCCACGGTCGCCGTCGGTTCGTTCGCCTGGTCCGTCCTGCAGACGGTGGTCGACCCGACCCGGGCCTACTTCGTCAGCACCACCCGAGTCTGGGAACTGGCGCTCGGCGGACTGCTCGCCCTGGCCCGGTTCCGGGCCAGCCCGTCCCCGGCGGTCGCCGCCGGACTCGGTTGGACCGGACTGGCCGCCATCCTCGGCTCGGCCCTCCTGCTCGACGTCGGCACCGCGTTCCCCGGCGCCGCCGCGCTGCCCGTGACGCTCGGCACCGCCTTGGTCGTCGCCACCACCGGGACCGCCGGCCGGCGGGGCCCGATCGGGCTGCTGCGGCTGCCCGCCCTGCAGGCCGTCGGACGGATCTCCTATCCGCTGTATCTCTGGCACTGGCCGCTGCTCGTCCTGGCCACCGCGCGGTTCGGGGGTCTCGCCTGGCCGGCGGGACTGGCCGTGGTGACGCTGTCCGTCGTACCCGCCTACCTGACCCACCGGCTGGTGGAGAAGCCGGTGCGCCACGCGCGGATCTTCGCGGAGGACCGCCAGGCCGCGTTGCAGCTGGGACTGGCCTGCATGATCGCGTCGCTGATGGCCGGCCTCGCGTTGCGGGTGCCGACCGCACCGGCGGTCGACTTCGCCGGCACCGCCGGCCCGGTGATCGGTGCGAACGCCGTGCGGAACGGCGACCCGCCGGGCAGCACCCTGGTCGACAAGGTCGACAGCATCGCTCCCGACCCGCTCGCCGCGCGGAGCGACCTGCCGGACGTCGACCGGGACGGTTGTCACCTCGGCATCCGGGAGAGCGCACCGCACAGCTGCGTCTACGGCAGCGGCGACGCCGGATTCACCGCCGCGCTGATCGGTGACTCACACGCGGCACAGTGGACACCCGCCCTGCAACAGATCGCGCGGCAACGGGGCTGGCGGCTGACCGTCGACACCAAGTCGCAGTGCCCGGTGCTGGACATTCCGGTCGCGGACGACAGCAGACGGCGCGCCGAACCGAGCTGCGCCGCCTGGAGCACCGCGCTGCGTGAGCGGCTGCGCCGGGAGCGTCCCGATCTGATCATCGTCACCAGTTACGACTACCAGGCGTTGCGGGACGGAACCGTCCTGGCCGGCGCCGACAACGACCTCGCCCTCATCGCCGCCATGCGTCGGACCTGGGCCGAACTGGCCGCGGGTTCCCGAGTGGTGGTGCTGCGCGACACGCCCGCGCCGCGGATCGACGTGGCCGAGTGCGTATCGGTGCACCGGGAGCAACTGACCCGCTGCGCCGTCGACCGGGCCGCCGCGCTCACCGGGGCCGGAACTGCCCAGGAGGCCGCCGCGTCGGCACTCGCCGGCGTCCGGTTGGTGGACCTCAACGACGCCATCTGTCCGGACATCCGCTGCGCCCCGGTCATCGGCGGCGTCCTGGTCTACCGGGACACCAACCACATGACCGCCACCTATGCCCGTACCCTCGCCCCCCGACTGGACGAACGGCTGCAGATCGCCCTGCGGTGACGCCGCCGACCCGATGGGCCCGGCTGCTTCCCCGGTCCCGCTCGGACGGTCAGCTCGGGACCCGGGCCGCCTCGTCCGACGGCGGGACGGCCTGGGCGACGAGCATGACCGAGTAGACGACCATCCCCGCCGCCGAGCCGACCAGGAAGCCGGAGGCCCCCCACCAGGCGGTCAACGGTGGGACCGCGATCAGGGTTGCGACGATCATCACGTACCGGGTGCGCAGCAGGGCACGCCACCGTCCCCGGACGAACATGCCGAGGGAACAACCGAAGGACAGTCCCAGCGCGGCCTTCTCCAGACCGGCGGCCACCAGCACCAGTCCGACCGGGATGAAGCCCAGGGCCGGCACCAGCGCGTGCCCGGCCAGCACCGCCAGCCCGATCACCACGGCGCCGGCCGCCATCAGCGCCGTGGCCACCAGACCGTCCCGCAGATCCTGACCGGGACGGACGGGCGTGTCCGGACTGCGCCGGTAGACCAGCATCCGGCGCAGGGTGATGGACACGAAGACCAACGGCGCGAACACCTGCTGAAAGACCCGGATCTCGCCCAGCGTCGCGGCGGTGGTGACGAGCGCGGCGGCCTGGATCGCCAACAGCGGCGCCAGCCCGTTGAGCAGTGCGTCGACCGAGGCCGGTCCCATCGAGCCCGCCCGGGCACGGGTCCAGCCCAACAGGCCGGACACGGACGGGCGCCGGTGCGGCGCGGTCGCGGCCAGCGCGACGAAGAGGACGTTCGTCACCGTCCAGGAGAGGCAGACGCCCATCGGCGAACGGAAGGCCGCGCAGGTCAGCACGGCGCCGACCTGGACGGCCAACCAGGCGGCCGTTTCGACGAACGCCCCGCGGGCGGCACCCGCGGCCACCCCGGCCGACCTGCCGATGTCCAGCGCGATGGCGAACGGTATGCCCACCACGTAGGCGAGGACGAGACCGAGTCGCGCGCCGGGGATCGCGAGGCCGGCGAGTAGGGCGACGACGGCACCGGCCCCGCCACCGAGCAGCGCGGTACCGACGGCTCGCCGGCAGGTGAGCAGGTCCGCCGTCGCGTCCGCGTGGGACTGGGCGAACAGGGTCGCCTCCGCCAGCGTACGCTGCAGCACGCCGCAGGTCAGTTGGAAGACCAGCACCGCGGAGGCGATCGCACCGACCGCCGCCAGCCCACCGGCGTACGCCAGGGACAGACTGAGGATCAGGCTCGTTCCCATCAGCGCGAACTGACCCAGGCCGAGTGCCAGGCCGGACCAGAGTCCGGCCCGGTCGACCGCCGACTTCCCCCGTAGCGTCGTCACCGCCCGGCCGCTCCCGTCCCCCGGTGGGGTGGGAGTCCGGTCACCCGGCGGAGCGCCAGGTCGGTCGCCTCGGCGAGCAACGGTGCCGCCGGTCCGATCCGGGCGCAGCCGGGCCCGGCCGGCGGGTGTGCCGGTCGGGGCGTCTTCGCCTCGGTGAGCAGCTCACGCAGGGCGTGCGCCGCCTGGACCGGATCCGAGAAGTCGGCGAAGGCACAGTGCCCACCCGAGACGGCCGCCGCTTCCGGCAGCCCGCCGACGGGGGCGAGCAGGACGGGTCGGCCGCGGGTCGCCGCCTCCACCACCACCCGCCCGAACGCCTCCATCAGGGTGGACGGGACCAACACCGCATCCACCTCGGCGCAGAAAGCGTCGACCGACATGCGTCCGGCCAGTCGTACCTCGATCGACTCCTGTGCGGCCAGCCTGGTCAGCTCGGCCAGGAACTCCGGTCGACCCTCGCCGGCGGCCAGCAACGACACGTCCTGTCCGGTCAACCGCTGGAACGCCGCGGCGGTCCGGACCGCGGCCAAGACGCCCTTGACCGCGGCCAACCGTCCGAGATAGCCGAGAACCACGCCGTCCCCCCGACGCGGGGGTGACGGCCGCGCGAGCAGATCGGGCAACGGGTACCCGACGACGCTACGGTCCGCGGCGGCGAGCCCCGCGTCGATCAGTTGGTCCCGGACGAACCCGGAGACGCAGACGTTCACCGCGTGGTCCGGGTTGGCTCGACGAAGGACACCCACCTTGATCCGGCAGGAACCGCAGACGGTGGCGCAGGTACGGTCGCCACGCAGCCGCGTCCGCCGCCAGCACGTGTCGCTGAGGTCGTGCTGCACCCGGACGAAGCGCAGTCCCCGGGACCGGACCCAGTTGACCAACCAGGGTCCGGTACGGGAGACGTTGTGCGCGAGCACCACGTCCGGCCCGAAGGCACGGATCCGACGTGCCTGGCGGGCCGCGACGAACGGCAGCAGCCATCCGGACAGCAACTCGATCACCCGCCGGAACCTGCTGTCGGCGTGTATGCGACGGGCGAACGGGCGCCGGACCGCATGCACGCGCAACGGCCCGTCGGCGTACCGCCGGTCCGTGGCGGCGGGCACGAACACCGCCACGTCGGCATGCTCGGCCAGGTGGTACGCCGCGTCCCGTGCGGCGAGTTCGGCCCCGCCAGCGGCGTCCGGCCACCACCAGTCGGACAGGACAGCGATCCGTGGCCGGCCGGTCATGGCCGCAGCTCACCCACGTGAGCCGGTCGCCCGGTGACCGGCCCGGCGGCACCGGCAGCAGGCCCGTCGCTGCCAGGGTCCGGCCCGGCGGCACCGGCAGCCGGTCCGGTGGCGGGTTCCGCAGCGGTGCCGGACTCCGCCGCCGGTCGCTCGCCGGGTGATCGGGTCAGCCCCCAACCCGCTCCCCGCCACAGCGTGACGCCGGTCAGGGCGACCGCGAAGGCGGCACCGGCGAACGGGATCTGCCCGCCGAGCGAACCGCGCAGCAGCCCGATCTGACAGGCCGCGAAGACGACGGTGACGAGGGTGCCCAGCCCGGCCGGCCGCTCCCGCAACGCCAGGTCGAGCCGGCGGGCGAGCCGTCCGTAGAAGTAGAACAGCACGATCACACCGAGCAGGCTGAACTCGAGATACACCTCGGCCCAGAACGGCAGGGAGAGGTTCTGGAACTGGTAACCCCGGCTCGCCGCCAGCACGTTCCCGGCACCGATCGCCTTGCCCTCCCAGAGCGACCTCGGCACCCAGAACAACAACGCCGAGGCGATGTGGTGTCCCCAGGTGTGCCCGTGGACGCTCACGTAGTACACGTCGTTGACCGTCTGCTGAAAGCCGTCGAAGTCGTACGTGTAGTAGGCGCCCAGTCCGACCCTCAGGTCCTGCCGGGACTGCTCGTTACGGAAGAGGTTCGCCAGTGGGTAGAGCACCAACAGACCGAGCAGGATCGCCCAGGAGAAGGCGACCCGCCAGCGCCTCCGGTCGAACCGCAGCAGGGCGAACCCGGCCGCCAACAGCACGCTGAACGAGGCGAACCGGGTGGCGCTCAACGGATTGTTGTAGATCAGGTTCACCGTGCCGGCGACGACGGTTGCCACGGTCAGCAGGATCGTGCCCCGCCGGCCCCGAGCGCTCCGATTGCGCCAACAGAGCAGGCACAACACCAGGGCGACCACTCCGGCGGCGGCCGGCAGGGTGCTCAGCAGGCCCAACATCGCCAGATCGCGGCCGCCGCGCAGCCCGGCCGCGACGATGGCCGCGTCCAACGTGTCCCGATCGGCGAACCGGACCGCGAGACCACCCGTTCGCGGCAGGCAGACCACGGTCAACCCGGCGGCGAAGGCGGTGACCACCAGCGCCTTCTCCACGGTCACGGTCACCGACGGCAGACCGTTCGTCCACCGGGCCAGCCGACCCCGCCGGGCCGCCCGCGGACCCCGCCCGACCCGGCCGGGAGTGTCCCGGCGGGACTCCGACCGCGACGAGCGCTGGTAGCCGGCCCAGAACGACAGGACGGCGAAGAGCAGGATCACCTGGGCGGTGACGTAGAACTGGTAGAGCGGGGTGTCCGGCCAGGGCAGCACCCGGTCACGGATCTGCAGCAGCGGGGCGAAGCCGACCCAGACCACGACGAAGGCCCAGAAGGTCACCGCCACCGGAGCGAAGAAACCCGACCGGGTCGCCTGGTAGAGCGCGGTCAGGCAGACCACGACGACGACCAGGCCGAGCACCCCGGCGACGGTGGGGTGCGGTGCGATCACCGTCACGGCCAGCAGCGCGATGAGCGCGGCACCGCCCAGCAGGGCGACCGCGGTGAGCGGACGGAGCGGACGGAGTGGACGGAGCCGTACGCGGGTCTCAGGCGGTCGCATCTCGTACCCATCGCGTCATGGCGTCCCGGAAGACCTCGGTGGAGAACGTGGCGGCGTGGGCGACCGTCCCCGGCCGGTCCAGCTCGCCCAACCGACGGACCGCCCGCGCGTACGAGGCCGGGTCGGTGTCGTCGAGCAGGAAGCCGGTCCGTCCCTCGACGACCGTCTCCAGCAGCCCGCCCCGGCGCAGGCCGAGCACGGGCGTACCGCAGGCCTGCGCCTCCACCGGGATGATGCCGAAGTCCTCGTGCGCCGGATAGAGCAGCGCGGACGCTCCCCAGTAGAGCTCGCGCAACCGCTCGCGGGACGGCCGCGGCTCGAAGGCCACCGGGACCGAGGCCCGGCCGGCGGCCCGGCGCAGGGCCGTCTCCTGCGGCCCGGACCCCGCGATGACCAGGGGTTCGCCCGCCGCCTCGGCGATCTCGACCATGAGGTCGAAATTCTTGTACGCGACCCAGCGCCCCACCCCGAGCAGGTACCGACGCTCCTGGTCGCGTACCGCGGCCGGGGCGTCGGTGAAGTACTCCACGTCCACCGGCGGGTGGATCACCCGCGCGTCCCGCCCCCAGAACCGCCGGATCCGGGACCGCACCTCCACCGAGTTCGCCGCGTAGCTGTGCACGTGCCGGCTGAGCCGGACGTCCACCGCCCGCAGCGCGCGGCGGGGTGCGGCCAGCAGCGGGTTGGCGCCCCGGCCGTCGAAGTCGGGACTCCACAGGTAGCGGGCCGGCGAATGCACGTAGCTGAGGTACCGGGTGTGCGCGGCCGGGCCGGTCCGGACCAGGTGGGCGAACGCGTGGCTGGAGGAGATGACCACGTCGAAGGGTTGCCTGGTCAGCGAGCGCCAGGCCAACGGCATCACCGGCAGGGCCAGCGCCTTGCTCCGCCGCAGCGGCGTCCGCGCCAGCCAGGACTGCTGGTACTGCTCACCGCGGCCGGCATCCGGCTCCCGCCAGAGGACGAAGCCGCGGGCGTGCGGCACCAGCTCGTGCATGGCGAGGAACACGTTCTCCGAACCGCCGGTGGCGCTGAACCATTCGTGCACCAGAGCGACCGACCGGCCCGCCAGCACTGCCTCCGCCCCACCCATCCCGACCCCGCTCACCCGACCGCCAGTCCCCCGTACCGCCCGCACCGACGCCCGATCCCGGCCGGCGAACCGAATCACTCAAGCGTCTCGACCCGACGATGTCAACCGTGCGCCGCACCGCGCCGATTGCGGCGGCGTCGGCCGCGCCGCTATCCTGCACGCTGCGGCTCATGCTGCGATTCGAGGGCCAGCACGGGGACTGTGTTGAATAACGGGGTTGATTCACACCACGACCGTCAGCAGCGCCCCTGGCTTCCCCTCGACGGGACCGAGGACAGGCCGGGGCCGTGGACGGTGGCTGAGCCGACCGATCCGCCGGGCGTTCCCCTCGGTCGGCGCCGAAGGACCTACTCGGTGCCGGAGCAGCGTCGGCGCCCGGACGACCAGCACGGCACGTTCATCCCGGTCGCGCAGCCCTCGGTGGCCCCCCCGGTGGCCCGACCGCCCGGCCGGCCCGACCCGCTCCGTCCCGTCGGGCAGCCCGGCACGGGGACCGGCCCGACCGCGCTGCCCGAACGATCGGCGACCACGCTCGTCCTGCCCTACGTCGGATCGTCACGGGCCCAGCGCACCCGTTCCCTGCGGGCCTGGATGCTCGCCATGCCGGTCGACCTGATGGCCGTCCTCGCGCCCCTGGCCTGGAACCAGAGCTACTGGAAGGGCACCCTCTTCACCGGCGCGCTCACGGTGGTCGTCTTCGCCACCGCGGGTTTCTACCGCAGCCGCCGGCACCTGAGCATTTTGGACCTGCTACCCAGCCTGCTCGGCCGGCTGCTGGTGGTCGCGGGCATGGTGGCGATGGTCGCGGCGGTCCGGCACGAGTCCGTCGACTACGTCTTCGGCTTCCTGCGGAGCATGGTCCTCTCGGCCGTCCTGGTGGTCCTCGGTCGCGCGGCGAGCACTTTTGCGGTGCAGGTCGCCCGACGCCGCCGCTGGGTCGAACACAGCGCGATCATCGTCGGTGGCGGTGCCGTCGCCGCCGAACTCGCCCGCCTGCTGCGCCGCTACCCGCAGTACGGCCTGCGCTTCGTCGGCTTCGTGGACGCGGTGGGCGCCGAACACGACTCGGTCGAGCTGATGCCGCTGATCGGCACCCTCGACCAGTTGGAGGAACTTGTCGTCGCGGTCGACTGCGACGTCATCATCGTCGCCGACACCAGCGGCTCGGACGCGCAGCTGATGGAGTTGGTCCGGCAGCCCAACTGCATGCGTCGTGACCTGTGGGCGGTCCCCCGGCTGCGCGACTTCCACGGTCAGGGCACCCGACCGGACCACATCGGCGCGATCCCGGTGGTCCAGTTGCGCCGGCCCACCCTGACCGGGCCGCGGTGGGCGTTGAAGCGGGCGTCGGACATCACCTTCGCCTCGCTGGCGTTGCTGCTGGTCAGCCCGGTGCTGGCCCTGTGCGCCCTCGCCGTACGCGTCGAGGGCGGGCCGGGTGTGCTGTTCCGTCAGCGCCGGGTGGGCCGGTTCGGTCGGCCCTTCGACCTGCTCAAGTTCCGCTCGCTGCGACCCCGCGACGAGGTCGAGTCGCAGACGAACTGGTCGGTGGCGCACGACGCCCGGATCGGACCGGTGGGCCGGTTCCTGCGCCGGACCTCGCTCGACGAACTGCCGCAGTTGTGGAACATCCTGCGCGGGGACATGACGCTTGTCGGTCCCCGGCCGGAGCGTCCCTACTTCGTGGAGAAGTTCTCCTCCGAGCACCCCAACTACGCGTTGCGGCACCGGGCACCCAGCGGACTCACCGGGCTCGCCCAGGTCAGCGGGCTGCGTGGCGACACCCCGATCTCCGACCGGGCCCGCTTCGACAACTACTACATCGACAACTGGTCCCTCTGGTTGGACGTCAAGGTGCTGATCCGTACGGTCGCCGAGGTCTTCCGTGGTGGTGGCCACTGAGCCGGCAACTCGTCTCCGCGACCGCGCCGGCACCGCGCGCGCCGCTGCTGCGCAGCCGGAACTTCCTGCTGCCGTGGACCGGTCAGACCGTCGGTGAGGTGGGCAACCGGGTCTCCGGCGTCGCCGTCCCACTGCTCGCCGTCGCCGAGCCGACGCCTGCCCGCGTTGCGGGTGTAGCTACCTCGGCCCCGGTCGGGCGGCAAGCAGGTACGCCTGCCGGGTCTTCTCCGATCCCTCCGGTTCGCGGATCAAGCGGGCGCGCATGTCCAACCCGGCACGGTCCAGCAGCTCGACGATCCACTCCGGCGCGAACCGGTATACGTCGTAGCTGACGTGGTGCCCGTACACAAGCCGGTCCTCGAGCCGCATCTTCTCCTCGCCCGCCTGGAACGCGAACAGTGCCGGGGCGCCCGGGGCCAGCACCCGGTGGAACTCGGCGAACGTTGCCGGCAGCAGCTCGGGTGGGGTGTGGATGATCGAGTACCAGGCGACCAGGCCACCGAGAGACTTGTCGGCCAGGTCCAGGTCGGCCAGTTGACCTTCGTCGAACCGCAGGTCGGGGTACGTCCTGCGGGCCACCGCGAGCATCCCTGGCGACAGGTCGACACCGAACGCGGTCAGTCCCAGATCACACAGGTGCGCGGTGATCCGGCCGGGTCCGCAACCGAGATCCGCCACCGGCCCGCCACCGGTCGGCACGAGTTCGGCGAACGCCGCGAGCATCGCCCGGTCCAGCGGTCTTCTCGCCAACTCGTCGCGCAACACCTCGGCATAGTTGTGCGCGACGGTGTCGTAGGCGGTCCGGGTCTCGATCAGATGCGGGGATTCGGCCACGGTCGGTCACCGTAGCCGGTGTCTTCACGGCGAAACCATCCGCCGTCCGGCTCTCGTCAGCCGCCCTCGGTCCAGTAACGGTTCAACCTCGCCACCGCTTCCTCCTTGGTGAAGGTCGCGACCTGCGCCTCCTCCAAGCCCACTCGGCTGATCAGCAGATGAACGAGTTCGGCGGGCAGCGCTTCGGCTGGCACCTTGGGCTCGCCCCGGTCGGGTCTGATCCCGTCGCGCGCACAAGACCAGAACGCGGGCTCGTCAACCTGCAGCTGATCACGGAGGATATGGGTCCAGATACCCGGACCGTAGGTGGTGCGATCGACGGGGTGAGAGATCCGGGTCCGCAACACGTGGCCATTGGTTAACACGAGCTCATAGGTGACGTGATGGGTTCCGGAGCGACCCCGGGCATCCCGTACCCGCTTCCAGTCCTCCACATGGCAGAACTTCTCGTGCGCCTGCCGGGTCGGCTGTGGCCAGTTCATTGTCCGGACCCGACCAGCCAATCGCGCAACTGGGGGTCGTCGCTGAGACTGACCAGTTGGACGAGACCCCAGTTGCCAGCGTGGTTGGGCGCGTCGAGCAGACGGTCCTGCCAGTCCTCGGCGTACTCGCGTAGGGCGACCACCATCTCGTCGAGGGCCTCCTCGAACGAGGCCCCGTCGGCAGCCACCGGCAGACCCGGAATGAAGACCGACCATCCGCCGTCCTCGGCGACGACCTGGGCCCGGGACGGGCAGACGGCGGCGAGGAAGAAGCGCAGTCGCTCACGGTCGACGAAAGCCGTCGTTCGGTTATCCCGCCGCACGGTGGCGACCCGACCCCGCTCGGCCGCGTCAAGCAGGTCCTTCAGGTGGGCCCGCGCCTCGGTGTAACTATCGAAATGGATGGCAGACATGGCAACTCCCCTACCCGCTCGAACACCGGAGCGCCGACATACGTACGTCAAGTACCTCACGTACTCAGTTAACGACCGTACCTCACTTTCGCTGCTGGTGAGAACGAGATCGGGGAGCCGGGCCGAAGCCCGACTCCCCGATCAGCGACTAACAGAATTCAGTTGTCCGTACCCGCTGGCCGGGTTCAGCTGCAGCCGGAGGTGGAGCCGCAGCCCTCGCAGACGTAGCAGCTGCCGGCCGGGCGCATCTTCGTACCGCAGGTGAAGCAGAGCGGCGCGTCGGCGGCCTTGCCGATCACCGCCTCCAGCAACTCGGTCGACGAGCCGACCCGCGGCGCCGGCTTGGCCGCCGCGACCTCCGTCGAACCGGTGGCCTTGACCGCGTCGGAACCGGTCTCGACCGCGTCGTGCTTCTCCTCCACCGGTGCCGACGCGGCCATCGCGGTCAGGTCCACCCCGGCCTCCGCGTCGGCCTCGGCGCGCAGCTGGGCGGCCCGCTCCTTGGCGGTGAAGATGCCCAGCTCCGCCCGCCGCTCGTAGGGCAGGAAGTCCAGCGCCAGCCGACGGAAGATGTAGTCCATCACCGAGGCGGCCATCCGGACGTCCGGGTCGTCGGTCATGCCGGCCGGCTCGAACCGCATGTTGGTGAACTTGCTGACGTACGTCTCCAGCGGCACCCCGTACTGCAGACCGATCGAGATGGCCACCGAGAAGGCGTCCATCACCCCGGCCAGGGTGGAGCCCTGCTTGGACATCTTGAGGAAGACCTCACCCAGCCCGTCGTCCGGGTACGACGACGCGGTCAGGTAGCCCTCGGCCCCGCCCACCGAGAAGGAGACCGTCTCCGACGGGCGCTTCTTCGGCAGCCGCTTGCGCACCGGGCGGTACTCGACGACCTTCTCGACGGTCTTCTCCGCCACGGCCGCCTGGACCGGTGCCGGCGCGGTGGCCTTCTCGGTCTTGGCCACCGACAGCGGCTGGCCCACCTTGCAGTTGTCCCGGTAGATGGCCAGCGCCTTGAGACCCAGCTTCCAGCCCTCGAAGTAGATCTTTTCGACGTCCTCGACGGTGGCCGCCTCCGGCATGTTGACCGTCTTGGAGATGGCACCCGAGATGAACGGCTGCACCGCGGCCATCATCCGGACGTGCCCCATCGGGGCGATCGACCGCTCACCCATCGCGCAGTCGAAGACCGGGTAGTGCTCGGTCTTCAGGCCCGGCGCGTCCACCACGTGACCGTGGTCGGCGATGTGCTCGACGATCGCCTCGACCTGCTCCTCCGGGTACCCGATGCTGCGCAGGGCGCGCGGCACGGTCTGGTTGACGATCTGCATCGACCCGCCGCCGACCAGCTTCTTGAACTTGACCAAGGCCAGGTCCGGCTCGACCCCGGTGGTGTCGCAGTCCATCATCAGGCCGATGGTGTTGTGGCTCACGAAGCCGGAGGCCACGTAGGTCACGTTCGCCGGCACCGAGAGGTCGTACGTCGGCTGGATGCCACCGTCCTCGTTCGCCGCGACCGTCTCGAACAGGTATCCGAGCGCCTGGCCCAGCCGGTCGTCGCCGGTCTCGGCGAAGATCCGCATCGCCACCGCCCGGGGCACCCCGCCGGTCTTCCGCAGCGACTGGACGACCGGGCCGCGCAGCTCGTGCCCGGCCGGCACCAGCAGGTCCCAGACCGGTGCGGGCAGGTGGATCCGGTCCCGGTTGCCGGTCTGGGTCGGCTCGACGACCAGCAGCCGGGCCTTACGGTCGCCGATGAAGCCGACGATCTCCTCGAACCCGATCGCGTGCTCCATGTTGCGCAGCCGGACCTGCCAGATGTCGGAGCCCATACCGCTGGTCGTGCGCCGGGTGGTCGTCGCCATTCCGAGCGTGAGCAGGAGCGTGCGCACCTCCGCGGCGAACGACTCCGTCGACGTCGAGACCGATGGCACGCCGGCCAGCACCGTCCCGTCGGCCTCGAAGAGGCCGCGCAGGAATGCCGCGTAGACGGTGACATCGTTGGTCTCCAGCAGGGCCGACGGGACTCGCGGAGTCCAGCCCTTGCCACCGTGGTCAGCGTGCGGCAGGACCTTCGCGAAACCGGCCGCCTGCCACCACCGGGCCAGCCGCACCGACTGCAGGGTCACCTCCTGGTAACCGGTCTGCGCCGTCACGACCGGTTCCAGGCCGAACAGCCCCTTGCCGAGCACCCGGAGCCGCTCGACGACGTCGAGGTCGGTGTCCGCCACGCAGAACCGGATGCCCTTGGCGTGCAGGCTGCCGTCGCCCATGAAGTAGCCCACCAGCTCGGCCAGGTCCGCGTCGACCTCGTCGGGCACGTGCAAACGACGGTCGTCGGTGTAGTACGCCTGGTCAAGCACCGGAAGCGGCACCCGTCGCGGCTCGCCGACCAGCGTGCCGAGCTGGATCGGCACCACGTCACCCGCGGCGACGTCCGCCATCCGCTTCCACACCCACTCACCGGACTGCGGGTCGACGACCTTGATCCGGTGGGCCAGGGTGCCCTGGATCCGGTACCCGCCGTCGGTCACCACGCGTCGAGTGGGTTCCTCGCCGTTGACGAAGAACTTCGTCGCCTGGCGAGCACCCTCGTCCGTGGAGACCCGCATGTCCAAGTCCTGCCAGCGGTCGCCGTAGACATCGCCGATCTCACCGAGGCGCATCAGCCCTCGGTCGGTGGTGACCATGGTGTCCGGAGTGAGGCAACCGGTGGGCGCCAGCACCGAGGCCTGCGAATTACGCCAGCCCGACTTCTCGCCGATCTTGTTGCCCTGGGTCCACTGCCGGGTCGCCTCCCGGACGATCGCGGTGGCCACCGGGCCGGCCGGCTTGATCTCGTCGTTGGCGGCGGCGTGCTTGCGCATCACCCGCTTGTGCGGCTCGGCGTTGCGGGCGTACCCGTCGTACGCGCCGACCACGCCGGCCAGCTCGGCCGAGCGCCGGTACGCCGTACCGGTCATCAGCGAGGTGATCGCGGCGGCCAGCGACCGGCCGTTCTCCGAGTCGTACGGCATGCCGCTGGCCATCAGCAGCGCGCCGAGGTTGGCGTAGCCGATGCCGAGCTGCCGGTAGGCGCGGGTGGTCTCGCCGATCTTCTCGGTCGGGAAGTCGGCGAAGCAGATCGAGATGTCCATCGCGGTGATGACGAACTCCACCGACCGGACGAACTTCTCCACCTCGAAGCCGCCGTCGGCGCGCAGGAACTTCATCAGGTTCAGCGAGGCCAGGTTGCAGGACGAGTTGTCCAGGTGCAGGTACTCCGAGCACGGGTTCGACGCGGTGATCCGACCGGTCTCCGGGCAGGTGTGCCAGTCGTTGATGGTGTCGTCGTACTGCAGGCCCGGGTCGGCGCACTCCCAGGCGGCCTGGGCGATGGTGCGGAACAGTCCCTTGGCGTCGATGGTGTCGATCACCGCGCCGTCGAGCCGGCCCCGCAGGTCGAACTTTCCGTTCTCCTCCACCGCCCGCATGAACTCGTCGGAGACCCGGACCGAGTTGTTGGCGTTCTGGTACTGGACGCTGACGATGTCGGACCCGCCCAGGTCCATGTCGAAGCCGGCGTCCCGCAACGCACGGATCTTGTGCTCCTCGCGGGCCTTGGTGACGACGAACTCCTCGACGTCCGGGTGGTCGACGTCCAGGATGACCATCTTGGCCGCCCGCCGGGTGGCGCCGCCGGACTTGATGGTGCCGGCCGAGGCGTCCGCGCCGCGCATGAAGCTGACCGGGCCGGAGGCGGTGCCCCCGCTGGAGAGCAGCTCCCGGCTGGATCGGATCCGGGACAGGTTGACCCCGGACCCCGAGCCACCCTTGAAGATCAGCCCCTCTTCCTTGTACCAGTCGAGGATCGAATCCATCGAATCATCCACAGAAAGGATGAAACATGCCGAGACCTGCGCAGGTGAGCTGGTTCCGACGTTGAACCAGACCGGCGAGTTGAAGCTGAACACCTGGTGCAGCAGCATCCAGGTCAGCTCGTGCTCGAAGATCTCGGCGTCGGCCGGGGAGGCGAAGTAGCCGTGCTGCTCGCCCGCCGCCCGGTAGGTCTTGACCACCCGGTCGATGAGCTGCCGCAGCGACCACTCCCGCTCCGCGGTGCCGACCGCGCCGCGGAAGTACTTGGTGGTCACGATGTTGGCCGCGTTGACGCTCCAGGACTCGGGGAACTCCACCCCGCGCTGCTCGAAGTTGATCGAGCCGTCCCGCCAGTTCGTCATCACGACGTCGCGGCGTTCCCACGTCACCTCGTCATACGGGTGTACGCCCTCGGTGGTCCACACCCGTTCGACCTTGAGCCCGGTCGGCCCGGTCGCCCGGTTCCGTCCCTTGCTGACTGTCACGCCATCCGCCGCCATACTCATCCGCCCCCTCGCGTGCGCGGTCGACCCGCCGCACATCCGTCATGATCAAAACAAAAGAATCCAGTTGGTACGGCCGGGCCCGCGATCACCCGTCGCCGGTTCCGGCGGCGGCGCCCTCGGCGGACCGCGTCCGGGCGGCCGCGGCGGCGCGCAGTTCCTCGATTTCCCGTTCGAAGTCCGCCAACGAGTCGAACGAGCGGTAGACGCTGGCGAAGCGGAGGTAGGCCACCTCGTCCAGATCGCGCAACGGGCCGAGGATGGCCAGTCCGACCTCGTGACTGGGCAGTTCGGCGGCGCCCTTGGCGCGGACCGTCTCCTCCACCCGCTGGGCGAGCAGGGCGATCGCGTCCTCGTCGACCGGCCGACCCTGGCAGGCCTTCCGCACTCCGCCGATGATCTTCGTGCGGCTGAAGGGTTCGGTCACCCCGCTGCGCTTGACCACGGCGAGCACCGGCTCCTCGACGGTGGTGAACCGCTTGCCGCACTCCGGGCAGGAGCGCCGGCGGCGGATCAACTGGCCGTCGTCGGCCTCGCGGGAGTCGACGACCCGGGAGTCGGCGTGCCGGCAGTACGGGCACCGCATGGCCGTTCTCCTCTCGTCGCCCCGGACGCCACCGGCCTTCCGGGCACGCGCCGACCCCGACGGCCGGTGCCGTCGGGCGACCGTCGCCGGTGTGGAGCCTACCGGAGAGCCTCGGGTGGTCGAACCCAACCTGTGGACGACTTACACCCGTGTGACTACTACATCTAGGGGTCGACGGTAGGCCGCGGGCCGGTCGTGGTCAAGTTGGCCGGCGTGTTGCCGACGTGCCGTGACTCACCCCCGGCGCGTCGTCACTCACCCAACACCGGGACCGGGCGGAGGGTTACCGGCGGGCCGGGAGCGCCAGCCGTTGACCGGGGTGCACGACGTTGTCGGGCAGCCCGTTGAGTCGCCGGATCTCGGCGATCGTGGCGAACGGGTCCCGGCCCGGCAGATGCCGCTCGGCCACCGACCAGAGCGTGTCGCCCGGCTGCACGACGGCGACCGGGTCCGGGCCGGGTGGGCCGCCGGCCCGGGAGGCGGGGGCGAGCACCAGCACCAGCCCGGTGAGCGACAGCAGGAAGAAGACGACCACCGCGACCCGCCCCCGCCGGGTCAGCCGCAGCCGACCACCGCCCGCCGTCGCCGACCTCCGCGCCCCGGACAGACCCGTCGCAGCCACGGCCACCTCCAAGATCGTACACCCGTTCTATCGAACGGACGTACGATGGTCTATCAGAACAGGCGTACGGATGTCGAGCTTCCGGCCACGACACGCCGAAGGCAGGTCGTACAGATGTTTGAAACTGACCGATCTCACCTATACGGTCATGAACAACCGGCGCCGACCGCCGCGGTGCGAACCGCGGCGGACCGGCACCGGGCGCACCGCAGCGACCAGCACGACAGCCAGCGCCACCGGATCCAGCAGCACCGGGCACTCACCGCCGAACCAGGGAGGACGGACGTGTCGACCGACGACCGCACGAGCCGGCAGAAGCAGCCGCACCCGAGCGCCGCCGCCGAGGCGGGCGCCACTGCCGCGCGCCGTCGGGGCGCCACGCGAACCCGCAACGCGCCGCCCGCGGTGCGCTCGGTCACACCGGTGGTGAGCACCTTCCCCGACCTGGTGACCGCCGATCTGACCGCCCGGCAACGACGGATCCTGGAGTTCATCCGGGACTGGGTGGAGCGCTACGGCTACCCGCCGAGCGTGCGTGAGATCGGCGAGGCGGTCGGCCTGGTCTCCCCGTCCAGCGTTGCCTACCAGCTCAAGGAGCTGGAGCGGAAGGGCTTCCTGCGGCGCGACCCGAACCGGCCCCGGGCGGTCGACGTCCGGCCGCCCAGCGATCTGGTCGACGACGAGGCCGCCCGGGCCCAACGACCCACCCCGGCGTACGTGCCGATGCTCGGCCGGATCGCCGCCGGTGGCCCGATCCTGGCCGAGCAGGCGGTCGAGGACGTCTTCCCCCTCCCCCGCGAGCTGGTGGGCGAGGGCGAGGTGTTCATGCTCCAGGTCAAGGGCGACTCGATGCTCGACGCGGCGATCTGTGACGGTGACTGGGTGGTGGTCCGGCAGCAGCCGACCGCCAACTCCGGCGAGATCGTCGCGGCCATGCTCGACGGCGAGGCGACCGTGAAGACCTACCGGCGTCGGGACGGGCACGTGTGGTTGATGCCGCAGAACCCCGCCTTCGACCCGATCGCCGGGGACGACGCCACCATCATGGGCCGCGTCGTGGCGGTGCTGCGCCGGATCTGACCGCGCCGACCGAAGGCGGGCACGGCCACCCGTGCCCGCGCCGTCGGCTCAGCGGTACCCGTCCCGTCCCGGTCCGGTAGCCGTCCGTCGGCTCAGCGGTACTCGTCGTCGTAGCCACCACGCCCCGGCGGCGGTTGTCGGCGCGGCCCGCCGCGGTCGCCCTGCGGACCGCCGGGCGGCCGTCCGTTGACCGGGCCCTCGTCGTGGTACCGGCCGCGAGGTCCGCCGCCGCCGTACACATTGCCACCGGGACCGCCGCCCTGGTCACGGGGCTGTCCGCCGCCGTAGACGCCACCGGCCGGGCGCGTGGCGCCACCGCCGCCGTAGACCCCGCCCGCGGGCTTGCCGCCGCCGTAGACCCCGCCGCCACCCGGCCGACCGGCACCGGCCGGACGGCCGGCACCACCCGGTTCGGGGTGGTTCGCCGGTCGGGCGCCGGGCTGCCCCCAACCGCCGCTGTCCTCGGGCCGCCCCCAACCACCGCTGTTCTCGGGCCCGCCGCGGGCCGGGGCCGCCCCGCCGCGGGCCGGGGTGACCGGCGGGGGCGGTGCCGAGCCAGCCGCCGCGCCCGTCGACCGGTCGTCCTCGCCGGGTTCCTCGGCCCGCCGCTTGCGGGCCCGCATGATGCCGAAGATGCCGACACCGACCAGGATCGCGCCGAGCAGGCCGACCGCTCCGATCAGGTACGTGATGTCCTGCAGCGTCAGCGAGCCCAGGAACGAACCCTTCGACCCGGACTTGCCGGCGGTGGCCTCGACGTTGACCGGCGCGGTCGCCGTGGTCGGCTGGTAGGTCAGGATGTTGACCTCGGCTTCGTCCCCCAGCGTCCCCGCGTCGGAGACCGTCACGTACGAGGCACCGTCGGCGGAGTAGGCGATCGCCTCGCCGAACGGGTCGGCCAGCGCCGTCACCCGGGGCGTACCGGTGGTGATCGCCTTCACGATGTCCCCGCCCGCGACGTCGTACTCGAACGCGTCCGAGTACGTGCGCAGCACCACCTTGCTGCCGTCGGCCGACCGGGTGGCGCCGGTGATGGCCAACCGCCCGGCCGCCTGCAGCGGGTTCTCCGTGGTGGTCTTGGGCAGCGTCACCTCGCCGGCCTTCTTCATCGGGACCGGATCGGTGTTGTCCGTCTTCAGCGCGGCGGTCGGGGTGAACACCTCGGCCTTGCCGGTGGTCTTGGTGATGATGATCGGCGTACCGTCGTCGGCCATCAGCAGCGCCTCGGCGTCGCGCGGCTTGCGTTCCGGATAGCTGAGCCGGTGCAGCACCGGCTTCTTCGACCCGTCGGCGGGCATGCTCCACAGCGCGACGCTGGTCCGCCGGTCGCTGCTGGTCGCGTTGTCGCCGATGTCGGCGATCCAGAGCGTCTTGCCGTCCGCCGACAGGGCGAGGTCCTCGGTGTCCCGCGGCCCGTTGCCGCTGTACTCGACCGCCTTGGTGACCTTGCACTTGGCGTCGAGGAAGAAGACCCGCTTGCGGTTCGCGATCTCCGTACCGTCGTTGATCACGATGTAACCGGTCTTGGTGGCCACCAGCCCGGACAACTCCCGCAACCGGGCGTCGGTGACCTTGCAGACCTTCTGCCCACCGGCAGCCGCCCGGCCGGCCAGGGCCGGACCGGCCGGCCCGGCGACCGGACCGGCCGCGGCGGCGCTCGCAGCGAACGGAAGATTCGCGACGGTAAGGCCGAGAACCATCATGATCGAGGAGACACCGCGCCGCATGGGCCCAGTGTCGCACGGCGCGCCCGTGCGGCGAGGTACCGGTGATCGGTCACCGGGACGCGCGCGAGGCTCCCGCCACCCGGTCCGGCTCCGACCGGTACGGAGCGAGTTCGGCCGCCAACGCCTCGTCCACCCGGACGTGCAGCACCGTCCCGGCACCGGTGTGGCTGGTCGAGAGCACCTCGCCCCGCCGGTGCACCCGGGCCACCAGCTCACCCCGGTCGTACGGCACGACGGCCCGGACCTCGATCGGAGGCCGGGGCAACCGGTCCTCGATCGTCGCCCGCAGTTCGTCGATTCCCCGACCCGCCCGGGCGGACACGAACACCGCCTCCGGCCAGGCCCGCTTGAGCCGCAGCAGGGTTTCCTCGTCCGCCGCGTCGGTCTTGTTGACCACCAGCAACTCCGGCAGCCGGTCCGCGCCCACCTCGGCGAGCACCTCGCGGACGGCACGGACCTGCTCCTCCGGATCCGGGTGCGCCCCGTCCACCACGTGCAGCACGAGATCGGCCTCGGCCACCTCCTCCAACGTGGAGCGGAACGCCTCGACGATCTGGTGCGGCAGGTGCCGGACGAAGCCCACCGTGTCGGACAGCGTGTAGACCCGCCCGTCGGACGCCTCGGCCCGCCGGGTGGTCGGGTCCAGGGTCGCGAACAGCGCGTCCTCCACCAGCACCCCCGCCCCGGTCAGCCGGTTGAGCAGGCTGGACTTGCCGGCGTTGGTGTATCCGGCGATCGCCACCGCCGGCACCGCGTTGCGGGACCGCCGGGACCGCTTGGTCTGGCGGACCGTACGCATGGACTTGATCTCACGGCGCAGCCGGGCGATCCGGTGCCGGATCCGGCGCCGGTCGGTCTCCAGCTTGGTCTCACCCGGGCCACGCACACCCACGCCGCCGCCCGCGCCACCACCGCGGGCGCTGCCGCCGCTCTGCCGGGACAGCGTCTCGCCCCAGCCACGCAGCCGGGGCATCAGGTATTCGAGCTGGGCCAGCTCGACCTGGGCCTTGCCCTCCTTGCTCTTGGCGTGCTGGGCGAAGATGTCCAGGATCAGGGCGGTCCGGTCGACCACCTTCACCTTGATCCGCTGCTCCAGGTTGCGCAGCTGCGACGGGGACAGCTCGCCGTCGCAGATCACCGTGTCCGCGCCGGAGTCGAGCACGATCGCCCCGAGGGCGTCCACCTTGCCCCGGCCGATGTAGGTGGCCGGATCGGGGCGGTCGCGCCGCTGGATCAGCCCTTCGAGCACCTGCGACCCGGCCGTCTCGGCGAGCGCGGCCAGCTCGGCCAGCGAGTTCTCGGCGTCCGTGACGGAGCCCTCGGTCCAGACGCCGACCAGGACGACCCGCTCCAGCCGCAGTTGTCGGTATTCGACCTCGGTGATGTCGGTGAGCTCGGTGGAGAGACCGGCGACCCGGCGCAACGCCTGCCGGTCCGCCAACTCCAACTCGCCGGTGGTGGCGTCGAGGTCTTCGTCCGCCGACCGGACGAAGCGCTCCTGGTCTCGCAAGCTGATCTCCCGTCAGTCCTGGTGATGACGGATCAATCGTGACACGCCGGTCCGCCCGCCGCACCCGCATATCGGGCCGATTCTGTCGGCGCCGGTCGATCCGGCCGGCCGGTCGACCGGCTCGGCGGGCCGGTCAGCGGGCTGCCCGGCACCCCCCTGACGTACGGGCCCGTCCGGCGGCGGGGAAGAATGCGAGATCGATCCGCACCGCCGCGGACGACGACACCGGAGGGAACACGTGGCGATCACCCGCCTGCCGAGCGCCGGATTCTCGATCACGATCCGGATCAGCGTCACCGCCGACGCGTCGGCCATCGGCCGGTTGACCACCTGTGTCGGCGAGGCCGGCGCGATCGTCACCGCCCTGGACGTGGTCGACTCGGACGCCACCCAGGTGATCGTCGACCTGACCTGCGACACCGCCGACGCCGCGCACGCCGACCAGGTGGTCAAGGCGCTGACGGGGCTGGACGGGGTCAATGTCCGGAAGGTCTCCGACCGCACCTTCCTGCTGCACCTGGGCGGAAAGATCGAGGTCAGCCCGAAGGTCGCCCTGCGGAACCGGGACGAGCTGTCCCGGGCGTACACCCCCGGCGTCGCCCGGGTCTGCCTGGCGATCGCCGAGAATCCCGACGACGCCCGCCGGTTGACGATCAAGCGGAACACGGTCGCGGTGGTCTCCGACGGCAGCGCGGTGCTGGGCCTGGGCAACATCGGGCCGGCCGCCTCCCTTCCCGTGATGGAAGGCAAGGCCGCCCTGTTCAAGCGGTTCGGCGGGGTGGACGCCTGGCCGGTGGTGCTGGACACCCAGGACACCGACGAGATCGTGTCGATCGTGCGGGCCATCGCCCCGCAGTACGGCGGGATCAACCTGGAGGACATCGCCGCGCCGCGGTGCTTCGAGATCGAGGCCCGGCTGCGGGAGCTGCTGGACATCCCGGTCTTCCACGACGACCAGCACGGTACCGCGATCTGCGTGCTGGCCGCGCTGACCAACGCGCTGCGGGTGGTGGGCAAGCGGCTGGCCGACGTCCGGGTGGTGGTCTCCGGTGCGGGCGCCGCCGGTACGGCGATCATGAAGCTGCTGCTCCGCCAGGGCGTGGGCGACATCATCGCGTGCGACCGGCAGGGCGCCCTGCACCGCGGGCTGGCCGACCTGAACCCGGCCTGGCAGTGGCTGGCCGAGAACACCAACGCGGCCAACTACGCGGGCGACCTGGCCGGTGCGGTCCGAGGCGCCGACGTCTTCATCGGGGTGAGCGCCCCCAATCTGCTCACCGGGGACGACATCGCCACGATGGCCCCGGACTCGATCGTCTTCGCGCTGGCGAACCCGGATCCGGAGGTCGACCCCCGGGATGCGCGCAAGCACGCCGCGGTGGTGGCCACCGGCCGGTCCGACCAGCCCAACCAGATCAACAACGTGCTCGCCTTCCCCGGTGTGTTCCGCGGCATGCTCGACGCGCACGCCGAGGAGTTCACCGAGGAGATGGCGATCGCCGCCGCGCAGGCCATCGCGGACGTGGTGGGCGAGGACAAGATCAACCCGACGGTGATCGTGCCGAGCGTGTTCGACCCACGGGTGGCCCCCGCGGTGGCCGCCGCCGTCCGGGCCGCCGCGCAGAGCCCGGCCCCACGGCCGGCGGCCGATCCGGGTCCGGTGGACCTGCCGGAGATCGCCCAGGAGGCGGCCGCCCCGGCCAGCCCGCTCGCCGACTGACGCCGGACCAGGCCGGGAACGCGGATCAGGCCGGGAACGCCGCCGGGTCGAGTTCGCCGTGCGCGACCAGCACGGCCGGGCCGGCGAGCCAACCGCTGTCGGCACCGACGGTGACGGTCAGCCGACCGCCCGGCACGTCGACGGCCACCACGCCGGTGTCCAGCCCGGCGTCGCGCAGGGCGACCGCCGCGACGGCGCAGGCCCCGGAGCCGCAGGCCAGGGTCTCGGCCGAGCCCCGTTCGTGGACCCGCATCCGGACGTGCAGGTCGGCGCCCCCGACCGGTTCACCCGGTGTGGTGAACTCCACGTTCACGCCGTCCGGGAAGGTCGCCGGGTCGAATCCGGGCGACCGGGTGAGGTCCAGGTCGGCCAGTTCGACCCCGCCCGGCAGCGGGCAGACCAGATGCGGGTTGCCACAGTCCACCGCCGTACCGGGCAGGGTGAGCTGACCCAGGGTCGCGGTGCTCCGGTCGTACACCCGGGGTCGGCCCAGGTCGACGGCGATGGTGTCGCCGTCGATCCGGGCGCGCACGACGCCGGCCCGGGTGGCGATCGGGAGATTGCCGGCGGTGGCCTCGGCCAGGCCGGTGGTGAGCAGGTAGCGGATGAAGACCCGGACCCCGTTGCCGCACATCTCGGCGGTCGAGCCGTCGGCGTTGCGGTAGTCCATGAACCACTCGGCGGCGCCCGCGTGGTCGACGGCCTCCGGGTGTTTCGCCGACCGGACCACCCGCAGCACGCCGTCGGCGCCGATCCCCCGGTGCCGGTCGCACAGCGCCGCGACCTGGGCGGGCCCGAGCGTCAACCGTCCGTCCGGGTCGGGCAGGATCACGAAGTCGTTGCCGGCGCCATGGCCCTTGCTGAACCGCATCCCGCCATCATCCCCGAACCGCCCGCAGCGCGTGCAGCGCGGCCTCGACCAGGTCCGGCCGGGCGGCGTCCAGCCAGTCGATCCGCTGGTCCCGGCGGAACCAGGAGCGCTGCCGGCGGACGAACCGCCGGGTGGCCCGGACGGTCTCGTCCCGGGCCTGTTCCTCGGTGAGTTCCCCGTCGAACAGCCGCAACACCTGCTGGTAGCCCAGCGCCCGGCCGGCGGTCCGGCCGGTCCGCAAGCCCCGCCCGACCAGCCGGTCGGTCTCGGCCACCAGACCGTCCGCCCACATCCGGTCCACCCGCCGGGCGATCCGCTCGTCCAGTACGGCGGTGTCCAGGTCGACGCCGAGCTGCACCGCCCGGTAGTACGGGCGGGGCTCGGGCAGCGCCGCGGTGAAGGGTGCCCCGGTCAGCTCGATCACCTCCAGGGCCCGGACGATCCGCCGGCCGTTGCCGGGCAGGATGGCAGCCGCCGCGGCCGGGTCGGCGGCCCGTAGCCGGTCGTGCAGCACGGCCGGGCCGACCAGGGCCAACTCCGCCTCCAGCCGGCCGCGGACCGCCGGGTCGGTGCCGGGGAAGTCGAACTCCTCCAGCACCGCCCGGACGTACAGGCCGGAACCGCCGACCAGCAGCGGGACCCGACCCCGGGCCCGGATGTCGTCCACCGCGGCCCGGGCCGCCCGCTGGTACTCGGCCACGCTGGCCGGCTCGGTGACGTCCCAGATGTCCAGGACGTGGTGCGGCGTTCCGGCCCGCTCGGCGACGGTCAGCTTGGCCGTCCCGATGTCCATCCCCCGGTAGAGCTGCATCGAGTCGGCGTTGACCACCTCGCCGTCGAGTTCCCGGGCCAGCGCGAGGCTCAGCGCGGACTTGCCCGCCGCGGTCGGTCCGACCACGGCGACGACCGGCGGGCTCATCCGCGTTCCCAGCTGGCGACGAGATAACCGACGCCGTACGGCGCCGCGTGGTAGGACAGCTCCGCCCGCCACCGGCCACCGGCCGCCCGTACCGCGCGGGCCAGGGCCTGCCAGGACGACCGACCGGCGACCCGCAGCTCGGCGGCCGGCCCGGGGGCGGTCAGCGCCAGCAGGGCGTCGGCGTCGGCGGTGGCGAGGGCGGCGGCCACCGCCGCGTCGTACGGCTCGGCGCGCGGATCGAAGTTCCCGGGGGCGTCGGGCCCGCGGCAGGCCGACCCGTCGCCCAGCACCAGCATCGCCCACGGCCCACCGTCGGCCGGGCCACCGAGCGGGCCGTCAGGCCCGTCGTCGGCCAGCCCGACCATCTGGTACGTGACCGGGTGCCCGGACCGTCCGGCGGCCCGCCACCGGTCGACCCGGCGACGCAGCAGCCAGGTGCCGACCAACAGGCTCAGCGGCAACGCCGGCCGGTCCCCGATCGGCGGGACGTCGGCTGGGTCGACCGCGGCCGAGTCCGCGCCGAGGCCGACCTGGACGGGCGCTCCCCAGGGGGCGAACGTACCGACGAAAGGGAAATAGTGCTCACGGGTGACGCGATCGCCACCGACGACCACCAATCGCCGCGCGCCCGACTCCCAGAGCCGGTCCACGGCCGCGTCGCAGGCGGTCCGGAGATCGTCCAACTCGGGCGCCGCGGCACCCGCGATCTCGGGCACCAGCAGGGGCGGATGTGGGCAGACGGCGGCGGCGACCAGTGGCACGCCCTTACGGTAACCGGCGCGGCCCGGTCGCCCTGCGGCGCGCGCCCCGGGATCGACCGCGCGGCCCGTAGGACACCGTATGGTCACGGTCACGGACAGGCGCTCGACGCGGACGGGGTGGCACCTGTGACAATGCCGAGGAGAAACTTCGCTGCAACATGACTGCGCCGTGGCGGCGGTCGAGCGGGCGGAACGGCCCGTTCGGACGCCGGGAGAACGAGGACTGAGAAGATGAGCGACTGGACTGCCTTCGGACGGGTGGACGAGGACGGCACCGTCTACGTCAAGACCGCCGACGGCGAGCGGGTGGTCGGTTCCTGGCAGGCGGGCGCGCCGGAGGAAGGCCTGGCTCACTTCGCCCGCCGCTTCGCCGACCTGGTCACCGAGGTCGATCTGACCGAGGCGCGACTCAACTCCGGGGCGGCCGACGCGGGGCACTCGTTGACCACCGTGCGCCGGATCCGTGCCTCGTTGGCCGAGGCGCACGTCGTGGGCGACATCGACGCGCTCGCCGCCCGGCTGGACAAGATGGCCATCCTGGCCGAGGAGAAGGCCGGTGAGGCCAAGGCCGCCCGGGAGACGGCCCGCGCGGAGGCCCTGGCCCGCAAGACCGCGCTGGTCGAGGAGGCCGAACTGTTGGCGGCCGAGTCCACCGGTTGGAAGACCGCCGGTGACCGGCTCAAGGAGATCCTTGAGGAGTGGAAGGCCATCCGCGGGGTCGACAAGAAGACCGACGGCGAGCTGTGGAAGCGGTTCGCCGCCGCCCGGGACGGCTTCACCCGCCGGCGTGGCGCCCACTTCGCCAGCCTCGACGCCCAGCGCAAGCAGGCGCAGTCCGCCAAGGAGGAGTTGGTCGCGGAGGCCGAGTCGCTGGCCGAGTCGACCGACTGGGGTGCCACGGCCGGCCGGCTCAAGGAGCTGATGACCCAGTGGAAGGCCGCGCCGCGGGCCTCCAAGGAGGCCGAGCAGAAGCTCTGGGAACGGTTCCGTGCCGCCCAGGACGGCTTCTTCTCCCGGCGCAGCGAGGTCTTCTCGGCCCGCGACTCCGAGCAGCGCGCCAACCTGGAACGCAAGCAGGCGTTGCTGGCGGAGGCGGAGGCGGTCGACGTCGACGCCGACCCGCGGGCGGCGCAGGCCAAGCTGCGGGAGATCCAGGCCCAGTGGCACGACGCGGGCCGGGTGCCCCGGGAGGCCGCGGCCGGGCTGGACCGCCGGATGCGGGCGATCGACGAGAAGGTCCGCCAGGCGATGGACACCGCCTGGCGGCGTACCGAGCCGTCGGCCAACCCGCTGCTGGCCCAGATGCGTGACCAGGTCGCCGAGGCGGAGCAGCGGCTCGCCCGGGCCCAGGCGGCCGGCGACACCAAGCGGATCCGCGAGGCGGAGCAGGCCCTGGCCGCCAAGCGGCAGTTCCTCCAGTTGGCCGAACAGACCAGCTGACCGACCGTCCCGGCCCGGCCCGCCGATGCGGGCCGGGTCGGCGGGTGTCTCCGGTGAACCGCCGGCGACGGCTCAACCGGCGGTTTCCGGGCCGAGCGCCGCCAGCTCGGCCGGACTGGCGTTGCCACCGGTGCAGACCACCGCCACCCGCTGACCGGCGAAGGCGTCGCGGTGGTCCAGCAGCGCCGCCACTCCGGCCGCTCCGGCCCCCTCGGCGAGGGTGTGCGCGTGGCTGGCCAGCAGCCGCTGGGCGACGCCGATCCGCTCGTCGGTGACCAGCAGGAAGTCGGCCAGCCGCGACCGCATCATCCGCTGCGGAAGGTCAAAGCCGCGACCGGTGGCCAGTCCCTCGACCCGGGTCAGGTTGGGCCGGGTGACGCAGGCGCCGGCCCGCCACGAGTCGTGCGCGGCCGGTGCCGCCGCGGACTGCACCGCCACCACCCGGCAGGACGGCGCCAACGCCGTCGTCACGACCGAGGCCGCCGCCGCACCGGTGCCGCTGCCCACCGGTACGACGATCGCGTCCAGATCCGGCACCGCCGCCACGATCTCCAGGTACAGCGTGCCGACCCCGGCGATCAACTCGCGGGTGTCGCCGGGGCTCACCAGGTGCATCTTCTCGGTCCGGGCGAGGTGCTCGGCGTGCTCCTGCGCCCCGGCGAGATCGGCACCGTGCAGGACCGCCTCCGCGCCGAGCGCCCGGACGGCCCGGACCTTCGCCGGATTGGCCTCGGCCGGCATGACCAGCACACACCGGACTCCCAGCGCCGCGCCGGCGTACGCCAGGGACTGCGAGTGGTTGCCGGTGGAGAAGCTGACCACCCCCCGGCTCCGGTCGGCCTCGGACAGCCCGGCGAGGAGGGTCATCCCGCCACGTACCTTGAACGCGCCGACCGGCTGGGCGTTCTCGTGCTTGACGTACACGGTGGCGCCCAGTTCGGCGTTCAGCGCGGGATACGTCCACATCGGGGTCGGGGGCAGGTGCGCGGCGAGCAGCCGGCGGGCGGCCAGCACCTCCGTGATCGTGACAGGTTCCATGCCGTCATGGTCACCTGGCGGGTCGGGCCGGTCCAGCGCCAATTCCCGGTCGGAGGCCCCGCGCAGCCGGTGGCGATCCGACCGGGGGCCGTCCGCCCACCGGCCGGCGGACGGTCCGCCTCCCGGCGGGCGTTGACTGCGCCATCGACGTCGATCACACTGGTCGGCGGAGCCAGGGCAACACCACGTGTTCGGGGCGGTGCGGGACGATCCGTCACCGGTCCCCGCGGTCGACGGTCGCGTACGCGGTCGTCGCCGGCGACGTCGCGCCGTCGCCGTGCAGTCCCCTCTTCCGTGGGCACCGGTCCGTCGCGGCGGACCGGACATCCGTGAAACGGAGCTCTGGCACATGACACGCACACCCAGGTCGACGGCGCTCGCCGTCGCGCTGGCCGGCGCGCTGGTGGCCGCCGCCGGCGCGCTGGCCGCCCCGATCCTGACCGGTACGGCCAGCGCCGCCCCCGGCGGCACCGGCACCGGATACCTGCACACCGACGGCAACAAGATCGTGGACAGCACCGGTGCCACGGTCCGGCTCACCGGCATCAACTGGTTCGGCATGGAGACCGACAACAAGACCTTCCACGGTCTGTGGTCGAGCAACCCGTGGCGCGGTCAGATCGACACCATGGCCAGGTTGGGCTACAACACGCTGCGGGTGCCGTACTCCGACGACGCGCTGAAGCCGGGCGCCGCGGCCACCAGCATCAACGACTACGTCAACCCGGACCTGATGGGCCTGAGCCCGCTGCAGATCCTGGACAAGGTGGTGGACTACGCCGGCAGCAAGGGGATGCGGATCATCCTGGACCGGCACCGGCCCACCGCGGCCGGTCAGACCGCTCTCTGGTACACCTCCGCGGTGCCGGAGAGCACCTGGATCGCCAACTGGAAGTCGCTGGCCCAGCACTACGCCGGCAACACCACGGTGATCGGCGCCGACCTGCACAACGAGCCGCACGCCGAGGGCACCAACCCGGCGGCCACCGGCTCCTGCTGGGGTTGCGGGGACACCGCCCGGGACTGGCGGTTGGCGGCCGAGCGGGCCGGCAACGCGATCCTGTCGGTGCAGCCCAACTGGCTGATCTTCGTGGAGGGGGTGAGCTGCCCCAGCGGCGGCCTGTCCAACGTGTGGGACAACGACCCCAGCAACGACGAGGACTGCGGCTGGTGGGGCGGCAACCTGTCCAAGGCGGGCCAGTTCCCGGTCCGGCTGAACGTCGCCAACCGGCTGGTCTACTCCCCGCACGAGTACGCGACCTCGGTCTACCACCAGGCCTGGTTCGACGACCCGACGTATCCGGCGAACATGCCGGCCATCTGGGACAAATACTGGGGTTACCTGTACAAGCAGAACATCGCGCCGATCATGATGGGCGAGTTCGGGACCACGATGCAGGACCCGAAGGACAAGGTGTGGTTGGAGAAGCTGCTGGCGTACACCGGCACCGGCGTGACGGGGATGTCCTTCACGTACTGGGCGTGGAACCCGAACTCGGGTGACACCGGCGGCATCGCCAACGACGACTGGACCACCGTCAACCAGGCCAAGCAGTCCATCATCTCGCCGTACCTGATCCCGCCGACCGGGGGTGGCGGACCCACCGGCGGACCCACCGGCGGACCGACTGGCGGACCGACCGGCGGACCGACCGGCGGACCGACCACCCCGGCGCCGTCCGGCGGCTGCACGGCCAGCTACCGGCAGACCAGCGCCTGGCAGGGTGGTTTCCAGGGTGAACTGACCGTCAAGAACACCGGCAGCGGCACGCTGAACCCGTGGTCGGTGACCTGGACCTGGCCGTCCGGGGTGACCCTGGGCAGCGGCTGGAACGCCACCGTCACGCAATCCGGCGGCACGGTCACCGCCGCGGCGCCGAGCTACGCGTCGTCGCTGGCGGCGGGCGCGTCGGTGACCGTCGGGTTCACCGCCAACGGCACGGCCTCGGCGCCGGCCGGCGTGAAGCTCAACGGCGCGGCCTGCTGACCGGCCCGTCCGGCTCGAACCGGCGGCCGTCACCGATCGGGTGACGGCCGCCGATTACATTGACGGTCATCTTTTATTTACATCGACATCCATCTGTGCTTCCATCAGGAAAGCGCTTACCTCATGGAAATCCGCCCCCACCGAAGGGAAGCTCCATGCGCATCACCCCACGTCGTCGCGCCACCCTGCTCGCCACGGCCGCCACCGCCTCGGCGCTCGTCGCCGGCGTCCTCACCGCCGCCACCGGACCGGCCGCCGCCGCGCCGACCGACCTGGTCGGCTGGGCCACCCAGAACGGCGGCACCACCGGCGGCGGCAGCGCCGGCACCACCACGGTCACCAGCGCCTCCGCCCTGACCTCCGCCGTCGGTTCCAGCAGCGCCGCGGTGATCCGGGTCTCCGGCACCATCAACTGCTCCGGCATGCTGCGGGTCCGGTCCAACAAGACCATCCTCGGCAACTCCGGCGCGGCAATCGTCGGCTGCGGCTTCAACATCAACGGCGACCGCAACGTCATCATCCGGAACCTCACCTTCCGGAACTGGAACGACGACGCGATCAACGTCCAGTCGTCGGCCACCAACGTCTGGATCGACCACAACACGTTCAGCAACGGGTACGACGGCGCGGTCGACATCAAGCGCGGCTCGGACTTCGTCACCGTCTCGTGGAACCACGTGTTCAACCACGACAAGTCGATGCTGCTCGGGCACAGCGACGACAACGCCGCCGAGGACACCGGCCACCTGCGGGTGACCTACCACCACAACTGGTTCGACGCGAGCACCCAGCGCCACCCCCGGGTCCGCTTCGGCAACCCGGTCCACGTCTACAACAACTACTACTACAAGAACAGCGGCTACGGCGTCGCCTCCACCATGAGCGCCGGCGTCCTGGTCGAGGGCAACTACTTCGACAACGTCAAGGACCCGTACCACCTCGGCGAGGCCAGCTCCGGGCCGGGCACCCTGGTCGCCCGGAACAACTACTTCGTCAGCTCCGGCAGCGGCCAGGCCGGCGGCAGCGTCAAGAGCATCCCGTACTCGTACAGCCTGGACAGCGCGAGCAACGTCAAGTCGATCGTGACGGGCGGCGCGGGCGCCGGTCGGATCTCGGTCTGACCGGCGACCCGGTCGGGGCCCGCCGCCACGGCGGGCCCCGACCGACGTCACTGGGCGGCGCAGCCGCCGACCGGCGCGGGCGCCGCGGCCGGCGCACCGACCGTCGGCATGCCGAGCGACACCCCGGTGGTACGCGGTGAGCGGCCCGCCTCGGCCGCGTCGCCGGCCCGGGTACGCCGGTGCGACAGCGGCTCCCCGTCGGCGTTGAGGTGGTGCGGCGCGGCGTAGGTGACCGTGGTCTCGACCAGGTCACCCGGCCGGATCCGGCCGGCCAGGCTGCCCGCGTCGAAGTGGACCAGCCGGCCGTCCCGGGCCCGACCCGACAGCCGGCCGGTACGGTCGTCCTTGCGCCCCTCGCCGACCGCGACCAGCACCTCGACCGTCCGGCCGACCTGCTCGCGGTTCTCCGCCCAGGTGATCTCCTCCAGGGTGGCGACCAGCCGCTCGTACCGCTCCTGGACGACCTGCTTCGGCAGTTGGTCGGGCATGGTGGCCGCCGGCGTGCCGGGGCGCTTGGAGTACTGGAAGGTGAAGGCGGAGGAGAACCGGGCCGCGCGCACCACGTCCAGCGTCCGCTCGAAGTCGGCGTCGGTCTCGCCCGGGAAACCGACGATGATGTCGGTGGTGATCGCCGCGTCCGGCATCGCGGCCCGGACCTTGTCGATGATCCCCAGGTAACGCTCCGACCGGTACGACCGGCGCATCGCCCGCAGCACGTCGTCCGAGCCGGACTGCAACGGCATGTGCAGCGACGGGCAGACGTTCGGGGTCTCGGCCATCGCGGCGATCACGTCGTCGGTGAAGTCCTTCGGGTGCGGGCTGGTGAACCGGACCCGCTCCAGCCCTTCGACGTCACCGCAGGCGCGCAGCAGTTTCCCGAAGGCGAACCGGTCGCCGAACTCGACGCCGTACGAGTTGACGTTCTGGCCGAGCAGAGTGACCTCCAACACACCCTCGTCGACCAGGGCGCGCACCTCGGACAGGATGTCGCCCGGCCGGCGGTCGCGCTCCTTGCCACGCAGGGACGGCACGATGCAGAACGTGCAGGTGTTGTTGCAACCGACCGAGATCGACACCCACCCGGCGTAGCTGGACTCCCGGCGGGTCGGCAGGGTGGAGGGGAAGACCTCCAGCGACTCCAGGATCTCCACCTCGGCCGCGGCGTTGTGCCGGGCCCGGTCCAGCAGCACCGGCAGCGAGCCGATGTTGTGCGTGCCGAAGACCACGTCGACCCAGGGCGCCCGGCGGACGATCTCGCCCCGGTCCTTCTGGGCCAGGCAGCCGCCGACCGCGATCTGCATCCCCGGGGTGCGGTCCTTCACCGGGCGCAGGTGGCCGAGGTTGCCGTACAGCCGGTTGTCGGCGTTCTCCCGGACCGCGCAGGTGTTGAACACCACCACGTCGGGCTGGTCCGGCCCGTCGGCGCGGACATAGCCGGCATCTTCCAGCAGACCCGAGATCCGCTCCGAGTCGTGGACGTTCATCTGGCAGCCGTACGTACGCACCTGGTAGGTGCGCGGGCTGCCCGGGGCTGCGGTAGTCATGACGGTGCCAGAATATCCGCAGGACCGAACACCGCTCGGGGCGAGGAGGCCAACCATGTGCCGGAGCATCAAGACCCTCCGGGAGCCGTACACGCCGCAGGTGACTCCGGACGACGTCCGCGCGGCCGCCCTGCAGTACGTCCGGAAGATCAGCGGCTTCCGTACCCCCGCGGCGCACAACGCCGCCGCGTTCGAGGCGGCGGTGGACGCGGTGGCCGCCGCCACCGCCGCCCTGCTCGACCAGTTGGTCGTCCGCGGCGCCGGCCAGGCCGCGACCGCCGCCGGCACCCCGTCCGGCGCAGGCCGCTGAGCGGTCGGGCCACAGCCCGGTCCGGCGCGACCGGGTTGAGCGGTCGGGCCGCGGCCCGGTCCGGTGCGGCCCGCCGAAGCCGTCAGGCCGCGGCCAGGGCCGGGACCACCTGGTCCGGCGCCCACCGGCTCTGGTGGCACGGTGACCAGCCGCGGCAGCGCGGGCTGACCCGGGTGCACAACCGCCGGCCGGAGAGCACCTCGCCCTCGTCGGTGTCCCGCACGTCGAAGTGCACCGGGCGCATCGTGCCGTCCGGGTCGACCAGCAGGTACCGGCCGCCGTCCAGGGTGTCGTCGGGCAGCAGGCAGGACCGGCCCAGCCGGTGCGCGAACGCCGCCACGGCGCTGCCCTCCGGCAGGCCGGGCGGCCCGTAGCAGTCCACCGAGACCGGGAAGTCGCCCGGCCGGCGCCAGACGTCGCAGAGCACCGTCCCGCCGATCGGCCGGATGGGACGGTACGCGCCGAGGGCCAGCACCGGGCGGCCGAGGACGTCGGCGAGGGCCTGGTAGATCTCCGCGGGGTCGACGTCGCCGTCGACTCTCCAATTCCACAGCTCGGTCATGCCGCCGCCTCCTCGCCGCGCCTCGTGGTGCCTCCGGATCGGGCCCACCTCCGATGGTGCCGGTCGGCAGCGGACAGTCGGGGCGAAGTTACCGGTCTGTGACCATTTCCGCCCAAATTTGAGCAGTGCGACCTGTCCTCACTTTTCGCAATTGCCACGGTACCGGCGGCCTCAGCGCACCTCCACCAGCGACTCGCCACGCGGGCGCAACTCACCGATCACGGTCCCGCCCGGCACCTCGCCGGCGACCAGCAGTCCGCCGGAGGTCTGCGCGTCGGCCAGCAGCAGCCGGTCCGCCTCGCCGACCCCGTCGAACCGGGTCCACGGCGCCACCCAGTCCAGGTTGCGCCGGCTGCCGCCGCTGACGTACCCGTCCCGGACCGCCGCCCGGGCGCCGTCGAGGTAGGGCACCCGGGCCGACTCGACCACGGCGGTGACCCCGCTGGCCCGGGCCAGCTTGGACAGGTGGCCCAACAGACCGAAACCGGTCACGTCGGTACCGCACCGGACGCCCGCCGCGACCGCGGCCCGGCTCGCCTCCCGGTTCAACGTGGACATCGCCGCGACCGCCTCGGGGAAGACCTCCCCGGTGGCCTTGTGCCGGGAGTTGAGCACGCCGATGCCGAGCGGCTTGGTCAGCGACAACGGCACGCCCGGCCGACCGGCGTCCAGGGTGATCAGGTCCGCCGTCCGGACCAGGCCGGTCACGGCGAGTCCGTACTTCGGCGAGTCGTCGTCGACGCTGTGCCCGCCGGCCAGTTGGCAGCCCGCCTGCCGGGCCAGGTCGTGACCGCCGCGCAGCACCTCGCCGGCCAGTTCCAGCGGCAGCCGGTCACGCGGCCAGCAGAGCAGATTGAGCGCCACCAGCGGGGTGCCGCCCATGGCGTACACGTCGGAAAGGGCGTTGCAGGCGGCGATGCGCCCCCAGTCGTACGCGTCGTCGACGACCGGGGTGAAGAAGTCGACGGTGGCCACGGTGGCGGTGTCGTCGTCCAGCCGGACCACCGCGGCGTCGTCGCCGTGGTCCAGGCCGACCAGCAGTTCCCCCGGCTGGCCGGTCGGGGCCGCGGCACCGGTGAGGCCCAGCCCCGCCACCACGCTCTCCAACTCTCCCGGCGGGATCTTGCAGGCACAGCCACCGCCGCGCGCGTACTGCGTCAACCGGACCGGTTCCATCGCGTGCTCCCATCAACCCACTCGTCACCCGCGTCCCGCCGACGTTACCGCTCCGTGACCATATGAGTTGCATTCCGGGATCCCGGCCCGCTTAGAGTGGCCTGCACCGGAGGCGACGACGCCTCGGGCAGGACAGGGCGACGGCGACGGCCGCGACCACGCGGTCACAGAACGTACGCACGGCATGCGACAGGGACGGTGGACGACGGTGACGACGGGCGAACCGCTCATCGTGCTCGAGGCGGTCAACAAATGGTTCGGCCCGCTGCACGTGCTCGACGATGTCAATCTCTCGGTCGACCGCGGTGAGGTCGTGGTCGTGATCGGGCCCAGCGGGTCCGGCAAGTCGACCCTGTGCCGAACCATCAACCGGCTGGAACCGATCAGCTCCGGCTCGATCACCTTCGACGGGCAGCCGCTGCCCGCCGAGGGCCGGCCGCTGGCCCGGCTGCGCAGCGAGGTCGGCATGGTCTTCCAGTCGTTCAACCTCTTCGCGCACAAGACGATCCTGGAGAACGTCACCCTCGGACCGGTCAAGGTCCGCAAGGAGAAGCCGGCCGCCGCCCGGGAACGCGCGCTGGCCCTGCTCGACCGGGTCGGCATCGCCAACCAGGCGGACAAGCTGCCGGCCCAGCTCTCCGGCGGCCAGCAGCAACGCGTGGCGATCGCCCGCGCGCTGGCCATGCAGCCCAAGGCGATGCTGTTCGACGAACCCACCAGCGCGCTCGACCCGGAGATGGTCGGCGAGGTGCTCGAGGTGATGACCTCGCTGGCCCGCGACGGCATGACGATGGTCGTGGTGACCCACGAGATGGGCTTCGCCCGGCACGCCGCCAACCGGGTCATCTTCATGGCCGACGGCCAGCTCGTCGAGGACGCGCCGCCGTCGGAGTTCTTCGCCAATCCCCGCAGCGAACGGGCCAAGGACTTCCTGTCGAAGATCCTGACGCACTGAGGGCTGTCCGTTGTGGAGCACGCCGTAACCCGGCGGGTTCCGTCGAAGAAGGAGTAGAGGAATGCGTATCACGCGCGTAGCGGCGTTGGCCGCCGTCGCGGCCCTGGCGGTCGGTGTGGCCGGCTGTGGCAGCAACGACGATAAGGGCACGGGTGCCGGCGACAAGTCATTCCCGGCCGGCAGCACCATGGAGAAGCTGAACAAGGCCCAGAAGATCACGATCGGTACCAAGTTCGACCAGCCGGGCTTCGGCAACAAGGGGCTGTCCGGCAAGCCCGAGGGCTTCGACGTCGAGATCGCCAAGCGCCTGGTCAAGGACCTCGGCATCCCGACCGACAAGATCGAGTGGGTGGAGGCCGTCTCCAAGACCCGCGAGGACAAGATCGCCAACGGTGACGTCGACTTCATCGCCGCCACCTACACGATCAACGACAAGCGCAAGGAGCGGGTGGCGTTCGCCGGCCCGTACTACGTGGCCGGACAGCGGCTCATGGTCCGCAAGGACGACACGTCGATCACCGGACCGGACTCGTTCAAGGACGGCACCAAGAAGGTCTGCTCGGTCACCGGCTCCACGCCGGCCGAGACCATCAAAAAGTCGGTCAAGGACGTCGGCAGCCAGGTGGTGCTCTTCGACTCCTACGACAAGTGCCGGGACGCCCTGAAGAGCAAGCAGGTCGACGCGGTCACCACCGACAACGTCATCCTGGCCGGCTACGTCGACAAGGACAAGGACTCCCTCAAGCTGGCCGGCGAGAACTTCACCAAGGAGCCGTACGGCATCGGGGTGAAGAAGGACGACAAGGTGTTCCGCGACTGGATCAACGACGAGCTGGAGAAGATGTTCTCCGACGGCAGCTGGAAGAAGGCCTGGGACGACACGGCCGGCAAGTTCGGCGCCGAGCTCGGTGCAACGCCGACGATCGACCGCTACTAGAAGTTTCGCCAGACCTGGAGGCTGGGCTAGAAGGGCAAACACGTGAGTGTGCTGATAGACAGGTTCGACGTGTTCGCGGGGGGCTTCTGGCTCACCCTCCAGCTCTGCGTACTGGCCGCGATCGGCGCCCTGATCCTGGGCGCCGTCGTGGCGGTGCTGCGCATCTCTCCGGTGCCACCGCTGCGGGCGGTCGGCACCGCGTACGTCACGGTGTTCCGGAACGTGCCGTTGACCGTGGTGATGTTCATGGCGGCCTTCGGGCTGCCGGCGCTCGGCTCGAACGCCGACTTCCTCCGGATCCCCGGACTCGACCTGCCTTTCAAGCGGCTCGGCACGGACCTGCCGTACTTCCGGTTCGCGGTGATCGCGCTGGTGATGTACACGGCCGCGTTCGTCTGCGAGGCGCTGCGCTCCGGGGTGAACGCGGTTTCCCCGGGACAGGCCGAGGCGGCCCGCTCACTGGGCCTGACCTTCGGCCAGAACCTGCGGCACGTGGTGCTGCCGCAGGCGTGGAAGGCGGCCGTGGTGCCGCTCGGCTCGGTGATCATCGCAATGATCAAGAACTCGGCACTGGCCGGCTTCTTCGGGGTGGTCGGCGACCTGGCGCAGAGCGCCGACCAGCTCACCTCCGCCGAGGGTAATGCTTTTGTGCCGGTCGCCATCGGCATCTCGATCGGATACCTGATCATGACCGTCCCGCTCGGCGCCCTGCTGGACCGACTGGAGAAGCGACAGGCGGTGGCCCGATGAGCCAGCAGAACGCCGTCCTCTACGACGCCCCCGGCCCCCGGCAGCGGCGGATCACCTGGATCAGCAGCGTGGTCGCGGTCATCGTCGTGGCCGTCGGCGCGTACTTTCTGATCTACCGCCCGCTGGACGCCAACGGGCAGTTCTCGATGGAGAAGTGGGGTCCGTTCATCGACCCCTCCAACGAGGTCTTCAGCATCCTGTGGGGACGGCTCTGGGACGGCTTCCAGGCCACCCTGATCGCCGCCGCGCTGGCCATCCTCACCTCGCTGGTGCTCGGCACCCTGCTCGCGGTGCTCCGCATCCAGCTCAAGGCGCTGGCCCGACGTCGGTTCACCGGGATGGCGACCCCGGTGTCCTACCTGCTGCGCGGGCTGAGCGCGGTGCTGTCCGGCGTCACCCGGTTCTGCGTCGAGGTGTTCCGCGGTCTGCCGGTGGTGATCACGATCTTCTTCGTGGCCCGTGGCCTGCCCGAGTTCGGCATCAACTTCGACACGCTGTGGTACCTGGTCATCGGCCTCACCATCTACAACATGGTGGTGATCGCGGAGATCCTCCGCTCCGGCATGGAGGGACTGCCCGGCGGACAGGCCGAAGCCGCTTCCGCCATCGGGTTGTCGTCGCTGCAGACCACCCGGATGATCCTGCTACCGCAGGCGTTCCGGATCATGCTGCCGGCGCTGATCAGCCAGCTCGTCGTGGTACTCAAGGACACGTCGCTCGGCTTCATCATCAGCTACGAGGACGTCCTCAACATTGCCAAGCAGGCCATCGGCGAGTTGGAAAACCCAATTCAGACGTACCTCATCATCGGCGTCATCTTCATCCTGGTGAACTACTCGCTGTCCAAGCTCGCCCAGTACGTCCAGCGGCGGATCGCCCGTGGCCGGCGGACGACGCCGACCCGGACCGGCGCCGCCGGCACCGAGCTGGAGACCGAGGCCGTACCCGGCACCACCACCTGACGGACGGTCCGCCCCACAGCGACGAACGCCCACCGCGGCCCAGGATTTCCCGGAGCCCGGTGGGCGTCCCGCTTTCCCGGGTACGCCCCGGGCCGGCCGACGTTCCGATCAGCGGGCGATCTCGGTGACCCGGGACTCGCGGACCACGGTCACCCGGATCTGACCCGGATAGGTCAGCTCCTCCTCGACCTGCTTCGCCACGTCCCGGGCCAGCACCGCCGCGCCGATGTCGTCCACGTCCTCCGGCTTGACCATCACCCGGATCTCCCGACCGGCCTGCATGGCGAAGACCTTCTCCACGCCGGACTTCCCGCCGGCGATCTCCTCGATCCGCTCCAGCCGCTTGACGTACGCCTCCAGGCTCTCCCGCCGGGCGCCCGGCCGGCCTCCCGAACAGGCGTCCGACGCCTGGGTCAGCACCGCCTCGATGGTCTGCGGCGGGACCTCGTTGTGGTGCGCCTCGATGGCGTGCACCACCTCCTCCGCCTCGCCGTACTTGCGGGCCAGGTCGGCGCCGATGATGGCGTGGCTGCCCTCCACCTCGTGGGTCAGCGCCTTGCCGATGTCGTGCAGGAACGCGCACCGCTTGATGGTCGGCACGTCCAACCGCAGCTCCGCCGCCATGATCCCGGCGATGTGCGCGGTCTCCACCAGGTGCTTGAGCACGTTCTGCCCGTACGAGGTGCGGTAGCGCAGCCGACCGAGCTGGCTGACCAGCTCCGGGTGGATCTCGGTGATCCCGACGTCGACCAGGGCCTCCTCGGCGGCCCGTTGGCAGAGTCGTTCCACCTCCTGCCGGGCGGTGTCGAAGACCTCCTCGATCCGGTGCGGGTGGATCCGCCCGTCCAGCACCAGCTTCTCCAGGGTCAGCCGGCCGATCTCCCGGCGTACCGGGTCGAAGCAGGACAGCAGCACCGCCTCCGGCGTGTCGTCGATGATCAGGTTGACGCCGGTCACCGACTCGAAGGCCCGGATGTTCCGGCCCTCCCGGCCGATGATCCGGCCCTTCATCTCGTCGCCGGGCAGGTGCAGCACGCTGACCACGCTCTCCGCGGTCTGCTCACTGGCCACCCGCTGGATGGCGTCCACCACGATGTGCCGGGCCCGCTGCTCGGCGGTGGTGCGGGCGTCCGCCTCGATGTCCCGGACCAGGATGGCGGCCTCCCGCTTGGCCTGACCCTCCACCGCCTCCACCAGCTCGGTCCGGGCGCTGTCCGCGGTCAGCCCGGCGATCCGCTCCAACTCGCGGCGCTGCCGCTCCTCCGCCTCGGCCACCGCGGTTTCCCGTACGGTCAGCGCCGCCTCCCGGGCGGCCAGGTCCGCGGTGGCGGCGGCGAGCCGACGGTCCCGCTCGGCCAGCCGGTCGACCTCCTCGGTGTGCAGCCGTTCCCGCTCGTCCATCCGCTGGGCCCGCCGCTCCACCTCGGCGGCCTGCTCTCGGGTGGTGCTGGCCAGCAGGGCCACCTCCCGCTCGCCGCTGCGCCGGGCCGCGGCGCGGACCTGCTCGGCGTCGGTCTCGGCCTGCCGGTGGGCCCGTTCCAGGATGTTGTCGGCCTCGGTGCGGGCCGCCTCCAGCACCCGGCGCGCCTCCGCCCGGGCCGCGTTCGCCTCCGCCTTCGCCGCCGCCGCCTCCGCGCGGGCCGCCGCGGCGGCCGACTTGGCCAGGTCCACCGACGACGACGCCTCGTCCTCGGCGTCCCGCAACGCGGCGAGTGACTTCTCCCGGCGGTCCTTCTCCGCCACGAACGCCGGATCGGCCGGTACGGGGGCCGGCGGGGTCGTGCCGAGGCGACGCAGCGCCCGCGCCCCGTAGACCAGACCGACGACGACCACGGCGGCGAGCAGGATGATCGCGACGAGCAGGACCCACAACATTCCGCTCATGCCGGCTCTCCGCTCCGCTGCGAGCCAACCTGAGCCACACCACCCGGCCGCTCGCTCATGCCGCACCGGTCCTGGTGTGCGTCGCCCGTTCGGCCATGGCCGTCTCCCCTCCACCGCCGCCGCCGGAGAGTGGGCCCTCCTGCTGGCGTGCCCGTTACGGCTGTCGAGTCGCCCGACCGAGGCGGCTGGCCATGGATAGCAGACCTCGGCGGTGCCAGGCGACACCGCCGAGGCCGGGGTTGGGATCGCTGCTCCCCCGCCGGACCGGCCAGTCCGGCGACGGTTATCTGGCCGATGAGCTGGCCAAAGTGTTGTCGTACCGTTACGAGATCTATGTTGTGCGCTTAGCCTGCGTTGGTCGGGTTTTTCTCGCCTTTACAGGCGAGGCTAGGTCTCAGATGGCCGTTCGGTCAAGAACACCTGATCGACCGGACGAGACGCACGGCACCGAAACGCTCACTGCCAGCGCAGCGAAGACGCCACATACCGGACGGGCGCACGGGCAAAATCCGACCAATCGGCCCGGCGCGGCGGGCGGGCCGGTGCGGTCGGACGGCGGGCCGGTGCCGTGCGGTCTGACGGGGTGCGGTCGGGCGGCCGGGCCGGTCAGTCGATCGGGCGGCCGGGCCGGTCGAGGTCGCCCTCTGCGTCGGCGAGGGCGTCGGCGTCGATCTGGTCGGCAAACTCGGCCGCCTCGGCGCTCTGCGCGGCCAGCGCGTCCTTGACCGCCCGGATCGCCACGCCCGGCGGGTAACCCTTGCGGGCGAGCATGCCGACCAGCCGGCGGAAGACCGCGTCCGGCTCACCCCGGACGGTACGCAGTTTGCGGTCGACGAGGGCGCGGGCGGTCTCCGCCTCGGTCTCCTCGTCGAGCGTCTCCAGCGCCTCGCTGGCGGTGTCGCCGTCCACCCCGCGCTGGCGCAGCTCGTTGGCCAGCGCCCGGCGGGCCAACCCGCGGCCCTGGTGCCGGCTGCTCACCCAGGCCCGGGCGAACGCCGCGTCGTCCACCATGCCGACCTCGTCGTAGCGGTCGAGCACCCGCTCGGCCACCTCCGCGGAGATGCCCTTGCGGGCCATCGCGGTGGCCAACTCGGCCCGGGTACGCGGCCGGACGGCGAGCTGGCGCAGGCAGATCTCCCGGGCCAGCTCGGCCTCGTCCCGTGGTGGTTGCGGCTGCTCCGGATCGGTGCCCGCCCGCCCCCGTGCCGGGCGGTCACCGCGTGTGGCGCGTCGGCCGGCCTCCGCGCCGGCGTCGCCCGTACGGGGCGGGGCGGCATCCCACCCCCGCCCCGTCCGGGCACCACGTCGTCGTCCAGCCACGTGTCGTCGCAGACCGTCGGTCGGTCGTCGTCTCAGCGGCCGGTCAGAAGTCCACCGGCGGCAGCTCGGGGCCACCGGCGGCGTCGTCGCCGGTGCCCTGGCCGACGCCGAGCTTCTCCAGGATCTTCTTCTCGATCTCGGCCGCCACGTCCGGGTTCTCCTTGAGGAACTCGCGGGCCTTCTCCTTGCCCTGACCGAGCTGGTCACCGTCGTAGGTGTACCAGGCGCCGGACTTGCGGATGATCGCCTGCTCCACGCCGACGTCGATCAGCGAGCCCTCGCGGGAGATGCCCTTGCCGTACATGATGTCGAACTCGGCCTGCTTGAACGGGGCCGCGCAGTTGTGTACGACAATGTCGTCCGCGATGAGAGTGTGCAACTCGTCGACCTCGACATCGAAGGTCCGGGCCCGTCGGACCGGCAGGATCTCCTTGACGGTCGCGTATCGCACCTGTTCGGCGAGCATCTCGTGCAGGAACGAGTCATCGAGCGCATCCGCCAGTAGTTGGAGCCGATCCCGCCGGATCTGGTGCAGCCCCAGGACCTGCTTCATGCCACCGCGCGGGTCACCTGCCGTCGGACCGATCAACTGGGCCGCGACGGTGGGGGCGACTCCCCGACCGGCGAGGTGCGCCAGCACCGGCTCGGTGACGACCGGCGACAGGTAGATCGCTTGCGAGCCACGACGTCGGCCGTCCTGACCGTCCAGCGCCTCGCGCAGCACGACACCACGAGGGCCCCACAACGGAACCGCCTCGGCGAACGCCTCGACGTTGTCACTGCCCGCCACCCGGACCTCGTAGCAGGGTCGCCGAGCCTGGATCCGACGCCCCTTGATGAGGCCACCACGCTGACCCGTTGGGTCGTAGCGACGAACCGAACTGGTGATGCCGTATCGCAACAACAGCCAGTGGAGTTGATGCGCCAACTGTTCCGAAGTAGTCGTGTAGCCGACCCGGACCGCTCCGGTCTGCTCCCGGCTCACCCAGCCGTCGCTTTCGAACAGGCCGAACAGCAAGTTGCCCGCCACGTCGCGAGAGAGCTGTGGGTGGAAGAACTCGACGGGAATTCCCTTTTCCCAGGCCAGTTTGCCGTAGATGCCGGCCCGTCGACACAGCGCGAGGAGTTCGTTACTCTCGCCGGGGCGGTGCGAGAACGAAATCGCCAACTTGTCGGTGTGGGTATGGGTTTCGCAACCCAACTCGGCGGCGATCCGCGCCGCGTCGACCTTGAGCGACTCCTGAATGTTGATGAACTGGAGCGGCGTCTTACCCCCGACATAGCCATCGCCGATCAGGTAGCCCAGCATTCGCGCCTGATCCGGCGAGTACGGCTCGTGGTCACCGAAGCCAAGGAACTGACGTGGTTGGGCGACTCGATCCCCCAGGCCCAACTCACCCGCCAGCCGCCAACCCCGGTCGGTCAGGATCTTGTGATCCGGAGTGGCCCAGAGCTCGGCACCGCCGCGCAGGCGCAGCCCGATGACGTCCTGCTCACCCTGGTCGAACCAGGAGACGACAGGACGGGTGTGCAGCGTGCCGTCCTTGGCTGCGGCCACCACCGACACCGGCAACCGGCCGTCGACGATGTCCTCGATGCGATGGGCCTGACCACTTGCCGGGTCGAACACCATCGTGCCCTCGGCGAGACACTTGTTCTTCACGACCTTGACCCGGGTCCGGTTACCGACCACGTCGGTGCCGTCCTTGAGGCTCTCGATGCGGCGGACGTCGAGCCGGACCGAGGCGTAGAACTTCAGCGCCCGGCCACCGGTGGTGGTCTCGGGTGAGCCGAACATGACGCCGATCTTCTCGCGGAGCTGGTTGATGAAGATCGCGGTGGTGCCGGTGTTGTTGAGCACACCGGTGATCTTGCGCAGTGCCTGGCTCATCAGCCGGGCCTGGAGGCCGACGTGGCTGTCACCCATCTCGCCCTCGATCTCGGCGCGCGGCACCAGCGCGGCGACCGAGTCGATCACGATGATGTCCAGCGCGCCGGACCGGATCAGCATGTCGGCGATCTCCAGCGCCTGCTCACCGGTGTCCGGCTGGGCGACCAGCATCGCGTCGGTGTCCACGCCCAGGGCGCGCGCGTACTCCGGGTCGAGCGCGTGCTCGGCGTCGATGAAGGCGGCGATGCCGCCGGCCCGCTGGGCGTTGGCCACGGCGTGCAGCGCCACGGTCGTCTTACCGCTGGACTCCGGGCCGTAGACCTCGACTACCCGGCCCCGGGGCAGGCCACCGACGCCGAGCGCCACGTCGAGCGCGATGGACCCGGTGGGGATGACCGCGGTCTGGATGACCGGCCGCTCGCCCAGCCGCATCACCGAGCCCTTGCCGAACTGCTTGTCGATCTGAGCGAGAGCAAGGTCGAGTGCCTTCTCCCGGTCAGGCGATGCCGCCATGTTTACTACCCCTGCCTTCGCCGGCGTCTTTGAACTCTTCGTCACGTGGGACACGCTAGGCGCTGGGTCTGACAGAAAACAGCCGACGGGCCGTGACCTGTGGACGGGCGCCCCGCTGTGGACAATAGCCGAACACTTGTACGAGTCCGAGCGCGACACGCCACACCAGGACAAATACCACTCAGCGTAGCCGGGCCGGCACTCTGTCGGGATAGGCGGCGCAGACCGCCCGCCACACCACCACGGTCTTCTCACCCTCGGCGAGGGCCTGTTCGACGGTCCGTCCACCGAGCTGGGGAAGCACCTGGTCCACGGCGATACTGGCGGCGTACCCGGGGCCGAACGCCTGCTCCAACCGGGCCCAGAAATCCGTCAGCCGCACCGTGCGCGCTCCTTCCATCGGCCGGTGGCGGACGGATCACATACCGTCCGCCCCGGCCTGCTCCGCGGTCGTGGTCGTCACCGGCTCCGCGCCCGCCGCTTCGGGGGGCGATGCCGGTGTCGGTCGTAACGCTAGCGCCACCAACGGCACGGTGGCGATCGCCGCCAGCAACGCCAGCACCGGGTAGCCGGCCCAGCCGACCACCACCCCGCCCAGCGCCGCGGCCCCCGCACCCGCCAGACCCATGATCAGGTCGGCCAGTCCCTGCACCGCGGCCCGACCGTCGACCGGCACCGACTCGGACAGCAGGGTCGACCCGCCGACCATGGTGCCCGACCAGCCCAGACCGAGCAGCCCCAGCCCGACCGACAGCCGGACCGTGTCGTGCCCGGCCGTACCGGCCACCGCGCAGGCCGCCAGCAGCAGGCCGACCCCGCCGAGGATCACCGGCCGGCGGCCGGCCCGGTCGGTGAGCCAGCCGACCACCGGCGACAACGCGTACATCCCGGCGATGTGCACGCTGATCACGAGGCCGACGACCCGCAGCAGGTCGGCATCGCCGTGCGACTCGCCGAGGTGCACCGGGGTCATCGCCATGATCCCGACCATCACCAGATGTCCCACCGCCACCGCCGCCACCCCGAGCCGGGCGGCCGGCCGGGCCGCGACCACCCGCAGCGCGGCCCGCATCCCGCCCGCCGGCCGGGACACCGGACGGCCGCCGGCCGCCACCCGCCGCGCGGTCAGCAGCGGGTCCGGCCGCAGCAACACCAGCAGTACGCCGGCGGCGAGCAGGAACGCGACGGCGCTGAACGCGAACGGACCGGACAGCGCGGGCAGCCCGTACCGGCTGGTCACCGCGTCGGCCATCGCGGCCAGGTTCGGCGCGGCCACCGAGCCGATGGTGGTGGCCCAGACGATCACCGAGAGCTGCCGGCCACGCCGGGCCGGCTCGGCCAGGTCGACGGCCGCGTACCGGGCCTGCAGGTTCGCCGTCGTCCCGCCGCCGAACAGCAGCATGCCGGCGAACAGCAGCGGCGGCCACCGGGTCACGGCGGCCAGCACCACCAGTACGCCGCCGAGCGCCCCGGCCACGTACGCCAGCAGCAGCCCGGGGCGCCGTCCACGCGCGTTCATCACCCGGGTCACCGGTACGGCGAGCAGCGCGCCGCCCACCACCCCGGCGCTCTGCGCCACCCCGGACAGTCCGGTGCCGACCAGCCGGGCGGCGAGCAGGGCACCCACCGACAGGCCGATGGTGACCCCGACCCCGGCGACGATCTGGGTGCAGAACAGCAGCCGCAACGTCCGTCGCTGCACCCGCCCGACGTCGAGCCGGTCCCCCGTCGATTCGATCAGCGTGGTCACCGGCAGACCCTACAGCTCCAGGCCCCGGCCGATGATCTCCTTCATGATCTCGGTGGTGCCGCCGTAGATGGTCTGCACCCGGCTGTCCAGCCAGGCCCGGGCCACCGGGTACTCGGCCATGTAGCCGTACCCGCCGTGCAGCTGGACGCAGCGGTCGGCCACCCGGTTCTGCAGTTCGGTGGTCCACCACTTGACCTTCGCCGCGTCGACGACGGACAACCGCCCGGCGTCGAACTCGCGTACACAGTGGTTGAGGAAGGTCCGGGCGATGGTCACCTCGGTGTCCAGCTCGGCGAGCAGGAACCGGTTGTGCTGGAACCTCCCGATCGGCCGGCCGAACGCCTCCCGGGACCGGGCGTAGTCCAGGGTCAGCGCGAGCAGCTTCTCGGCCGCGGCCACCGCCGCCACGGCGATGCCGAGCCGTTCCCGGGGCAGGTTCGCCATCAGGTGGTAGAAGCCCTGGTTCTCGGTGCCGATCAGGTTGTCGGCCGGCACCCGGCAGTCGTCGAAGAACAGTTCCGCGGTGTCGTTGGCCTTCAGGCCCACCTTGGCCAACCGGCGACCCCGGCCGAACCCGGGGGTGTCGCGCTCCACGGCGATCAGGCTCACCCCGTGCGCGCCCTGCGCCGGGTCGGTCTTGACCACGACGATCACCAGGTCGGCCAGCTCACCGTTGGTGATGAACGTCTTCTGCCCGTTGAGCACCCAGCCGTCGCCGTCCCGTACCGCCGTGGTCCGCACCCCGGCCAGGTCCGACCCGGCGCCCGGCTCGCTCATCGCGATCGCCGTGACCAGCTCGCCGGAGCAGAAGCCCGGCAGCCACCGCTTGCGCTGCTCGGCGGTGGTCAGCTCGGTGAGGTACGGCGCGACGACGTCGTTGTGCAGCCCGAAACCGAGCCCGGAGCAGCCGGACGCGACGATCTCCTCGTCCAACACGCAGTTGAACCGGAAGTCACGCTGCCCGCCGCCGCCGTACGCCTCGTCGACGTCCATGCCCAGCAACCCGGCGGCGCCGGCCGCCCGCCAGACGTCGCGGTCGACGATCCCGGCGGCCTCCCAGCGTTCGTGGTGCGGCACCGCCTCGCGGGCCAGGAACTCCCGGCACAGCCCCCGGAACTCCTCGTGCACACCCTCGTAAAGATGCTGCTCCATGCCGCCCAGTCTGGCACGGCGGTGGTGGGCAATCCTGGCGCGATCCGGCCCTCGGAAGGACCGATTCACACCAAGGTCCGCGCCGGTCAGGCCCTGAGGACGCCGGCGGCCACCTTGAGGTCGGCGACCAGGCCGTCGTACGCGATGTCGCGGTTGTCGGCGCGTAGCACGGCGGAGGGGTGGATGGTGGCGAGGAGCTGGGTCTGCGGGGCGGCGGTGAGCGTGCCGGTGGAGTCGGTGGGTACCCGGGTGAAGTCCTCGGGGTTCTGCGCGGAGGCCGGCCAGGGCAGCAGTTCGCCGCGCTGCCGGGTGACCCGGAACGACGGGCCGAGCAGCGCCTTGGCCGCCGTCGCGCCGAGCACCACGACCACCCGCGGGTCCAGCCGGGCGAACTCGGCCACCAGCCAGGGCCGGCAGGCCACGATGTGGGTCCGGTCCGGCGTCTGGTGGATCCGCCGCTTGCCACGCAGCTCGAAGCGGAAATGCTTCACGGCGTTCGTCAGATAGATGTGCTTCGGGTCGATCCCGGCGTCGTCGACCGCGCGGCGCAACAGGTGCCCGGCCGGACCGACGAACGGCAGCCCCTGCCGGTCCTCGACGTCGCCGGGCTGCTCGCCGACGAAGACCGCCGGGGCGTGCGGGTCGCCCCGCCCGAAGACCGTCTGGGTGGCCGGTTCGTACAGCTCGCAGCCCCGGCACCCCCTCGCGGCGTCACGCAACGCGTCGACGGTGTCGGCGTCGGGCGGGATGAACTGCTGCGCACCGGGCGCGGTCGGAGCGTCTGCCATGCTCCCTGTTCTACCCGTTCGCTCCGCCGCCACGCGCACCCCGGGTCCGCCACGCCGGAATCGGCACCGCGATCGCTGGCACTTTTTCGGCTGCTCCACCGGCGTGTCGTACCGAGAAAGTGCCAGCAAACGAGGTGGGGGAAGCGGCTCTGGCGGCCGCCAGGCGTGTCGGGCACCTGACCGGGCGACGGCGGGCGACGGCGCGGCGTCAGGCGCCGAAGGCGTACCGGTGGGCGGGGCCGACGGCGCGGGTGACCGCGTCGGCCAGTGGCGCGATGTCCTCGTCGGACAGTGGGCTGATGGTGATCCGGACGGCCGGGGCGCTGGCCAGCCGGCAGAGCGCGCCCGGCGCGACGGCCCAGCCGGCGTCCCGTAGCACGGTCACCGCGCGGGTCTCGTCGGGGACCGGCACCCAGACGTTGATGCCGGTCCGGCCGGAGGCTCGGACGCCCCGGTCGGCCAGGGCCGCGCGCAGCGCGTCGCGCCGCCGGTCGTAGTCGGGGCCGGCGGCGGCCACCCGGTCGGCCACGGCGGGGTCCCGCCAGAGTCGGACCACCAGGCGTTGCAGCACGGTGGACACCCAACCGGCGCCGACCCGCATCCGGCCGGCCACCCGGGCCACCGTGGCCTCGTCGCCGGCCAGCACGGCCAGTCGCAGGTCCGGTCCGTACGGTTTGCTGACCGAGCGGACGAACGCCCAGTGCGGCACCACACCGGCCAGGCTGTGCAGCGGTACCGCGGCCAGTTCGGCCGCGTGGTCGTCCTCGACCAGCAGCAGGTCCGGGTGGTCGGCGAGCAGGTGCCGCAGGGCGGCGGCCCGGGCGGCGGAGACGGCGGCGCCGGTGGGGTTGTGCGCCCGGGTGGTGACGACCAGGGCGCGGGCGCCGGCCGCGAGGGCGGCCCGCACGCCGGGCACGGTCGGCCCGTCGTCGTCCACCGGTACGCCGACCGGACGCAGGCCGAGCGCCGCCACCAGGTCGAGCATGTTGGCCCAGCCGGGATCCTCCACCGCCACCGGGTCACCGGGTCGCAGGTGCGCGGTCAGGGTCCGTTCGATCCCGTCCAGCGCGCCGCCGGTCACGGTCACCCCGTCCACCGGTACGCCGTCGGCGCGCAGCCGCTCGCCGGCCAGCTCGGCAAGTTCGGGCAGGACGCCCGCGGCCGCGTACCCGATCGGGGTGTGCAGTTCGGTGGCGACCGCCGCGAGGTGCGGGCGCAGCGGTGGCAGCAGCCGGTGGTCCGGCTCGCCGGTGGACAGGTCGCCGGCCCCCGGCGGCGCGGGTGGGCGCAGCTCGGCGCGGCGGGCGGCGACCGGCGGGCGGTGTCGGACCCGGGTGCCGTTGCGGCCGGCGGTCTCGACCAGGCCGCGCTGGCGCAGCGTCTGGTACGCCTTGGCGGCGGTGGCCGGGCTGACCGAGAGCCGCTCGGCCAGCGCCCGGACGGCCGGCAGGATCGTGCCGGCCGGTAGGTCCCCGGTGCGGATTCCCGATTCGACGCTGGCCGCGATGGCGACCGCCGTCCGCCCACTGATCTGATAACGTGCTGCCACAATTTCGAGATTGTACTAGCACGAAGGCGGGTGCGGAAGCATGTACGCGCAGACCGGACGGACCACCGCCCACCGGGACCGGGGACGCATCGACTACCGGCGGGCGACCGCGCACGCGGTCCTGGACGAGGCCTACCACTGCACGCTCGGCTTCACCGTCGACGGCGAACCGCGCCTGCTGCCCACCCTGCACGTGCGCGTGGGCGACACTCTCTACCTGCACGGCTCGACCGGCAGCGGCCCGCTGCTGGCCGCCCGTACCCCGGCCGGGTTGCCGGTCTGTGTCGCGGTCACCCAGCTCGACGGGCTGGTCTACGCCCGGTCCTGGTTCCACCACAGCGCCAACTACCGCTCGGTGGTCGCGCACGGCACCGCCCACCTGGTCACCGACGAGGCCGAGAAGCACACCGTGCTGGCCGCGCTGATGGCGAAGGTCGGCGCGGGCCGGGCCGCCGACAGCCGGCCGCCCACCCGGGCCGAGCTGGCCCAGACCGCGGTGCTGGCGTTGCCGCTGTCCGAGGTGTCGGTCAGGGCCCGGGTCGGTGGCGTGGTCGAGGAGGACGCCGACCTGGCGCTGCCGCACTGGGCCGGGGTGCTGCCGCTGCGCCTGACGCCCGGCCTGCCGCAGCCGGCCGCCGGGGTCACCGCGCCGGTGCCGGACTACCTGCGGCCGGTCCGGTCGCCGTGGCTGACCGCCGCCCCGCTGCGCGGCGACCACGTGATCCTGGAGCCGCTCGACCCGGCACACGCCGACGGGTTGTACGCCGCCACCGCCGACCCGGAGGTGTGGCGGCACCTCGGCACGGCCCGGCCGGCCGACCGGGCGGGCACCGTCGAGGTGATCGCCGCCGCGCTGCGCGCCCAGGAGCGCGGCGAGCGGGTGCCCTGGGTGCAGCGCAGCGCCGCCACCGGGGAGGTGATCGGCTCCACCTCGTTCTACGAGATCGACCCCGACCGCCGGACGGTCGCCATCGGCTACACCTTCCTCGGCCGGCCGTGGTGGCGGACCGGGGTGAACACCGAGGCGAAGCTGTTGCTGCTCACCCGGGCCTTCGACGAGTTGGACGCGGTCCGGGTGGTGTGGCACACCGACGCCCGCAACGAGCGCTCGCAGCGGGCCATCGAACGGCTCGGCGCCCGGCGGGAGGGGGTGCTGCGGATGCACCGGCAGCGCCCGGACGGCTCCTGGCGGGACACCGTGCAGTACGCGATGACCGTCGACGACTGGCCGGCCGCCCGACGGCACCTACGCGACCGGCTCCGCCCGGCGTCCGCCCGGCCCTGATCACCGGTCCGGGGGCGGCACGGGGCGCCCCCGGGCCGGGGACCGGCGCGACGCCCCGCCCGTCCGGCGACGGACCGGCCGGTCCGTTCGGCGGGCCCGCGCTCAGGTGCCGTCACCGCCGCCCCCGCTGGCGCCGCCACTGCCTCCGCTGCCGGCGGTGAAGCCGGGGTCTACACCGTCCCGGGTGTGCTGGGGTGGCCGGCTGGCGTGCACCGACTCGGGGAAGTGCTGCCAGGTGTGGTACCGCGAGGCGGCCCAGGCGTGCCGTTCCACCGCATGCCGCAGCCACCCGTCGACGACGTGCTGCCAGTCCAGCCGGTCGGCGCCGGCGTGCGCCACCCGGAACCGGCTCAGGCTCAGGTGCCCGCCGCCGGACATGGCCAGCCGGCGGTCCGCCCAGCAGATCACGTCCAGCCCGGTCGGATCGGCCAGGAAGGTCAGCTCCAGCTCGCTGATCGGGCCGGCGTACAGCGGGGCCACCCAGTAGCCGATCATCTGGTGGAAGGAGAACTCCTGCCGTACGCCGGGCAGCCGGCCGGCCCGCAGCGCTGCCGCCCGGAGCTGGAAGCCGAGCCCGTCCAGGGTGGTCAGGATCCCGTCCTGGGCGGGCAGCGGGTGGACGATCACCGGCCGCAGGTCGTCCCGCTCCACGGCCGCGTCGACCAGCACCTCGGTGCGCAGCGCCAGCCGCAGGGCCAGCGGCACCACCCCGGCCAGCACGGTCACCGGGGTCTGCCAGGGCAGCGGCGCGGCGAACGGGATCACCCGCCGCTCGCCCGCCGCGAGCAGGAACGGCCCGGCCACCGGGACCCGGTGGAACTCCACAAGCGACTGGCCGCCGTCGGCGCCCTCGACCTTCGCCACCAGACCGACCCGGACGCCGTCGATCCGTACCTCGCCCAGGTTGGCGGTCACCGTCACCCGGCCCGGCAGCCGCAGGCCGGGTCGGGTGCTCGGGTTGGGCAGGTCGGTCTGCACCGACAGCCCCGGCAGCCCGGCAGCCGGTCCCCCGAACATCACCGCCGCCCCCTCCGCCTCGTGCGTCCGCCCGCCGCGCGGGACGGGCCGACGCGCCCGCTCAGCGCATCCGCCGCCCGCGGGGCACCGGATCCGTCTCGTCGTCGAACTCGCCGATGACCTCCTCCAGCAGATCCTCCAGCGCCACGAATCCGACCGGTCGGCTCGGCCCGCCCCGGCCGGTCACCATCGCCAGTTGCGCGCGTTCGGCCCGCATCGCGGCCACCGCCTCGGTCACCGTCGCGGTCGCGGCCAGCGCGAACGGCGGGGACATCAGGTCGCCCGCGGTCGCGGCGCGGCCCGTCGTGGTCGCCCGCACCGCTTCCCGTACGTGCACCACGCCGCAGACCTCACCCGGCCGGCCGAGGACGGCCAGCCGGGACCGCCCGCTGTCCCGGGACACCCGCTCGATCCGGGTCGCGTCGTCGTCCCGGTGCACGGTGACGATCCGGTCCACCGGTTCCATCACCTGGGCCACCGTGGTGCCCTGCAGTTCGAGCATGCTGGTCAGCAGCTCGTGCTGGGCGGCGCCGAGGGTGCCCTCCTCGCGGGACCGTTCCAGCAGCATCCGCAGCTCGTCCGGGCCGTGCACCTGGGCCAACTGGTCCTGCGGGTGGACCCGGACCAGCCGCAGCACCCCGTTGGCCAGCCCGTTGAGCAGGAACAGCAGCGGACGCGCGACCCGGGCGAAGGCGCGGAAGGGCAGGGCCAGCAGCCGGGCCGACCGTTCCGGTTCGGTGATCGCCCACGACTTCGGCGCCATCTCACCGACCACCAGGTGCAGGAAGGTCACCAACGCCAGGGCGAAGACCAGCGCGACGACGTGAACTGCGGAGGCCGGCAGGCCGACCGCGTGCAGCAGCGGCCCGACCAGCCCCTCGATCGCCGGTTCGGCGAGCGCGCCGAGGCCCAGCGTGCAGATCGTGATGCCGAGCTGCGCGCCGGCCAGCATCAACGACAGCTCCCGTACGCCGTCCAGCGCGGCCCGGCCGGCCCGGCTGCCGTCGGCGGCGGCCTGTTCCAACCGGTAGCGCTTGCTGGCCACCAGGGCGAACTCGGCCGCCACGAAGAATCCGTTCAAGGCGAGCAGCAGCACCGACAGCAGCAACGCCCAGCCCGTACTCACGCCGCACCTCCGGAGCGGTCGGCGGTGAGGACGGCGAGGCGGACCGAGCCGGCCACGTGCCGGTCGACGGCGAGCACCTCGACCAGGGCACGGGGCGGGTCGACGGGTGTGTCCGGGCCGGCCGGGCCGGCCGGGGCGGCCGGCAGGTCGATCTCCAATCGGTCACCCACCTCGGGCACCCGGCCCAGTTCGCGCATCACCAGGCCGCCCACGGTGTCGTACTCGGGGGCGTCGGGCAGCGTGATGCCGGTGCTGTCGGCGATCTCGTCGATCCGCCAGCGGGCCGGGACCACCCAGGAACCGTCGTCCTGCCGGGCCGGGACCGGCTCGGGCGGGTCGTCCTCGTCGCGGATCGGCCCGACCAGTTCCTCGGCGATGTCCTCCAGCGTGACGATGCCGGCGAAGCCGCCGTACTCGTCCACCACGCAGGCGAGCTGCCGGTGGCCGGCGCGCAGCCGGTCCAGCACGGTGGGCAGCGGCAACGTGTCGGGCACCAGCAACGGCGGTCCGGCGATCGCCGACACCGGGGTCACGGCCCGCTCGGCCGGCGGCACGGTCAGGACGTCGGCGATGCCGGCCACGCCGACCAGGTCGTCCAGGTCGGCGCCGCGCACCGGGAACCGGGAGTGCCCGGTGTCCAGCAGCTCGACCAGCCGGCTGACCGGATCGTCGGCCCGTACGGTGTGCACGTCCACCCGTGGCACCATCGCCTCGCCCGCGGTGAGTTCCCGGAAGTCGAGCCCGCGGTCCAGCAGGGCGGACATCTCGGCGTCGAGGTGTCCCTCCTGTCGGGACTCGGCGATGATCCGCTCCAGGTCCTCCGGGGTGGCACCGGCCGGCAGTTCCTCCACCGGTTCGATGCCGGCCCGGCGCAGCAGCCGGTTGGAGGCCAGGTCGAACAGCCGGATCACCGGGCCGGCGACGGCCAGGTAGACAAGCGTCGACCGGCTCAGCATCCGGGCCAGCGTCTCGGCCCGCGCGATGGCCAGGTTCTTCGGCGCGAGCTCACCGAGGACCATCTGGACGACGGTGGCCACGACCAGGGCCAGCGCCACCGACAGCGGCAGGCCGACCCCGACCGGTACGCCGCTCACGTCGAGCAGGCGGGCCAGCCCTTCGCCGAGGTACGGCTGGGCCAGGTAGCCGACCAGCAGGGCGGTGACGGTGATGCCGAGTTGCGCGCCGGAGAGCATGAAGGACAGCCGCCCGGTGACCCGCAGGGCTCGTTCGGCGGCGGCGTCCCCGTCGTCGGCGAGCTTGCGCAGGCGGCCCCGGTCGACGGCGACGTAACCGAATTCCTGGGCCACGAAGTAGCCGGTCGCCACGGTCAACAGGATGATCAGGGAGAGTCCGAGGACGATCAGCACGGGCGCCTCAGTGCTCCCCGTCGCGATGTCCGGTGCGTGCGGTGCCGGGCCCGACCCGGCCGGCTACAGCTGCCCTCCTGGGCAGTTGAGTCGATCATGGGGACCAGTTTATCGGGGCTTGCTGGGTGGCGGCTGAAAGTGCGGAAACGGGCCGTCGTCTCACCCGTCGCGGGTGAGACCCGGTCGGTCAGACCACCAGGTCGGGGCGGTCGAGTTCGCCGGCGACCTTGTTGATCAATTGCCGGGCGGCGGTGAGCGAACGCACCGGGACCAGTTGGCCGCGGCTCTCCCGGCGCAGCACGAAGTAGTGCACGGCGGCGCGCACCCGGGCCCGGTCGGCGGCGCTGGCCTGGGCGGTGGCCACCACCAGCTCCCGCAGACAGTGGGCCAGCCGCTCGGCCAGTTCGAGTTCGGGCCCTTGCAATCCTGCCCGCAATGCGGTCAGATGGCCGTCAACCTTGCGGATGAGTACGTCCCTGCCACGCTGAATTTGCTGTTCGACGATGGCCATCCGCCCCCCTCCGATCGTTGCAGCTTGTCGGAGAAATTACTTTATGTCGCACAACGCAAGCAAGCAGTTAAGTAAGACTTAACGTCTTTTCGACCCGTTACCGCTCGGCGGCGGGGCCGGACTTCGAGCGCCCTTAAGACGCCGGCCGGGACGTTGTCGTACCGGCCGGGCAGGATGGCAGCGTGGTCAGCGACAGCGCCGACGTGTTGGCGCGCTTCGGCACGGCGACCCGCGAGTGGTTCGCCGCGGCCTTCGCCACGCCCACCGACGCCCAGGCCGGCGCCTGGCAGGCCGTCGGCGCCGGCCGCAACGCCCTGGTGGTCGCGCCCACCGGCTCCGGCAAGACCCTGGCCGCGTTCCTCTGGTCGCTGGACCGGCTGGCCCGCGAGCCGCTGCCGACCGACCGGCAACGACGGTGCCGGGTGCTCTACGTCAGCCCGCTCAAGGCCCTCGCGGTCGACGTCGAACGCAACCTGCGCGCCCCGCTGACCGGCATCCGGCACGCGGCGTCCCGGCTGGGCCTGCCGCCGCCGGAGATCACCGTCGGGATGCGGACCGGGGACACTCCGGCCGACGAGCGGCGCGCCTTCGCCCGTACCCCGCCGGACATCCTGATCACCACCCCGGAGTCGCTGTTCCTGCTGCTCACCTCTGCCGCCAGGGATTCGCTGCGCGGCGTCGAGACGGTGATCGTGGACGAGGTGCACGCGGTGGCCGGCTCCAAACGCGGCGCCCACCTCGCCCTGTCGCTGGAACGGCTGGACGCGCTGCTGCCCCGGCCGGCCCAGCGGATCGGCCTGTCCGCCACGGTCCGGCCGATCGACGAGACCGCCCGGTTCCTCGGCGGCGCCCACCCGGTGACGGTGGTCCAACCCCGCACCGCCAAGACCATCGAGGTCAGCGTCGAGGTGCCGGTGGAGGACATGACCCGCCTCGACGAGCAGGACGACGCCCCGGCCGACGAACTCGGCGGACCGCCCCGCCGGGCGTCGATCTGGCCGGCCGTCGAGGAACGGGTGCACGAGCTGATCCGGACGCACCGGTCCACCATCGTGTTCACCAACTCCCGGCGCGCCGCCGAGCGGCTCTGCGCCCGGCTCAACGAGCTGGCCGCCGAGCGGGTCGGGGCGACACCGCCGCCCGACGGTGCCGGCGGGCGGCTGCCGGCGGAGATCATGGCGCAGTCCGGGGCGGCGGCCGGGGCGCCGCCGGTGATCGCCCGCGCCCACCACGGCAGCGTGTCCCGCGAGGAGCGCAAGCACATCGAGGAGGCGCTCAAGTCCGGTCAGTTGCCGGCCGTGGTCGCCACCTCCAGCCTGGAGCTGGGCATCGACATGGGCGCAGTCGACCTGGTGGTCCAGGTGGAGGCGCCGCCGAGCGTGGCCGCCGGCCTGCAACGGGTGGGTCGGGCCGGACACCAGGTCGGCGCGGTCTCCCGGGGCGTGGTGTTCCCGAAACACCGCGGCGACCTGCTGTCCTGCGCGGTGGTCTCGGAACGGATGGTGGACGGGGCGATCGAGGAACTGCGCTATCCGCGCAGCCCGTTGGACGTGCTGGCCCAGCAGATCGTGGCCATGGTCGCGCTCGACCGGTGGACCGTCGCCGACCTGGCCGCGCTGGTCCGCCGGGCCGCGCCGTTCGCCGAGTTGCCCGACTCGGCGCTGATCGCGGTGCTGGACATGCTCTCCGGGCGCTACCCGTCCACCGCATTCGCCGAGCTGCGTCCCCGACTGGTCTGGGACCGGGCCGCGGACCTGCTCACCGGCCGGCCCGGCGCGCAGCGGCTCGCCGTCACCAGCGGCGGCACCATCCCGGACCGGGGCATGTTCGGCGTCTTCCTGGCCGGCGCCGAACGGGCCGCCCGGGTCGGCGAACTCGACGAGGAGATGGTCTACGAGTCCCGGGTCGGTGACGTGTTCCTGCTCGGCTCGTCCTCCTGGCGGATCGAGGACATCACCCCGGACCGGGTGCTGGTCTCCCCGGCTCCCGGCCAGGCCGCCCGGATGCCGTTCTGGAAGGGCGACGCGCTGGGCCGGCCGGTCGAACTCGGCCGGGCCATCGGCGCCCGGTTGCGCACCCTGGTCCGGCAGGACGAGGACGCGGCGCGGGCCGGCCTGCGGGCCGGCGGGCTGGACGACTGGGCGGCCGGCAACCTGGTGGCCTATCTTCGCGAGCAGCGCGAGGCCACCCGGTCGGTGCCGGACGACCGGACGGTGGTGGTGGAGCGGTTCCGCGACGAGTTGGGCGACTGGCGGTTGGCCGTCCACTGTGTCCTCGGTGCCCGGGTGAACGGCCCATGGGCGCTGGCCGTCGGCCGCCGGCTGGCCGAGCGGTACGGGGTGGACGCCCAGGTGATGCCCTCCGACGACGGCATCGTGGTGCGGCTGCCGGACACCGCCGACGAACCACCCGGCGCGGACCTGGTGGCCTTCGACCCGGACGAGATCGGCCAGCTGGTCGAGGAGTCGGTGGGCGGCTCGGCCATGTTCGCGGCCCGGTTCCGGGAGTGCGCGGCCCGCGCGCTGCTGCTGCCCCGCCGCGACCCGCGCCGCCGGCAACCGCTGTGGCAACAGCGCCAACGGGCCGCTCAACTGCTCGACGTGGCCCGGGAGTACGCGGACTTCCCGATCACCCTGGAGGCGGCCCGGGAGTGCCTCCAGGACGTCTTCGACCTGCCGGGGTTACGCGAGCTGATGCGCGACCTGGCCGGCCGGCGGATCCGGCTGGTCGAGGTGGAGACCGGCCGGCCGTCGCCGTTCGCCCGCTCGCTGCTCTTCGGGTACGTCGGCGCGTTCTTCCACGAGGGCGACGCGCCGCTGGCCGAACGGCGGGCCGCGGCGTTGGCGCTGGACTCGGCGCTGCTCGGCGAGCTGCTGGGCCGGGTCGACCTGCGGGAGCTGCTGGAGCCGGCGGTGGTGGACGAGACCGCCCGCCGGTTGCAGTGGCTCACCGGCGACCGTCGGCCGCGCGACGCCGAGGACACCGTCGAGCTGCTCCGGCTGCTCGGCGACCTGTCCGAGGCCGAGCTGGCCGAGCGCGGCTCGGCGCCGGAGTGGCTCGCCGGGCTGGCCGAGGCGCGCCGGATCCTGCCGGTCCGGGTCGCTGGGCAGGAGCGCTGGATCGACGTGGCCGACGCCGGCCGCTACCGGGACGCGCTCGGGGTGGCGCTGCCGGTCGGGGTGGCCCAGGCGTACCTGGAACCGGTGGCCGATCCGCTCGGTGACCTGGTCGCCCGGTACGCCCGCACGCACGGCCCGTTCCCGGCGGCCACCTGCGCGGCCCGGTTCGGCCTCGGTGTCTTCGTCGTCGAGCAGGCACTGCGCCGGCTGGCCGGCACCGGGCGGATCGTCTCCGGCGAGTTCTCCCCCGACGGGGTCGGCATGCAGTGGTGCGACGCCGAGGTGCTGCGGCTGCTGCGCCGCCGGTCTCTCGCCGCCCTGCGCCGGGAGATCGAACCGGCGCCGCCCCGGGCGCTGGCGACCTTCCTGCCCCGCTGGCAGCACCTGAACTCGACCCACCGGGGCGTCGAGGCGGTGGCCGCCGCCGTCGAGCAGTTGCAGGGCGCCGCTGTGCCGGCGTCCGCCCTGGAGCGGCTGGTGCTGCCCGGCCGGGTGGCCGACTACTCCCCGGCCTATCTGGACGAACTCTGCGCCAGCGGCGAGGTGTTGTGGGCCGGGTCCGGTGCCATCGGCAGTGGCGACGGCTGGGTGACGCTGGCCTACGCCGACACCGCGCCGCTGCTGCTCCCGCCGCCGGACGAGGCGCTGGCCCGTACGCCGCTGCACGACGCGATCCTGGACGCGCTCGGCGGCGGGCAGGCGCTGTTCTTCCGGTCGCTGTCCGACCGGGTCGGGTCCACCGACGACGCGGCGCTGGTCGGCGCCCTGTGGGACCTGGTCTGGGCGGGCTGGCTGACCAACGACACGCTCGCCCCGCTGCGGGCCGTGCTCGGCGGCGGAGGCGCGCACCGGGCCAGAGCCACCGCCGCGCCGCGCACCCGCTACCGCCGGCCGGGCCGGGCCGCCCTGCCCAGCCGGACCGGCCCGCCGACCGTGGCCGGCCGGTGGTCCCGGCTGCCCGACCGGGACACCGATCCGACCCGCCGGGCCGCCGCGCTCGCCGATGTCCTGCTCGAACGGCACGGCGTGGTGACCCGGGGCGCCGTCGCCGCCGAGGGTGTCACCGGCGGCTTCGCGGCGGTGTACCCGGTGCTGTCGGCGCTGGAGGAACGCGGCGCGGCGCGGCGCGGCTACTTCGTCGAGGGACTCGGCGCGGCCCAGTTCGCCGTGCCCGGGGCGGTGGACCGGCTGCGCGCCCTGGCGGACGCGGACCCGACCGGCCGGCGGTCCGGCGGTACGGCTCTCGTGCTCGCGGCCACCGACCCGGCCAACCCGTACGGCGCGGCGCTGCCCTGGCCGGAACGGGTGGTCGACTCCGGCGACGGGCAGGCCGTCCCCGGCGCGGGTCGGGGGACGCCCGGCGAAGGACGGACGACGACGGGAGCGGGCTCGACCGCCTCGGGCTCGACCGCCTCGGGCGACGGGCGGGCCACCGCGGCCACCGGGCACCGGGCCGGCCGGAAGGCGGGCGCGCTGGTGGTCCTGGTCGACGGCGACCTGGCCCTGTACGTCGAGCGCGGCGGCCGGACGCTGCTGTCCTTCGTGGACGACCAGGACACGCTCGGGGCGGCCGCCAAGGCCCTCGCGGACGCGGTGCACTCCGGCGCGCTGGGCGCCCTGTCGGTGGAGCGGGCCGACGGGGAGTCGGTGCGCTCGTCCCCGCTGCGCGACGCGCTCACCGCCGCCGGATTCCGGACCACCCCCCGCGGCCTGCGCCTACGCGGCTGACCCGACCCGGCCACTCCCCGATTCCACCCCCGCAGATCGAAAGTCAAAGGGTCGCCTCCCGTGACGACGCCCGCCGCCGCCAGCGCTTTCTCGACGGGTACGTTCAGGCATCCTGGTGGAATGGAGGATCCGAGGCTGGCCGCGGAGCTCGTCGAGCGGATGGACCGTGACCAGGAGGCCCGCGCCGCGGTCGGCGCCCACCCGTCGGACGAGTCGGCCTTGGCCCGGGTCCGGGCCGTCGACGAGGAGAACACCGCCTGGCTGAGGGCTGTCGTCGAGCGGAGCGGCTGGCCGCACCGCAGCGCGGTGGGCGCCGAGGCGGCCGGCGCCGCCTGGCTGCTGGCCCAGCACGCCGACCAGGACCCGGAATTCCAGCGCCGCTGCCGGTCGCTGCTCGACCACGCGGTACGTGCCGGCGAGGCGGACCCGGCGCACCTGGCCTACCTCACCGACCGGGTCCGCCGGGCCGCCGGCGAGCCCCAGCTCTACGGCACCCAGTTCTGGCACGGGCCGGACGGACGCGGACCGCTCGTCGTACAACCGGTCGAGGACCCCGCCCGGCTCGACGAACGGCGCCGGGCCGTCGGCCTCGGGCCGTTCGCCGAGTACGAGGAGGCGATGCGCCGACAGGACGCCGATCCCCCCACGCCGGATTGAGGTGGGCCGGTCGCACCGGCGCCGAAGTGGGCTATGCGTTTCGGCTTCACATCATCTTTGTTGTACGCACTACGTCTTTGGTGTAGGCCGAAAACCGACACCGCCGGCCGCGCGACCCCGTCGGCGCACGGGCGCGCGGGCGCGCGGCGGCGGTCAGAGATGCGGGGCGACCTCCGCGGCGATGAGGTCCAGGTGGTCCAGGTCGGCCAGGTCGAGCACCTGGAGGAAGAACCGGGAAACGCCGTGCTCGACGTACGCCTGCAACTGCTCGACGATCTCGCCCGGCGTACCGGCCACGCCACCGTTCGCGCGCAGGTCGTCGACGTCCCGGCCGATGGCGTCGGCCCGGCGGCGCACCTGCGCGTCGTCGCGTCCACACGCCACGGTCAGCGCGGCGGACAGCACCAGCGGGTCCTTGCCGTACGCCGCCCGGTCGACCTGTTCGGCGGCCCGCAGCACGGTCGGGAAGGAGCGTGCCGCGTCGGCCGGTGTCCCGAACGGCAGGTTGTACTCGTCGGCGAACCGGGCGGCCAGCGCGGGCGTCCGCTTCAGGCCCTTGCCGCCGACGATGACCGGCGGCCCGCTCGGGCGGACCGGCTTGGGCAACGCCGGCGAGTCCTCGACCCGGTAGTGCTTCCCGGCGAAGCTGAACGTCTCGCCGACCGGGGTGGCCCACAGCCCGGTGATCACCTCCAACTGCTCGGTGAGCCGGTCGAACCGCTCCCCCAGCGGCGGGAACGGGATGCCGTACGCCCGGTGCTCGGCCTCGAACCAGCCGGTGCCCAGACCCAGTTCGACCCGTCCACCGCTCATCTCGTCCACCTGCGCGACGCCGATGGCCAGCGGTCCGGGCAGCCGGAAGGTGGCCGACGTGACCAGCGTGCCGAGCCGGATCCGGTCGGTCTGCACGGCGAGCGCCGCCAGCGTCAGCCAGGCGTCGGTGGGACCGGGCAGGCCATCGCCGCCCATGGTCAGATAATGGTCCGAGCGGAAGAAGCCGTCGAAACCGCATTCCTCGGTGTGCCGGGCCACCCGCAGCAGGTCCGCGTGGGACGCGCCCTGCTGAGGTTCGGTGAAGACGCAAAGCCGCATCCGATCACTCTGCCAGGTCGACGGGGAAGGTGACCACACGATGCGACCGGTACGCGTACGACCGGCGGAGCCGGCCGACCGGGCGGCGGTCGACGCGCTGCACGACCGGGAGTGGGGCGGCCCGGAGGTGGTCGTCCACGGCGACCGGTACGACCTGCGCGTCCTGCCCACCCTGGTCGCGGTCGCCACCGGCCGGGTCGAGGGTGCTCTGGTATGGCACGTCGCGGGCGACTCGCTGGAGGTGGTGAGCCTGGTCGCCCGACAACCGGGCGGCGGCGCCGGTCTGGCGCTGCTGAGGGCCGCCGCGACCGTCGGCCGGGACCGGCGGTTGGGTCGGCTCTGGCTGGTCACCACGAACGACAACCTGCCGGCGTTGCGCTTCTACCAACGCCGTGGCCTGCGTATCGTCGAGGTTCGGCCGGGCGCGGTCGACCTGGCCCGGCGGCTGAAGCCGAACATCCCCACCGTCGGGCTGGACGGCATTCCGCTGCACGACGAACTGGTCCTCGAGCAACGCCTGGATGGCGGGCGCTAACGTTCCGGGCATGGCCGGTTACCCCTGGATCAGTCTCACCACCGACTACGGACTCTCCGACGGCTTCGTCGCCGCGTGCCACGGGGTGATCGCCCGGTTGGCGCCCGCCGTCCGGGTGATCGACGTGACACACCTGGTCAAACCCGCAGACGTACCCCGCGGTGCGGCCGTGCTGGCGCAGACCGTCGGGCAGCTGCCCCCGGCCGTACACGTGGGGGTGGTCGACCCGGGGGTGGGCACGGCCCGCCGCGGCATCGCGCTGAGCACCCCGAACGGCCTGCTGGTCGGCCCGGACAACGGGCTGCTGATCTGGGCCGCGACCGCGCTCGGCGGGGTGACCGGCGCGGTCGAGCTGGCCAATCCGGACTGGTTCGCGGCGGACGTCTCCCGCACGTTCCACGGCCGGGACGTCTTCGCCCCGGTGGCCGCCCGGCTCGCGCTGGGCGCGCCGCTGACCGACGCGGGGCCCGAGGTGGATCCGCAGGGCCTGGTCCGGCTGCCGGACCCGGTGGTCGCGGTCGGCGCGGGCTGGCTGGAGGCCGAGGTGCTCACCATCGACCGGTTCGGCAACGTGCAGCTCGCCGCGCCGGCCAGCGCGCTGGCCGCGCTGGCCCGGCGGGTCACGGTGGCCGACACCCCCGCCGTCCGCGGCGAGACCTTCGGCGAGGTGCCCCCCGGCGGGTTGGTCGTGTACGGCGATTCGGCCGACCGGGTGGCCGTCGCGGTGAACGGCGGTCGGGCCGCCGTCGTGCTCTCCGTGACCCCGGGCGACGTGCTGCGGGTGGTGGACGCCGAATGAGCACTTCCCAGCATGTGCCGCAACCGCCGCGGGCGGGTCCGGTGTGGAATGCTGGGCCGGTGGCGCAACCCCCCGTCGATACCGAAATCTGTCCCTGCTGCGGTTACCGGACCGGTGGCGTCGGCACCTGCCCGGTGTGTTTCTGGACCAACGACGGCCAGAGCGACGCGGACGCCGACGCGGTGTACGGCGGCCCGAACGGCGACCTGAGCCTGTCGCACGCCCGGCTCAACTTCGAGGTCTACGGCGCGAGTCATCCGCGCTACCAGGACGCCGTCCGCGCACCCCGGGCCGACGAACGCCCCTGACCTGCCGCCGAGCCGCCGACCGGCGCCGACCGGCGCTGGCTGCGGCGGCGGGCCGGCCGGGGTGAGCGGGCCGGCGTCCCGGCGGGGTGTCGACCGCTGCGGCAGGATGGGTACGTGCCCGAAGGCGACACCGTCTGGAACACGGCCCGCGTGCTGCACCGCGCGCTGGCCGGTGGGCGACTGACCGGCTCCGACTTCCGGGTGCCGCGGTTGGCCGCCGTCGATCTGACCGGCGCGACCGTGCTGGAGTCCGCCAGCCGGGGCAAGCACCTGCTGCTGCGGCTACGGGAGGCCGACGGCGTACGGCGCACGACCCTGCACTCGCACCTGCGGATGGACGGCGCCTGGCGGGCGTACGCGCCGGGGCAGCGGTGGACTGGCCGCCCGGCGCACCTGATCCGGGTGGTGCTGCGGACCGCCGAGGCGGTGGCCGTCGGGTACCACCTGCACGACGTCGAGCTGTTGCCCACCGCCGAGGAGGAGCGGCTCACCGGCCATCTCGGCCCGGACCTGCTCGGCCCGGACTGGGATCCGGCCGAGGCGGTCCGGCGACTGGCCGCCGACCCGGAGCGGGACATCGCCGGGGCGTTGCTGGACCAGCGCAACCTGGCCGGGGTGGGCAACCTCTACAAGTGCGAGGTGCTGTTCCTGCGCGGGGTCTCACCGTGGCGGCCAGTGGGCCGGGTGCCGGACCTGCCCGGCGTGGTGGCCCTGGCGCACCGGCTGCTGGCCGCCAACCGGGGCCGGTGGACCCAGGCCACCACCGGCTCGCTCCGGCGCGGTGAGACCAGCTACGTGTACGGCCGGCGGGCCCAGCCCTGCCGGCGCTGCGGGACGGCGATCCAGCGCCGGGAGGAACCGGGCGAGCGGGTCACCTACTGGTGCCCGCGCTGCCAGCCGGACTGACCGGCCGCCCGACCAGCACCGCCGGTTCAGGGCCGGCCGCCCGGCGGGCGCCACCGTTTCAGGGCCGGCCGCCCGGCGGGCCGCGGGCTCAGCGCCGGCCGGGTCAGGGTCGGGTGGGTCAGGGTCGGGCGGGTCAAGGTCGGGCGCGCAGCGGGTCGGCGGGCGTGCGCAACTCGGCGAGCCCGTCGGCCACGCCACGGAGGAAGTCGGTCGCCTCGGTGAGCGGATGCACCGAGGGGTGCTCGGCGCCAGCCCGGCCGTCCTCGGCGACGTACCCGGCCGCGGCGGTCACCAGTCGTTCATAGGCGCCGACGCCGCCGTCGAGCTGCTCGACCAGGGTCCGGTGCGCGGCGGCCAGGGCGGACCGGGAGTCCGCCGGGGCGATCCGGAGCGCCCGTTCCACGCCGGCCACCCGGTGCGCCAGGTCGCGCAGTGAACGCTCGGCCACCGTGGCCTCCAGCACGGCCGGATCGGCCGGGCCGGTCAGCCGGGCGGCCAGCCCGGTCAGCGCCGCCGAGGCGGCGTCCAGCCGCGCCCACGGTCCGGCCGCGGCGGTACCCCGCAGCGCCAGCCGGGCCCGCTGCCGGCGTACCTCGGCCAGGGCGCCCCGGCCGGCCGGAACGGTCTCCACCGCGGCGACCAACCGCGCCCGGGCCCGCTGGCCGGCCAGGGCGGGATCGGCCGCCGGCGGTTCCGGACGCGCGGCCAGCGCCCGCAGGTCGGACCAGCGCCACAGCGCCAGCGCGGCCGACCCGCCGGCCGCCGCCGCCCAGAACGCGTCCGGCAGACCCAGCCCGGCGTACGGGGTGAGGACGGCCGTGGCCCCGCCGAGCGTGCCGGCCAGTACGGTCCACCGCCGGGCAGCGCGCCGCAGGCGCCGCAGCCGCCGGTGGTGGCGGGCTCGAAGGTCTGCCATCCGTCCTCCCGTTCCGACCGGTCAGCCGGCCGCGCTGGCGTCCCCGCCGGCCGACTTGTCCTTCGCCAGACTCGCCCGGATCTCGTCCAGCCGGGCGACGCTCGCGCTGTCGGCGGACGACGCCGCCCGCTCCACCGCCGGCTGCGACGGCGCGGCGCCGAGCTTCTCCCCCGCCATGCTGGACCGGATCTGCTCCAGCCGGGACGAGCCGGCCATGTCCAGGGTCGACTTCTGGATCTCCAGCATCCGGCCCTCGACCGAGTTGCCGGCCAGTTCCGCCCGGCCCATCGCGGTGGCGTACCGGCGTTCGATCTTCTCGCGTACCTCGTCCAGCGACGGTGTGTTGCCCGGCGCGGCCAGTGACGACATCGACTCCAGCGAACGGGCGACGCTCTCCTGCATCTTGGCCTGTTCGAGCTGGCTGAGCAGCTTGGAGCGCTCGGCCAGCTTCTGCTGCAGGATCATCGAGTTGTTCTCGACCGCCTGCCGGGCCTGGGCGGCGGCGCCCAACGCCTGGTCGTGCAGCGTCTTGAGGTCCTCGGTCGACTGCTCGGCCGCGACCAGCTGGGTGGCCAGGGTCTGCGCGCTCTGCTCGTACTTCTGGGCCTCGGCCTCGTCGCCCGCGGCGCGCGCCCGGTCGGCCAGCACCAGCCCCTGCCGGGCCATCGACTGGAGGCGCTCGACCTCGGACATCTGCCGGGACAGCCGCATCTCCAGTTGGCGCTGGTTGCCGATCACGGCGGCGGCCTGCTGGACGAGCGCCTGGTGCTGACGCTGGGCGTCCTCGATGGCCTGCTGGATCTGCACCTTCGGATCGGCGTGTTCATCGATCTTGGCGCCGAACAACGCCATCATGTAGCGCCAGCCCTTGATGAACGGGTTCGCCATCTCCGCGTTTTCCCCTCAGTGTCATGACTCCGGTCGACCGCACCGGCGTACGCCCGCGAACCGGGCTGCCGCACGGCGGCGTCTCCATGGTCTCAGCCCGACGCCAGCGGCGGCATCGGACCTCCGGGGGGAGATACCGGGCGCGGTCCGTGGATCGACCCTACGCTGCGCACCGACCGGCAACCAGGGTTCGCCGGCCGGGCCGGCGGGCTGAGGGACCGGTCAGCCCACGCAGAGGGCGTCGCGGTCGAGATCCTGCGGGGTGGACCGGACCCGGCGGGTGGTGTGCAGGGTCGCCTTCAACGGGGAGTCCTGCCGGACCGACACGGAGACCGTGCCGTCCTCGGTCGCGATCCGCCGTACCCCGGCGGGGACCGCGCGGACCGTCCCGTCCGCCGCGGCGCCGACCCGCGCGGGGGCGTCGGTGGTGGTCGCGGCCTCGGCCGGTGCCGGCTCGGCGGCCGGCCGGTCCTGCACCGGCAGCAGCACGCCCGGGACCTGTTCGGCCAGTTGGACCGTGTCGCTCACCTCGCGCAGCAGCTCGGACAGGCGGGCGCCGAGGGCGTCGCAGATGGCGGCCAGCAGCTCGCTGGAGGCTTCCTTCTGGCCGCGTTCGATCTCGGAGAGATAGCCGAGGCTGACGTTGGCCGCGGAGGAGACCTCGCGCAGGGTGCGGTGCTGCCCCTGCCGGCGCGCGCGTAGTGCGTCACCGATCACCCGGCGTAGCAGGATCATCGCACCTCCCCAGACGCGGGACGCTTCCCGCGACGCCACCGCGGGCGGCGGCGCCACTGTCCGCGGCCGAAGCCGCGAGCTTTCCGCAACCGTACCCGCTGCGGGGCCCCGCGACATCCCACCCGCCCCGATGCGTATCACCGAATGCCGCCGTGGCCCGGCTACCGGCCGGGCGCGACCCGGTGGTGGGTGGGCACGCCGGGCAGGAGTTCGGTGAGCAACCGGAGCGCCCCCACCACGGCGCCGGACCGAATGGTCAGCCGGTCACCCGCCAGGTCCAACCGGCGCACCGCCGAGCCGGACGGTCCGACGGCGGCCACGTACACCGTGCCGACCGGCTTGTCGCCCTGCGGCTCCGGCCCGGCCACGCCGGTGGTCGCGACGCACCAGTCGGCGTCGCACCGCTGCCGGCCGCCCGCCGCCAGCGCGAGCGCCACGTCCGGATCGACCGGCCCGCGGGCGGCCAGCAGATCTTCCGGTACGCCGGCCAGGCGGGCCTTCAGCTCGGTGGCGTAGACCACCAGCCCGCCGCGGTAGACGCTGCTGACGCCGGCGATTTCCACGATCGTCGCGGCGACCAGCCCACCGGTGAGCGACTCGACGGTCGCGAGCGTCTCCGACCGCTCGACCAGCAGATGCACCACCCCGGCGGCCACCCGCCCCCGCACCCCGGCATCCCCGCTCATCCCCTCATCCTCCCGGTCGGTCGCTGGTGATCATGAAGTTGTCGCCACACCGGACGGCGTGTCGGGACAATAGCTTCATGATCGACAAGGGATCAGGGCGTGGGTGGGGGGCGGCGGAGGCGGAGGGCCTGGGCCACGTAGTCGAGGCCGGTGAGGACCGTCACGGCCACGGCGACGGCCATGAGCCACGGGGCGACCGCGGCGAGCGGGGGTGGGAAGGGGCAGAGGTACCAGACGATGGCGAGGATCTGCACCGCCGTCTTGATCTTGCCGCCCCGGCTGGCGGCGATCACCCCGTAACGGATCACCCAGAACCGGATCAGGGTGATCCCGAACTCACGGGCCAGGATCACCGCGGTCACCCACCAGGGCAGCCGGTCGTACCAGGAGAGCAGCACCAGCGCGGTGCCGGTCAGCGCCTTGTCGGCGATCGGGTCGGCGACCTTGCCGAACGACGTGACCAGGCCGTACCGGCGGGCGATCCACCCGTCGACCAGGTCGGTCACCGAGGCGAACGCGAAGATCACGGTGGCCACGGCCCGCCAACCCGGGTGGACCAGACCGGAGGCGATCAGCAGCAGCACGAAGACCGGCACCAGCACCAGCCGCAACGCGGTGAGCGCGTTGGCCGCGTTCACCACCGGCACCGGGGGGATCGTCGGCTCGGACACCGGATCAGCCCGTCCCGGTCGGTCGACGCCACCGGCCGGTACAGCGCTCGCCGGTACGGCACCGGCCGGTACGGCGCCAAGCACGCTCTCGCTCTGCTCCGTCATCGGTCACCTCGCTCCGCACCGTACGGTCGGCCCAGTCCGGATCACGCGGACGCCGAGATCATCTCGACCGGTACGGCGACGAGGTCGACGCCCTCCGTACCGGTCACCGTGGCCCGGACCAGATCGCCCGGGCGCAACGCGGTCAGGTCGACGCCACCGGTGGGCGGGGCGACCAGGGTGGTCGAACCGTCCACCTCGGGGGCCTGGTGTGCCGCCCGCCCCTCGACCACGCCGTCGTCCACCGAGTCGATCAGCACCTCCACGGTCGAGCCGAGTCGCTCCTCGGCCCGCTGCGAACACAACTCGTCGGCCAGCGCGCTGAGCTTGTCGTACCGCCGTTTCACGGTCGCGGCCGGCACCTTGCCGGAGAGGCCGACCGCCTCGGTGCCGTCCTCGTCGCTGTAGTCGAAGACGCCGATCGCGTCCAACCGGGCCGCCGACAGGAAGCGGACCAGCTCGTCGACGTCGGCGCGGGTCTCGCCCGGGAAGCCGACGATGAAGTTGCTCCGGGCACCGGCCTCCGGCGCCAGCTCGCGCGCGGCGGCCAGCAGCTCCAGGAACCGGGTGGTCGACCCGAACCGCCGCATCCGGCGCAGCACCGCCTCGCTGGAGTGCTGGAACGACAGGTCGAAGTAGGGCGCCACGCCCGGGGTGCCGGCGATCGCCTCGATCAGTCCGGGTCGGGTCTCCGCCGGCTGCAGGTAGCTGGCCCGCACCCGGACGATGCCGGGAACCGCGGCGAGCTGCGGCAGCAGCTTCTCCAGCAACCGGGGATCGCCGAGGTCCTTGCCGTACGAGGTCGAGTTCTCGCTGACCAGCACCAGCTCCCGGACGCCCGAGCGGGCCAGCCACTCCGCCTCGGCCAGCAGCTCGTCCGGGGTACGGGAGACGAACGCGCCGCGGAAGGCCGGGATGGCGCAGAAGGCGCACCGCCGGTCACAGCCACTAGCCAGCTTCAGCGAGGCCACCGGGCCGGAGTCCAACCGGCGGCGCAGCACCGGACGCAGGTGGGCCGGGGTGTGCTCGTCGGCGGCCGGCTCGGCGCGCACCGGGGTGGCGGGCGAGCCGTGACCGGGCAGCACGACCCCGCTGTCCCGCCGCGCGACGGGGGTGAGCGGCAACAGTTCGCGGCGGTCCCGCGGCACGTGCGACTCGATCTTCTCACCGGCGAGGACCGCGTCGAGCCGGGCCGAGATGTCCGGATAGGCGTCGAAGCCGAGCACCGCCTGCGCCTCGGGCAGGCTGCCGGCCAGTTCCCGGCCGTAGCGCTCGGCCATGCAGCCGGTCGCCACCACCTTGGCACCGGTGTCGGCGGCGGCCAGCAGCGTCTGGATCGAGTCCTGCTTCGCCTTCTCCACGAAGCCGCAGGTGTTGACCAGCACCACGTCGGCACCCTCGCCGTCCGTGGAGACCGCCCAGCCACCGGCGTGCAGACGGGCCGCCAACTCCTCCGAGTCGACCTCGTTACGGGCGCAGCCGAGGGTCAGCAGGGCGACCCGGCGGCCGTCGGGCGGGGAGGCAGGGGTGGCAGACACCATCCGAGGGTACCGGGCCGGCGCGGATGGCCCCGGTCCGGCCGCGATCAGGCCCGGGGCAGCGTCGCCCGGGCCAACCGGTCCAGCAGGGCCACCTCGGTACCGGCCAGACCCACCGAGCAGAAGACGGTGACCTGTTCCGGGCCGGTCCGCCCGGGCGTCGCACCGGCCAGCACCGCGCCCAGGTGCCGCAACCGGCCCGCGTGGCGGGGCTCGGCCGCGAGCATCGGCGGGTCGTACGCCAGCGCCTGGGCCGGCGAGTCGGTGGCCAGCACGTCCGCCCGGTCCAGCAGGTCGGGTCCGAACTCCGACCGGCCCACCTGCTTGAACCCGACCGCGTTGAGGTGGGTGCCCGGGGCCAGGTCCGCCGCCGAGAGGACCGGGGTACGACTCGTGGTGGCCAGCACCACCACGTCCCGGTCCCGGACGGCGGCCCGCGGATCGGCCACCGGCCACGCCGGTACGCCGAGTTCGGCGCGGACCCGCGCGGCGAACGCCTCCCGGCCGGCCGGCGTACGGCTGTGCACCGTGACCTCGCGCAGCGGGCGCACCGCGGCGGTCGCCCAGACCTGGGTCCAGGCCTGCCGGCCGGCGCCGAGCACGCCCAGCGTGCCGGCGTCCGGGCGGGCCAGCGCGTCGACCGCCGCCCCGCCGAGCGCCCCGGTACGCCGCGAACCGATCTCCTCGCCGACGGCGACCGCCCGGATCCGGCCCGTCCGGGCGTCGTGCAGGACGACCACCTGCTCGCCGTCCGGGTGGCCGAAGGTGTCGTAGGAGCGGAAGCCGTACCACTCGTCGGCGAGCTGGCCGGCGGTCATCACCAGCCGCCCGTCGCGCAGCGGCGCGGTCGCCCGGGGCGGGGCGACCAGCCGGCCGTCGTAGGCGGCGAGCAGCGCCTCGCGCATGGCCGCCACCGCGGTCGACCCGTCCAGCGCCGCGGCGACCTCGTCATCGGAGAAGACAACTGCCATCAGACAATGCTGCGGGTTGAAGTCCACTTCAGGTCAACGCGCGGTGGGCAAGGTCACCATGACGCCGGCCGGCGACCGATCGGGTGCCGGACCGGCGGTGCTACGGTCGGCGCTGGTGGTGCTTCCCTGGGGCCGTCGCGGACCGCGGGGAGCCATCCCGGACGAGTGCTGGCGTACCCGGTAAGGCCAAGACGCCCGCGTGACCCGCAGGACCCACTCGTCCCGGCCCCGGTGGCCCGGGCATTCCCGTCAAGAGGTGCACGATGGCCTGGCTCGCGTTGGTGATCTCCGGTCTGCTGGAGACCGTCTGGGCGATCGCCCTGGACCGCAGCGCCGGTTTCAGCCGGTGGCAGCCGTCCCTGGTCTTCCTGGTCGCCGCGCTGCTCAGCGTGCTCGGCCTGTCCTACGCGCTGCGCGAGATCCCGCTCGGCACCGGCTACGCGGTCTGGGTCGGCATCGGCGCGGTCGGTACGGCGCTGGTGGGCATGCTGGCCCTGCACGAGTCCGCCAGCCTGCCCCGGATCGCCTGCCTGTTCCTGGTGGTGGCCGGCGTGGTCGGACTGAAGATCTTCCACTGACCGGCGGTCGATCCGCCCGCGCCGCCCGAGCGGGGCGGTGGCCGTCGCCTTCGGTGCCGGGTGCCGGGTGCCATCAGCCGTCGCCCCGGACGCCGGCCATGACCTCCTCCAGCTCGTCCGGCTTGACCAGCACGTCCCGCGCCTTCGAGCCCTCGGACGGGCCGACCACGCCACGGGTCTCCATCAGGTCCATCAGCCGGCCGGCCTTGGCGAACCCGACCCGCAGCTTGCGTTGCAGCATCGATGTCGAGCCGAACTGGGAGGTGACCACCAGCTCGATGGCCTGCACCAACAGGTCCAGGTCGTCGCCGATGTCCTCGTCGATCTTCTTCTTGGTGTCCTGCGCCGGGGCCAGCACGTCCGGCCGGAACTCCGGTTCGCGCTGGTCCTTGCAGAACTTGACGATGTCGGCGATCTCCGGCTCGCTGACCCAGGCGCCCTGGATCCGGACCGGCTTGGAGGCGCCCATCGGCAGGAACAGCCCGTCGCCCCGGCCGATCAGCTTCTCCGCGCCCGGCTGGTCCAGGATGACCCGCGAGTCGGCCAGCGAGCTGGTGGCGAACGCCAGCCGGGACGGGACGTTGGCCTTGATCAGGCCGGTCACCACGTCGACCGACGGGCGCTGGGTGGCCAGCACCAGGTGGATGCCGGCGGCCCGGGCGAGCTGGGTGATCCGGACGACCGAGTCCTCCACGTCCCGCGGCGCGACCATCATCAGGTCGGCCAGCTCGTCCACGATCACCAGCAGGTAGGGGTACGGCCGGATCTCCCGCTCGCTGCCGGGCGGTGGCTTGATCTGGCCGGCGCGCACCTTGCGGTTGTAGTCGTCGATGTGCCGGACCCCGTTGGCGGCGAGGTCGTCGTACCGCATGTCCATCTCGCGGACCACCCACTCCAGCGAGTCCGCGGCCTTCTTCGGGTTGGTCACGATCGGGGTGACCAGGTGCGGGATGCCCTCGTAGCTGGTCAGCTCGACCCGCTTCGGGTCGATCAGCAGCAGCCGCACCTCGTCCGGGGTGGCCCTGGCCAGGACCGAGACGAGCAGAGAATTCAGGCAACTTGAGTTGTGCGTGGGGATACATGCGCGGCTAGCCAGGTATAGGTGGCTCGGGCTGTCCACCTCGATACACCGGACCGGTACGGACTCCACAGGACGGACGTCCACGATGTATCGCTGCAGTGTACTGGGACGGTTGCTGGTTACCTGGCGGCTCAGCTTTCGGGTGAGCCGAAAGACCTTGTCACTCGGGGTGAAATGGATTCGGTAGCAGGTCGATGACTCTTCGCTGCGTCCGTTCACACGCTTCGTCCGCATGGTGGCCTGATAGCCGAGCCCGATGATCAGCTCAAGGGTGTCCCTGGCCAACCGTTCGTTGGTCACGGCGAACTCGACGCCACCACGAGGCGAAACCGTACCGTCCGTGTCAAGGAGGCCAGCGAGCAGCGCTCTCCGGTCAGCCACCGAGGCCTGAAGGTAGGCGGACGGAATGTGCTTGGAGCCAACCTGGCGGAACAGCGCTCGCAACGTCTGATAACGCTGGCGGGGAGGGGTGGTGGGAATGTACCCGAGCTTCCGACCGGCTGGCACCTTGCCTCTCGCCGACCGACATACGGCGGAAAGGCCGACACCGACGTGCCGGGCCGCGGCCGCCAGGGTCATGCCGCGGGCAGCCAGGTCCACCGCCTCGGCGATACGTCGCGCTCTTTCCGGCCGGTTGGAAAGCGAGAAGTGTATTTCGGCGCTCGGGTACTGCGTCACCTCGTAGCCATCCAACCGGATGTTGTCGAGAATCTCCTCCTCGGCGCAGGTGAAGCCGGCCGAGCCCGTGGTGCCATCGCCCAGCCAGCAGCCCATCGTGTACGGAGCGACTGGCAACACTTGGTCCGGATAGACGAGCGGGCCGCAGACGTCGACGGCGTGATTTGCCCACGACGTGCTTCGTCCCTTGACCCGGAGCGATGCCGCGATCTCGGCCGTCGTGACCGGCCGATCGTCAAACGCGAGCCGCTGCCCGGAGCGCCCAGGCGCGAGCACCCGGTCATGCAACGCGTCGTAGACCCGGTGGCGGGAATACGTGGATACCCAGCGAGTAACGGTACGTCCGCCGCGCTGGTAGGGCACCCGGCCGAGTGTCGCCTCCCGAGGAATGTCTCGGAGAATCTGATAGAGCACGTTACGGAACTGCTGCCCGACGTCTGACAGGACTACAGCGGACGCGACGGGCCGGTCCGGCTCGGCGAGCACTTCCTCCGTCCGCCTGCTGATCAGATCACGATCATCCAGCGTCCAGTACGAGCCGTCCTTCCAACGTTGGGTTCGTTGGGTCCGCATCGCCCTCGTCGTGGTTCGCCACTGATGTTGCGCATCGGCGACTATGACCGTGCCGTCCGAGAATTCCACCTCGTAGCAGGGACGGCCGTGCATCACCTCGGTTGCGGCCACGACCGAGCATGGCTCGCCCAGTTCGTCGAAAACCTGATCGCCGACTCGCAGCGCACCCATCGTCGACCAACCGTTGGGCGTGGGGATCGGGGTATCCAGCGCCAGCGCCTTACCCGCTCCGGTCGCTCCCGCGATCAAGATATGAGGCATCTTCGCGAGGTTGGCCACCACGAAGCCGCCCTCGATGTCCTTGCCCAGCGCCACCACCATCGGGTGGTGATCCGCGGCCGCCGCGCGGGACCGCAGCACGTCACCGAGCGCGACGTCCTCCCGGTCGCTGTTCGGGATCTCCACCCCGACCGCGCTCTTGCCCGGGATCGGGCTGAGGATCCGTACGTCCGGCGACTTCACCGCGTACGCGATGTTGCGGGACAGCTGGGTGATCCGCTCGACCTTGACGCCGTGCCCGAGTTCGACCTCGTAGCGCGTCACGGTCGGACCACGGGTGAACCCGGTGACGGCGGCGTCGATGTTGAACTGGTCGAACACGCCGGTCAGCGCGGCCATCACCTCGTCGTTGGCCCGGCTGCGGGTCTTCGGCGCGCCACCCTTGGCCAGCAGGCTGGCCGGCGGCAGGGTGTAGTCCCCGCCCAGGCCGGTCATCGCCAGTTGCTCGGCCCGGGTCGGTGGCGGCGAGTGCTCCGGTGGCTCGGCCACCTTGCGGGCCGCCGGCACCTTCGGCTTGCGGGCCCGGGGCAGTTCGACGGTCTCCTGGAAGGGCAGGTCGTCGTCGTACCCGTCCTCGTCGGCGGGGTCGACCGGCCTGGCGGGGCGGCGCGGCCCGGACCGGCGGCGGACGCCGGCCGCCGGCTTGCCGGTGTCCTCGCCCGGCTCCTGCTCGACCGCCTCGTCGGTGGGTCGGCCGGTCACCGCCCCGGCCAGCAGGCCGAGCCGTTCCGGGATCTTGTTGATCGGGGTCGCGGTCACCACCAGCAGGCCGAACAGCAGCAACAGCACCAGCAGCGGCACCGCCACCCAGGGCGTGATCGCCTGTTCCAGCGCCCCGCCGAAGCCGGCGCCGATCAGGCCGCCGGCGTAGTCGCGCTGCACGTTGTCGACCGGGTTCTGCCCGATGTGCAGCAACGCGTCGGTGGAGACGATCAACGCCGACCAGCCGACCAGGCCGCGGCCGCGGTGCTGCTCCGGCTCCTCCTGCACCCGCATCAACCGGTACGCGCCGATCAGCAGCAGCACCGGCAGCACCACGGCGACGGCGCCGAAGAACAGCCGGATGGTGTCGGCGATCCGGGCACCCACCGGCCCCGCGCCGGAGAACCAGATCGCCACGGCGGTGAGGATGCCGAGCCCGAGCAGCAACAGGCCGGCGCCGTCGCGCCGGTGTTCGGGGTCCAGGTCACGGGCGGTGGCCGCCTGCCGGCCAACGGCCCGGACCGTCCACCCGACACCGTGCGCCAGCCCCATCCACAGCCCCCGGGCGGCCCGGATGGCGACGCCGGGCTGGGACGGCTGTCGACGCTGGACCGCCGGCCGGGCGCGGCCGGTCTGCCGACCGTTCTGCCGGCTCCGGGGCGTGCTGGTCCGCTTCGGCGACGCGCCGCGTCGCCGGCTCGCCTGAGAGGGACGGCCCGCCATAGCGTCACAGCGTAGTCGGGTGGGTCGACAATGCCCCGGCAACGCGGCCCGTGTCCGTCCGCCTCGGCGCGCCGACGTGCCCATTTGTGATCTTCACCTCGCCGGAGGGGAGGCCGGATGCCCGTACCGCCGCCCGGTCCCGGGAGCACCTCGGACGGCACTGCGCCGCCGGCCGGGGACGACCGGCCCGCACCGGCGGTACCCGGCGGAGAACTGCCCGACCGGGCGACCGCGCTGGCCGACGCGCGCACGGGCGCGTGACCGCGCCCTACGAGTGGTCACCGCCAACCGGGCGGGCGGCCGGCTTTCCGACCGGTGCGTTCCGTTGGTCGGTGGTCGGGATCCGGCGGGCCGCCCGGCGGCGCAGCAGGAGGCCGGTCCAGGAGGCGGCGACCAGCAGCACCACGACCGCCTGGGCCACCGCGGTGTACCCGGCGGGGTAGAGCACCCCGTCGACGTACCGGGCGATGAAGCCGGACGTCGGTGCCGGCTCGCCGGCCCGCTGCCGGGACCACGCCTCGGCCCAGGTCAGCGGGCAGTTCAGCCGGGCGACGACGACGGCGATCCCCCACCCGGCGGCGGCCAGGTGCGCCCAGCCGGTCCGCGGCCACCGCCAGGCCAGGAAGCCGCCGAACAGCAGGTAACCGAGGAATCCGAAGTGCAGTGCGACGATCACGGTCGTCAACAGCCGGTAGCCCATCCGATCCTCCCGCGCCCAGGCTAGGCGGGGCGGCAGGGGATCGGATGAGTACCCGGGCCCAGTCGGCCGGCCGACCGACGCGCGTCGCGGGCTGCCGGTCGGGTCAGACCTCGACCACGGTCGGCACGATCATCGGCCGGCGGCGGTACGCGTCGTTGACCCAGCGCCCCACCGTGCGGCGGACGATCTGCTGCAGCTGGTGCGGGTCGCTGATGCCGTCCGCCGCGGCCCGGCCGAGCGCCTCGGTGATCAACGGGATCACCGGGTTGAACGCGCCCGGGTCGTCGGAGAAGCCCTTGGCCGAGACGGTCGGGCCGCCGACCACCTTGCCGGTGACCGAGTCGACCACCACGGTGGCGGAGATGAACCCGCCGTCACCGAGGATCCGCCGCTCGGTGAGCAGCGACTCCCCCACGTCGCCGACGGCGAGCCCGTCGACGTAGACGTACCGGCTCTTGACGTGGCCGACCAGGCTGGCCCGGCCCTCGACCAGGTCCACCACGTCGCCGTCCTCGCAGATCACCACCCGGTCGGGGGCGACCCCGGACTCCACGCCCAGCCGGGCGTGCGCCCGCAGGTGCCGCCATTCGCCGTGCACCGGCATCAGGTTGCTCGGGCGGACCACGTTGAGCAGGTAGAGCAGCTCACCGGCGGGGGCGTGGCCGGAGACGTGCACCTTGGCCACGTCCTTGTGGATCACCGTGGCGCCGGCCCGGCAGAGCTGGTTGATCACCCGGTAGACCGAGGTCTCGTTCCCCGGCACCAGCGAGCTGGCCAGCACCACCGTGTCGCCGGGGGCGATGGTGATGTGCCGGTGGTCACCGGTCGACATCCGGCCCAGGGCGCTCATCGGCTCGCCCTGCGAACCGGTGGACATCAGCACGATCTCCTCCGGCGGCAGCGTGGTGGCCTCGTCGAGGCCGACCACCAGGCCGGGCGGGATGCGCAGCAGGCCGAGGTCGCGGGCGATGCCCATGTTGCGGACCATCGACCGGCCGATCAGGGCGACCTTGCGACCGTGCTCCTGCGCCGAGTCCAGCACCTGCTGCACCCGGTGCACGTGGGAGGCGAACGACGCCACGATGATCCGGCCGGTGGCCTTCGCGAAGATCGAGTCGAGGACCGGCCCGATCTCCCGTTCCGGGGTGACGAAGCCGGGGATCTCGGCGTTGGTGGAGTCGGAGAGCAGCAGGTCGACGCCCTCGGCGCCGAGCCGGGCGAACCCGGCCAGGTCGGTGATCCGGCCGTCCAGCGGCAACTGGTCCATCTTGAAGTCGCCGGTGTGCAGCACCAGCCCGGCCGGGGTACGGACGGCCACGGCCAGCGCGTCCGGGATCGAGTGGTTGACGGCGAAGAACTCGCACTCGAACGGGCCGAGCCGTTCCCGACCGCCCTCCTTCACCGTCAGCGTGTACGGCTCGATCCGGCGCTCGGCCAGCTTCGCCTCGACCAGGGCGAGGGTGAACTGCGATCCGACCAGCGGGATGTCCGGCTTGTGGGCCAGCAGGTAGGGCACCGCGCCGATGTGGTCCTCGTGCCCGTGGGTCAGCACGATCGCCTGCACGTCGGCCAGCCGGTCCAGGATCGGCGCGAAGTCGGGCAGGATCAGGTCGACCCCGGGCTGTTCGACGTCGGGGAAGAGCACCCCGCAGTCGATCACCAACAGCTTGCCGTCGTACTCGAAGACGGTCATGTTGCGGCCGATGGCGCCCAGCCCGCCGAGCGGGATGATCCGCAGGCCGCCCTCGGGCAGCGCGGGGGGCCGTTCGGCTTCGGTGTGCGTCACGGTCATACGGCGAAAGCCCCGTTCTTGTCGTTCCGGTTCATGCGGGCAGTTCCACCCCGGCGGCGGCGCAGTCCCGACGCAGCTGGGCCAGCTCGGCCTCGGTGGCGTCCACCAGCGGCGGCCGGACCGGTCCGGCCGGCAGCCCGGCGGCCGCCAGTCCGGCCTTGACCAGGATGGTGCCCTGGGTGCGGAAGATGCCGGTGTAGAGCGGCAACAGCCGCCGGTGCAGCGCCAGCGCCGCCGCGACGTCCCCCCGCTCGTACGCGGTGATCATTTTCTTGGTCGGCACGCCGGTGAAGTGGGTGGAGGTGCCCACCACGCCGACCGCGCCGATGGCCAGCCACGGCAGGGTCGACGCGTCCTCGCCGGAGTAGACGGCCAGGTCGGTCCGGGCGGCCACGAAGGAGGTGGCGGCCGGGTCGCCCTTGGCGTCCTTCACCGCGATGATCCGCTCGTGCTCGGCCAGCCGGACCAGGGTGTCGGTGGCGATCGCGATGCCGGCCCGGTGCGGGATGTCGTAGATCATGACCGGCAGCCCGACGGCGTCGGCGACGGCGGTGAAGTGCCGCACCAACCCGGCCTGGGGTGGCTTGTTGTAGTACGGGGTGACCACGAGCAGGCCGTGCGCGCCCGCCTTCTCGGCGGCGGCGGCCAGTTCGATCGTGTGCCGGGTGTCGTTGGTGCCGACCCCCGCCACCACCCGGGCCCGGTCGCCGACGGCCTCGACGACGACCCGGAGCAACTGCTCCTTCTCCGCGTCGGTGGTGGTCGGCGACTCACCGCCGGTGCCGCTGATCACGAGCGCGTCGTTGGCCTGCTCGTCGACCAGGTACGTGGCCAGTCGCGCGGCGCCGTCGAGGTCGAGGGAGCCGTCCGCGGTGAACGGGGTGACCATGGCGGTCAGCAGTCGCCCGAACGGCCGGGGCGGCTCACGGTCAGGGTGGTCGTGCGTCATGAAAGACAACCTAGCGGACGGCCGGTGAGCGCCGTCCGGGGAAGGTCTCAGGACAACTCGGCGTACGGGCTGGTGGCGATCTCCGTACCGTCCGGCAGGGTGCTGATCACGAAGTCGGCGAAGACGTTCGGCGCCACCCGCTGGAGCTGGCGGAGGCACTCGATCGCCAGCTCGCGGATCTCCACGTCGGCGTGCTCGGTGGCGCGCAGGGCGACGAAGTGCCGCCAGGCCCGGTAGTTGCCGGTGACCACGATCCGGGTCTCGGTGGCGTTGGGCAGCACCGCGCGGGCCGCCTGCCGGGCCTGCTTGCGCCGCAGGGTGGGGTTCTCGACGTCGGAGAACCGCCGCTCCAGCCCCTCCAGTAACTCGGTGTACGCCCGCACGCTGGCCTCGGTGGCCTCGACGAACTTCTTGTGCAGTTCCGGGTCGTCGGCGATCACCGCCGGCTCGACCATCGCGGCGTCCCGCTCCGGCACGTACCGCTGGGACAGCTGCGAGTAGGAGAAGTGCCGGTGCCGGATCAGCTCGTGGGTGAACGAGCGGGACACCCCGGTGAAGTAGAAGGTCACGCTGCCGTGCTCCAGCACGGAGAAGTGCCCGACCTCCAGGATGTTCGCCAGGTAGCCGGCGTTGGTGGCGGTGGCCGGGTTCGGCTTACGCCAGGACTGGTAGCAGGCCCGGCCGGCGAACTCGGCGAGCGCCTGGCCGCCCTCGGCGTCGGTCGACCAGGGTACGTCCTCGGGCGCCTCGAAATGGGTCCAGGCGATCAGCTTGACCTGCGGCGGCACGATTTCCGGCATTCCTGGGACTGTAGTGGCCGCCGGTCGCCCGGGCAGCACCGCCACCCCGGTTCTGCGGCCCGTGCCACGTCCGCTCCGTTCGGTTGGCCGCCGCCGACGGGTCAGACGTACAGGGCGGTGAACGGGGCCCAGGGCAGGTTACGCAGCACCGAGAAGCTGAACCAGACGGCCAGCACGACACCGAGCATCAGCGGGGTGACCTTCAGTTGCGGCAGCCGCCAGCCGAACGCCTGGCGTACCGCCCAGGTGAGGTAGAGGTAGAGCAGGAACGGCAGCACGAAGACCCAGATGATGTGGTGCCGGGCCGCGTCCGCCAGATCGCCGTGCAGGATGTACCACATCGCTCGGGTGCCGCCGCAGCCCGGACAGTCCAGGCCGGTGGTGAGCTTGAGCAGGCAGGTGGGCGGATCGTCGGGGGCGCTGGTGGTCGGGTCGGTCAGCAGCGTGAAGCCGACCGCGGCACCCATCACGCCGAGCGCGGCCAGCGGCGCCGCCCAGCGGGGCAGGCGGGCGTACAACCGGGTGGCGAACCGGGTCAGCCGGCTCTCCTGGACCGGCACGTACGGCGGCATCCCGGCGGGCCAGTCGGCCGGCCCACCGGCGGGCCACCCGGCCGCGGTTGCGGGGCTGTCCGGGCCGGCCTGCGGCGCGGTGTCCGCTCCGGCCGGGGACGCGGGGTCCGGCCCGGCCTGGACCGCGGTCTCCGGGCCGGCCGGTGGCCCACTGAGGTTCGTCATCTCTCCCGCTCCACCCCGTCCGACAGGTGCGCCGTGTCGTCGATCGCCGGTCTCAACGTACACCGGCCAGGCTCGTCAGGGCGGCGGCCAGCGGTCCGGCCAGGTCACCTCCCGCCGGCGGGGCCACCGCGCCGAGACCGAGCCAGCCGGCCAGCCGGTGCAACTCGGCGGCGAGGGCCACCGCGGTCTCCCCCGGGTCGGCGTCGGGCTCGATCCAGGCGGCCGGTATCAGCAGGACGCCCGTCTTGCGGTCCGCCTTCAGGTCGACCCGGGCGGCGAGCCGGTCACCGTGCAGGAACGGCAGGACGTAGTAGCCGTACACCCGCTGCGGCGCCGGTACGTAGATCTCGATCCGGTAGCTGAAGCCGAACAGCCGCTCGGTGCGGGACCGCTCCCAGACCAGCGGGTCGAACGGGCTGACCAGCGTGCTGGCCCGGATCCGGCGCGGCAGCCGGGCGTCGACGTGCAGGTAGGCCGGTGGCTTCCAGCCGCGGACCCGGACCGGGGTGAGCTCGCCCGCCTCGACCAGTTCGGCGACGGCCCGGCGGGCGGCGGCCACCGGCAGCCGGAAGTAGTCGCGCAGCTCGACCTCGGCGGCCACCCCCAACGCCCGGGCCGCGACCCGGACCAGGTCGCGGTGGGCGTCCGGGTCGGCCGGGGTGGGCGTGTCCAGCACCGCGGCCGGCAGCACCCGCTCGGGCAGGTCGTACCGGCGGGCGAAGGAATTGCTCCGGCTCGCGGCGACGACCTCGCCGGACCAGAAGAGAAACTCCAACGCCTGCTTGACGACCGACCAGTTCCACCCCCAGTGTCCGGTCTGCCGGGGCGCGTCGTGCTCGATCTCGGCGGCGGTCAACGGCCCGTTCGCGGCCACCTCGTCGCGGACCCAGGCGACCAGCTCCGGTTGCTCGGCGGCGATCCGCCGCATGTTGCCCCAGGCCTTCTCCCGGGCCGCCGCCATCCGCCAGCGCAGCGCCGGATGCAGCCGCACCGGGACCAGCGACGCCTCGTGCGCCCAGTACTCGAACAGCGCCCGCGGCCGCCGGTAGGCCGCCCGGTCGAGCAGGTCGGTGGGATACGGCCCGAGTCGGCTGTAGAGCGGCAGATAGTGCGCGCGTTGCAGGACGTTTACCGAGTCCACCTGGAGCAGGCCGATCCGGTCGAGCACCCGGCGCAGGTGGCGCAGGGTGGGCACCCCGGTGGGCGCGGGGTCGGCGAAGCCCTGTGCGGCCAACGCGATCCGCCGGGCCTGGGCGAGCGAAAGTTCCTCCAACGCAGCCATCGGCCGGCACGCTATCCGACGGGTACGACAGGCGTCCGGCGGGCTCCGGCGGGGCTGCTGGACCCGGACCGGACGGACGGTTAGAAAAGGTCGGTGAGGGTGATCCGGCGGGAGACCGTGGACGACGCCGACGCGGTCGCGGCGGTGCACGTACGCGGTTGGCGGTTCGGCTACGCCGGGATCGTGCCGGAGGAGGTGCTGGCCCGGCTCAACCCGGCGGTCTGGGCCCAGCGCCGGCGGGACCTGGACACCGCCGCCGGCGACCATCCGTTCACCACCCTGGTCGCCGAGGACGACGGCGCGGTGACCGGCTTCGTCACCTTCGGCCCGTATCGCAACCAGCAGGACCCGGACGACCTGGTGTTGGGCCGCGGCGAGGTGCTCAGCATGTACGTGGAGCCGGCCCGGTGGGGCACCGGCGTCGGCCGGAGCCTCCTGGCCGGGGCGCTGGCCGGACTGCGCGGGCACGGCTGCGCCGACGTGCGGCTCTGGGTGCTGGCCGACAACGCCCGGGCCCGCCGGTTCTACGAGCGGGCCGGGTTACGCGCCGACGGTGAGCGGTCGACCTACGAGATTCAGCTGTCCGGCGGACGTCCCCCGGTCGGGCTGGCGGAGATCCGCCTCGCCGCCCGCCTCGACGAGCTGTGACCGGTTCCGCACCGGCAGGCCGACCAGCAGGGCCAGGCTGATCCAGACGTAGGCGTTCGCGCCGACGAAACCGACTAGCGTGGTGACCTGACTGCGCCCTTCCCAGTACCAGACCAGCCGGCTGATCAGGACGCCGTAGCTGACCACCGCGAAGCCGAGCAGCCCGCGTCGGCGCAGGCTGCCGGCGGGTGCGTCGAAGGCGTTGTGCACCAGCAGCACCAGCGCCGGGATCAGCCAGACCAGATGGTGCACCCAGGTGACCGGGCTGACCAGACAACCCACCACCCCGGTCAGGGCCAGCCCGGCCGGCTCGTCGCCGGCGGCCACCGCGACCCGGCTGCGCCAGGCCCAGACGGCCAGCGTGGCCAGCACCGCGGCCAGCCACGCGACGGTGCTCGGGTGGGTCGGGTCGAGCCGGGCCACCAGGCCCTGCAACGACTGGTTGGAGATGTACGCCAGCGAGCCCACCCGGTCGGTGTTCCACAGCGCCTCGGTCCAGAACTCCCGGGAGGCGTCCGGTGCCGCCGCGGCGGCGAGCAGGGTGGCGGCGGCGGCCGTACCGCTGGCCACCGCCGCGGCCCGCCACCGCCGGGTGACCAGCAGGTAGACGATGAAGATCCCCGGCGTGAGCTTGATCGCGGTGGCCAGCCCGATCCCCACGCCGGCGAACCGCCGGTATGTCGCGGGCACCGGCCGCCCGGTGGGGGTCCGGTCGGCGACCAGCCAGAGCAGGTCGGCCGCGACGAGGAACAGCAGCAGCATGTTGACCTGGCCGAAGTTCACCGTCTCGCGCATCGGTTCGAAGGCCGCCGCCAGGCAGACCGCGACGGCCAGCGCGAACCAGCGGGTCCAGCCCTGCCGGCGGGCCAGCGGGTCGACCAGCCACCACAGCAGCAGCACGCTGACCACCACGGTGGCGGTCACGCTGACCACGATCGAGACCAGCCACGGCAGGTACGCCATCGGCAGCATCGTGAACGCCGCGAACGGCGGGTAGGTGAAGCCGTAGGTGGACCAGGGCTTGACGTAGTCGTAGATCTCGCCGCCGCCGCGCGCCCAGTAGCGCAGTGCGCCGGCGTACACCTTGAGGTCGAAGAAGCCGTGCCGGGCGGCGGCGACGGCCAGGAACACGGCCACCGCGACGGCCAACGCGGCCACGAACAGGACCTGGTTGCGGGTCCGGCCAAGGCCCCCCTGCGACACCACGTCTCCCTCGCCTCCTAGGCTCACCTGCATGGCTCTCGGGTACGTCCGCCCGGCGCGTCCCGATGACGCCGGCGAGATCGCACGCATCCAGCTCACGACCTGGCGGGTCGCCTATCGCCGGCTGCTGCCCGGACACGTACTCGACCGGCTGGACGAGGCGTGGCTCGGCCGGCGGTGGAGCGCCGCGATCGAGGCCGCGCCCTCGGACCGGCACCGGGTGCTGGTCGCGGTCGAGCAGGCCGAACAATCGTATCTGGTGGGATTTGCCGCATCCGGCCCGCCCGACGAACAGGCCCTGGCCCCGGACGAGCCGGCCGACGCGCTGGGCGCGGGGACGGTGGCGGTGACCGACCTGCTGGTCGAGCCGCGGTGGGGCCGGCGGGGGCACGGCAGCCGGCTGCTCGCGGCCAGCGTCGACCTGTGGCGCGAGGACGGGTTCGACACCGCGATCGCCTGGGTGTACGACGGCGACCCGGCCAGCCGGAAGTTCCTCGGCCAGACCGGCTGGGAGCCGGACGGGGCGGCCCGGGCCCTGGACGTCGACGACATGCTGGTCCCCCAGCTGCGCCTGCACGTCTCGCTGGCACCCTGAGACCGGCCCGCGGCGCGACCGAAGACCTCACAGCCAGATGATAAATACGAACATTGTGTCTCTTGAATGTTAATTCGCGAGAATCCGGTGCCCGAAGGTCAACGCGAGCGGTCGCGGATTCCGAATTGAGGAAGTAAATTTCGATTTACTGTTGCCCTCCCCATTGATCGACCGCTATTGTCATCTGCACCATGACGGGGATGGCGTTCCGCAGAAACGTCGGGACTCCTCGACCAGGTTCAGCCACCGGAGGTTTTATGAACACCCCCGAACGATCGAGGCAAAAACGTTCCGTCAGCAAGAGGGCAACGCGGGTGGCGGTACTCGGCCTACTCGCCGCCGGTGCCACCGGCGCGATCGCGACGAGTCCCGCATTCGCTGCGGGAACGTCGGACACGGTGGGTAACTGCTACACCCAGTGGTGGAACACCGCCTGGGCGCAGAAGTGCCCCGCTCCCGGCGCGAAATGGACCGAGACTTACGAGTCGGGCATCACCTGCTCCGCGCAAGGGGGCAGAACTCTCACCGTTGGCCGCGCTAAGGGCAGCACGAGCACCGTCAACGGCTCGGACTGCACATTCAGCGCCAGCAACGGCTGGATCACCGTCTACTGACAACAGCCTGCAACGAGCGGTGAGGGAGCGCGGCCAACGGCCGCGCTCCTTCACCTCGTGTCCATGAAGTGAGAGAGTGCACCCATGAGTGTCGTGCTTGACGCGGTAGCCCAGGGCTACGGCACGTCGGCTGTCATCGAAGGCCTCGACATGACGTTGAAGCCCGGGATCACGGCCCTTCTCGGCCCCAATGGAGCTGGGAAAACGACCCTGCTCCGCACCTTGGCGACCGTCATGCCGCCACGGAACGGCCGGATCAGCATCGACGACGTCGAGATCCACGACGAACGATCGGCGCGCCAGGTTCGGGATCGTATCGGCTACCTCCCGCAGGACTTCGGTTACGACCCCCGGATGACGGTCGACGACTTCGTGACCTATGCGGCGTGGATGCGCGGCATCGCGCCGCGGCAGTGGCGCCGGTCGGTCAGCGACGCTCTGGAGATGGTCGACCTGGTCGACAGGCGGCGGTCCAGGATGAAGAGCGTCTCCGGAGGTATGCGCAGGCGCGCCGGCATCGCCTGGGCGATCGTCGGGCGGCCCCGGCTGGTGCTCCTGGACGAACCGACCGTCGGGCTGGACCCACGCCAACGGCTGCAGTTCCGAAAGATCGTGTCGGGACTTGGTGAGGCCGTCGTGGTGCTCAGCACCCATCTCATCGACGATGTCGGCGCGATCTGCGACCGCGTGATCGTGATGCACAGCGGGACGGTCCGCTTCGACGGCACGGTCACCGAACTCGAAGCCCTGGGGTGCGACGACCTTCCAGGGCACTCCCAGCTCGAGCGGGCGTACATGCACCTGCTGCCCGAGGGGGAACAGCAACTGTGAGCGCGCTGTGGTTACACGTACGGAACTCTCCGATCCGCTGGGCGCTACCGGTGCTTGTCGCCATCGATGTGGCCGCGTTGTTTCTGCGTAACCGTTATTGGATCGGCTCCTGGCCGGAGACCGGCGCGGCCGGGCAGGTGCCGGCGTACCTCCTCGGTGTCATCGGCGCCGGCGCGGCCGCTTGGGCGGCGGGATCCGCGAGACGACACGGACTTGAGGAGCAGATCAGCGCGGCGCGGGTACACCGCTCCCGCCTTGAGGCGGGGCGACTCGGCTCGACCCTCATCATTCTGCTGTTTCCGTACCTGGTCGGTCAGTCCGTGGCCTTTACGGTGACAGCTCGGACGTTCCCGCCGGGAGTGCACATCTGGTTGGGCTATGTCCTGCTCGGGCTGTTTCCGATCTTCCTGGCAGTCGCACTGGGATGGGGGTGCGGACTTCTACTCAGTCCAGTGTTCGCCGCTTGCGCGGCCTCGTTGGGATATCTCTTCCTGACCGCGCTGCTGGATCGGGTCGGCTTCGTGGTGGTGTCCGGTCGACCCGAGGTGGCAGTCGATCCATTGCCTTTGGCCCTGCGGCTGGGTCTGGTCATTGTCCTGCTACTCGTGATGCTCTGGATACCCGTTCCAGCAGCGCGTGAGCGGCGTCGACGGCGAGCTGCGGCGCTGGCCCCGATTGCTCTGGCGCTTTTCACGATCATGGTTACCACGACCACTGTCGCCAACCGACAGCCACCGGGCGACCGAGCGGTCTGCGTCGGAGGCACCCCCCGCCTGTGCGTCTGGCCCGAGCACGAGAAGTATCTTCCACAGTTACGGGCCATCAACGCACGCATCAACCAGCTTCCGGCAACCTTCGTACGACCGAGGACCATCAACGAATCCGGCCTTCAGAAGACGTATTCCATTGATTCTAATGGAGTAATACAACTCAACGAGCAGAGCACAGAACCATCTTTCAGCATCATTGAGGGAAGCGTATGGTCCTATGCTGGAGACATCGGAAACGCGATGACCAGCAAGACGTTCGGTTTCCAGGATTTCCAGGCTTGCAATTGGTCGGAGATCAACACGGCGGATCAGGCTCGGCTCTCGGCCCTCGGCGCATGGCTTGAGGCCTATCTTGCCGGCGGCGGCCAACCCGACTACCACACCAACGCTCCCGACGAGATGCAGCAGGCGTGGGCGAACGGGCGCATGGTCGCAGCCGGCCCCTCTCATGACGTTCAGTTCCAATGGGCAGAGAAAGAGGCGCGCTACCTCCGTGGACGTTACTGCAAGCCGAGCCACTGACATATCAACGCTGATAAGCCCACTGCGGCTGTTCCTCGCCGTACGGCCCGTCCGGAGTGTCCTGCTCACCACCGTGCTCCTGGGCGTACTGGTTGCCTGGTTCGGTCTGGTCCGGACACCGATTCCTACGGCCGTCGAGGAGGGAAAAGCCACCATCCCCCTGTGGCGCATGACCGCGATGGGTGCGGCCTCGCTGCCCGTTCTCGCGCTTTCCAGTCCTCTCGCCGACCTCGAACTGGTCGCTACCCGACGATTGCGGTCCATGCAACGGCGCTACCTCGCGGGCCTGAGTGGTGTGTGCGCCGTGACGTATCTGGCCTTGTGCGCGATCGTGCTGCACCCGTCGGTGGTCGTGATCATCGCCCGATCGTGGGTCGCCTGGTTCGGACTCGCGCTGGTCGCCGGCGCGGCGCTCGGTTGGCGGCTGGCCTGGGCGCTGCCGTCGGCCGTCGCCGTCGTGCTCTGGTACTGGGGATACAGCGGACACGAGCGTTACCAGTGGTGGGAGTTCAGCGCACGCCCGCATGACGACCTACCCAGCCTCGTGCTCAGCATCGCGCTCCTCGCCGCCGGCTTGACCGCCTACGCGGCTACCCCTTGGCGTCGTCGGTTCTGGGCGTTCGTGATGCCGCGTCGCCGCAGATAGCCGCCGTCCCGCCGGTCCCTGTTCGGATCCGGGCCGGCGGGACCGCGGTCTCAGCCCTTGTCGGAGCCCTCGTTCGCGCCGCGGACGAAGTAGCGCTGGAAGACCACGAAGATGACGGCCACCGGGATGGTCGCCAGCAACGCCGCGCCGAGCTTGAGCGGGTACTGGTTGCCCTTGCCCAGCGACCCGCTGACCAGGTCGGCCAGCCCGCGAGGCAGGGTGAACAGGCTCGGGTCCTGGACCGCCACCAGGGTGTGCGGGAACTCGTTCCAGGAGCCCTGGAAGGCCAGGATGGTCAGCGTGATCAACGCCGGCTTGGCCATCGGCAGCACCACCGACCAGAAGGTACGGAAGATGCCGGCGCCGTCGATCCGGGCCGCCTCCTCCACGCTGAGCGGGATCGACTCGAAGAACTGCTTCATGATGAAGACCCCGGCCGCGTCCGCCAGCAGCGGCACGATCAACGCGGTGTAGCTGTTGTAGATGCCGAGCTGGTTGAGCACCAGGAACTTCGGGATCAGCAGCACCACGCCGGGCACCGCCATCACCGCGATGACCGCCCCGAACAGCGCACCACGGCCGGGGAACCGCAGCCGGGCCAGGGCGTAGCCGGCCAGCGAGTCGAGGAACACCCGGCCGGCGGTGACCAGGACGGTGACCAGCAGCGAGTTGCCCAGCCAGACCGGGAAGTTCGTTCCGTCGAAGATCTTCTCGAAGCTGGTCGCGTCGAACGGGTTCGGCACCGGGGACAGCGGATTGGCCGCCGCGTCCGGCTCGCTCTTGAACGAGTTGCCGAGCTGGATCACGAACGGGTAGAGGAAGACCAGCCCGAAGAAGATCAGGATGGCGTACCCGACGAAGGTGTTCACCAGGCCGCGCGGTTGCCGGCGCGGTCCGGGCGGCGCCGGCCGGCCGCGCGGGGTGTGGGTGGCGACGGCCATGGTCAGAACCTCCCCGGTGAGTGGGGCCGCCGGCGCGCGCGCCGGCCGGCGGCCGGATCACGCTCGCGCAGCAACCGGCGCTGCAGCAGCGTCAGCACGATGATGATCAGGAAGAGGACGAACGAGATCGCCGCGCCGGAGCCGTAGTCGAAGTCGCGGAAGGCGGTCCGGTAGGACAGGAAGGCCGGGGTGAGGGTCGTCTTCGCCGGGTCGCCCTGGCTCATCACGTAGATCTGGTCGAAGACCTGCCAGGTGCCGATCAGGCCGAGGGTCAGCACCAGGAACATGGTCGGCCGGATCATCGGCAGGGTGACGTAGCGCAGCCGCTGCCGGCGGCTCGCGCCGTCCAGCAGGCTCGCCTCGTCCAGGGCGACCGGCACGTTCTGCAGCGCGGCGAGGAATATCAGCATGAAGGTGCCGGAGGTGGTCCACACCGCCAGGGTGATGATCGCGCACATCGCGACGCTGGGTCCGGCGAACCACTCCCACCAGGACAGGCCGAACGGTCCACCGTCGGCCAACGCGGCCGGCGGGGTGTCCACCCCGACCGCGCCGAGCAGCAGGTGCAGCACCCCCCGGGAGTCGGCGAACCACTGCGGACCGTCGATGCCGAACGCGCCCAGCAGGCTGTTGACCGCGCCGGAGCTGGAGAACATGAACAGGAAGACCACGCTGATCGCCACCGAACTGGTGACCGACGGGAAGTAGAACGCGGTCCGGAAGAAGGAGCGGCCCTTCAGCATCCGGCTGTTGACCACCAGGGCCAGCCCCAGTGCCAGGGCGGTCTGCACCGGTACGACGATCAGCACGTAGTAGAAGTTGTTCCGCAGCGCGGTCATGAAGTCGCGCTGGGCCAGGCCGCCCTCGGTGAACAGCTTGGTGTAGTTGTCCGTCCCGACGAACGGCACCCCGCCGGTGAACGGGCTGCCCTGGCCGTTCCAGTCGGTGAGGCTGACCCAGAGCGCCATCAGGATCGGCAGCAGCAGGAACAGGCCGAGGATCGCCACCACCGGCGCGACGAACAGCCAGCCGGCGGCGGCCTCGTTGCTCCGGATCCCGCGGCCGCGACCCCGGCGGACCGGACCGGTGCCGGCGTCGGTGCTGCCGCTCGGCTCGGCCAGGACGTCGATTGCCATGCTTTCCTCCCTTCTCGTGGTGTCTCGTGGGTGGACCGGATGACAGGCGGACCCCGCCGGCGCCGGTGCCAGGACCGGCGGGGTCCGCCCGCGGCGCGTGGGTCAGCCCTTGAGGGCGGCCTCGGCGTTCTTCTGAACCCGGGCCAGCAGGGCCTTGGGGTCACCCCCGGCGAGTCCCTGGATGCCGGTGTCCAGGTCGCTGAGCACGCTGTCCATCTTCGGGGCGTTCACCGGGCCGTGCGCGTACTCGGCGCCCTCGATGAACGGCTTGTCGGTGGGGAACGCCGCGGTGTACGCGTCCTTGGCCGACTGCCGCGACGGCATGACGCCGAACGCCTTGGCGAAGGTCATCTGCTGGTCGGCGGTGGTCATCGCCTCGACGAACTTGATCGCCTGATCCTTGAACTTGCTCTTCGCGGCGATGCCCCAGCAGTTGGTGAAGGAGAGCGTGCCCTTGCCCTTCGGGCCGGCCGGCAGCGGGTGCACGGTGTACTTGATGTTGGGGTAGTCGTTCTGCAGGGCGCCCTTGATCCAGTTGCCCTCGATGGTCATCGCCGCCTTGCCCTTGCCGAACGCCTCACCGGACCAGCCCGAGTCGAGCTGCTTCGGGTACTTCGCGAGCCCGGCGGTGAGCAGCGACTTGGCGTACTGCAGGGCCTGCAGGTTCTCCGGAGTGTCGACGGTCGCGGTCTTGCCGTCGTCGCTGGTCAGCCAACCGCCGGCCTGCCGCATGAAGGCGCCGACCCGGTCCCGGGTGTCGCCGAGCGCCAGCGGGGTGATGCCCTTGGCCTTGAGCTTCTGGGCGCTCGCGGTCAACTGCTCCCAGGTGGTCGGGATGTCCGCGTCGGTCAGCCCGGCCTTCTGCCACAGGTCGGTGTTGATCTGCAGTGCGAGGGTGGAGAAGTCCTTGGGCGCGCAGTAGAGCTTCCCGTCGTACGTGAACGAGGTGCGCAGGTTCTCGTAGAAGTCGCCGGAGTTGCTGATCTTGTCGCCGTACGGTTCCAGGGCGCCGACGCTGGCGTAGTCGGCGAACCGGCTCGCGTCCACGTAGAAGACGTCCGGCGGGGTGCCGCCGGCGAGGGCCTGCCCGAGCTGCTGGGTGAGGTCCTGGGCCGGGGTGACCGTGGCGGTGTTGCCGGTCGAGCCGGCCCACTTGCTGGCCGCCTCCTGCACGGCCTTGGTCTCGGCCTCGCCGGACGAGCCGATCAGGATCTGCAGCGCCGCCGGCCCGCTCTTCTGGTCGGCCGATTTCTTGTCGTCGTTGAAGCCGCTGCCGCAGGCCGCGGAACCGAACAGCGCGGTGGCGGCCAGTCCGGCCAGCGCCGCGCGACGGAACGATCCTCTTGCCATGTCACTCTCTCTCTAGGGGGGTGCGGACGGGGGAACAAATGGTCAGGTGGTCTGCCGGAGCACCAGGGTCGGCGCCAGCAGGACCGGGTCGGGCGGGGTCGGCCGCGCGCCGTCGAGCAGGGCGACGAGCAGGTCCATGCATCGGGCCGCCACCTCGGCCAGCGGCTGACTGACGCTGGTCAGGCCGATCACCTGGGCGACCGGCGTGTCGTCGAACCCGGTGACGGCGGCCGGGTGGCCGAGTTCGCGTACCGCCCGGAGCGCGCCGACGGCGAGCGAGTCGCTGGTGCAGACCAGCGCGGTGGGCGGGTCGGCGTGGTCGAGCAACTCCCGGGCCACCTGTTCGCCCTGCCGGATGCCGTCCGGGGTCTCCCGGTCCAGGCCGGTCGGGTCCAGGCCGGCCGCGGTCAGCGTGGACCGCCAGCCGGCCCGCCGGTCGTCGCCGACCCCGGAACCGGCCGGCCAACCCACGAAGGCGATCCGTCGGTGGCCGGCACCGATCAGGTGCCGGGTGGCCTGGGCCGTCCCCTCGGCGCCGTCGACGTCGACCCAGGAGTGCCGGCCCGGGTCGTCCCACGGGCGGCCGAAGGTCACGAACGGCACGCCGTGCTCGGCCAGCCAGTCGGCCCGGGCGTCGCCGTGGTCGGTGTGGGTGAGGACGAAACCGTCCAGCTCGTACGCGCCGAGCAGGTCGTCGTAGGTGGCGATCTCACCGGCCGCGTCGGCGGCCGGATACAGCAGCACCCGGTAGCCCGCGGCACCGGCGGCCTCGGTCAGCCCGTGCAGGAAACGGTCCAGCACCGAGCCGTTGATCCCGTCCCGGGTGGGCTCGATCCGTACCGCGATCAGGCGGGACCGTCCGGTCCGCATCTGTCGGGCGGCCTGGTTGGCCCGGTAACCGAGCGTGGCGATGGACGCGCGGACCCGCTCCCGGGTCTCCTCGCGCACGATGTGCGGGGCGTTGAGGACATTGGAGACGGTCTGGCGGCTCACCTGGGCGTGCCGAGCCACCGTCGCGATGGTCACCTTCTGCGCCACTCAATCCCTCCAGCCATCTTGAACGTTCAAACCGTAGTGAGGCATTATTGGATCGTTCAAGTTACGGAAACGTTTTCGCACTTTGCACCGCCCGGAACGATCTGTCAAGAGACCCGTTCCGCCCACCGCGTCAGGAGCCCCCGTGACCGATCGCCATCTCCAGCCGCTGCTGCATGACCTGGTCAGCGTCGTGTTCGCGCCCACCAGCGCGCTCAGTGACGCCGCCGGCCAGATCAGATCGGGCGCGGGTGTCCAGGGTGTGTTCCACGCGGACGCCCGGGTGCTCTCCCGGGCCGAGTTGCGGGTCGACGGCCGGGAGCCCGAGGCGATCGCGGACAGTCGGGACGGGACGCACAGCACCCGGTTCGTCAGCCTGGTCCGCTGGCTCGGTGACCCGGGCCCCGACCCCACCGTCCGGATCGACCGGATCCGCCGGGTCACCGCGCGCGGCCTCACCGAGGAGATCGAGGTCACCAGCACCGCCGCCGGGCCGGTACGGGCCACCCTCACCGTCGACCTGGCGTGTGACCTGGCCCCGATCGAGACGGTCAAGTCGGGCCTGCCGGTGACCGCGCTGGACGCGAAGCTCGGCGAGCCCGGAGAGCTGCGCTGGTCCGCCGACGACATCACCGTCACGGTCACCGGGACCGACGCCACCGCCGGCACCGACCCGGCCGGCGCGCCCCGGCTGAGCTGGCCGATCGACCTCGCGCCGCGGCAGCGTACGGTGCTGCGCTGGCAACTGCGGGTGGACGACCCGAAGGCCGTCGTGGTCGCCCCGGCCGGGGAACCGCCCTGGTCCCGGCCCGCCGCCCGGGCCGACGACCGTCGACTGGTACGACTGCTCGACCGCTCCCTCGACGACCTGACGTCGCTGCGGCTGGCCGAGGCCGCCGCCCCGCACGAGGAGTTCCTCGGCGCGGGCGTGCCCTGGTTCCTGACCCTGTTCGGCCGGGACAGCATCTGGGCCGCCCGGATGCTGCTGCCGCTCGGCACCGACCTGGCCGGCAGCACGCTGCGGGTCCTCGCCGGCCGGCAGGGCACCCGGCTCGATCCGACCTCCGGCGAGGCCCCCGGCAAGATCATGCATGAGCTGCGCCGGCACGAGTTCGTCATCGACGACGAGGGCCGGCACATCCCGGCGACCTACTACGGCACCGTGGACGCCACCCTGCTCTGGGTGTCCCTGCTGCACGACGCCTGGCGCTGGGGCCTGCCGGCCGAACAGGTCCGGCCGCTGCTGCCGCACCTGGAGGCGGCGCTGGGCTGGCTGGCCGAGCACGCCGACCCGGACGGCGACGGCTTCGTCGAATACATCGACGCCACCGGCAGCGGACTGGCCAACCAGGGCTGGAAGGACTCCGGCGACGCCGTCCGGTTCCGGGACGGCGGCCTGGCCCCGCCACCGATCGCGCTGGCCGAGGTGCAGGGCTACGCGTACCAGGCCGCGGTGCACGGGGCGGACCTGCTGGACGCGTTCGGCCGGCCGGGCGGGCAACGCTGGCGCGACTACGCCGGCGCGCTGGCCGAACGCTTCCGGGCCCGGTTCTGGGTGGACGGCCCGCTGGGCGCCCACCCGGCCCTGGCGCTGGACCGCGACAAGCGGCCGGTCGACTCGCTGACCAGCAACATCGGCCACCTGCTCGGCACCGGCCTGCTGTCCGAACGGGAGTCCGAGCAGGTCGCCGCCGTACTCGCCACACCGGAGATGTCCGGCGGTTACGGCCTGCGCACCATGTCGACCAAGGACGCCGGGTTCAGTCCGCTGTCGTACCACTGCGGGTCGATCTGGTCGCACGACACGGCGATCGTGCTGGCCGGGCTGGCCCGCGCCGGCTTCCCCGGCCCGGCCGCCACGCTCGCCGACGGACTGCTCACCGCCGCCGAGGCGTTCGACTTCCGGCTGCCCGAGCTGTACGGCGGGGACGACCGGCAGACCATGAGCCGGCCGGCACCGTACCCGGCGGCCTGCGCGCCGCAGGCCTGGTCGGCCGCCGCGGCGGTGGTGCTGCTGCAGACGGCGGTGGGCCTCTACCCGGACGTACCGGCCGGCCGGGTCGAGCTGCGACCGCTGCCCGGCACGCCGTTCGGCGCGGTGTCGGCACAGCGGCTACGGATCGCCGGTACGCCGGTCGACGTCGCCGTCGACCGGACCGGCGCCGCCACCCTCGCCGGCCTGCCCGCCGCCCTGCGGCTGATCCGGCCGGAACTGCCCGGTCAGCGGTCCCCGGCCAGCTCGACCACCACCTCGTCGCCCTCCAGCGGGCCGGTCGGCACGAAGCCCCACGACGCGTAGAGCGCGGCGGCGGCGCGGTTGTCGGGGTGCTACGACAGCCGCACCGCCGGGCAGCCCTGCTGATCGGCCAACCGGGGCAGCCGGGTGGCGACGGTCGAACTCACCCGTCGTCCAGCAGGGCGTCCAGGCCGACCGTGAGCCCCGGCCGGCGTACGACCGACCGGACCGCGAGCAGCACGCCGGGCATGAACGAGACCCGGTCGTACGAGTCGTGCCGAATGGTGAGCGTCTCGCCGGTGGTGCCGAACAGCACCTCCTGGTGCGCGACCAGGCCGGCGGCCCGGACGGCGTGCACGCGTACGCCGTCGATCTCCGCTCCCCGGGCGCCCGGCACCTCGTCCTTGGTGGCGTCCGGGGCCGGGCCGAGACCGGCCTCGGCCCGGGCCCGCGCGATCGCCCGGGCGGTGTACGTGGCGGTGCCGCTGGGCGCGTCGAGCTTGCGCGGGTGGTGCTGCTCGATGATCTCCACCGATTCGAAGAACCGGGCGGCCCTGGCGGCGAACTGCATCATCAGCACCGCGCCGATGCCGAAGTTGGGCGCGATCACCACGCCGACCCCGGGCCGGTCCGACAGCCAGTCCCGCACCTGGTCCAACCGCTGCCCGGTGAACCCGGTGGTGCCGACCACGGCATGGATGCCCTGGTCCACGCACCAGCGCAGGTTGTCCATCACCGCGTCCGGCGTGGTGAAGTCGACGACCACCCGGGCACCGGCGTCCGCTACCGCGGACAGTTCGTCGCCCTCGTCGACCGCCGCCACCAGGTCGAGATCGTCGGTGCCGTCGACGGCCCGGCACACCTCGGCGCCCATCCGCCCGCGCGCGCCCAGCACCCCCACCCGGATCGGCTCGTCGGGCTTCCCGTCCAGCGCTTCGCGCACGTCACTCACGGACCACAACCTATCCCAACCCGGACGCCCCGCCGGCAACACCATGCCCCGGCAAAAGCCACTCGCGACAAGCGCAAGCCAGGCCGGCGGCCGGATTCAGGCGAAGGAGCCCTCGTCGAACGGCCCCACCACGGCCAACGACATCGGCCGGCTGAGCAGCTCGGCGGCCAGCGTGTTGACCTGCTCGGCGGTGACCGCGTCGACCTGGGCCAGCAGCTCGTCCACCGACAGCAGGTCACCGAAGAGCAGTTCGCCCTTGGCCAGCCGGCTCATCCGGGAACCGGTGTCCTCCAGCCCGAGCACGTACGCGCCCTTCACCATGCCCTTGCCGCGGGCGAGTTCCGCCGCCGAGATGCCCTGCCGGGCGGTGGTCGCCAACTCGGACCGGATCAGTTCCAGCACCTCGTCGGCCTTGCCCGGCGCGCAGCCGGCGTAGACGCCGAACAGGCCGCTGTCGGCGTACTGGCTGGCGTAGGAGTAGACCGAGTAGGCAAGGCCCCGCCGTTCCCGGATCTCCTGGAACAGCCGGCTGGACATCCCGCCACCGAGCACGTTGTTCAGCACGCTGAGCGCGAACCGCCGGTCGTCCAGCCGTCCGATGCCGGGACAGCCGAGCATCAGGTGCGCCTGCTCGGTGTCCTTGTGCTCGACCAGCGTCCGGGCCGACCGGGTACGCGCGACCGGGCTGCCCGGCCGGTGCGCCGACGGCCCGGCCGGGGCGGAGTCGAGCGGCGTACCGCGGACCGCCTGCCGGACCAGTTTGACGACGGCGGCGTGGTCCAGGTTGCCGGCGGCGGCGATCACGATCGACGGCGCGGTGTAGCGGCGCCGGTAGAAGCCGTGGATCTGCCGCCGGGTCATCGGCGTGACGGTCTCCTCGGTGCCGGAGATGAGCCGGCCGAGCGGATGGCTGCCGTACACCGCCTCGGCGAACAGGTCGTGCACCTCGTCGCCCGGCTCGTCGTCGTGCATGGCGATCTCTTCGAGGATCACCCCGCGCTCGGTCTCCACGTCCGCCGGGTCGAGGACGGAGTCGGCCACCAGGTCGCACATCACGTCGATCGCCAGCGGCAGGTCCTCGTCCAGCACCCGCGCGTAGTAGCACGTGTACTCCTTGGTGGTGAAGGCGTTCGTCTCACCACCCACCGCCTCGATCTCGGCCGAGATGTCGAGCGCGGTGCGCTTGCGGGTGCCCTTGAACAGCAGGTGCTCCAGGAAGTGCGAGACCCCGGCCAGCGGCCCGGTCTCGTCCCGCGAGCCGACCGCCACCCAGATGCCGAACGACACGCTGCGCGTCGTCGGGATGGCCTCGGTGAGCACCCGCAGCCCGCTGGGCAGCACGGTACGTCGTACGGTGCCGCCCAACGGATCGCTGGTCAGGGTCCGGGTGACCGCCCGGGCCGGCGCCTGCGCGCCGGGCCCGGGGTCGGTCGATCCGGCCCGTGCCGGAGGGGTCATCCGGCGGTCAGCTGTGCCGGCTACGGCGCCGACGCGGCTCGCCGCCGCCCTCGCCACCCTCGCCGCCCTCGCCGCCCTCGCCGCGGCTGGGGCCACGGTCACCGCGGTCCCGGTCGCCCCGGTCCCGCGGACCGCGGTCGCCCCGGTCCCGGCCGGACGGACGCTCGCCACCGGCGGCCTCGGCCGGCGCGGCCTCACCCTCCGGTCGCACCTTGTCCAGGTAGATCTTGCCGCGGGCGTCGATGTCGGCGATCTGCACCTCGACCTTGTCGCCGACGTTGAGGAAGTCCTCGACCTTCTCGACCCGCTTGCCGTCGCCCACCTTCGAGATGTGCAGCAGCCCGTCGCGGCCGGGCAGCAGCGAGATGAAGGCACCGAACGCGGCGGTCTTCACCACGGTGCCGAGGTACTTCTCGCCGACCTTGGGCAGCGTCGGGTTGGCGATCGCGTTGATCCGCTCCACCGCGGCCTCGGCCGACGGGCCGTTGGTCGCGCCGACGTAGATCGTGCCGTCGTCCTCGATCGAGATCTCGGCGCCGGTCTCGTCCTGGATGGCGTTGATGGTCTGACCCTTGGGCCCGATCACCATGCCGATCTTGTCGACCGGGATCTTCACCGTGGTCACCCGCGGCGCGTAGTCCGACATCGTGGCCGGACCCTCGATCGCCCGCTGCATCACGTCGAGAATCGTGTGCCGGGCCTCGTTCGCCTGCTGCAGCGCGGCGGCCAGCACGTCGGACGGGATGCCGTCGAGCTTGGTGTCCAGCTGCAGCGCGGTGACGAAGTCCCGGGTGCCGGCGACCTTGAAGTCCATGTCACCGAACGCGTCCTCGGCGCCGAGGATGTCGGTCAGCGTCACGTACCGGGTCTTGCCCTCCACCTCGTCGGAGATCAGGCCCATCGCGATGCCGGCGACCGGCGCCTTCAGCGGCACACCGGCCGACAGCAGGCCCAGCGTGGACGCGCAGACCGAACCCATTGAGGTCGACCCGTTCGAACCGAGCGCCTCGGAGACCTGCCGGATGGCGTACGGGAACTCCTCCCGGCTGGGCAGCACCGGGATCAGCGCCCGCTCGGCCAGCGCACCGTGGCCGATCTCGCGCCGCTTCGGCGAACCGACCCGGCCGGTCTCACCGGTCGAGTACGGCGGGAAGTTGTAGTTGTGCATGTAGCGCTTGGACTTCTCCGGCGCGAGGGTGTCCAGCGTCTGCTCCATCCGGAGCATGTTCAGCGTGGTGACGCCGAGGATCTGCGTCTCGCCCCGCTCGAACAGCGCCGACCCGTGCACCCGCGGCAGTACGCCGATCTCGGCGCTCAGCGGCCGGATGTCGCGCGGGCCGCGACCGTCGATGCGGACCTGCTCGCGCAGGACGCGGGTGCGCACCTCGCTCTTGGTCAGCGACCGGAAGGCTGCGGAGAGCTCCTTCTCCCGCCCCTCGAACCGCTCGGCGAGCTGCTCCTTGACCCGCTCCTTGATGCCGTCGAGGGTGTCCTCACGCTCGGCCTTGCCGGCGATCTTGAGCGCCTCGGCGACCTCGCCACGAACGGCGCCCGCGACGGCCTCGAAGACGTCGTCCTGGTAGTCCAGGAAGACCGGGAACTCGGCGACCGGCTTGGCGGCCACCTCGGCCAGCTCGCTCTGCGCGCGGCACAGCTCGCGGATGGCCGGCTTGGCGGCCTCCAGACCGCTGGCGACGACCTCCTCGGTCGGCGCGGGAGCGCCACCGGCGACCAGGGCCACGGTGTGCTCGGTGGCCTCGGCCTCGACCATCATGATCGCGACGTCGCCGTCCGGCAGCGCGCGGCCGGCCACGACCATGTCGAAGGTGGCCCGGGCCAGCTCCTCCAGGGTCGGGAAGGCCACCCACTGGCCGTCCACGTGCGCCATCCGGGTCGCCCCGATCGGGCCGGAGAACGGCAGACCGGACAGCTTGGTGGACATCGAGGCGGCGTTGATCGCCACCACGTCGTACGGGTGCTGCGGGTCGAGCGCCAGGATCGTCTCGACGACCTGGACCTCGTTGCGCAGGCCCTTGACGAACGACGGGCGCAGCGGCCGGTCGATCAGCCGGCAGGTGAGGATGGCGTCCTCGCTGGGCCGGCCCTCGCGGCGGAAGAACGAGCCGGGGATCCGGCCCGCGGCGTACATCCGCTCCTCGACGTCGACGGTCAGCGGGAAGAAGTCGAACTGCTCCTTCGGCTGCTTGCCGGCGGTGGTGGCGGAGAGGACGACCGTCTCGCCGAGCTGGGCGATGACGGAGCCGGCGGCCTGCTTGGCGAGCCGGCCGGTGGAGAAGGTGATCTCGCGGGTGCCGAACGATCCGTTGTCGATCACGGCGGTGCGGTGCTGGGTGCCGAGAGTGTTCTGCTCGGTCATCGGTGTGACGTACTCCTTCGGTCGTGGGGCCCACGACCTCGCCGGAGCTGCTCAGGCGGCCGGTCTTCGATCGAAGCGCCCGGGGTGCCGGCTGGTGCCGGTCGGCCCGGGGGCCACTACCGAGGACCGGTGCGCTGATCCGGCTCCCCGTCGGGTGGTCGCGCTGACCCCTGTTTCTGTTACGGGTGGAACGCGGCGGGGGAGCGGTTGCCTGTCATGGCCTCCGCTCCCCCGCCCGCGTCACCGCCGCAGGCCGAGTCGCTCGATCAGCGACCGGTAGCGGCTGATGTCCTTCTTCTGCATGTAGTTGAGCAGCCGACGACGACGGCCGACCAGCAGCAGCAGGCCGCGCCGGCTGTGGTGGTCGTGCTTGTGCACCTTGAGGTGCTCGGTGAGGTCGGCGATCCGCTTGGTCAGCACGGCCACCTGGACCTCCGGCGAACCGGTGTCACCCTCGGCGGTCGCGTACTCCTGACGGATCTTGCTCTTGGCTTCCTGGTCGAGCGCCATTTTCTCCCTGTTTCGGTGGGTTTCGCTAGAAAACCTCGCACCCGCGGCGTCGTGCAGGCACGCGAGGCCCCTCGTCGGTCGTCCGACGTCCCTGTCAGGTTACCAGCCCGTCAGCCGGTCACCCCACGCAAGGGCGGGGTGACCGCTCAACCGAGCAGTTCACGGGTCCGTTCGACGTCCCGGCCGATCTGGGCGATCAGCGGCTCGACGCTGTCGTACCGGAGCTGCCCGCGTAGATGGGCGTCGAAGTCCAGGGCCAGCCGCTCGCCGTAGAGATCACCCGAGAAGTCCAGGACGTGCGCCTCGACCCGGCGCTCCAGCCCGGAGAACGTGGGATTCGTCCCGATCGACACCGCCGCCGGCAGCCCCATCAACGGGTCCCGGTCCCGGCGCGGGCCGGGCCGGACCAGCCGGGCCGCGTACACCCCGTCCGCCGGCACGGCCGCGTACCGGTGGCAGAGCAGGTTGGCGGTCGGAAAACCCAGCTCCCGACCGCGCTGGTCGCCGCGCACCACCACGCCCTCCAGCCGGTGCGGCCGGCCCAGGGCGGCGGCCGCCGCCGCCACGTCACCCGCGTCGACGCAGGACCGGATGTACGTCGAGGAGAAGACCCGGCCACCCTCGGCGATCAGCGGACCGCCCTCGACGCCGAACCCGAAGGTGCGCCCCAGCCGCTTCAGCATCGGCACGTCGCCCGCCGCCCGGTGGCCGAACCGGAAGTTCTCCCCCACCACGACCAGCGCGGCGTGCAGGTGCTCCACCAGCACGTCGTGCACGAACGCCTCGGCCGGCAGCCGGGAGAAATCCGGGGTGAACGGCACCACACACAGCACGTCGACGCCGAGTGCCTCGATCAACTCGGCCTTGCGGGCGGGCTCGGTCAGCACCGCCGGGTGCGAACCGGCGCGGACCACCTCGGACGGATGCGGGTCGAAGGTCACCACCACCGACCGCACGCCGAGTTCCTTGGCCCGTTCCACGGCGTGTCCGATGGTCGCCTGGTGCCCCTTGTGCACTCCGTCGAACACCCCGATGGTGACCACCGAGCGGCCCCAACCCCCGGGCGCCGCCGCGTACCCCCGCCACCGCTGCATCCTGCCGCTCCTCCTGCCGCTCACCGTGGTCCCGTCCGACGCCGCCCGCCATTCTCGGCCGAGCCGCGCGCCGGTCCCGGCCGGCCGTCGACGCGCCCGGTTCAGGCCGGCGCGAGCACGACCTCCGCCCGGGCCCGGCCGGCCCGCTCGCTGACGATAGCGATCAACCCACCCGCCGGGTCGAACACCGCGTACGGACCGGAGATTCCGGCCGGGTCGAGCGGGCCGCCGTGGGACAGCACCTTCGCCTCGTCGGCGTCGACCGCCCGCTGCGGGAAGAACCGTCGCGCCGCGTCGGCGAGCGACAGGTTGACCACCTCGGGCGCCCGCTCCGCCAACTCGTCCAGGGTGGCGGCCTCGGCCAGGGTGAAGCCGCCCACGGCGGTGCGCCGCAGCGCGGTGAGATGACCGCCCACCCCGAGCGCCGCGCCCAGGTCGCGGGCGACGGCCCGCACGTACGTGCCGGACGAGCAGGTCACCGCGACGTCCACGTCCACCACGTCCGGCCGGTCGCGGCGCACCGCCAGGACGTCCAGGCGGGAGATCGTCACCCGGCGGGCCGCCAGTTCGACCGCCTCGCCGTCCCGTACCCGCTTGTAGGCCCGCCGGCCGTCGACCTTGATGGCGCTGACCGCGCTCGGCACCTGGTCCACCTCGCCGCGCAGCGGGTCGAGGGCGGCGTGGATCTCGTCGGTGCCGAGCCCGCCGGCCGGGACGGTCGCGACCACCTCGCCCTCGGCGTCGTCCGTGACGGTGGACTGGCCCAACCGGATCGTGCCGGTGTAGCCCTTGCCGGCGCCGATGACGTAGGTCAGCAGCCGGGTCGCCCGGCCCACCCCGATCACCAGCACGCCGGTCGCCATCGGGTCGAGCGTCCCGCCGTGACCGACCCGGCGGGTCCGGGCCAACCGCCGGATCCGGGACACCACGTCGTGCGAGGTCATGCCGCCCGGTTTGTCGACCACCACCAGACCGTCCGCGTTCACCCGCCCAGCCTGCCAGACGCCGCACCGGCCGCCCGCCCCGGTGCCCGCGCCACGGCCCCGCCGCCGTCGTGGCCGGCCGCCGGTCACCGCTCGGCGCCGACGACCGCCCAGCGACCCGAGCGCAGCCGCAGCAGCAGGGCTACCAGCCGGGCCACCACGAACAGGGTCAGGCCCGCCCAGATCCCGCCGATGCCGAGGTCCAGGGCGTAGGCGGTCCAGATCGCCGGCAGGAACGCCCCGAGCGCGGCGACGATGGTCAGATTGCGCATGTACCGCACGTCGCCGGCGCCGATCAGCACGCCGTCCAGGGCGAACACCACACCGGCCAGCGGCTGCATCGCCACGAACCAGGGCCAGGCGACCGCGGCCTGCGCGCGTACCTGTGGGTCGTCGCTGAACCAGGACGGTACGACGCCGGCCCCGGCCCCGATCAGCACGGCGCAGCCGATCCCGCACAGGCCGCCGATCAACGCCACCCGGCGGGCCAGGTCCCTCGCCCCGGCGGCGTCGCCCGCGCCGAGCGCGGCACCGACCAGGGACTGGGCCGCGATGGCCAGGGCGTCCAGCAGCAGCGCGGTGAAGAACCACAGTTGCAGGGCGATCTGGTGGGCGCCGACCGCGGCGGCACCGAACCGGGCCGCGACCGCGGTGGCGGACAGGAAACTGGCCTGGAAGGCCAGTCCGCGTACCAGCAGGTCGCGGCTGAGCACGAGTTGCCGCCCGATGATCTCCGGCCGGGGCCGCAGCGAGGTCCGCTCGGCCACCAGCGCCCCGGCGAAGAGCAGGCCGGAGAGGGTCTGCGCGGCCGCGTTGGCCACGGCGCTGCCGGTCAACCCGAGGCCGACCGGGTAGACCAGCACCGGGCAGAGCACCGCGGAGAGCAGGTTCGGCACGAGCACGAACAGCAGCGGCCGGCGGGTGTCCTGGACGCCGCGCAACCAGCCGTTGCCGGCGGCGGCGAGCAGCAGTCCGGGAATGCCGAGGGCGGCGATCCGGAGCCAGGGCGCGGCGACCGCGGCCACCTCGCTGCCGCCGCCGGCGAGGGCGCGGGCCAGCGGCCCCGCGCCGACCTGCATGCCGGCCGCGAGCAGCAGCCCGGTCGCGAGGGCGAGCCAGGAGGTCTGCACGCCCTCGGCCACCGCCGCCGCGCGGTCGCCGGAGCCGAACCGGCGGGCGGACCGACCGGTCGTGCCGTACGCCATGACGGTGCCGAGCCAGGCGGCGAGGGTCATCACCGTGCCGCCGACGGCGAGCGCGGCGAGCGGTACGGAACCGAGGTGGCCGACCACCGCGGTGTCCACCAGGACGTAGAGCGGCTCGGCGGCGAGCACGACGAGAGCCGGTAGCGCCAGCCCGGCGATCCGGCGCGCGGAGGCGACCGGGGCGGGCGACGCGGAGGCGGCGAGCTGACTCATCGCCGCAGATCATGACACGGTCTATGTAATGCCTGCAAGGATCAGTGGTGCTTACATCCTCGAGTGACGGCCGGTACGACGGAGGGCCGGCCCGCCCGCATCGGGCGACGATCTGGACCGGGTCACCGCCGGCCGTCCGGCGGCGGGGTAGCCCATGTCGCGACAGATGTCGGCGGTGACGGCGGACGCGGGGTGCGCCCGCCCGTCACCGCCCGGTGGCGTCGCTCACTGCCGGGTGTCCATCGACGTCTGCAGCGCGCGGCGGGCCTGCTCGCGGGCCTCGTCGGTGGTCTTGTCCTGTTTGGTCCTGGTCGCCATCGGGCACTCCTTCCAGGGTGCGCCGGGCCGCGCCGGGCGGCCCGCCGCTGGGCGGTCTGCGGGCGCCCGCGCCGACGGCTCCGGGATCGCCGGAGCGCCGCGGCCGGGCGGCGTGAGCCCGGGTCGGTCTGACCCTGGAGGCATCCACCGGTGGGGCTTCCACCAGCGTCGTCACCAGCGCCGCGACGGCGTCGGCGACACCACCCAAGTTATCGTTCAGGTCCACATCCTGCGCACCATTCCCAAATTACGAGACCTGGTCGGACCCCCGGCACCACCTCACCTCGACTTCGGTCCGGTCGCGGTGACCATCTGCCGGAGGGCGGTAACGGGTGGCCCCGGCGCGGCGCAGACCGCACGCCTCAGCGGGCGAAGAAGTGCCAGCCGAGCCACCACCAGAAGCCGAACAGGCCGATCCGGCCGACCGGGACCGAGCCCACCTCGTACTGCATGACGTAGCCGCAGGCGGCGCCGAGCGTCGGGATGCGGGAACCCTCCCGGCGGGCCGCCCACTCCAGGACGGCGAACAGCAGCAGCGCGACCGCGAACCCGCTGATCGCGAGGATCCGTAACATGCCTAACCCGCCTCTCCCGGCCCGCCGGTCATCTGCGCACCAGTCCCCAGAAGGCCGACAGCCAGGCGAAGTAGCCCGCGGACCGGATCAGCGGGTGCTCCAGCCACGGGTCGGCCAGCCGGGAGAAGGTCGGGAACCGGTCACCGGCCCCGGCCACGAAGGTGGCGCCTTCGACCAGCCCGAAGACGGCCACCGGCAACACCCACCAGATGACCCCGGACCCGATCCGGCGTTCCGACCGACGGGCCGGCCGCTGCGACAGCCCGAACCAGATCAGCACCCCACCGGTGCCCAGGGTGTAGAGGTTGGCCTGCGTCGAGAACGAGGGGAACTGGCCGCCCACCAGGGACAGGCCGGCGAGCACGGGCACCGAGACGGCGGGCCGGTCCCAGGCCCGAGGTGCGTCGGTGACGATCTCCGAAGGCTGCTCCATAGCGCAATTGTCCACGCCGACCGTCGCGGTCGGTAAGGGCGAGGGTCCCCTGAGTTGTCCCCGAATTCGCACATCGGGCCGCCGGTTCAGGGATTGATGACCGCGCCGTCCAACTCGGCCCGGATGGCGGCGACCACGTCGTCGGCGCCGCCCCGACCGGTGAATCCGGCCGCCAACCGGTGTCCGCCGCCGCCGAGGGCCACCGCGACCCGGCTGACGTCCACCCCGCCCTTGCTGCGCATCGAGACCGCCCACTCGTCGTCGCCGACCTGCTTCACCACGCAGCTCACGTCGGCCTCCGCCGTGCACCGGATCGAGTCGATCAGCGGCTCCAGCACGTACGGGCGCTGGTCGTACCGGGTCAGGTCGTCCCGGGTGGCGTACGTCCAGGCCAGGCCGAGACCGCGGGCGGCCTCCGGCTCGTACCGGGCCCGGGTGAGCACGTCGCCGTAGAGGCGGACCGCGCCGAACGGCCGGGTGTCGAAGATCCGCCGCGAGATGTCGCCCGGACGCAACCCGGTGGCCAGCAACCGGGCCGCCATCTGGTGCACCGCCGGGGTGGTCACGTCGAACCGGAACGAACCGGTGTCGGTGGCCAGCGCCACATAGAGGCACTCGGCGATCCGAACGTCGAGCGGGACACCGAGCCGGTCGAGCAGCTGCTCGACGACGACCGAGGTGGCCGCGGCGTGCGGGTCGACGAGGTTGATGCCGCCGAACCGGGTGTTGGAGGCGTGGTGGTCGAGCACGATCGACGTGCCGGCGGTGTCCAGCCGGTCGACGAGGGTGCCGAGTCGGGACTCGCTCGCCGCGTCGAAGCAGACCACCAGGTCCGGCGCCGGGTCGACCCGGTCCGCCGGGACGAGCAGCTCCAGGCCGGGCAGGCCGCGGAACGGCTCCGGCACCTCCGGCGGCCCCGGGAAGGTGGCCTGCAGCCGATCCAGACCCAGCCGGAGCAGCCCGTGGGCGAAGCCGAGCATGCTGCCCAGCGCGTCGCCGTCGGGATTGACGTGGCAGATCAGCAGGATCCGTCCGTCGGCCGGGACGGCCCGTACGGCCGCGACCGCCGCGGCCCACTCGGCCTCGGTCGGCTCCGCGAGCACCGGCGTGGCGGTGGACGGCGTGGCGGTGGAGTCGGCCACGGCGGCGCCACCCGCCCCGCCGGCGCCCCCGGTCACCGCCGTTCCCCGCCCACGGCGTCATCCTCGTCGACGTCGTCCTGGTCGACGTCGTCGTCCTCGTCGTCGGCTTCGACCCGGTACGGCTGCGCGTCGCCCGCGTACTGCGCACCGGCCGCCCGCCGTTGCACCTCCGCGTCCGCGGACCGGGCCGCGGCCAACAGGTCGTCGATGTGCTTGACCTGGTCCTGCACGTTGTCCAGGACGAACGTCAGGGTCGGCGAGTGCCGCAGGCCGAGGGCCTTGCCCACGGTGCTGCGCAGCATTCCCTTGGCGCTCTCCAGGGCGGCGGCGGTGGACGCCTGCTCGGCGCTGTCACCGAGCACCGTGTAGAAGACCGTCGCGTCCCGCAGGTCAGCCGTGATCCGGGCGTCGGTGATGGTGATCATGCCCAACCGGGGGTCCTTGATCTGGGTACGCACCACCGAGGCCACCAGCTCCCGGACACGCTCCGCGTGCCGGCGCACCTTGGCCGGGTCCGTCATCTCTCCGCACCTCCACGGTCCTGCTCCCGGTCGGTCGCTGGCGCGTCGCGCCACCCCGCCGACCGGCCGACGTTTGAAAACACTACCCGTGGCGGGTCGGGTCCCGCGCGTCCCACCACCCCGGCCTCCCCGCCGCGGTACGGGCGGCGCGGTACCCGTCAGTCGTCGGCGCCGTAGAGGCGGCGGCGGACGGAGAGCAACTCGGTCTCCGGGCGCGCGGCCACCAGCCGCTCACACGAGTCGAGCACCTCGGTGACGTGCCGGGCCTCGGCGGCCACCACCGCCACCCCGATCTCGGCCCGGCCGTGCAGGTCGAGCGCTCCGGTCTCGGCGACCGAAACCTCGAGCCGGCGCAGCGCGGCCACGATCGGCCGGACGTACGACCGTTTGGCCTTCAACGATCGTGAATCCCCGGGCAACAACAGGTCGAAGAGCGCGGTTCCGGTGTACACGGCGGGAAACGGTACGCCATGCCCGCCCCGTCGATCATCGGATTTCCGGCCCCGCCGGATCGGGCGCCACCGCCACCAGCACGTCCCGGTTGATCGACTGGTCGACCCGGTGGGCCAGCTCCGGATAGCCCGAACCGGTCAGCACCCGCAGCCCGTTGTCGGCGAGGACCGCCTCGGCGTCGGCCCGGGGCGTCACGTGGGTGTTCCAGGACAGCCCGAGCGCCCCGCCGGGTCGCAGCAGCTCCCGCCACACCGGCACCGCCCCGGTGAGCAGGTCCAGCGGGCTGCGGGAGAGCCCCTGCCCCGAGGTCCGGCTGCCGTGCGACACCCCGTACGGGGCGTCGGTGACGATCACGTCGGCGCAGCCGGGACGGAGCATCTCCCGGGCCCGGGTGGTGTCGGCGTGCAGCACGGTGATCCGTTGGCTCGTCCCGGCCCGGTGCTCCTCCCGGGTGGCCGCCAGCACCGCCTCGAACCGGCGGGCCACCAGCCGCCGGTCCCGGCGTACCGGCACCAGCTCCGCGGTGTGCTTGAGCCGCTTACGGCGCAACCAGGTACGCAGGAACGCCGCGTACGCGTCCACGTCCTTGCCGTCGACCTCCACGCCGATCCCGTCGTAGCCGTACATCAGGGCCTGGTTGAGCGTGGTGCCCCGACCGCAGAGCGGGTCGAGCACGACCAGTCGCCGGTCCAGCATGTCCGGCGCCGACGCGGACGCCAGCAGGGTCACGTTGAGCAGCAGCCGGGTGAACTGCTCGTTGGTCTTGCCGGCGTACTTCGGAATGGTGATCAGGTCGGAGTCGAACCGGGCCAGCGGCGTCAGCGGCACCGGCCGGAGCAGGTCGTCACCGACCCGCTCGAACAACGCGTACGCCGGTGACAGGTTGGCCAGGTACGCCAGGTCGCGCCCGGTCAGCCCGGGTTCCGGCACGGCGAGGCAGAGGTACTCCACCCCACCGATCCGCTCCGGTCCGGTCACCTCGACCGGACCGGTCCCGAGCACCCCGGAATCGGCGAAGATCCGTAGCTCGGCCCGGCCGAGCCGGCCGGCCGCGTCGGCGTAGACCCGGTTGGTGGACGGGGCGAGGAGCATGGCGTACCTGATCACGCGGCAGATTCTCGCACCGGGGCGGTGCTGGGCCGCGGACAGGCCGACGGCCGGGACCCGTGGGTCCCGGCCGTCGGTGCTCACCGCGTGCCGGTCAGGCGCGCGGCTTCTCGCGCATCTCGAAGGTTTCGATGGTGTCGCCGACCTGGACGTTGTTGTAACCGCCCAGGGTCAGACCACACTCGAAGCCCTCGCGGACCTCGGTGGCATCGTCCTTGAACCGCTTCAGCGAGCTGATGGTGAGGTTGTCCGCCACCACCGCGCCGTCCCGGATGAGCCGGGCCTTGGCGTTGCGCCGGATGATCCCGGACCGGACGATACAGCCGGAGATGTTGCCGATCTTGGACGACCGGAACACGTCGCGGATCTCCGCGGTGCCCAGCTCGACCTCTTCGTACTCCGGCTTGAGCAGGCCCTTGAGCGCCGCATCGATCTCCTCGATGGCCTGGTAGATGACCGTGTAGTACCGGATCTCCACGCCCTCGCGGTCGGCGATCTCGCGGACCTTGTTGGCGGCCCGCACATTGAAGCCGATGATCGTGACCGCCTCGGACGACGCGCTGGCCAGCATCACGTCGCTCTCGGTGATCGCGCCCACGCCCCGGTGGATGATCCGAAGCTGGACCTCCTCCGGAATGTCGAGCTTGAACAGCGCGTCCTCCAGGGCCTCCACCGAACCGGAGCCGTCGCCCTTGAGCACCAGGTTGAGCGAGGTCTTCTCGCCCTCCTTGAGCTGCTCCATGAGCGTCTCCAGGGTGGCCCGGCCACGGGAGTTGGCGAAGCTCGCCGCCCGCCGCCGCGCCTGCCGCTGCTCGGCGATCTGCCGCACCGTGCGGTCGTCCTCGGCCGCCAGGAAGGTGTCGCCCGCGCCCGGCACGGCGGTCAGACCGAGCACCAGGACCGGACGCGCCGGACCGGCCTCGCTGACCTGCTTGCCGTTCTCGTCGAGCATCGCCCGGACCCGGCCGTGCGCCCCACCGGCGACGATCGAGTCACCGGCCCGCAGGGTGCCCTTCTGGACCAGCACCGTCGCCACCGCGCCGCGACCCTTGTCCAGGTGCGCCTCGATGGCCACACCCTGCGCCGGCCCGTCGATCGGAGCGGTCAGCTCCAGCGCCGCGTCGGCGGTCAGCAGGACCGCCTCCAGCAGCTCGTCGATGCCGATGCCGGGCTTGGCCGCCACGTTGACGAACATCGTGTCGCCGCCGTACTCCTCGGCGACCAGGCCGTACTCGGTCAGCTGCTGGCGGACCTTGTCCGGGTTGGCGTCCGGCTTGTCGACCTTGTTCACCGCGACCACGATCGGTACGTCCGCCGCCTTGGCGTGGTTCAGCGCCTCGATCGTCTGCGGCATGACGCCGTCGTCGGCCGCGACCACCAGCACCACGATGTCGGTGACCTGCGCACCACGGGCACGCATGGCGGTGAACGCCTCGTGACCCGGCGTGTCGATGAAGGTCACCGCCCGGTCCTCGCCCTCGTGCGGGACGCGGACCTGGTAGGCGCCGATGTGCTGGGTGATGCCACCGGCCTCGCCCTCGACCACGTTCGCCTTACGGATCGCGTCGAGCAGCTTGGTCTTACCGTGGTCGACGTGACCCATGACGGTCACCACCGGCGCACGGCTGACCAGCCGGTCCGAGGCCACCTCGGCGTTGAGGTCGATGTTGAACTGCGCGAGCAGCTCGCGGTCCTCGTCCTCCGGGCTGACGATCTGCACGTCGAAGCCGAGGTGCTCGCCCAGCAGCTTCAACGTGTCGTCGGAGCAGGACTGGGTCGCGGTCACCATCTCGCCCAGGTTGAACATCTCCTGGACCAGCGAGCCCGGGTTGGCGTTGATCTTGTCGGCGAAGTCGGAGAGCGAAGCGCCCTGGGACAACCGGACGACCTGGCCCTGTCCCCGGGGCGCGCCCGAGGACATGGTCGGCGCGGACAGGTTGTCGAATTCCTGTCTGCGCTGCTTCTTCGACTTGCGACCCCGGGTCGGCCGGCCGCCCGGACGCCCGAAGGCACCCGCGGCACCGCCACCACGACCACGACCGCCACCACCGGGGCGACCGCCGCCACCACCCGGCGCGCCGGGCCGGAAGCCACCGGGGGCACCGCCCCCGCCGCCACCACCGGGACCGCCACGGTAGCCACCGCCACCGCCGCCGCCGCCGGGACCGCCACGGTAGCCACCGCCACCGCCACCGCCGCCACCACCGGGACCGCCGCGGAAGCCACCGCCACCGCCGCCACCACCGGGACGACCCGCGCCGCCACCGGGCCGGCCGGCACCGCCGGGACCGCCGGGGCGACCCGGACGCTGACTCGGCATGGACGCCGGGCTGGGCCGCGGCGGCATGGACGCCGGGCTCGGCCGCGGCGGCATGTTGCCCGGGCCGGGCCGGTTGCCACCGGGTGCCGCGGGACGCTGACCGCCGGAGGTGATGCCGAACGGGTTGTTACCGCCGCTGCGCGCCGGCGGACGTCCACCGGGCCGACCGGGGGCCGGGTTCGGCGTGGCCGTACGGCCGGCCGCCGGGCTGCCCGGACGGGGCGGAACCGCGCCCGGACCGGGCTTCGGCCGGGCCTGTCCACCGTCGGCGGGGGGCTCCCGCCGGGTGGTCTCCCGCTGCTGTTGCTGCTGTTGCTGCTGCTGCCGGGCCGCCTGGCGGGCGGCCTCCTGCTCGGCCTTCAGCGCGGCGGCACGCGCCTCGGCGGCGGCCACCTCGATGTCGTGGGCACTCGCCGGCTTCGCCACCGGCGTCGGCGCCGGGGTTCCGGGAACGGGCCCCTTGGGCCGATTGGGAGCCGACGGGACCGCCGGCCTGCGCGGCGGGGTGGGCCGGGCCGAAACCCGGGACTCCGCCGATGTCGACTGCTGCGCCGCCGGGGCGGCCGGCGCGGTGGGCGCCGCCGGAGCCGGCGTCGGCGCCTGACCGGTCGGGGCCGACTGGCCGGCCGACGCGACGAAGGCGCTACGCAGCCGTCGGGCCACCGGGGCCTCGACGGTGCTGGACGCGGACTTGACGAACTCGCCCATCTCTTTCAGCTTGGCGAGAACGGTCTTGCTCTCGACCCCGAGCTCTTTTGCCAGCTCGTGAACGCGGGCCTTGCCTGCCACTGCACTCCTCACTCCGAGGTCGTGCGGGCAGCACCCGCAGCGACCTCACTCGTGCACTTGAAGCCTGGTCATTTCTGGGACTTCATCGTGTGCTCATGTTGGTCGTCCTACCTTGCTTGCGTTGCGTTGCGACCCTCGTCCGGTCGGGTGACCGGACGAGCTGGTTGACGCCTCGATGTACTCGGCCAGCTCGTCGGTGTCGAAAACACCACCGACGCGCAGTGCCCGGCCGAAGGCCCGGCGCCGCAGCGCCAGCGTGAGACAGGCCGGATCCGGATGCAGATGCGCCCCCCGACCCGGCATACTACGGGCCGGATCGGGTCGGAGACTGTGACCAGCCTCATCACCGAGCACGACGATCCGCAGCAACCCCTGGATCGGCGCACGCTGCCGGCAGCCCACACAGGTACGTACCGGCGACGCACGTCGTACCACGGGAAAAGTCTACCCCTAGCCGCCCGAGATCGCCCCGCCCGGTTCGGGAACGTGATCAGCGACGCCCCGGCCACCGGTCGGCGCCGCACCGCCGGCCGGCTCGTTGTCCGGCCGGATGTCGATCCGCCAACCGGTCAACCGGGCAGCCAGTCGGGCATTCTGCCCTTCCCGCCCGATCGCCAGCGACAGCTGGAAATCGGGCACGGTGACCCGGGCGGTCCGACTGGCCGCGTCCACCACCTCGACCCGCAGCGCCTTCGCCGGGGAGAGGGCGTTGCCGACGAAGGTGGCCGGATCGTCCGACCAGTCGATGATGTCGATCTTCTCCCCGTGCAGCTCGCTCATCACCGCCCGGACCCGCTGTCCCATCGGCCCGATGCAGGCGCCCTTGGCGTTGACCCCGGAGGCCGTCGAGCGTACGGCGATCTTCGTGCGGTGGCCGGCCTCGCGGGCGATGGCGGCGATCTCGACGGTGCCGTCGGCGATCTCCGGGACCTCCAGGGCGAAGAGCTTCTTCACCAGGTTGGGGTGCGAGCGGGACAGGGTGATCTGCGGTCCGCGGAAGCCCTTGGCCACGTGCACCACCACACAGCGCAGCCGCTGCCCGTGCGGGTAGTCCTCGCCGGGCACCTGCTCGGCCTGCGGCAGCACCGCCTCCAGCTTGCCGAGGTCGACGCTGACGATGCCCTTCTCCTTGCGCGCCTCGTGCGCCTGGACCACGCCGGTGACCAGGTCACCGTCCCGGCCCACGTACTCGCCGAAGTGCACCTCGTCGGTGGCCTCCCGCAGCCGCTGCAGGATGACCTGCTTGGCGGTCATCGCGGCGATCCGGCCGAAGTCGTGCGGGGTGTCGTCCACCTCGCGGGTCACCGTGCCCTCGGAGTCCAGCTCCTGGGCGTACACCAGGGCGGCCCCGGTCTTCCGGTCGATCTCCACCCGGGCGTGCGTCTGCGCGCCCTCGGTGTGCCGGTACGCCGTCAGCAACGCCGTCTCGATCGCCGCGAGAATCGTGTCGAACGGGATCTCCCGCTCGCGCTCCAGTGCGCGCAGCGCCGCGAGGTCGATGTTCACCTCTCCTCGTCCTCCACATCTGCTTCGTCGTCGTCGTCGACGTCGTCGATCTCGGTCAGATCCTCGTCCGCCAGCTCGTCGAGTCGGTTGAACTCGACCTGGACCCGGCCCGGCCCCAGCTGCGGGTGGGTCCACTCGGCCGGCCCGCCGTCCAGGTCCAGCACGACCCGCTCGTCGTCGGCGGCCACCACCCGCCCGGTGACCTGCCGGTCGCCGGGCGTCGCCGCCGGAGCGCGTTGTCCGGGAACGGTGCCCGGACCCTTGACGGTCACCTTGACCAGCCGGCCCACGTTGCGGCGCCAGTGCCGGGGCAACGTCAGCGGGCGGTCCACGCCGCGCGACCCGACCTCCAGCTGGTACTCGCCGGCGACCAGGTCGCCGTCGGCCTCCTCGGCCCGGTCGAGCGCCTGGGAGACGGCCCGCGACACGTCGGCCACCGCGTCCAGGCTGACGCCGCCGTCGGCGTCGATCACCACCCGGACCACGTGCCGGCGACCGGCTCGGGAGACCGTCAGGTCCTCCAGGTCGCAGCCCGCCGCGGTCACCACGGGTTCGATCACGGCCCGCAGCCTCAGCCGGCGGGCCGTGAGATCACCGCCGGTACGTTCGCCCCTGCGCGGGGCAGCCGTCGACCTGCCGGCGGCGCGGCCACGCTGCGTCATCCCCGCACCCCTCTCCTGATCGTCGGCGCGTTTCCCGGCGGCATGGCCAGGTTGCCACCGGGCGGACGTGCCCGGCGGCTGCGCAGAGCGTAACGCGCTGGCCGACAGACGTCCCGGGCGGCGCACCGACTCGGCCGGTCGTGGACGGCGAACCGACCCCCGCCAGGCGGGGGCAATGGTGTTGACTTGTCCGGTGCGTACCGGAAACCCCGCCCGGGCCGACGGCGCCGGCCGGTCCCGGCGGGCCGTGCTGCGGGCCGCCGGCCTGGCCGCACTGACCACCGGCACCCCGCTGGTGACGGGCTGTGATCTTTTCGGCGGATCATCGCCGGCCGGGCCGGACCCGCTCCGTCCGTTGCTCACCGAGGCGGTGGATCTGGCCGGCCGGTACGCGGCCGCGGCGACCGCCCACCCGGACCTCGCCGCCCTGCTCGACCCGATCGCCCGGGCGCACCGGAGCCACGCGGCGGAGCTGGGCCGGCTCGCCGGCGTGCCGGTGCCCAGCGACGTCCCGGGCGGCAGCCCGGGCGCCCCGACCGGCGACAGCGGGGCCACGCTGGCCGCCCTCCGGTCGGCCGAGCAGCGCGGCCAGGACTCGGCGACCCGGGCCTGCCTGGCCGCGCCGGCGGAGTCGGCCGCGCTGCTCGGCTCGATCGCGGCGGCCCGGGCCACGCACCTGGCGGCGCTGGCGTGACGGCGCGGCGGGGTGACACCGCGCACGAGCGGCTGGCCGCGGCGTTCGCCGCCGAGAACGCGGCCAGCTACGCGTACGGGTTGATCGGGGTACGGCTGACCGGCACCGCCGCGCGGGACGCGCGGGACGCCGAGGCGTCCCACCGGGCCCGGCGGGACGCCCTGGTCGATCCGCTCACCGCGGGTGGTGCCACCCCACCGCCGGCCGCGCCCGCGTACGCCCTGCCGTTCCCGGTCACCGATCCGGCCGGCGCGCTGCGCCTGGCGGTCGAGATCGAACAGCGCACCGCCGCGGTCTGGCGGGCCGCGCTGCCCGGCACCACCGGCGACCAGCGGACCGCCGCCCTGAACGGACTGATCGACTGCGCGGTACGGGCCACCCGCTGGCGCCGGGCGGCCGGGGCCACGCCGGTCACCGTGCCGTTCCCGGGCACCCCGGGCTGACCGCCCGTCCGCCACCCGCCGGCCGGGCGCCGAGCGGGTTTGACCGGTGATATACCCGGTATGCATACTCGGAGGTCATGTCCATCCGCCACGGTCTTCTCGCCCTGCTCGAACGCGGACCGATGTACGGCTACCAGCTGCGCGCCGCGTTCGAGGAGTCCACCGGTTCGACCTGGCCGCTGAACATCGGACAGGTCTACACGACGCTGTCCCGGCTGGAGCGGGACGACCTGGTACGACCGCTGCCGGAGAACGACGGGGGGCAGCGGCCGTACGAGATCACCAAGGCCGGCCGGGCCGAGTTGGCGAGCTGGTTCGTCACGCCGGTACGGCGTACCGACCGGCCCCGCGACGAGCTGGCGATCAAGCTGGCCCTCGCGTTGACCACGCCGGAGGTGGACGTCCGCGCCGTCCTTCAGACCCAGCGCACCGCCACCATGCGGTCGCTGCAGGAGTTCACCCGGTTGAAGACCCGGGACACCGATCCGGCCGACCTCGCCTGGCGACTGGTCCTGGACTCGATGATCTTCCAGGCCGAGGCCGAGATCCGCTGGCTGGACCACTGCGAGGCGAGCGTGGCCCGGTACGGGCCACGACCGGGCGCCGCGCCGGTCCGCCGGCCGCTCCCGCCGGAGTCCGCGGAGGCGGTGGAGCGCGCCGATCAGGAGGTACGCCGATGACCGCGGCGGCCGAGGTGCTCGACCTGCGGGACGTGTACCGGACCCACGGCACCGGCGCCGCGACCGTGCATGCGCTGGCCGGGGTGAGTCTCGCCGTCCGGCCGGGCGAACTGGTCGCCGTGATGGGTCCCTCCGGCTCGGGCAAGTCGACCCTGCTGAACCTGGCCGGCGGGCTGGACAGCCCGTCGGCGGGGCGGGTCCTGGTGGAGGGCCGTGAGCTGGGGACGCTGAGCCGCCGGGCGCTGGCCCAGCTGCGCCGGCGCAGCGTCGGCTACGTCTTCCAGGATCTCAACCTGCTGGGCAGCCTGACCGCCGGGGAGAACGTCGCGCTGCCACTGGAGCTGGACGGCCACCGGGTACGCCGGGCCCGCGCGCTGGCCCTGGCCGCCCTGGACGAGATGGGGCTGGCGGAACTGGCCCCCCGCTTCCCCGACGAGTTGTCCGGCGGTCAGCAGCAGCGGGTCGCCATCGCCCGGGCGCTGGTCGGTGAACGCCGGCTGGTGCTCGCCGACGAGCCCACCGGCGCGCTGGACTCGCAGACCGGCGAGGCGGTGTTGCGGCTGCTGCGCGCCCGGGTGGACGCCGGGGCGGCCGGTGTCCTGGTCACCCACGAGGCGCGGCACGCGGCCTGGGCGGACCGGGTGGTCTTCCTGCGGGACGGCCGCATGGTCGACACCGCCGGCCCGCTGGGCTCGGCGGAGCAGCTGTTGGAAGCCGCGCCGTGACCGTCGGCGGTGGCCGCTCGGCCGGCTCCGTCGGCGACCGGCCGGTCGGACCGGCGGGCGAACCGGGTGGCCGGGCCGCCCGCGCGACGCGGCGCCGGTCCGCGCCCGACCGGGACGGGCCGGGTCCGGAACCTGCCCGGCCACGTCGGGACGGCGCGGTCACCGGGTTCGTCTCGTGGCGTACCGCGTTGCGGATCGCCCGCCGGGAGGCGCGCCGGGCCAAGGGACGGACCGCCCTCGTCGTCGCGATGATCGCGTTGCCGGTGCTGGCGCTCACCTTCGCCGCGGTCAGCTACGACATGTTCACCCTCACCCCGGACGAGACGACGGGCCGGCAGATCGGCTCGGCCGACGCCCTGCTGCGGTGGGTGGCCACCGGGCCGGTACGCCAGAGCCCGCTCGGGGACAACTGGACCGACGGCAGCAGTGTCTCCGTCGGCGGCGGGCAACGGCCGGCGACCGTCGCCGAGGTGGCCGCGCTGCTGCCACCGGGCAGCCGGGTCGTCCCGGCGACCACCTCGGGGCAATGGCTGGAGCTGCGCACCCCCGACGGCGTGGGTGGCATGGAGATCCGGGGCCTGCCGTTCGGTGACCCGATCATCCGTGGCGTGGCCACCCTGCGGACCGGCCGGCTGCCGGCGAACCCCGGCGAGGCCGTGGCCAGCGAGGCCGCGCTGCGCCGGCTCGACATCCGGGTCGGCGACACGTTCACCCGGGCGGACGGGTCCCGCGACTGGACCGTGGTGGGCGTCGCGGAGTTCCCGGACGATCTCGGTCAGGTGCTCGCCGTACCGCCGGACGGGTTGCCCGACCCGGCGGACTCCTGGCTGGTCGAGGTGCCCGGCGGGGTGGACTGGGGGATGGTCAAGCGGCTGAACGGGCACGGCGTGGTGGCGTACTCCCGGATCGTCGCCCGACACCCGCCACCGGCCGGTGAGTCGCCGTTCCCGATCGGTTCGGACAGCCGCGGGGCGCTCACCCTGGGCGTCCTGGTCGGCGGGCTGGGCACGCTGGAGGTCGTCCTCCTGGCGGGGCCCGCCTTCGCGGTCGGCGCCCGCCGCCGGCAGCGCGACCTCGCGCTGGTCGCGGCGGCCGGCGGGACACCGGCCCAGCTGCGCCGGCTGGTGCTCGCCGACGGCGTGGTGCTCGGCCTGGCCGGGGCGCTGGTCGGCCTCGCGGTCGGGATGGCCGGCGCGGTCGCCGGGCGGCCGCTGGTCGAGCGGTACCTGGCGCACTCGCTGGCCGGCGGGTACCGGTTCTTCCCCGCGGCGCTGCTGGGCATCGCCGGGCTGGCCGTGCTCACCGGGATGCTCGCCGCCATGGTCCCGGCGTTCGTCGCCGCCCGGCAGGACGTGGTGGCGGGCCTCACCGGCCGGCGCGGCGTGGTCCGCTCCCGCAAGCGCTGGCTGCTGCTGGGCCTGCTGCTGGCCGGGGCGGGCGTCGCGCTGGCCCTCGTCGGCGCGGCCCGGGTGATCACCGAGGTCGTCCTGGCCGGCCTGGTCGTCGGCGAGGTCGGTCTGGTGCTGTGCACGCCGAGCCTGGTCGGCCTGCTGGCCCGGATCGGCCGGCTGCTGCCGTTGGCGCCCCGGATCGCGCTGCGGGACACCGCCCGCAACCGGGCGGCGGCGGCACCGGCCATCTCCGCGGTGATGGCGGCCGTGGCCGGCAGCGTGGCGCTCGGCGTCTTCCTGGTCAGCGACCAGGCCCGCACCGACGCGGACTACCTGGCCGGGCTGCCCGCCGGGTACCTGAGCGTCTTCGCGCCCGATGCCGGCGGCACCCGGGCGCCGGTGGACCGGGACGCGGTGGCCGCCGCCGCGACGGGCCTTCCGGTGACCGACGTGGTCGAGATCCGCGAGCCGGCCTGCCGGCCGGGTACCGCCGCCGGGGACACCTGCTACCTGAACCTGGTCCTCCCGGCCGCCCGGGAGTGCCCGGTCCAGCCCGGCCCGCGGCTCTCCGCCCAGGATCGGCGGGCGGCCCGGGCCGACCCGCGGTGCAACCAACGGTCCCAGACCTTCTACGGTCCGACCTTCCTCAACCTGGTCGACGACGGACGGGCGCTGCCCGTCCTGACCGGCGCCCGCCCCGACGACGTGGCCGCGGCCACCGCGACCCTGCGCGCCGGTGGGGTGGTGGTCACCGACCCGCAGTACGTCCAGGACGGCACCGTCACCGTGCGGTTGTCCCGGTACCCGTCCGACAGGCCGAACCAGGAGCCGCAGACCCGTACGCTGACCGCGCCGGCCTACGCGCTCACCAGCGGGCTGGCGGCTCCCCGCGAGATCTACTCCCCCGGTCTGCTGGCCCGGGCCGGGCTGACCGACCGGCAGACCGGATTCGTCCTGGCCACCAGCGGCGCGCCCGGCACCGCCGAGCGGGACCGGTTCGCCGCCGCGCTGCGGAAACTGCGCCCGGACCTCAACGTGGCGATGGAGAACGGGCCACCGCACGGCAACGACTGGGTGACCCTGGTCATCCTGGCCGTGGCCGCCGGCGTGATCACCATCGGCGCCGCCGGCATCGCCACCGGGCTCGCCGCCGCGGAGGGCCGGGCCGACCTGTCGACGCTGGCCGCGATCGGCGCGAGCCCTCGGGTCCGCCGACTGCTGTCGCTGAGTCAGGCCGGCGTGATCGCCGGGCTCGGCTCGCTGCTCGGCATCGCGGCCGGGCTGGTCGCGGCGTTCGCCGTCATCGCCGCGCTCAACCAGGGATTCGCCGAGAGCTGGCCGGTCGAGAAGCCCTATCCGCTGCGGATCCCGTGGCACACCCTGGGGATACTGGTCGTGGTGCCGCTGGTCGCCATGCTCGGCGCCGGCCTGCTCACCCGCTCGCGCCTGCCCATCGAGCGCCGCCGGGACTGACCGGTGCCGGCCGGCCCTGTCGTACGGACCGCGCAGCGGGCGACACTGGGCATACCGACCGCGCAGCGGGCGACACTGGGCATACCGACCGCGCAGCGGGCGCCCCTGGGCATACCGACCGCGCAGCGGGCACAATTGGCAGATGCCCGGCCTGTCCGACCTCGCCCGCCGGCTCGGTCACCAGCAATGGTTCGCCACCGTCTTCCGCGTCGTGGTGCCGCTCGACCGGCTGGTCGGCCGGCTGACCCGGGGCCGGGTGGTGGCGTTGGGGGTCATCCCCTCGCTGCTGATCACCACCACCGGCCGCCGGTCGGGCAAGCCCCGCACCAACCCGCTGCTCTACGTCCCGGACGGCGACGCGTACGTGGTGATCGGGTCCAACTGGGGGCAACCGCACCAGCCGTCCTGGGCCCTCAACCTGCTGGCCGATTCGACCGCCCGGGTCACCGTCAAGGGCCGGGAGATCCCGGTACGCGGTCGGGCGGTCAGCGGCGAGGAGCGGGACCGGCTCTGGCACATGCTGGTGTCGGAATGGCCGGCCTACCAGACGTACCTGACCCGGGCCGGCGGCCGGGACCTGCGGATCTTCCGCCTCGAACCGACCGCCTGAGCGCACCGCTCAGCCCGCCGCACCGACCCCGATCAGTCGACCGACCAGGTAGGTCACCGCGGTCGCGGCGGCACCGAGCAGCAACTGCCGGCCGCCGCTGATCCACCAGGACCGGTTGGTGAACCGGGCGACGACCGCGCCGGCCACGAACAGGCCCAGACCGCCCACCCCGAGCGCCAGCCAGAGGCTCTCGAAGCCGAGCAGGTAGGTGATCAACGGCACCAGCGCGCCCACCGAGAAGCACAGCAGCGACGAGAACGCCGCCGTCCACGGGCTCGGCTGCTCGTCCGGGTCGACACCCAACTCCTCCCGGACGTGCATCCGCAACGCCTCCTCCGGGTTGCGGTTGAGCGCCTCGGCGAGCTGCCGGGCCAGGTCGGGCGGTAGGCCACGGGCGGCCCAGGCGGCCGCGAGTTCCCGCGCCTCGGCCTCCGGGTGCCGTTCCAACTCGCGCCGTTCCTTGGCCACCTCGGCGGCGATCTGTTCGTTGGACGACTTGACGCTGGTGTACTCGCCCAGTCCCATCGAGATCGCCCCGGCCACCAGACCGGCGAACCCGGTCAGCAGGACGTTGCGTGGCGACACCCCGCCACCGCCGACCCCGGCGATCAGGGCGATGTTGGTGACCAGTCCGTCCATCGCGCCGAACACCGCCGGCCGCAGCCACCCGCCGGAGACGTCGGCGTGGTGGGCCTCCCGGAACACCGCGGGCGCCCCGCCGGCGCCGTCCAGATGCTGGCCCCCGGTCACGGCAGCGTCAATATCTCGTGACCGTCGTCGGTGACGACGAGGGTGTGCTCGAACTGCGCCGTCCAGCGGCGGTCCTTGGTGACCACGGTCCAGCCGTCGTCCCACATGTCGTACTCGTGGGTGCCGAGTGTGATCATCGGCTCGATGGTGAAGGTCATGCCCGGTTCCATCACGTCCGTCGGCCGAGGGCTGTCGTAGTGCGGCACGTAGAGGCCGCTGTGGAACGCCTCACCGATGCCGTGACCGGTGAAGTCCCGGACCACCCCGTAGCCGAACCGCTTGGCGTACGACTCGATGACCCGCCCCACGACGTTGATCTGGCGGCCGGGGGCGACCGCCCGGATGCCCCGCATCATCGCCTCGTGGGTCCGCTCGACCAGCAGCCGGACCTCCTCGGAGACCTCGCCCACGCAGAAGGTGGCGTCGGTGTCGCCGTGCACGCCGTCCAGGTACGCGGTGACGTCCACGTTGATGATGTCGCCGTCGCGCAGCACGGTGGAGTCGGGGATGCCGTGGCAGATCACCTCGTTGAGGCTGGTGCAGCACGACTTGGGGAACCCCCGGTAGCCCAGCGTGGAGGGGTAGGCGCCGTGGTCGACCAGGAACTCGTGCACCACCCGGTCGATCTCGTCGGTGGTGACCCCGGGTTTGCAGTGCTCCCCCGCCAACTGGGTGGCCCGGGCCGCCAGCCGACCGGCCACCCGCATCTTCTCGATCGTCTCCGCCGACTGGACGTGCGAGCCGCGCCACGGGCTGGGATGCTTCTTCCCGACGTACTCCGGCCGGACGATGTGCGGCGGCACGGGCCGCCACGGGGACAGCTTTCCTGGCGTGAGTGGCGCACGGACGGTCATGGCTCCAGCCTATCGTCGCCGTCGGTGAGCGTTCACCGGCGCGTGACGGCAGCCACTCACCGTGGCCGCGCCGGTGACGCGGCGGCGCCGCGGTGGCGCCCTCGTGGCGATTGTTGCTGCCGTAATCACGGTGTGCCATCGTGTCTACGTGGATCAAGGGGATCCGGAATCCTTCTTCACCGTCACCGCCGAGGCCGACGGTGATCATTTGCGTGTCGTCGTGGCCGGTGAGGTCGACATGGCCACCGCGGACTCGATGAGCCGCGCCACGGTTCGGGACGACATCCGCCGGGTCACCCTCGACCTGCGGGCGGTCACCTTCGTCGACTCGGCCGCCATCCACGCCGTGGTACGACTGGCCGAGCGGCTGCCCGGCAACCTCACCGTGCTCCCCTCCCACCAGGTACGCCGGGTGCTGGACATCTCCGGCCTCGGCGACCAGCCCTGGCTGGCCACCGGCTGACCGGTCTCAGCGCAGCCGGCGACGCAGGGTGACCGCGGTACCCTCGGCGGTCCGGTCCACGCTCACCTCGGCGACCGCCCGGATCAACGCCAGCCCGCGCCCCCGGAACCCCGCCTCGGTGGCCTCCCGCCACTGACCGCTGTCCCGGATGGTGGCGGTGACCACCCCGTCGTCGATGCTCGCCTCGACGACGATGGTGGGCCCGGTCGGCGCCACCGGATGCTCGATGGCGTTGGCGGCGGCCTCGCTGACGGCGACGGTCAGGTCGAACCGGTCCGCCTCGCCGACCCGGTTGGCCACCAGGAAGTCGTCCAGCCGGCGGCGCAGCACGCTGAGCCTGGTCGGCTCCGCCGGCAGCCGTACGGCGAACCGGTTGGGCTCGGCCGTTTCCATGGCGAGGATCGCCACGTCGTCCCGGCGCGGCTGCCGGGACACCTCCTCGACCAGCGTCGCCACCAGGTCCTCGACGTGCTCGCCACCCGCCCCGGCGACGGTGGCCCGGAGCCGGTCCAGACCGACGTCGACCCCGACCCGCCGGTCCTCGATCAGGCCGTCGGTGTAGAGCAGCAGCCGCCGGCCCCGGTCCAGCCGGGTCTGTCCGGTCGGGTACTCCGCCGCCGGCAGGGCGCCGATCGGCGGTCCGAGCGCCCGGTCGTACAGCAGGTCGACCGTGCCGTCCGGGCCGATCACCAGGGGGGCGGGATGCCCGGCGCTGGCGTACCGCAGCCGGCCGCCGGCCGGTTCGAACCACAGGCACACCACGGTGGCGAAGGACCGCCGCCCGGTCGAGTCGACCAGCCGGTTGAGCCGGGTCAGCGCCGCCCCCGGGTCGTACCCCTCCAGCAGGTACGCCCGCAGCGCGTTGCGCAACTGCCCCATCGACGCCGCCGCGGGCACACCCTTGCCGACCACGTCGCCGATCACCAGCGCCAGCGCGTCGTCGCCCACGCCGATCACGTCGTACCAGTCGCCGCCCACCTCGACGCCGGTGGTGCCGGGCAGGTAACGGCTGGCGACGATCGCGCCGGGCAGCTGCGGCAGCGACTCGGGCAGCAGGCTGTGCTGCAGGGTGGTGGCGATCCGGTGCTCGGCCTCGTAGAGCCGGGCGTTCTCCAACCGGACGCCGACCAGCCGGGCGAGCTGGGCCAGGGCGGCGTCCTCGGCGTCGGTGTTGCCCCCGGCGGGTGACCAGACCCGCAACTCACCGAGCTGTTCACCGGCGCTGTCCACCAGCGGCACCAGCACCGGCGGGCCGTGGTCGTCGGCCAGCCCGCCGTCGGCCTCGTACCGGGCACCGGGCACGCTGGCGACCACCCGACCCGCGTGGACCAGGGTCTGCGCGTGCCGGGCCGCGATCCGCAGCACGTCACCGGTGCTCCGGGCGGTGTTCACCGCCACGGCCGCGTCGGCCAGCGCCCGCAACTGTTCGATGATCTGGCCGCGGAGCTGGCCGAGTTCCACGTTCGACCGGACCCGGGCCACCAGTTCCTGCCCGGAGAACGGCTTGACCAGGTAGTCGTCGGCCCCGGCGGCGAGCCCCTCGACGGCCTCGCCGGCACCGGCCCGGGCGGAGAGGATCACGATCGGCACGTGTCGGGTCCGCGGGTCGGCGCGCAGTCCGGTGACCAGGCCGATACCGTCCAGCCGGGGCATCATCAGGTCGGTCAGGACCAGGTCGAACGGCGCCCGGACCGCCTCGGCGAAGCCGGCCTCGCCGTCCGGCGCGGTGACCACCGCCCAGTACGGGGACAGCAGCCGGGTGAGGTGGTCGCGCAGGTCGGCGTTGTCGTCCACCACCAGGACCCGGCCCGCCCGGCGGCGGGACCCGTCGGCGCCGGTGGCCGGTCGCGGGTCGTTGCGGGGCGGTTCCGCACCACCCCAGACGGCGGCCTCGTTCACGTACAACCGGTTCTCGCCCGACTCGGTGAGCGGCGACGGCAGCTCGGCCACCCGTTCCGGCGGCAGGTGCCCGGTGCCGAACGGCACCGCGACCGTGAACACACTGCCCTCGCCGGGCCGGCTGACGACGGTGACCTCCCCGCCGTGCAGTTCGGTCAGTTCGCGGACCAGGGCCAGGCCGATGCCGGTGCCCTCGTGGGTCCGGGCACCGGAGGCCGGCGCCCGGTGGAACCGCTCGAACACCCGGGACAGGTCCTCCGGCGCGATGCCCACCCCGGTGTCCGCGACCTCGACCCGGGCCGACCCGTTTCCGGACCGGACCCGGACGGTGATGCCGCCGGAGACGGTGAACTTCAGCGCGTTGGAGAGCAGGTTGAGGACGATCTTCTCCCACAGGTCCCGGTCGACGAAGACCCGCTCGGGCAGCGGCGGCGCGTCCACCTCGAAGCGCAGCCCGGCCCGCTCCACGGCGGACCGGAACGTGCTGGCCAACCGGGCGGTGTAGTCGGACAGGTCGGTGGACTCGTAGGAGGCCCGCAACCGACCGGATTCCAGGCGGGAGAAGTCCAGCACGGTGTTGACCAGCTTGAGCAGCCGCTGCGCGTTGCGGTGCACCATGGTCAACGACTCGCGGTGGCCGGCCGGCAGGTCCGGGTCGGCGAGCGCCTCCTCCAACGGTCCGAGTACCAACGTGAGCGGGATGCGGAACTCGTGGCTGACGTTCGCGAAGAAGTTGGTCTTGGCCCGGTCGAGCGCGGCCAGTTCGGCGGCCCGGGCCCGCTCCATCTCGTACGCCCGCTGGTCGGCCACCGCGCTGGAGACCTGCGCGGCCACCAGGTCGAACCAGGCCCGGTACTCCTCGGACAGCCGCAGCCGGCGGCTGATCCCGACCACCAGCGCGCCGGCCGCCTCGGTGCCGGCGCTGACCGGCAGCACCAGCACCCCGTCGGCGGCGGTCTCCGGCGGCGCGGTGACGAAGTCGGTGGCCTTGCCGAGTACGGCCGGCCCGCCGGCCAGCACGCCGGTCAGCAGCGGTGGCACGCCGCGCGGGTCGCCCGCGCCGGAACACCGGGCGGTGACCGGATCCACCCCGGCGCAGCCGACCAGGACCTCGCTCGCCGGCCGGCCGTCGCCCAGGTAGACCAGCGCGAACGGTACGTCGGCGCGGTGCGCGTCGAGCACCCGGGCCGCCTCGGCGCCCAGATCGGCCCAGCTCGCCGGCCCGGACAACCGCCGGCCGAGTTCGGCCAGCGCCCGCAACCGGCGCTCGCCGAGCACCCGCCCGGTGGTCTCGTTGACGATGCAGTAGATCCCGCCGATCGTGCCGTCCTCGGTCCGCAGCGGGTCGTAGGAGACGTCGAAGTACGTCTCCTCCAGGAAGCCGTGCCGCTCCAGCAGGAACGGATGGTCGATGCCCCGGAACGCCTCCCCGCTGCGACGTACCCCGTCGAACAGCGGTTCCAGGACGTGCCACAGCTCGGCCCAGTGCTCCCGGGCCGGCTGAACCATCGCCCGGGGATGCTTGACGCCGATGGTCGGCAGATAGGCGTCGTTGTAGAAGGCGAGATGCTCCTCGCCCCAGAACATGACGATCTGCGACCGGGAGGCGAGCATCATGCTCACCGCGTTGAGCAACGTCGACGGCCACCGGTCGGGCGGGCCGACCCGGGTCGCCGACCAGTCCAGCCGGGCGAAGTGCTGCCCCATCTCACCGCCGGCGGCGAAGGCGGCGGCCAACCCGGACGGTAACGGGACGGCCGCCGAACCGGAGGACGGGTCGCCGTCGCCAACCGTGGGGGCCGAACTCATTACACCTCCTGTCACGGTCGGATGCCGACGCCGACGGCTCCCGCCCGCCGCGCACCGCCTTGTACCCTGGCCGGCCGGTCGCGTAACGCCCCGGTCCGGACCCATGACACGCCGGCCCGACCCGTGACACCGCCGAGGGGTGTCACCCGTCAGTGATCTTCCCATCCGCCCGGTCGCCGGACCCGGGTGGCTGCCCGGAATCGGGTGGGCGCGCGACGTCGGCCGGCCGCGCGACGTCGCGCCGGGCCGCGGCGACCAGGGCGGCGAACGGGCGGTGGTCACCGGACGCCTCCGGGTGCCACTGCACGCCGAGCACGAACCGCCGCTCCGGGTCCTCCACCGCCTCGATCACCCCGTCGTCGGCCCAGCCGGTCACCGCCAACCGGCCCGCGTCGGCCAGCCCCTGGTGGTGGTAGGTGTTGACCCGGTCGGTGCCGGCCATCACCGCCGCCGCCAGGCTGCCCGGGGCGAACCGGACCGGGTGCGCGCCGTACACCCCGGGGGCCGGCCGGTGCCGCTCGTGGCCGACGGTGTCCGGCAGGTGCTGGTGCAGCCGGCCGCCGTACCCGACGGCGAGCAGTTGCATGCCGCGGCAGACCCCGAGCACCGGCAGGTCCACCCGCAGGGCGGCGGCCAGCAGGGTCATCTCACCGGCGTCCCGGTCCGGGCGGCTGTCGGTCAGCGGGCCGGGTTCCGCCCCGTACCGGCCCGGACCGACGTCCGCGCCGCCGGCCAGCACCAGCGCGTCGAGCCGGTCCAGCACGTCGGCGTCCAGGTCGTCCGGGGGCAGCAGCACCGCCCGGCCGCCGGCCTCGGACACCATCCGGACGTACGCGTACGGCACCAGCGCCGCGTCGACGTCGGCCCACACCCCGTACGACGCGGGCTCGACGTACGTGGTGATCCCCACCACCGGTCGTCGCTGCACGCGGAGCCTGCCTTTCGTTCGCGACTGCGGGGCTCCGCTTCGCTGCACTCCTCGCGCTCACCGGACCCCCCTTCGGCGCGGCGCTCAGAGCGGGGTGACGTACGCGCCGGTGATCCCACCGTCGACGACGAACTGGGCGGCCGTCATGAACGAGGCGTCGTCGCTGGCCAGGAAGGCGACCGCGGCGGCGATCTCCGTGGGCTCGCCGAACCGACCCATCGGCACGTGCACCAGCCGACGGGCGGCCCGCTCGGGGTCCTTGGCGAACAGGTCCAGCAGCAGCGGCGTGGCGATCGGCCCGGGGCACAGCGCGTTGACCCGGATCCCCTCCCGGGCGAACTGCACCCCCAGCTCCCGGGTCAGCGCCAGCACCCCGCCCTTGCTGGCCGTGTACGCGATCTGCGAGGTCGCCGCACCCATCAGCGCCACGAACGAGGCGGTGTTGATGATCGACCCCTTGCCCTGCCGGCGCATGTGCGGAATGGCGTACTTGCAGCACAGGTAGACGCTTGTGGTGTTGACCCGGAGCACCCGTTCCCAGGCGTCCAGCCCGGTGGTCAGGATCGAGTCGTCGTCCGGCGGGGAGATGCCGGCGTTGTTGAAGGCGACGTCGACCCGCCCGTACCGCTGCGCCACCCCGTCGAACAGCTCCCGCACCTGGTCCTCGTCGGCCACGTCGCAGGCGACGAACTCGCCGCCCACCTCCTGCGCCGCGGCCCGCCCGGCGTCCGCCGCGATGTCCACGCAGACCACCCGGGCACCCTCGGCCCGGAACCGGCGTACGGTGGCCAACCCGATGCCGCTGCCCGCCCCGGTGACCACGGCCACCCGGCCGTCCAACCGTCCCTGCACGATCGATCCCCCTGTTTCTTGTGCCCGGCCGGCCATCGGCCGTTCAGTCGTCGGTGGCGATGAAGACGTTCTTCACGTCGGTGAAGGCGTGCAGGGCGTCCGGGCCGAGTTCCCGGCCCAGGCCGGACCGCTTCATCCCGCCGAACGGGGTCCAGTAGCGCACCGACGAGTGCGAGTTGACGCTGAGGTTGCCGGCCTCGACGCCGCGGGCCACCCGGAGCGCCCGGCCGACGTCCCGGGTCCAGATCGAGCCGGACAGGCCGTACTCGGTGTCATTGGCCAGCCGGACCGCGTCGGCCTCGTCCTCGAACGGCAGCACCGACACGACCGGGCCGAAGATCTCCTCCCGCCAGTGCCGGTCGGCGGGCGAGTCGGCACGCAGCACGGTCGGCGCGTACCAGAAACCGGGGCCGTCGGGGCAACCACCGGTGAACGCGACGGAAGCGCCGTCGACGTAGCCGGCCACCCGCTCCCGGTGCCCGGCGGAGATCAACGGGCCCATTTCGGCCGTCTCCAGCGCCGGGTCCTCGACCCGCAGCGCCTTGACCGCGGGTTCGAGCAGCTCCAGGAAGCGGTCGTGCACCGACCGCTGGACCAGGATCCGGGACCGGGCGCAGCAGTCCTGCCCGGCGTTGTCGAACACCGCGTACGGCGCGCCGGCCGCCGCCTTCGCCAGGTCCGCGTCGGCGAAGACGATGTTGGCGCTCTTGCCGCCCAGTTCCAGGGTCACCCGCTTCACCTGGGCGGCGCAGCCGGCCATGATCCGGGTGCCCACCTCGGTCGAGCCGGTGAAGCAGACCTTGCGGACGGCCGGGTGGTCGACGAACCGCTGTCCCACCACGTCGCCCCGGCCGGGCAGCACGGTGAACACCCCGTCCGGCAGGCCGGCCGCACGGCCCAGTTCGGCCAGCCGGAGCGCGGTCAGCGGGGTCAGCTCGGCCGGCTTGAGCACCACCGTGTTGCCGGCCGCCAGGGCCGGGGCGAAACCCCAGCCGGCGATCGGCATCGGGAAGTTCCACGGCACGATCACGCCGACCACACCGAGCGGCTCGTGGAAGGTGACGTCCAACCCTCCGGGCACCGGGATCTGCCGCCCGGTCAGCCGTTCCGGCGCGCCGGCGTAGTAGTCGAGCACGTCCCGGACGTTGCCGGCCTCCCAGCGGGCGTTGCCGATGGTGTGCCCGCTGTTGCGTACCTCCAGCTCGGCCAGCTCCTCCAAATGGGCGTCGACCAGCCCGGCGAACCGGCGCAACAGTCGGGCCCGGTCGGCGGGGGCGACCCGCCGCCACCCGTCGTACGCGGTCGCGGCCCGCTCGATCGCGGCGTCGGCCTGCTCGGCGGTGGTCGCCGGCACGGTGCCGACGGCTACCCCGGTGGCCGGGTTGATCAGCTCAGAGACGTTCGAAACCACGGGTCAGCTCCCAGTCGGTGACCGCGGCGTCGAAGGCGGCCAGCTCGACCCGGGCGTTGTTGGCGTAGTGGGTGGTCACCTCGTCGCCGAACGAGGACCGGACCAGCTCCGACGACTCCCAGAGGGCGAGCGCGTCGCGCAGCGTGCCGGGCACCCGGTCGGCGTCGCCGTCGGAGTACGCGTCGCCGGTGCACTGCGGCTCCAGCTCCAACTCGTTCTCGATGCCGTGCACGGCGCCGGCCACCAGCGCGGCGATCGCCAGGTACGGGTTCACGTCGGCGCCGGGCACCCGGTTCTCCACCCGCATGCCCTGCCCGTGGCCGACCACCCGCAGTGCACAGGTGCGGTTGTCCACCCCCCAGCGCAGCGCGGTCGGCGCGAACGAGCCGGGCTGGTAGCGCTTGTACGAGTTGATGTTGGGCGCGAAGAACAGGCAGAACTCGCGCATGGTGGCGAGCAGCCCGGCGAGCACCCGCTGCCCGGTCTGCGACAGGTGGGCCGGCCCGTCGCCGAGCATCGCCGACCGCCCGTCGGCGTCGCGCAGCGAGAAGTGGACGTGGCAGGAGTTGCCCTCCCGGGCGTTCGGCTTGGCCATGAAGGTGATCGCCATGCCCTCCTGGGCGGCGATCTCCTTCGCGCCGTTCTTGTAGATCACGTGATGGTCGGCGCAGGCGACCGCCTCGTCGTACCGGAAGGCGATCTCGTGCTGGCCGAGGTTGCACTCGCCCTTGGCGCTCTCCGGGGTGAGCCCGGCACCGGCCATCTCGGTCCGGATCCGGCGCAGCAGCGGCTCGACCCGGGCGGTGCCGAGCAGCGAGTAGTCGACGTTGTACTGGTTGGCCGGGGTCAGGTCGCGGTAGCCGGACCGCCAGGCGTCCTCGTACGAGTCGCGGTAGAGGACGAACTCCAACTCGGTGCCGGCGTACGCGGTCAGCCCGTGCCGGGCCAGCCGGTCGAGCTGGGCGCGCAGGATCTGCCGGGGCGAGGCGACCACGTCCCCGGAGCCGTCCAGCCAGGCCAGGTCGGCCAGCAGCAGGGCGCTGCCCGGCTGCCACGGCATCCGGCGCAGGGTGTTCAGGTCGGGCACCATCGCGAAGTCGCCGTACCCGCGGTCCCAGCTGGACATCGGGTACCCGTCGACGGTGTTCATGTCCACGTCCACGGCGAGCAGGTAGTTGCACCCCTCGCTGCCGCCCGACACCACCTGGTCGAGAAAGAACGGCGCGTGGAACCGCTTGCCCTGCAACCGGCCCTGCATGTCGGTGAGGGCGAGAACCACGGTGTCGATCTCACCGGCGTCCACCGCCACCCGCAGTTCCTCGACGGAGAGCGGCGGGCTCGGGGTGGTGCGCGCAGGCGGCATAGAGCAGGTCTACTTGCCGTCGGCGATCTACGTCAATAGCGCCGCCGCCAGGATCCGTCCCGACCCGCGCGTGTCCTACCCTTGAGCGCATGACGGATCCGGACCCGGGTGGGTCGCGATGACCGAGCAGGCCGGTACGGCGGGCGAGGTGGGGCGGATCGGTCGGCTGGGCCGTGTCCGGTTGGCCATCGGGTTCCAGTACCTGCTCGGCGTGGTCTACCTGATCGGTGGTGTGGGAACGCTGCTGATCGCCGCGATCCGCACCGGCGACTGGGCCGGCCTGCTCGACCCGGGCCTGGAACGCTTCGGCGACCCGAAGGACGTCATCGCCATCGGCCCGGACACCGTCTGGAACCCGATCCTCTGGATCTTCGGGCTGTCCCGCGTCGGGGCGATGCTGATCACCCCGCTGGCGTTCGCGGCTGTGCTCCTCGGCCTGCCGTGCCTCGCCGACCGGGCCGTCCGCGCCGACCGGCGCACCTGGCGCCTGCTGCTGATCGGCACGGTGATCTGTGTCGTCCTCGCCGCGGTCCCCTCCACGCCGTACGGCGACCAGTTGCAGACCTGGCTGCTGGACTGACGGTGAGCGTGGCCCGGGCGCGTCTCACCCGTCCGACTCCGCCCGAAGAAATTGAACCTCGTGGCTCGACCATCGGCCGGATCCGGCGTGGGACGATGCGGCGTGCGAATTCTTGTGGTGGGTGGAAGCGGCCTCATCGGAGCCCATGTCGTGACCGTGCTGCGCGAGCGGGGGCACGATGTCACCACCGTGGCGCGTACCGCCCGACCCGGGATCGAGCACGTCCTCGACGTCGAGTCGGCCTCGGTGGACGAGCTGCGGCCACTGCTCGCCGGCCACGACGGGGTGGTGTACGCGGCGCGCTCGGACGAGCACCGGGTGCTCCGCAAGCCGATCTATCCGGAGTTCCGCCGGGACATCGTCGAGCCCGTGGTACGCCTGCTCACCGCCGCCCGCCAGGAGGGTCTGACCCGGTCGGTCGTCATGGGCTCGTACTACACCTACTACGACCGGCTGCGGCCGCAGTGGCGGCTGGCGGACCGCCACGCGTACATCCGGTGCCGGTTGGAGCAGGCCCGGGAGGGCCGCGCGGCCGCCGGGCCGGACCTGCCGGTGTCGGTGCTCGAACTGCCCTTCGTCTTCGGCCGGGCCGGTGACCGGCTGCCGAACTGGGCCGGTCCGTTGGAGCGCTGGGCCCGGTCCCGGTCGCCCCTGGTGGCCCCCACCGGCGGGACCGCCGCGACCTCGGCACGCAGCGTGGCCGTCGTCGCGGTCGACGCCCTGGAACAGGCCCGTGGGGAGGACATTCCGGTCGCCGACGAGAACCTCACCTGGAACGACATGTTCGGGCGCATCGCCACGACGGTCGGCCGGCCCCGGCGGGTGGGCCGGCTGCCCGCCGGCGTCGTCCGGGCCGCGTTACGGTCCGGCGGCCTGGCGCAGGGCCTCGGTGGGAAGGAGTCGGGTATCAATCCCACCCATCTCGCCGACGTACTGCTCGCCGAGCTGTTCATCGAGCCGACCACCGGGCGGCCGCTGGAACCGGCGTTCCGCGACACCTTCGTGGACCCGGCGCCGTCCGCCTAGCCCGACGGCGCCACCGGACCGTCGGTGCCGGCCGGTACACCGCCGTGTCGCCGGCTCAGCGGGGGCACGGTGCGAAGAAGCCGATCCACACCCGCACCGGGGACGCGTCACCGACCTGGATGTCGAACGGCACGCACCGCTTCCCCTTCACCTGGAAACCGCCGATGTACGCGGTGTCCCGGTAGGGGCAGCCGTGGAAGGTCACCGACTCCGCCGGCGAGTAGGACCAGCGTTGACCGTAGCTCAGGCCGGCGTACGTCCGGGCTTCCGGACCGACGGTGACGGTGACCTCCGCCCCGGCCCGGACCTCGGCGCCGAGCTTGTAGTTGCCGTCGTCGTCGCCGTAGCCGTAGTCCGCCGGCCAGGCGTTCGCCCAACCGCGCAGTCCGGGCCAGGTCAACGGGCCCACCGTCACGTCGTTGGGTGACGGCGTGACGGTGACGTCCATGTGCGGCTCCTCGGTAACGCACTGGATCGAGCGCGGCATGCCCGCGCTACCGGCCGCGGGATCGGTCCGGTCCGGTCCCGACGGCAACTCCGACGCGGCCGTCTCCGACGCGGGCAGCGGCCGACCGCCGCCGGCGGCGCCGCACCCCGCGAGCAGGACCAGAACCACGAGCGCGGCCCCGACGGTACGCAGGCCGCGGCCGGCTGGTCGCCGACGGCGGTGTCGCGGGTCGGCGGCTGGAACCGCTGCGGGCGGAGAGACGGAGTGGCCGGCCATGTTCGGATCTTAGGCGCGATGGTCGGTCAGGTGGCGTCCACATTGAACCTTTGTCGCCCTGGATCGCGCGGCGCCCGAGTCAGCCTCCCGGACGACCGCGCGCGGTCAGGCGATCCTGGGGCCACCGGCACCGGCACCCCGAGGCCCGTGGCTCACCGCCGGGCCGACGGCAGGCGCCGCGACGGTGGGCGCGACGCCCAGGAGAGCAGGGCCAGCGCGGCGAACGCTGCGGGCGGGACGAGGTTGCCGACCGGCCGATGCATGGCCAGGTGCGAGGCGCACGCGCCGAGCATATTGATCATCACCCCGGCGTACGCCCACTCCTTCAGCCGGGGCAGCCGGGGCGCCAGCAGCACCACTGCGGCGAGCAGCTTGGCGCCGCCCAGGATGGTGGCCAGGTAGCCCGGATACTCCAGGTCGATCATCGTCGGGTAGAACGGCGCCATCCGAAACAAATCCATGGCGCCGCCCACCGCGCACTCGCCGACCACCACGGCCGTCACTATCCAGTACGTGAGGATCCGCCGCCGGCTCCGTCCTGAGTTCTCGTCGTCGGACTCGGCGGACGGCGTCCGTCCCATCATCCGCCGCGTCATCGTTCGTCGCGTCATCGTCTCTCGCGTCATCGGAACCACCCTCTATCGATACGGCTCCGTACCTCTAATATGTGTACGGTAGCGTTTCGATGGAGGGACGACAATGGCTGGTCCGCCGATTTCCCGGGGCGCCGGGGCGCGGCAGCGGGTGCTGCGGGCCGCGCTGGAGGTGCTCGACGCCGACGGCCTGGCCGGCTTCACGATGGAGGCGGTCGCCCGGCGCGCCGGCGCCAGCAAGGCCACCATCTACCGGCACTGGTCCGGCACGGGCCCGCTCCTGATCGACGCCATGGACGCCACCTTCCGCCCGTTCCCCACGCCGGACACCGGCCGGCTGGCGACCGACGTGGCGCAGATCCTCGGCGCCTTCGTCACACTGCTGGAGAACGCCCCGTTCCCGCGCCTGCTCGCCGCGTTCATCGACGCCGCCGAGCGCGATCCCACCCTCGCGGCCCTGCACGCGGACCTGACCCGACGCCGCCGCGAACCGCTGCTCGTCGTACTGGCCCGGGCCCGCGACCGTGGTGAACTCCCCCCGGACGCCGATCCGGAACTGCTCACCGACCTACTCACCAGCCCGTTCTTCTACCGCCGCTTCATCGCGCACCGGCCCGTCCCGCCGACCCTGGTCGACGACGTCATCGCCCGGGTCCTGCCTCCGGCCAGTAACGGCTAGCTCGAACGAAATTGGTGGCAATCAGCACCCCGTCCGTTACACTTGCTGCAGTTGGAGCAGTTGGAGCAGATAGGGGTGGCCGTGACAGACCTGCTGATGCGTGACGCCGAGGCTCTTCATCGTGCCTTGGCCGAGCCCGGCAACGAGGTGCACGTGGAGCTGTCGCGGGAGACGGCCGAGTTGGTGTCGCGGTTGGTTGATGCCCGGGCACACGGCGAAGAGATCATTGTTTCGCCGGCAAACGCCGAAGTCAGCCCGACGGAGGCGGCGGTCATGCTGGCGATGTCCCGGCCCCAGGTTCGAAAGCTGATGGACCGCGGACTGCTGGAGTCGCGCAAGGTCGGCACCCACCACCGTATCCGCGTCTCCTCGATCAGGGTGTTCCTTGAGGCGGAGCGTGGGCGCCGGCGCGAAGCGATGGCTGAGTTGGCTGCTGTGCAGAACGAACTCGGACTGACTGGATGAGCGGCGCCATTGGCGAGGCCGATCTGATCCGGGTCGTCCTCGCCGACGCGAACGTGCTCTACTCACGCGTCCTGCGTGATTATCTGCTCTACGCGGCTGACCAGGAAATCATCGCCATCGCATGGAGTGCGCAGATCCTCACCGAGGTCACGGAGCACCTGATGAAGAACGTAACCGGCTTCGACCAGGCAGCCGCCCAGCGACTGGTGGAGGCGATGAACCGCGCCTTCCCCTACGCGGAGGTGGAGCCTGACGAGAAGCATTGGCACACGCTGGCCGAGGTGCCGCTCCCGGACGAAGACGACCGCCACGTCCTGGTTGCCTGCCACGCCGCTGAGGCAACGGTGTTGTGTACCTCGAACACCAGGGACTTCCCGGCACATCTTGTTGAAGCTCTCGGCTGCGAAGTGCTCACTCCGGACCAGTTGCTCAGCCGGCTCGTGATCGAGTACGAGCAACAGATGCTTGCCGTCCACCGGACGGCCGTCGATTCACTCAAGGGCGCCACCGACGAGTCGACCGTCACGGCGCTGAAGAGAGCTGGTGCTCCAACGACCGCCGGCCTGATCACGCGCCTACTCGGAGATGAATGACGAGTTGAGGGGCGCACGGTCGGCGGCAGACCGTACGGCCGATCATGCGCGCTTGTCCAGTTGTTCGAGCCATTCGCGCACCGCGGCGAGATCGGCGTCGGCCAGTCCCAGAGATGAGTCGACGCGGTGCAGCAATGCTGGCTCTGCGTGGTGTGCGGCCACCCATCGTCGGTCGGCGTCGGTGCTTTCGTCATCGAGCCAGACGAACGGGCGTCCTGCCGCCCACCGTGTCAAGGGTGCGGTCTTCCAGTGCACGCCGGGCGGTGGTTCCTCGTCGGTGTCGGGCCAGTTGACGAAGGGCAGGACGGGCAGATCGAGTCGCGGAGCGACGACCTCGTTCGCCTCGGCCGTCCAGGTGCTCGCCCAGACCAGGTCTCCTCGTAGGGCGAGCAGACGACGACCGTCGTCGGGGTCGAGGCGATCCAGCAGCGGGTTCCCGGAGTGGTCGGGCTCGTTCCGCGTGCCGCTACCGGAGCGGCGACCGGCGCCGGCCGGGCGGGCCCGGAATGGGATGAGCACCCCGTCGATGTCCACAAAGATCAGCGGTCGCGCGACGCCCACAGACATGATCGGACCGTATCGTCGACCGCCGGCACCCTTGAGCGTCTGCTCGCCATTGCCTCCGCGCGGCCGGCCTTCGGAGCGGACCACGGTCGGTAACCTCCTCGATTACACTCTCGCCCGTCGCGATCGGAGACGGGGGAAACGTGGACGACGGTCAGCAGCATGCGCAGAGCCCGGTTCAGCCACCTCAACCGGCCGATCCGCAACCCACGCGGCCGGGCGGCCGGCGGTGGGTCCTCAGTGGACTGCTCGTGGTGCTGCTCGTCTGCGGCGGCCTCTGCGGTGTCGGCCAGCTCATCACCAACGTGGTCAACCAGGACGACTGGGAAGGGCTTGGCCAACCGGTGCCGGCGTCGTCGTTGCCGGCCTCGCCGAAGCCGACCTGGCTGCGGCCCAACATCTTCGGCAGCGGCGCCGACGAGCAGATCCGGTACGACCTGGAGCAGCAGGTGCTCTCGTCGGCCGGGGTGCAGAAGCCGACGACGAGCCGCTGCGCCAGCCAGGGGCTCACCGCCGACCGTGCCATGACGTTCGACTGCACGGTGACGTACGCCGGACAGGCCGTGGTTTTCACGGTCGAAACCACACCGGCCGGCTCCAGCGTTTTCGAGTGGAAGGCAAAGGCACCGCGGACCGTGATCACCAGGGACGGCCTGCTGGCGTATGTCCAGCGAAAGTACGGCAACTCCGATCCATCCACGGCGAGCTGGTCCGACCTGCGGTGCGACGAGTTCCCGGAGATCGCGCTGGTGCCGACCGACCAGGATCTTCCCCAGTTCTGCTACGCCAAGGGCGAAGGCCACCAGAAGACCAGTCGGATCCGAATCAGGCCGGACGAGGGCGGTGAGCCGGGCCTGCTCACGGAGGACCAGTAGTGTCGGCGAGTCAGCTCGGGCAGGGGGCAAGCGGTGAAGCAGTTTGCAGTCGTGGTCGGCGCGGGCTCGTTCAGATCGGACGACGCCGGCGCGATCCGGTTCCCGCACCGGTGGACCGCTGAGGGCGTCACGATCGAGGCGGACTTCACGGGGGCACACCTGTTGCACCTCGCCGCGGCCGGGTGCGTCCTCAACGACATCTACCGGGAGGCGGGCGACCTGGGGATCTGCATTCACGGGGTACGGGTGTCGGCCCAGGGTGCCTTCGACCCGCAGACATGGACATCGAGCGGCATCACCTACCAGGTCGAGCTGAACTCGCCCGCGTCCGCTGAGGAACTCGCCGTACTGCTGGACCGGGTCGACGAGGTCGCCGAGATCCCCCGGGCCCTCCGCGAGGGAACGACGGTACGGAGAACCTGACTCGTCCCTGGCCGTGAAGCACATACCGATTGGACGTTGCGTGGCCGTCCCCGGATCACCCGGCTCGGATCGGGAAACCACGTCGCCAGTCTCGGAGTCTTCGACGCGCTCTCCCGCTGCCGACGGCACGGAGTTGCCCATGCTGGTCTTCGAGCCCGGCGACGGCAGGCAACCACGCGCCGGCATCGTGCTGTTCCATGGCGGTGCCCTGCGGGCGGGATCGACCGACGGGCTCGCCCCGCACGGCCGGAAACTCGCGTCGCGCGGAATCCTCGCGGTCTCGGCCGGGTACCGGCTGCTCGGTCGCGGCGCTGCCAACATCGACGACTGCGTCGCCGATGTCCGGCTCGCCGTCGAGCAGTTCGCCCGGCTGGCGGCCTCGCGCGGACTCGAAACGTCGCACCTGGCCTCGGGTGGCAGCTCGGCCGGTGCCCATCTCGCGATGATCGCGGCGATGACCCCGCAGGCGTCCGCCACCGCATCGGAGCCTGGCGTCGCGGCCGTGGTGGCGCTCAATCCCGCGGGGACGGATCTGCGCTCCGTCGAGCCGGCCGCCCGGCGCCGGCTCGAACAGCAGATCGGTGTCGCCGCGGGCAGACTGATTGAGTACTCGCTGATCGAGTTCGTCCGGCCGGGGAACCCGCCGACGCAGATCCACCACGGCACCCTCGACGAGGTCGAGCCGATCGGCTCCGTACGGCAGTTCCGGGACGCGATGGTGCGCTCCGGCAACGAGTGTGCGCTCCTCGAATACGAACAAGCCGGACACGGATTCCACTACCCCGGCAGCAGCCAGCACTTCGACGACGTCATCGACGCCACGGCGCGGTTCCTGCTCGACCGGATCGCGACGAAGTGAACGGCGCTTACCCCTTCTCCCTGTACGGTTTCCGGTCGCGCCAATCGACGATGCCCGCTGAGGCACGCCGACCGCCCCGGCCAGGAGAGATCAGTGCCGCCTGGTCAGATCGACGAACGCCTGCCAGCTCCGGCGGCTGAAGTGGAGGGTGCCACCCTCCCGGTCGTTGGTGTCGCGGACGTGGACCACCCCTGGAAGATTGTCGGCAACCTCGACGCAGTCACCACCGTTGCCACCGCTGTAGGTGCTCTTGCGCCACCGCGCTCCGGTCATGTCCATGAACGTGCCACTTCCTTCAAGAGTTGCCACTCACGAGGGGCACTGCCGCACGGAACAGTCAGTACCGCTTCGCCAGGTCGACGAAGGACTGCCATGCCCTAGGGGCGAAGTTGAGGGTGCCGCCCTCTCTGTCCTTCGTGTCTCGGACCAGCACGACGCCGGAGAAATTGTCGGCGACCTCGACACACGAGCCGCCGTTTGCGCCCGACTTGCTGGACTTGCGCCACTGAGCGCCGTTGATGTCCATCACTTCGCCGCTTTCTTGATCAGGTCTAGAGATTGGTTCGCAGGGAGGGCCAGACTCCGGACCTGCTCCCACGATTGAGCAAGCCTAGCAACCTCTGCCGGGTCATCGACGAATTGCGCGTTGAGCTGGTTGTCAGCGTGCGCCGCTCGCCGGCCGTCCGGCAGTTCGGCGACGATGAACTGACCAGCGAGCCCGACGTACAGCCCCACGTCGCTCGGGACGACATGGATCTGCGCGATCTCGGCCTCTGCGCAGTGCGCGAGGTGCCCTAGCTGTTCCCGCATGATCTCAGGCTTTCCGGGCACCTGTCGACGCAGTGCACCCTCGTCCATCACGGCGACAAGCTGGGGCGGTGCGGCGCGTGTCAGGATGGCGTGCCGCTTTATGCGCGCGGCGACAAGTTGGTCAATTTCCTCCACGGTCCACCGGCCACTGGGCAGCGTCGCCCGAGCGTAGGGCTCGGTCTGCAACAGCCCCGGGACGTACGCCAGCTCGAACCAGTGCAGGGCAATCGCCTCGCGCTCCCATTCGATCCACTCGCGCAACCACGTTGGCTTGCGGCGTCGTAGAACGTCTGGCCAAAGGTCCCCGATGTCCTTCCGCAGGACAGTCGCAACTTTCAACCGCGTGCGGGGGTGCGGGATCCGGCCTCGGGACAGCCACCGCGCCGCCGTCTTCGGATCCACTCCAACCTGGGCAGCCAGGGAATCAGTGGTCTCTCCGGCCTCTGCCATCGCCGCACGCAGTGCCTCGCTCATGTGTGCTCCTTTGGGGACTCCTCGGATTCCTCAGGACCTTATCGTCACGACCTGTAAATATCCCATCACCCAATAGGAGGGTTTCCTCAGCGGGACCGCTCGGGCCTCAGGGAATGCAACGTGGCAGGCCGAACTGCGAACGGGCGGGACCGCGGGGGTCGGTCCGGGCTCCTCACGGATCGACCCCCGTCCAGTCGACGCGAAGGATGGTGAGACATGTGGTCAAGCAGGCTCCGGCGGCTCCTCGACCGGCGACGGAGGCGGCGCCTCCCCCGGCGTCGACCCGGCGGACCGCCGCCGGCACTGACGACCGCGCAGCGCAGGGGGTACGGCAGTGACTGAGCAGGCCATTCAACCGGCCGGCGGGCCCGATCTCACGTACCCCGTACCGCTGGAGGCCCATCGGCCGCGCAGGCCGATGTGGTCGTGCCGGGCCTGCCCGCAGCCGTGGCCGTGCGCCAGCGCCCGCCTGCACCTCAAGGCGCGGTACGACAGCGACCCGGTCGGCCTGTCGATCCGGATGGCATCCGAAATGGCCGAGGCGATGAAGGACCTCTACCGGCTCAACCCCGACGACGCGCCGGGACCCCGGGTGATGTTCGACCGGTTCCTGGTCTGGCCGCCGTTCAAGCGGCCGGTCATCCCGACGCCGGACCTTTAGGCTTTCCTCCCGAACGGACGAGGCCCCGGCATCCTGGCGGCAACCAGGAGCCGGGGCGTCGTCCGCGTCTGACGAAGCCGCTGTCGATGCGTCGCGGCGGTAGCGGTTCCGATTTCGGCGCCACATCAAAAATGTAGTAGCTACTACGAATTTGATGTAGCGCCAAAATCAGTACCGCTGCCCGGCGCCGACGCCGCCCGCGTTGGCACGCGCGTCGCCACTCACCCGGCCGCGGCACCGCGCGGCACGGCCCGGCAACGCCCGGCGCTCCGCGGCACCGCACCGCACCGCGCCGCACCGGGCGCCGAGGGGTCAGCCCGACCGCGGCGGCGGGTCGGGTGGGCCCACCGCGAGGGGGTCGGCGTCCGGCGTCGGGTCGATGGTGCGGCGCGGGCCGGTGAACCACTTGCGGGCCGAGGCGAACCACCAGACGCCGACCAGCAGCAGCATCCCGCCCACGGCGATCGGCGCGTAGTTGACCGCGGACCAGCTGAAGTCGGCGTTGCCGGGCACGCCCGCCGGCACGATCGGCAGGATGAAGTAGATCGAGATGATCGCGATCTCGACCACCGCGATCCAACCGAACAGTTTCGACTTGGACCCGAGGGTCCACGGCCCCGGCTCGAACCGGTCGCCCATCCGCAGCCGCAGCGCGATCGGGATCAGGAATGCCAGGTAGAGGCCGATCACGGCGACCGAGACCACGGCGTAGAAGGCGACCGGGACACCGGCCTTGCTCTCGTAGAGCGCCGGCAGGGTGAGCACCAGGCCGGCCACCGAGGCGGCGATGATGGCCTTGACCGGGGTGCCGTTGCGGTCGACCGAGGACCACAGCCGCCAGCCGGGCACCGCCCGGTCCCGGCTGAACGCGTACGTCATCCGGCTCATGCTGGTCACGCAGCTCATCCCGCAGAAGAACTGGCCGATGGTGGAGATGATGATGACCGCCTTGTAGAAGAACGGCGTCAACGCGGTCTGGAAGATCGCCCCGGAGAAACCGCCGGCGTCGTTGATCGCGTCAACGTCGGTGGCGGCGAACAGGAACGCCAGCAGCAGGATCCAGCCACCCACGGCCGAGTAGAAGATCGACTGCCAGAGGCCCCGCGCCGCCGCCTGGGACGCGCCGCGGGTCTCCTCGGAGACGTGCGCGCAGGCGTCGAAGCCGGTGATCGTGTACTGGGTGAGCAGGAACCCGAGCGGCAGCACGTAGAACCAGAACGTCCAGCCGCCGGTGCCGCCGTCGCCGAAGCCGGAGTTGTTGAACCGCTCGGTGAAGACGAACTGGAAGCTCTGGTGCCGGTCCGGGACGAAGACCAGGATCGCCACCACGGCGGCCGCGCCGGCCACGTGCCACCAGACCGAGACGTTCTGCAGGACGTCGATGATCCGGTGCCCGAAAATGTTGATCACGCAGTGCAGGGCCAGGATGATCACGAACAGCAGGAACGCCTGCCGCAGCGTTCCCGCCCACCCGTCGAACAGCGCCGACAGCGTCAGGTTCAGGAACGTCGCGCAACCGTAGTCGACCGACGCGGTGACGGCCACCAGGCCGATCAGGTTGAACCACCCGGTGAACCAGCCGTGCGCCGGGCGGCCCATCTTCGCCGCCCACCAGTAGATGCCGCCGGCCGTGGGATAGGCGGAGACCAGTTCGGCCAGCGAGAAGCCGATGATCAGGATGAACAGCGAGATCAGCGGCCAGCCCCAGGCGACGGCCACCGGACCGCCGTTGTTCCACGCCTGGCCGAACGTCGTGAAGCAACCGGCCAGGATCGAGATGATCGAGAACGAGATGGCGAAGTTGGAGAAACCGCTCCACTTGCGGCGCAACTCCTGCTTGTAACCGAGTTCGGCCAGCCGCCGGCTGTCGTCGTCCATCGGCTGCTCGGCCGTGCTCGCGGACGTGGTGGTCATCGCACACCTCCTGCGAGTCAGGTTCGTGCGGCACAGTGTCGACCTCCACGATCAAGCAGGTCAATAGCCCGAGCCGACCGGCCGGCGATCTTTCGGCCGATGACCAGCGCCGACGCGCGGATTCGGGACGGGACGGGCCGTTGGTCCCTGGTGGCCGCGGCGCGGGGTGGCGGATCGTCGAAGGAGGCGCAACGGCGCGGTCCACCGGGCCGTCCGTCGCGGGCGACGGATCCGTCCGTCCGGGACGAGGGGAGATCGGGATGTCCGAGAGAACGACCACCATCCGCCCGGGTAGCGGCAAGCCGTGGTGGCGGCACCCGAACACCGCGGCCCTGCGCTGGATGTACCGGACCGGCCGGCCGAACCGGTTGGCGGCCGGGATGAACCGCTTCGGGAGTCTCCTCGGCGCGTACGGCGTCGGGCCGGAGCGCATGGTCGCCCTGGAGGTGCCGGGACGCCGTACCGGTCGGATGATCTCGCTGCCGGTGGTCGTGGCCGACCACCAGGGCGAGCGTTACCTGGTGTCGATGCTCGGCACCGGCGCTGGCTGGGTGGCGAACGTCCGGGCCGCCGAGGGGCGGGTGACCCTGCGGTACCGGGTGCGCCGGCCGGTCCGGCTCGTCGAGGTCCCACCGGCCGAGCGCGCGCCGATCCTGCGCCGCTACCTCGAACTCGCGCCGGGCGCCCGGCCACACGTCCCGGTCGACCGGCGGTCGGCCCTGGCCGAGTTCGAGCGGATCGCCGCGCGGTACCCGGTCTTCCGCATCGAACCGGATCCGACCGCCGAAGCCGGGCAAGCCCACACCGGGCAAGCCCACACCGGACGGGCCGGCACCGGTCAGTCGGGCCCGGCGGGCTGGTTCCGGCGGCGACGGAACAGGTAGCGGCCGGTCAGGGCCACCACCACCAGCAGCAGCACCGCCCCGGTCGCGGCCAGGCCGGCCCGCAGGCCGGGCGGCTCGAAGGCGCAGCTGATCCGGTCGGTCCCCGGGGTGACCGGCACCGCGATCAGCCCCGCCCAACTCTGCGGCGTGGACCAGTGCCGCCCGTCGGTGCTGCACCGCCAGCCGTCGGACAGCGTGGTGGACAGCACCGCCATCCCGGCGGTGCCCGGGGGCAGGTCGGCGTCCAGCCGGTTACCGTCCACCCGGACCGACCGCGCTCCGGTCCTGGTGAGGTCGTCGACGGCGGCGGCCAGCCGGCCCTCGTCCAGGCAACCGGCCCAGCGCGCGGGCAGGGTGCCGGCCCGCCGCAACCGCAGCGTGCTGGTCAGTCGCCCGTCCCGGCCCGCCGTACCGAGCAGGGCCGTCCCGCCCTCGGCCCGGACGGCCGCCGGACCGGTGCTGAAGACGCCCCACAGCTCGGGGGTGGCGGCGTACACCGGTTGGCCGGGGCGGCAGGCGACGGTGAGCGTGACGTCGGTGTCGGCGGGCAGGTCGCGCGGTTGGTCGGCGGGCAGCCGTTCGGTCCGGCCGCCGAGGGTGAGCGTGCCGGCGGGGAAGGTGTAGACGTCGTGGCCGAGGGCGGCCTGCTGCCGTACCAGTGGTGATCCGCCGGTGCCGGGTTCGGCCCAGACGTCTGCGTGGACGGTGACCAGCGGCGGCGCCGGTTGGCGGCGGACCGTCGCCCGACCCTTGGCGGGGAGCACCCGGGCGCCGACGGCGAACAGCGCGTCCAGCACCGGACTGGCGTTGGGCAGCACCACCCGGTTCTGCACCCCGAACCCGAACGCCTTCAGGGTCTGGTAGGTGGACCCGGGGATCAGGCTGCTGTAGTAGCCCGTGCCCTCGCCACCGAGCAGCATCGGGTCGTTGCGGCTGAGCATCGGCGCGCCGGGGTCGGTGCGGTGGCGCGGGAAGTCCGCCGCCTGCGCCACGGCCGCCCGGCGCTGGTCGTGAGCCGGTCCCCAGGTCGGGATCTTGTACCAGATCACGTCCCGGCGCTGGTCCGTGACGATGGCCGTGACGGTCTGTTCCGCCGTGCTGGTGAACACCACGAGGAGCGCCAGGGCGGCACCGACCGCCGTCCGCCAGCGACCGGCGCCGCCGGCCAGCGCGCGCGTGCCGAGCAGGACGGCGACGACGACCAGCAGGCTGGCCGCGAGGACGAGCCAGGCCCGGGGGTGGACGAATTTCCCGCCGTACGTGCCGGCGGCGAGCGCCGCGACGACGCCCGCGCCGCCGGCCAGGGCCGGCCATCGGGGCAACCCGGCGGCGACGGCCTGCCAGCCGGCGATGAGCAGGACACCGCACAGCACGAACGCTTCCCGGTACGAGCTGCCCTGCGGTTCGTCGAACAGGTGCCAGGCGGTGACCGTCGGGGTCCAGCGGAACGACGCGACCAACGCGACGACCAGCACCAGCCACCCGATCCGTGCCCGGGCCGGGACGCCCCGGTGCCACGGCAGGGTCGCCACCAGTACGAGCCCCAGCGTGCCCACGTAGATGCTGGCGCTGAAGCCGACCCCTTCGGTCGCCGGCAGCAGCCGGGACAGGAAGTCGACCCAGGGAATCGGCGTGAACGGCTGGTTGACGACGGTGGACCCGGCCGCCTGCTTCGCCGCGAGGTACGTCGGCAGCAGCAGCGGCAGCACCGCCACGATCCCGCACAGCACCGTCCCGGCGAACCGGCTCAGCGCCAGCGCCCGGTCCCGCCAGGTCGTCCGCTCGATCAGCAGGCCGCAGAGCAGCACCAACCCGGCGGCGATGGTGGCCATGTAGGCGGTGTAGAAGTTGGCCAGCCACCCGTAGCCGGCCACCAGCACGCCCAGCAGGAACCGGCGGTTGTCCCGGCGCCACCGGCCGACCAGGCAGAGCAGCGGGAACAGGATCAGGCCGTCCAGCCACTGCGGGACGTACGCCGCGTCGTCGACCGCCCAGCCGCAGAGCCCGTACCCGGCGCCGAACAGGCCGAGCAGCCACCACCGGCCGCGCCCGGTGGAGCGCAGGAAGGCGACCATTGCGATCGCGGCCACCATCATCTTGAGCAGGATGACGACGAACAGCGCGTCGTCCATCCGGTCGCGCGGGAACAGCAGCACGAGCAGCGAGAACGGGCTGGTGGCGTAGGTGTAGAGATCGGGCAGGAAGGAGACGCCCCAGCCGCTGCGCCAGTTGACCAGCAGGCCGCCCTCGGCGTGCCCGAGCAGCAGGTCCCGCAGGTAGCCGTGGATCGGCACGGACTGGTCGCCGAGATCGTTGGTGCTCCGGGTGAGCGGCCCGAACGGCACGGTCCGCCGGTAGTTCCCCGAGACGCAGAACGCGACCGCCACCACGAGTGCGGCGAGCGGGTACGGTGCCCACCGCCGCCACCCGCGTACCGGTTCCGCCGGCGCCGCGACCGCCGGCGCCGCGTCGGTCGGGGTGGCGGGTTCCGCGCCGTGGGTCGTCCGCCCGTCGGTCCGCACCGCCGGGCCGGCGGTCACCGCAGCCGCCGCGTCGACAGTCCGGCCACGTCCTCCCCGGACTCCCTGGCCCGCTGGCCGGCCACGCCGACGTCCCGGGTCAACGGAACCTCGGTCTCCCGGATCAGGTAGTGCGGGCGGCGCTTGGTCTCGTAGTAGATCCGGCCGACGTACTCGCCGATGACGCCGAGGGTGGTCATCTGGATCCCGCCGAGACCGATGACGCTGGCGATGATGGTCACGTAGCCCGGGGCGTCGATCCCGTGCACCACGGCCATCCCGATCACCCAGATCATGTAACCGACGGCCACCGTGGTGAGCAGCAGCCCCATGTAGACCGCCCCGCGCAGCGGCCGGTTGTTGAACGAGAGCATGCCGTCGAGGGCGTAGTTGAACAGCTTGCCGATGGTCCAGCGGCTCTTGCCGGCCTGCCGGGCCTCGTTGGCGTACGTGAAGGTGGCCGTGTTGAACCCGATCCAGGCGTACAGGCCCTTGGAGAACCGGTTGTACTCCGGCAGGCTCAGCAGCGCCTCGACGGCCCGCCGGGACAACAGCCGGAAGTCGCCCGCGCCGTCCACGAGTTCGACGTCGACCCAGGCGTTGACCAGCCGGTAGAAGGCGCGGGAGGCCAGCGTCCGGACCAGCTTGTCGCCGCGCCGGTCCCGCCGGGCGATCACCTGGTCGAAGCCCTGCCGGTGCAACTCGATCATCGTCCGCAGCAGCTCGGGCGGGTGCTGGAGGTCGGCGTCCATGATCACGACGGCGTCGCCGGTGGCCCGTTCCAGGCCGGCCAGCATCGCCGCCTCCTTGCCGAAGTTGCGGCTCAGCGAGGTGTAGCGGACCTCGGGGTGCCCGGCGGCGAGGTGCCGCAGCACCCGCAGCGTGCCGTCGTCGCTGCCGTCGTCGACGAAGACGATCTCGGGCTCGACGTCGTCGCCCACCGCGGCGATGGTGCGGCTCACCGCGTCGTAGAGCCTCTCGATCGAGGCTTCCTCGTTGTAACAGGGAATCACCAGGGAGAGCCGCAGCGGGCCGGTCCGTGGGGGCATGACGGTCTGCTCAGCCACGGTCGGCATCGTAGTACGAACCGCCGGACGGGTATCGACCGCTCCCGGTCCGCCCGCCCCGGCAACCAGCGGACCACGACGGCTCAGTCCAGGTCCACCACGAGGCCCGGCTCGGCGACCGACACCGGTCCCGGGTAGGCACGCCGGGCCGCGGTCACCGCCGCCCCCGGGTCGGTGCCCGGCCACAGGTGGGCGAGCAGCACCCGGGCGACCCCGGCCGCGGCCGCGTACCGGCCCACCTCGGCCGCGCTGGACAGGTTGCCGGCATGCCGGTCGGGCACCCGGTCCGGGTAGGTGGCGTCGGCCAGCAGCAGGTCGGCGTGGTCGGCCAGCGCCACCAGGTCCGGACTCGGCCCGGTGTCCCCGGTGTACGCGAACACCCGGCCACCGCCCAGCAGCCGCAGGCCCGCGTTGGTCTCCCAGTGCGGCAGCAGCCAGGTACGCGCCTGGAACGGCCCGATCGGGAACGCGTCCCCGGGGGTGAACTCGCGCAGCTCGTAACTGCCGTCCAGCAGGCCCGGTTCGTCGACGGCGAGCAGCCGGTCGAGGCTGCCGGTCGGCGCGTACACCGGGAGCGCCGGGCCGTCCCGGTCGGTCAGATTCCGGGTACGCAACAGCGGCTGCAGGTCGGCGCAGTGGTCCGGGTGCGCGTGGCTGACGTACACCGCGTCCACCGCCCACACCGGCCAGCGTTCGAGCAGCCGAGGCAGCGTGGCGTAACCGGGGTCGACCAGCAGCCGGGTGTCCTGGAACTCCACCAGGTAGCCACCGCATCCCTGGTGAACCGTGGGGAACGCGCCCACGCCGCCGAGCACGGTGATCCGCATCCGGCCGATGGTAACGGCCGGCCGCCGGGCGGACGAGTCCCCGGCCGGCCGTCCGGCGTGCCGACCGGGGAGGACCACGCGGACGAGTGCGGCCGTCAGGCCAGGGCGAGCCCGAACATCCAGGCGACCGCGATGCCGAGCCCGGCGCCCAACTCGATCAGGATGGCCAGCCCGGCGGCCTTGACCGCGTGCTTGGTGGACGGCCAGGCCAGCCGCGAGTCACCGAGCCGGGCCCACTCGGCCAGCCAGACGCCCAGCACGAACCCGAGCGGCAACCCGATCACCGGTACCACGAAGAAGCCCACGATGCCGAGCACCCCGCCGGCCACCATCGACAGGGTGGGCACCCCGGTGCGTTTGAGGGCCCGCCCCGGCCAGGCGAACTTGACCACCGTCCCGCCCACGGCCAGCACGGTGGCGACGCCGAGCACCAGCCACCGGCCCCACCCGCCGGCGCCGAACACCGCCCAGACCAGGACGCCGAGCCAGCACAGCGGCAGGGCGGGCAGGCCGGGCAGGACGATGCCGGCCAGGCCGACGACGATGCACAGCCCGGCGAGGAAGTTGACCAGCGTGTGCGTCTCGGTCAGGTCCACCCGGTCAGCCTGCCGCAGAGGTGGTCGACCTGTCACGTCCGCCGAGTCGGGCGGTGATCTCCTCGGCCGGCACCGGCGCGCCGAAGAGCCGCCCCTGGCCGGTGTCGCAGCCGAGCACCCGGAGCCGGTCGGCCTGGCCGCCGGTCTCCACCGCCTCGGCGGTGACCGAGAGGTCCAACGCGTGCGCCAGCCGGACCAGCGCGTCGACGATCCGCTCGTCCACCAGGGCCTGCGGGTCGCCGGACCGGAGGGACTCGACGAACTGGCCGGCCAGCTTCAGCGAGTGGATCGGCAACCGGCGCAGGTACGCCAGGTTGGAGTAGCCGGTGCCGAAGTCGTCGATGGCCAGGCGTACCCCCAGGGCGGCCATCCGGCGCAGCGAGCGGACCGGCTCCCCGCTGGTGGCCATCACCGCGCTCTCGGTCAGCTCCAGTTGCAACAGCTTCGGCGGCAGGCCGGTGTCCCGCAGCACCGCGCCGACGGCCGTCACGATGCCCGGGTCGCTGACCTGCCGGACGGCGAGGTTGACGCTGACCACCAGCGGGGTGTCCGGATACTCCCGCGCCCAGCGGCTGCCGTCCCGGCAGGCCTGCTCCAGCACCCACCGGCCGAGCGGGACGATCATGCCGGTCTCCTCGGCCAGCCCGATGAACCGGTCCGGACCGAGCAGCCCCAGCCGCGGGTGCTGCCAGCGCACCAACGCCTCGACGGCGCAGACCGTGCCGTCCGAGAGCGCCACGATGGGTTGGTAGTGGACGGTGAACTCGTCCCGCTCCAGGGCCAGCGGCAACCCGGCGGCCAGGGCCGCCGCGGCGCTGTCCCGGGCGCTGCGCTCCGGGTCGTACACCGCCCACCGGCCGCGGCCGTCCCCCTTGGCCCAGTAGAGGGTGGTGTCGGCGGCCCGCATCAGCTCCGACGAGTCGGTGCCGGCGACCGGGCACTCGACGATGCCGATGCTGGCCGTGACGGCCAGTTCGTGGTCGCCGAGGCGTACCGGTTCGGCGACCACCGCGAGGGCCGCGTCGGCCACCGCCACGACGTCCCGCTCCGCCGTGCTCGGGTCGACCAGGATGACGAACTCGTCACCGCCCATCCGGGCCACCAGGTGGCCCTGACCGGCGACGCAGTCGGCCAACCGGCCGGCCACCACGACCAGCAACCGGTCCCCGAGGTCGTGTCCCAGGGTGTCGTTGACCGCCTTGAACCCGTCCAGGTCCAGGAAGCACACCCCGACCCGGCGCTCGGGTGACGGGTCGGCGAACACCCCCGCCAGCCGTTCGAAGAACAGGGTGCGGTTGGGCAGACCGGTGAGCGGGTCGTGCAGGGCCTGGAACCGCAGCCGCTGCTGGAGTTCGTACCGCTCGGTGATGTCCTCGACCATGGCCACGGTGAACCGGGGCCGGCCGTCGTCGTGCCGGATCAGGGACACCGCCAGGTCGGTCCAGACCGGCCGGCCGTCCCGGCGGTAGTAGCGCTTCTCCACCCGTACCGCGTCGCGCTTGCCCTCGATCAGCTCGCGGTACAGCTCCCACATGCCGGCGGCGTCGTCCGCGTGGAACAGCGCCGCCACGTTGCGCCGGCGCAGCTCGGTCTCCGAGTAGCCGAGCATGTCGGCGAACGGCTGGTTGACCTCCAGGATCCGGCCGTCCAGGTCGGCGATCCCGATGCCGATGGCGGCACCGGTGAACACCGCCCGGAACCGGGCCTCGCTGTCCCGCAACGCCTGTTCCACCGCGTCCCGGGCCTGCCAGGCCGACCGGGCGATGCGTTCCTGCTGGGTGAAGGTGCGGTCGCGCAGCGCCCGCGCGAAGCCGGCGGACAGCCGCCCCTGCAGGCCCGCGACCCGGTCCCGGCCCGCCCCGCCCGGCGTCCGGTCCGGCAGTACGGCGGGCAGGAACTCCTCCCCCAGCGCCCGGACCGACCAGTCGAGCATGTCCGGCTCGGTGAGCGGCAGCGCGACCAGTGCCTGGCCCACGCGGTACGCCGGACCGGCGTCGAACGGCTCGGCCACCAGTGCCCGGGCCAGGGTCAGGGTGTGCGCGTGCAGTAACCGTTCGACCTCGGCGGAACTCATCGGCACGAACCCGAGCCGGGCCACCGCGTGCGCCCACCGGGCGGCGTACCGGGCGGCGCCCGGCTGGTCGAACCGCTCGCCGGGCGTCGGCGCCGGTGGCGGGGCGGACATGGTTATCCGGCCGTCCGGTCGTTGCGGCCGACCCCACCGAACGCGCCGTACCGCTCCGGCTGGTCGGCCACGTCGGACGGCGCGTCCGGGCGCCACAGCGGCATGTGCACCACGCCCGGTTCGAGCAGGGTGAAGTCGCCGAAGAAGCCGGTGATCTCGGCCCGGGACCGCAGCGTGATCTCGGTCGCGGTACGCCCCGACAGCCGTTGCGCGTCGAGCATCTCCCGCGGCTGGTCCTCGTACGTCGAGTGCGAGACGACCAGGTAGCTGCCCGGCGCGGTGGCCCGGCGCAGAGTGTCCAGGATCTTCGCCGGGTCGTCGGCGTCCGGCACGAAGTGCACGACGCCGGCCAGCAGGACGGCGACCGGCCGGCTGAAGTCGATCAGACCGGAGTCGGCCGCCCCGGCCAGGATCCGGTCCGGTTCGCGCAGGTCGGCGTGGAGCACGGCGGCCCGGTCGTTGCCGGCCAGGATCTCCCGGCTGTGCGCCACCGCGACCGGGTCGATGTCGACGTAGACGATCCGGGCCGCCGGGTTGATCGCCTGGGCCACCTCGTGCACGTTGCCGACGGTGGGGATGCCCGAGCCGATGTCCAGGAACTGGTCGACCCCCGCCTCGGCGATCACCCGTACCGCCCGGCGCAGGAATGCCCGGCCGGCCCGCATGGTGTCCGCCAGGTTCGGCGTCATGGCCGCGATCTGCTCCGCCAACTGGCGGTCGATCTCGAAGTTGTGCGCACCACCGAGGAAGTAGTCGTAGACCCGGGCCGCGCTCGGCCGTTTCAGGTCGATCTCCGCGGGCAGTTCGTCCGGCTGCTGCATGTCGCCTCGACTCGTCCGTCCGGCGGTACGGCCGCCGGGTCAGCGGTCCTGAGCATACGGCGGATCTCCGTGGATGTGCAGATCCGAAATTGCATCGCGCCGACCGCCCGGCCGAGCGGCTCAGCCGGCCGGCTCCAGCAGCATCGCGATGCCCTGCCCGACGCCGATGCACATCGTGCACAACGCCCGGCGCGCACCCCGGCGGTTCAACTCCAACGCCGCGGTCAGCGCCAGCCGGGCACCGCTGGCGCCCAGCGGGTGTCCCAGCGCGATCGCCCCGCCGTTCGGGTTGACGTGCTCGGCGTCCGCCGGCAGGCCAAGCTCGCGCAGCACCGCGACGGCCTGCGCGGCGAACGCCTCGTTGAGTTCGACGAGGTCCACGTCGGCCAGGGTGAGCCCGCGCCGGTCGAGCAGCCGCCGGGTCGCCGGCACCGGTCCCATCCCCATGATCCGGGGCGACACGCCGGCCGCTGCGGTGCCCGCGATCCGGGCCAGCGGGGTCAGCCCGTACCGGTGCACGGCGGCCTCGCTCGCCACCAGCAGGGCGACCGCGCCGTCGTTGACGCCGGAGGAGTTCCCGGCGGTCACCGTGCCGCCGTCGCGGAACGGGGTGGGCAGCGCGGACAGCTTCTCCAGGGTGGTCTCCCGGGGGTGCTCGTCGCGGTCGACAAGCGTGCTGCCGTGCCGGCCGGCCGGCACGGTGACCGGGGCGATCTCCTCGGCCAGCCGGCCGTCGGCCTGCGCCTTGGCGGCGCGCTGCTGCGAACGCAGCGCGAACTCGTCCTGCGCGGACCGGTCGACACCGAACTCGGCGGCCACGTTCTCCGCGGTCTCCGGCATCGAGTCGATGCCCCAGCCGGAACGCATCACCGGGTTGACGAACCGCCAGCCCAGCGTGGTGTCGAACACCTCCGCGCTGCGCGACCAGGCGGTGGCGGCCTTCGGCATGACGAACGGGGCCCGGCTCATGCTCTCCACCCCGCCCGCGACCACCAGGTCGGCCTCGCCGGCCACGATCGACCGGGCCGCCGAGGCCAGCGCGTCCAGCCCGGACCCGCACAGCCGGTTGACCGTGCTCCCGGGTACGCCCTCCGGCAGCCCGCCGAGCAGGGCCGCCATCCGGGCCACGTTGCGGTTGTCCTCACCGGCCTGGTTGGCGCAGCCCAGCAGCACGTCGTCGACCGCCGCCCAGTCCACCGAGGGGTGCCGGCCCACCAACTCGCGGATGACGTGCGCGGCCAGGTCGTCGGGGCGGACGCCGGCCAGCGCGCCGCCGTAGCGGCCGATCGGGGTGCGGACACCGGACACCAGGAACGCGGCGGTCATGCGGTCAACCCTTCGGGGGTGGCGGGGGTGGGCACCGGGCGGTCGCCGGCACCGGGTCTCGGGCCGACGACTGCCGGCCAGGATAGCCGGGCCACGGCGGTCCGCCCGGCGGCGGCCGGACCGGCGGGCGACGCCACCGGGGCCGGCCGGAGGATAGGTTTGCCCCATGGCCCAGGCACAGTTCACCAGGGAGACCGCCGCGACCGGGGAGTTCGTTCGGCAGCCCAACCGGTTCACCGACCGGGTCACCGCCGACTCGGACGCCGCCCCCGGCGACGGGCCGGACGAGGCGGGCCGCTGGCCGGTGCAGGCCGGCCGGTACCGGCTGATCTGGTCGCGGGCCTGCCCGTGGGCGCACCGGGCCCGGATCGTGCTCGGGCTGCTCGGCCTCGACGAGGCGATCGGGATCGGCACCGTGGACCCGATCCGGGACGAGCGGGGCTGGCGGTTCACGCTGGACCCCGACGGGCGGGACCCGGTGCTCGGCGTCGAGTACCTGGCGCAGACGTACCGGGCCAGCGACCCGGACTTCGTCGGTCGGGTGACCGTCCCGGCGCTGGTCGACACGGTGACCGGGCGGGTGGTCAGCAACGACTACCCGCAGCTCACCCTGGACTTCTCCACCCAGTGGCGGGCGCTGCACCGGGCCGGCGCGCCGGACCTCTACCCGCGGGAGCTGCGGGCCGAGCTGGACCGGTTGATGGCCGACATCCACCGGGACGTCAACAACGGCGTCTACCGGTGCGGCTTCGCGGTCGGCCAGCAGGCGTACGAGGAGGCGTACCGGGCGTTGTTCGACCGGCTGGACGCGCTGTCGGAGCGGCTGACCGACCGCCGCTACCTGATGGGCGACGTGCTCACCGAGGCGGACATCCGGCTGTTCACCACCCTGGTCCGGTTCGACGCCGTCTACCACAACCACTTCAAGTGCAACCGGAACAAGCTCAGCGAGATGCCGGTGCTGTGGGCGTACGCCCGGGATCTCTACCAGACGCCCGGTTTCGGAGACACGGTGGACTTCGACCACATCAAGCGGCACTACTACGGCACCCACCCGGCGATCAACCCGACCGGCATCGTCCCGCTCGGTCCCGACCCGTCCGGCTGGACCACCCCGCACGGGCGTGGCTGAACCACGCCGGGCCGCGGCGGCCGGGGCGGCGGTCTGCGCCACGGCCGGCGCCGCCGCGGTCGTGCTGGCCGTGGTCGCCGGGCCCAGCCCGGGCCTGTCCGGGTACGTGAGCGAGGCCGGCGTCACGGCGAGCCGGTACGCCACGACGTACCGGCTCGGGGTTTTCGGCCTGGCCGCGGGGCTGGCGCTGCTGGCCGTGGCGCTGCCCGCGGCGCTGCGGTACGCGGTCGGCCTGCTCGGCGCGAGCGCCGCGGGCACCGTGCTGTCCGGCGTCGTCACCTGCTCCGACGGCTGCCCGCTGCCGCCGTTCGAACGGGCCGGGGTGGCGGACCTGGTGCACGGCGGCGCGAGCGTGGCCGCGGTGGCCGGTTGCGTGTTCGCCATGCTGGTGGTGACCTGGTCGGCGCCGCCCGGCGCGATCCGCCGCTGGTCCGGTACCGCGCTGGCGGTGGCGCTGCCGCTGTCCGGAGCGGTCGGCCTGGCCATGCTCGCCGTCGGTCGCGGCACGGTCACCGGCCTGCTGGAGCGGCTGCTCCTCGCCGACGTGCTGGCCTGGGCCACCATCCTCGCGATGATCATTTCCGCCGGGCACCGGCCGCCGGCGCCGGCCGGCGGCGTCCCGGCCACCGCCCACCGCGGGTCGGGGCCATCCGACGGGCCCGCATTCCCGCCGGACTGGTAAGGAGCGTCACGGCGTCCACCACTTCCACGGGTCGACCACCAGGGGTACTGTCGGGCCGCGATGCTTCACGTCTGGTTCTTCACCCGCCGCCTGTACGTCGACCTCCGACGGCTGGCCAGTGGCGTCTGTCCGGTCCCGTCGCCCCGCTGACCCCGGCCGTTGACCCGCGCGGACCCCACCGGTCCCGCGACCAGACCCTCATTGGAAAGTCATGCCCTCCGCCCTGCGCAAGATCCCCTTCTCCGTACAGATCCTGCTCGGCCTCGTGCTCGGTCTGCTGCTCGGCTACGTCGCCCGGATCGGCGACGTCGGCTGGCTGGGCAGCACCCTCGGCACCGTCGGCGGCCTCTTCGTCCAGCTGTTGAAGCTCGCCGTACCGCCGCTGGTGTTCACCGCCCTGGTGGTCAGCGTGGTCAGCCTGCGCGGCGTGGCCAACGCGGCCCGGCTGGCGCTGAAGACCTTGATGTGGTTCGCCATCACCGCGCTGATCTCCGTCGGCGTCGGCATCGGGCTCGGCCTGCTGGTGAACCCCGGCCGCGGGGTCACCCTCGACGTGGCCGGCGCCACACCGCCCAAGAAGCAAGGCGGCTGGACCGACTTCCTCAGCGGCATCGTCCCGACCAACCCGGTCGCCGCCTTCGTCGAGGGCAACGTCCTGCAGATCGTCTTCCTCGCCGTCGTGGTCGGCGCCGCCGCGCTGCTGGTCGGCAAGGCCGCCGAGCCGTTCGTGGAGCTGAACCGCGCCGTGCTGGCCATCGTGCAGAAGGCCCTCTGGTGGGTCATCCGACTTGCCCCGATCGGCACCCTCGGCCTGATCGGCCACGCCGTCGAGGCGTACGGATGGGACCTGCTCGCCCCGCTGGCGAAGTTCACCACGGCCGTCTACGTCGGCTGCGCGATCGTGCTGGTGGTCGTCTACCCGCTGGTGCTGGGCCTGGCCGGCCGGCTCAACCCGCTGCGCTTCTACGCCGGTGCCTGGCCGGCCATCGAGCTGGCCTTCGTGTCCCGCTCCTCGGTCGGCACCATGCCGGTGACCCAGCAGTCGGTGGAGCGGCTCGGCGTGCCCCGCGAGTACGCCTCGTTCGCGGTCCCGTTCGGCGCGACCACCAAGATGGACGGCTGCGCGGCGGTCTACCCGGCGCTGGCCGCGATCTTCGTGGCCCAGGTGTTCGGGGTGCCCCTGCGTCCCCTGGACTACGTGCTGATCGCCTTCGTGTCGGTGGTCGGTTCCGCGGCCACCGCCGGCCTGACCGGCGCGCTGGTGATGCTCACCCTGACGCTGAGCACGCTGGGCCTGCCGCTGGCCGGCGCCGGCCTGCTGCTGGCCATCGACCCGATCCTGGACATGATGCGCACCGCCACCAACGTGGCCGGGCAGGCGCTGGTGCCCACCGTGGTCGCCGCCCGCGAGGGGGTCCTGGACCGGGCCGCGTACGACTCGGCCGGTCGGCGCGACCTGACCGAGCCGGACCCGGTCGACGAGCCGGCCGGGCGCCCGGGCCCCGGGCCGGTGCCGGGCGACCGTACGCCGGTGCCCGCCTGATTCCGTTCGACCGCGTTCACCGTCCCGCCGTCCCGCGCGGCCAGGGTGCCGCCCGGCACGGCTGGACGGCACCGGCGGGGACCCAGCAATGGAGGAACACCACGTGAGCGTCCTTTTCACCCCGCTCGACCTGCGCGGTGTCCGGCTGCCCAACCGGGTCGCCGTGTCGCCGATGTGCCAGTACTCCGCCGGCGCCGACGGGCTGCCCACCGACTGGCACCGGGTGCACCTGGGCAGCCGGGCCGTGGGCGGTGCCGGGCTGGTGATCACCGAGGCGACCGCGGTCGCGCCGGAGGGCCGGATCAGCCCGCAGGACACCGGTCTCTGGTCGTCCGCCCACGTCGACGCGTGGCGTCCGATCACCACGTTCGTCGCCGCCCAGGGTGCCGTGCCGGCGGTGCAGCTCGCGCACGCCGGGTTCAAGGGGTCGACGTACCGGCCGTGGGACCCGCGGCGGGGCGGCGTAGCGGACGCCGATGGCGGCTGGACCCCGGTCGGGGTCGGCGACGAGCCGTTCGCCCCGGACTACCGCACCCCGGTGGCGCTGGCCGGGAGCGGGCTGGCCGGGATCGTCGCGGCGTTCGCCCGGGCGGCGACCCGGGCGGTGGACGCCGGATTCGCGGCCGTGGAGATTCACGCGGCGCACGGCTACCTGCTGCACGAGTTCCTGTCCCCGCTGACCAACCGGCGCACCGACGGGTACGGCGGTGACCGGGCCGGCCGGATGCGGCTGCCGCTGGAGGTGGCCGCCGCGGTCCGGACCGCGGTCGGCGACGAGGTGCCGGTGCTGGCCAGGATCTCTGCCACCGACTGGGTCGACGGCGGGTGGACGGTCTCCGACAGCGTCGTGCTGGCCAAGGAACTGGTCGCCGCCGGGGTCGACCTGGTCGACTGCTCGTCCGGCGGCGCGGTCCCCGGGGCGGACATCCCGGTCGGTCCCGGCTACCAGGTGCCGCTGGCCGCCCGGGTACGGCGGGAGGCCGGGGTGCCCACCGGCGCGGTGGGTCTGATCAGCGAGCCGGAGCAGGCCGAGCGGATCGTCGCGGACGGTCAGGCCGACCTGGTGCTGCTGGGCCGGGAACTGCTGCGCGACCCGTACTGGCCGCGTCGGGCCGCCGCCGCGCTGGGCGCCGAGCCGGCCTGGCCGGACCAGTACCTCCGCGCCTTCTAGGCGCCGAGCGCGGCCGTACGACGGGCGACCCCCGCGGTACGGCCAGCCGGCCGCGCGGCCGTACCGCGAGCGAACCCCGCGGTACGGCCGCGCGCTTCCGGCCCGCCGCGGTCCGCTCCCCCGCGACCGACCCGGCGGCCCGACCCGGAGCCGGTCAGGTGTGCGCGACCCGGCGGACGATGGCCAGCAGCGCCTCCTGGACGTCCTCGACCGGCCGGTCCGGCTGGAAGACCAGCCAGTCGACGGCCACCACCAGGCCCACCCCGAACAGCGCCGACGAGGCCAGTTGCACGTCCAGGTCGGCCGGCAGGTCACCGGCGTCCACGCCGGCCCGTACCGTCTCGGCGATCACGCCGATCGCCTCGGCGCGCAACAGCCGCAAGGTCTGCTGCCACTCCCGGTTGGTCCGCCACATCTCCGACAGCAGCAGTTGGGCGAAGGCCCGGTACCGGCGGATGTACTCCAACTGGGCGCGGACCAGCGCGGCCAGCGCCGGGCGCGGCGGCAGGCCGGCCACCGCGGCCCGGAACTGCTCGGTGAGCAGCCCGATGCCGTGCCGGAGCAGCTCCTCGAACAGCGACGTCTTGGACGCGAAGTTGTAGTAGACGGTGCCCTTGGCCACGCCCGCCCGGGCGGCGATGTCGTCGACAGTGGTGGCGGAGAAGCCCTGCTCGGCGATCAACTCCACCGCGGCCTCGAAGAGCCGCTGCCGGGTGTCCACCCGCCGCCGCGCCCGTCCGTCGGTCACCCTCGCCCCCTCCGTCGTACCGCGACCGCCGGCCGCGACCCGGCCCGGGTCCGCCCCCGGGCCGGGACAGTCTGCTACATCGTCAGCTCGGGATGCAGCGTGCTCGGCGTCATCCGCCGGGCGCGTCGCGCCGAGTCGACGGTCAGGGCGACCGCGCCCGCCGCGAACCCGGCGAGCACCAGCGCCCCGATCAGCACCGGCCCGTCCGGGCCGCCGTTGACGGTGTGCCGCAGCCCGTCCACCACGTAGGTCATCGGCAGGTACGGGTGGATGGCCTGGAAGAAGCCCGGCGAGGTCTGCACCGGGTAGGTGCCGCCGGACGAGGTCAGTTGCAGCATCAGCAGGGCCAGCGCCACCAGCCGGCCGGCCGGTCCGAGCCGGGCACCGAGGAACTGGACGATCGCGCTGAAGGTGGCCGCCGTGAGCATCAGCAACCCCAGCGTCCGCACCGGCGACACCGGCCCCAGGTCCAACGCCAGGGTCACCACCGCGAACAGCACCGTGGCCTGGGCCAGCCCGACCGCCAGGCCGGGCAGCCAGCCGGCCAGCGCGACCCGCCAGGCCGGCGCCCCGGACATCACGTGCCGCCGGTTCAGCGGCCGCAACAACATGTACGTGATCATCGCGCCGACCCAGAGGGCCAACCCCAGGAAGTACGGCGCGAAGCCCACTCCGTACGTGGCGGCCGCGTTGCGGGCGGTGCGGTCCAGCGAGACCGGGTCACCGAGCACGTCCGCCCGGCTCGACGCGTCGTCGAAGCCGGGGATCTGCCGCGCCCCGTCGGTGAGCCCGTCGGCCAGCTTGCCGGCGCCCGACTGCAGCGCCGAGATGCCGCCGACCAGCTTCTGACCGCCGGCCGCGAGCTGACCGAGTCCGCCGTCCAACTCGCGGGCGCCGGTGGAGAGCCGGTACAGCCCGTCCCGCAGGTCGGCCACGCCGACGGCCGACCGGTGGCTGCCCTGGCTGATCTTGTCCGCGCCGTCGGCCAGCGCGTTCAGCCCGTCCACCAGCTTGTTCAGTTCCGCCTGCTTGGCGCGTACGTCGTCGGCCAGGTGCGGCGCCTCGGCCGCGACCTGGCGGGCGGTGGCCGCGACCGACAGCAGCCGGGTCCGGAACTGTCCGACGTTGGCCTCGTCCAGGCTGGTCCTGATCTTCTCGGCGGACGCGACCAGGGTGTCCATGGTGTTCCGGGCCGCCGTCAGGTTCGGGTCGTCGGCCAGCTCGGGGTGGGCCTTGACCAGTGCGTCCAGCCGGTCCCGGGCGGCAATGGCCTGCTTCGCCACCGCGTCCGCCCGGGCCGGCAGCGCGTCGAGGTTGTCGGCCAGGGCCTGGGCCCCGTCCGCGATCACCGTGGCGGCGTCGGCGATCCTGGTGGCGTTGCGGCGCAGCACCGGCTCCCAGGTGTCGATGGCGCCGTTGACCTGGTCTGCCGCGGCGCTGGTCTGCTTCGCGGCCCGGTCGGCGCCGGCGGCGAGCTGCGCGCTGCCGGCGTCCAGCGCGGCCAGGCCGGTGGCGAGTTGCTCGGCGCCGGTGGTCGCGCTGTCGAGCCCGGTGGTGAGCCGGTCGGCACCGTTCCTGGCGCTCCCGGCGCCGCCGGCCAGCGCTCCGGCGCCGTCGGCGGCCGCACCCGCGCCGTCGCGCAGCTTCCCGGCCCCGTCGGCGGCCTCGCCGGTCTTCGACTTGAGATCGCCGAAGCCGATCAGCATCCCGTCGAAGTACTTCCCCGCGGCACTCTCCGCGGCGGCGGCCCGGATCTCGCTGAACGCCGATCGGGCCAGCAGCCCGGACAGGTAGTTCGTGGCGTCGTCGCTGACCACGCTCAGCTCGCCGCGCCGGGCCACCGTGTTCGGGTCGGTGCCGGTGGCCAGCGCCGCCGAGAAGTCCGCCGGGATGTGGAACACCAGGTGGTAGCGGCCGTCCCGCAGTCCCCGCTCGGCCTGCCCGGCGTCGGTGACCTGCCAGTCGAAGATCTGCCGGTCCAGCAGCTCGTCGGTGAGGTCCCGGCCGGCGTGCACCGGCGAGCCGTCCGGGGCCGTGGCGGTCCGGTCGTCGTCGACCAGCGCCACCGGGATCCGGTTGAGGTGGCTGTACGGATCCCAGAAGGCGGCCAGGTAGAGCGCCCCGTACAGCAGCGGGATCACGGTGAGGACGGCCAGGGCCGCGGCGGGCAGCCGGCCCCGGGTGAATCGGCGTAGTTCGAAGCGGGCGAGCCGCAACGTCTTCATCAAGACTGTCCCATCTCGTATGCGTCCGCGCGGCCGGTCGGGTCGGTTTCCCGGCCGGCGGCGATCACGGCCGGACCGCGGGCGGCCAGGTCGTGCAGGGCGGTCCAGATACGGGTCCGCTCGGCGGCGTCGAGTCCGGTGTCCACGTCGTCGACCAGCACCAGCGCCGGCCGTTCCAGGTCGGCCAGGGCGAGGCCGAGCAGTTGTCGCTGGTAGCCGGTGAGGTCCCGGCCGCGCAGACCCGGATCGAGTTCGTCGGCGTACCGGGCCAGGGCATCCGCCACCCGGCGGGTGCGCAGGTCGCGCCGCTCCCGGCGGCGGGTGAACGGCGTCAGCCGGGACAGGGCCGGCCGGTCCGCGCCGAGCAGCAACAGCCGCTCCTCGAGGTGTTCGGCCACCGTCAGCGCCGGCTCCGGCTCGTGCACCCCGGGCACCTGCCCGAGCGCCGCGACGCCGTCCCGCCAGACGGTGCCCTCGCTGGTGGCGAACCGGCCGGCCAGCGCGAGCAGCAGCGAGGTGCGCCCGCTGCCCGGGCGACCGGTCACGGCCAGTACGGAGCCCCGGTCGACGTCGAGGTCGACGTGCCGGAACAGCCAGCCCCGTCGGCTCCGCGCGCCCAGCCCCTCGGCCCTCAGCACCCGCACGATCCGACCCCTCCCAGAAAATTGATCTGACCAGTCAGTATAAAAACATGAGTCGACGCGTCGCATCCACACGGGGGGTGACCTCGGGAACAGCACCGCCGTCGGCGCTGCCGCACGGGCCGGCAGCGACCGGCCGACGCCGGGTGGCAGGGGTCGGGACTGAACCGCCCCCGGTCAGCGGGCCCGCGGAAACGCGGCCGGCACCGGAAGCCCGGCGGTCAGAACAGCACGGTGGCGAAGGTGCCGACCGGGCGGAAGCCGCAGCGCTGGTAGACCCGCCGGGCAGGCAGGTTGTAGTCGTTCACGTACAGGCTCACGGTCGGGGCCACGCGGGTCAGCGCGTCGCGGACCACGGCCGCCATGGCGGCGGCGGCCAGGCCGCGCCCGCGCCACCCGGGCGCCACCCAGACGCCCTGCACCTGGGCCGTCCGCCGGGTGACCACCGCCAGCTCGGCCTTGAAGACCACCTCGCCGTCCACGAACCGGGCGTACGCCCGGCGCGAGCGGACCAGCTCGTTGATCCGTCGCCGGTAGCCCCGCCCGGCGTCCTCGCCCAGCGGCGAGACGCCGACCTCCTCGGTGTACATCGCCACCGCCGCCGGAAACAGCCGGTCCACCTCACCCGACCGGACCAACCGGACGTACGGGTCGGCCGGCACCGCCGGTACGGCGTCGATGGCCAGCAGCGGCTGGTTGGTCCGCACCTCCCGGGCCGGTCCCCACCGGTCGGACAGCCGCTCCCAGAGCCCGAGCACGGCGTCGGCCCGCCCGACGATGGACGAACAGATCCGCTCCTCGGCGCCGAGTTGCTCGGCGAAGGCCTGCACGGCCGGTTTCGAGGCGAGCACCGGGGTCAGGTGACCACCGAGCCAGCACAACGCCTCCAGCCGGCGACGGGAACCGTAGCCGAGGATCCGGCCGTCGGCCCGCCACCAGGACAGCCCTCGGGCGGTGACCCGCTCGGCCACCTGGGCCGCCGCGAACGGGTCGAGGTCGAGCAGCCGCTCCACCGCGCTCCGCTCGGACTCACCCAGCTGTCGTACCGGCGCCACCAACACGCCTACAGCCTGCCAGACCGGGCACCGGAGAACGTCCCCGACGGGTGGAGTGATCATTCCCCGAGCCGGTGCCCGTACCGGCGACGGACCGCTCAGCCGACGGTGACCGGCTTTCCGGGCGCCACCGGTCGGGTCCGGGCCGCCCACCGGACCACCGGCGGCAGCAGCAGGCCCACCAGCGCGAAGAACGCGCCGAGCAGCAGCCAGCCGGGTACTCCCCACCGGATGGCCAGGGTGGTGACCACGACCGGCGCCAGCATGCTGCCGAGCTGCATGCCCATCCCGTACGTGCCCTGGTACTGACCGTGCGCGTCGGCCGGGGCCAACCCGAAGGAGATCCCCCAGCCGGCGGCGGACTGCCACAACTCGCCGGTCACGTGCGCGAGCGACCCGGCGACCAGCAGGACGACGGCGAACCCGGTGGACACCAGCCCACCGGCGGCGAACAGCACACAGGCCAGCGCGACGGCCACACCCGCCCGGCGGGACGCCCGGGCCGCACCGGAAAGTTCCTCGGTCCCGCGCGCGGCCCGGACCTGGAAGAGGACGACCACGACCGTGTTCCCCAACATCAACGCCGAGATCAGCCAACGCGGCGCGTGGGTATGCCCGGAGATCCACAACGGCAGGGCGATGTTGAGCAGGCCGAAGTGCATCGACATCAGCCCGTCGAGCACCGTGAAGGCCAGGAACGGCCGGTCCCGCAACGCGACCAGCCGCGGCCCGTGGGTCGGCGCCGGCACCGGCGGGATCGGCGCCAGCCGGACGAGGATCGCCGCGGCGAGCAGGAAGGTGGCCGCGTCGACGAGGACCAGGCTGACGTAGGCCGGCCGGGTGTCGACCGCGATGCCGAAGCCGGCGGCGACCGCCCCGAACGAGATGCCGACGTTGGTGACGGCCCGCAGGTAGGCCCGGGTCCGTACGCGTTCCCCGGGCGGCACGGCACCGGCGATGATCGCGCCACGGGCACCCTTGGCCGCGGCGTCGGCCAGCGCGGTGGCGGCCCCGACGATCAGGAACGCCGGTAGCGACCGGACCGTGAGCAGGGCCGCGGAACAGAAGCCGGAGGCGACCAGCCCGACCAACTGGACCCCGCGCGGGCCGTACCGGTCGGCCAGGTAGCCCATCGGGGCGCTGGCGACCAGGTTGACCAGCGCGGTCGCGGTCAGGCCGAGACCGACCTCGGTCACCGAGAGGCCGGCCGACCGGGTCAGGAACAGCGCGCTGACGGTCAGCCAGACCCCCCGCCCGACGGTGTTGACCAGGGTGGAGAGGACGAGCACGCGGGCGGCGCCGGGTTCCGGGAGCAGACGCATGACCACGATCAAACAATACGTACGTACGGTTTGCTAGATACCCGTGACCGGCGCCACACCGCCTCTTGCCGCTGATGCATTGCCGATATATCGTCAATGCATCAGCGATACGCCGAAAGGAGATCCGTGATGGGTCACCACCGAGGTTTTCAGGCACTGCACGAGGCGCGGATGCGCGGCTTCGGCTTCCCCGGCTTCCCATTCGGCGGCCCCGGCGGTCCGCACGGCTGGGGTGCCGGCGGGTTCGGCCGGGGCGCGGGCCGGGGACGCGGGCGCGGCACCCGCCCCAACGTCCGGGCCGCCCTGCTGGCGCTGCTCGTCGAGCGCCCGATGCACGGCTACGAGATGATCCAGGAGCTGGACACCCGCACCGGCGGCGCGTGGCGGCCGAGCCCCGGGTCGGTCTACCCGACCCTGCAACTACTCGAGGACGAGGGCGTCATCGTCGGCGTCACCGAGGAGTCGGGCGGCGGTCGGAAGCGCTTCACGCTCACCGACGCCGGCCGCGAGGAGGCGAGCCGGGCGGCCGAGACGCCGCCCTGGAACGCGTTCGCCGAGGAGACGGTCAACAGCTGGCAGGGCATCCGGGACTCCGGCTTCCAGGCGATGAACGCCCTGCGCCAGGTGATGATGACCGGCACCGACGACCAGCGGGAGCGGGCCGCCCAGGTCCTCGACGAGACCCGCCGCAAGCTCTACGCCATCCTCGCCGAGTCCGACGACACCTGAACCGCCACCCGTCAAGCCCGTAAGGCAGCACGACTCATCGGGCAGCACCCGTCAAGAGACGAAGCGGCCGTCCCCGGTGCGGGACGGCCGCGAGACACGGCAGCGGTGGCCCACCGTGCCCGGCGGAGAGATCAAGCCTGACCGCTCGGAGCCGGGCACGGTGGGCCACCGCCCCTCATGACAAACTCAGTGGACGCTGACCGAAGCCCCGGGGACCAGGCCACGCAGCTCCTCGGGCAGCTCCGCGCCCATCTCGTCGGCGATCCGCAGCGCCTCCTCGATCAGGGTCTCCACGATCTGCGCCTCCGGCACGGTCTTGACGACCTGACCCTTGACGAAGATCTGCCCCTTGCCGTTGCCCGACGCGACACCGAGGTCGGCCTCCCGGGCCTCGCCCGGCCCGTTGACGACGCAACCCATCACCGCGACCCGCAGCGGCACCGGCAGCCCTTCCAGGCCGGCGGTGACCTCCTCGGCCAGCTTGTAGACGTCGACCTGGGCCCGGCCGCAGGACGGGCAGGAAACGATCTCCAGACCGCGTTCCCGCAGGCCCAGCGACTCAAGGATCGCGGTGCCGACCTTGATCTCCTCGACCGGCGGGGCGGAGAGGGACACCCGGATGGTGTCGCCGATCCCCTCGGCCAGCAGCGCGCCGAACGCCACCGCGGACTTGACGGTGCCCTGGAACGCCGGGCCGGCCTCGGTGACACCCAGGTGCAGCGGGTAGTCGCACCGCTCGGCGAGCTGCCGGTAGGCGCGGATCATGACCACCGGGTCGTTGTGCTTGACCGAGATCTTGATGTCCCGGAAACCGTGCTCCTCGAACAGCGAGCACTCCCAGAGCGCCGACTCGACCAGTGCCTCGGCGGTGGCCTTGCCGTACTTGGCCAGCAGTCGCTTGTCCAGCGAGCCGGCGTTGACGCCGATCCGGATCGGTACGCCCGCGTCGCCGGCCGCCTTGGCGATCTCCTTCACCTTGTCGTCGAACTGGCGGATGTTGCCCGGGTTGACCCGGACCGCCGCACAGCCCGCGTCGATCGCGGCGAAGACGTACCTCGGCTGGAAGTGGATGTCGGCGATGACCGGGATCTGGGACTTCTTGGCGATCGCCGGGAGCGCCTCCACGTCGTCCTGGGACGGCACCGCGACCCGGACGATCTGGCAGCCGGACGCGGTCAGCTCGGCGATCTGCTGGAGCGTGGCGTTCACGTCGGCGGTCAGGGTCGTGGTCATCGACTGGACGGAGACCGGCGCACCGCCGCCCACCGGCACCGAACCGACCATGATCTGGCGGCTGGCGCGCCGGGGCGCGAGCGGCGGCGGCGGTACTGCGGGCATGCCGAGACTTACTGCGGTCACGTTGGCACTCACCTTGAGAAGAGCGTGATCGGATTCACCACGTCGGCGGTCACGGTCAGCAGCGTGAAGGCGCCACCGATCAGGATCACCGCGTAGGTCAGGGGCATCAGTTTCATGTAGTCGACGCGGCCCGGGTCGGGACGCCCGATCCGGGCGTAGAGCCAGGAGCGGACCCGCTCGAACCAGGCTATCGCCATGTGCCCGCCGTCCAGCGGCAGCAGCGGCAGCAGCTGGAACACGCCGATGAAGAAGTTCAGCGAGATGAACAGCATGACGAAGATCTGCCAGGCGTCGTTCTGCACGGCCTCGCCGCCCAGCCGGGTCGCGCCGACCACGCTGATCGGCGTGTCGAGGTCCCGCTTCTCGCCGGTGATGGCCGACCAGAGCGCCGGCACCTTCTCGGGGATCCGCTGCATGGCGTGCACCGTGCCGACCGCCATGTCGCCGGTGAACCGGCCGGTGGCGCCGAACGCGTCGATCGGGCCGTACTTGATCATTGTGGGCTTCTGCACGGCGAGGCCGACGCCCATCGCCGACACCGGACCGACCGCGCCCGTGGCGTTGCCCAGCGGCGGGCGCTGCACGGCGGCCAGGTCGACCTTGGCGGTGCCCGGCGCGCCGTCCCGGACGTACGAGACGGTGGCCGGGCCGGGCGGCGTCGCCCGGACCACGTTGAGCATGTCGCCCCAGCTGGCGACCGGGGCGCCGTTGACGGCGGTGATCCGGTCGCCGTTGCGCAGTCCGGCCCGCTCGGCCGGGCTGGCCGGGTCACCCGGCTGGCACTGCCGGGCGGCGTTCTCCACCACGACGCAGGGAGCCAGCGAGACGACCGCCGGTTCGGCCCGGAACTGCGCCTCGGTGGTGGGGAAGTTCGGGTTCGGCAGGCCCATGAAGATCGCGGCGAACCAGAGCGCCACGATCGCCAGGACGAAGTGCGTCACCGCACCGGCGCCCATCACGATGGTCCGCTTCCACACCGGGTAACGCCACATCACCCGCGGCTCGTCCGCCGGATCCACGTCGTCGTCCTGCGGGGTCATCCCGACGATCTTGCAGAACCCGCCGAGCGGGATCGCCTTGAGACCGTACTCGGTCTCGCCGCGCCGGAACGACCAGATGGTCGGGCCGAAACCGACGAAGTAGCGGGTGACCTTCATGCCGAAGTACTTGGCGGTCAGCATGTGACCGGCCTCGTGCAGGCTCACCGAGACGAGGATCGCCAGGGCGAACAGGACCACCCCGAGCAGGTATGCCATCAAGCTCCTTCCACCGACATCCCGATGATCTCCCGAGCGCGGGCGCGCGCCCAGGATTCCGCGGCGAGCACGTCCTCGACGGTACCTGGTTCGGTGAACTCGGGGGCCGCGTCGAGCACCCGCTCCAGCGTGTCCACGATGCCGAGGAACGGCAGCCGACCGGCCACGAACGCGGCCACGCACTCCTCGTTGGCCGCGTTGTAGATCGCCGGCCGACAGCGACCGGCCTCGCCGGCGGCCTTGGCCAGCGCCACCGCCGGGAACGCCGCGTCGTCCAGCGGGGCGAACTCCCAGGTGTGGCTCGTCGTCCAGTCCACCCCCGGCGCGGCGCCGGGCACCCGGTCCGGCCAGCCCAGCGCGACGGCGATGGGCAGCCGCATGTCCGGCGGGCTGGCCTGGGCGATGGTCGAGCCGTCCACGAACTCGACCATCGAGTGGATCACGGAGGTCGGGTGGACCATCACGGTGATGTCGGCGTACGGCACGTCGTACAGCTCGTGCGCCTCGATCACCTCCAGGGCCTTGTTGACCAGGGTCGCCGAGTTGATCGTGACAACCGGGCCCATGTTCCAGGTGGGGTGGGCCAGGGCCTGCTCCGGGGTGACCTCGGTCAACTCGTCCCGCCGCCGGCCCCGGAACGGGCCGCCACTGGCGGTGACGATCAACCGGCGGACCTCCGGTCGGGTGCCGGAGCGCAGGCACTGGGCCAGCGCCGAGTGCTCCGAGTCCACCGGGACGATCTGCCCCGGCCGCGTGACCGCCGCCTTCACCACCGGGCCGCCGGCCACCAGCGACTCCTTGTTGGCCAAGGCGAGGGTACGACCGGCGCGCAGCGCGGCCAGCGTGGGCGCCAGGCCGAGCGAGCCGACCACGCCGTTGAGCACCACGTCGCACGGCCACTCGGCCAGCTCCGCCATCGCCGACGGGCCGGCGAGGATCTTGGGGATCCGGAAGTCGCCGGTGGCGTAGCCCCGCTTCTGCGCCTCGGCGTAGAAGGCGAGCTGCAGGTCCTGCACGGCGGAGGCCCGGGCCACGCCCACCGCCTCGACGCCGAGTTCCAACGCCTGGGCGGCAAGCTGTTCGACGTTGCCGCCACCCGCGCCGAGAGCCACCACCCGGAACCGGTCCGGGTTACGCCGGGCGATGTCGACCGCCTGGGTGCCGATCGAGCCGGTCGAACCGAGCAGGACGATGTCGCGGGGGGAACTCACCCGGGCATTCTCCCCCACCGGGTCCAAAAGCCGGCCGGCAGCCTCCCGGCACGGCCGGGAACCGGCCCGACCACGGTCCCGGTCCGGCTCAACGCTCGCCGGGGTCGGCGTCCCCGTCCGGTACGACCTCGACATCGGCCGTCGGTGACTCCTCGTCGAGCAGGTCGGCCGGGTCGATCGAGAACGCGAACGGCTCGGTCATGGTGAACGTGCCACCGGCGGCGGCCGCCGCGACCGGCCGGTACTCCCCGTCGACCAGTTCGAACAGCGCGACCGCCGGCACCCGGTTGCGGGCGTCGACCCGGAGGAAGTACGGCACCCCGGCGGCGGCGTACTGGCGGGGCCGGTCGATCACGTCCTTGCGCCGGTTACCGGGCGAGACGATCTCACCGAGCAGCACCGCGTCGGCGATGTCGAGAGAGACCCGGCCGCCGCCCGAGCGCCGGAACACCGCGATGTCCGGGATGAACAGATCGTCCCCCGACACCACGTTGACCTCGTGGTAGACCCAGAGTTTCGCCCGCTTCGCCGCCTGCTTGAGCAGGTAGGCGAAGTCGAGTTCGATCGTCTGGTGGTCGATTCCGGCATGTGGTGTCACGATCACGCTCCCGCTCAGCACCTCGACCTTGGGGCCGTTGGCCTCGGGCAACAGGTCGAGGGCGAGCTGGGCGGTCCACGGCTCGTCGAACTCCCCGAGCACGTCGAACGACGGCTCCGTACGCCGCGCCGGCTCGGGCACGTAGGCGGCCTGAGCCATCCGACTCACCCCCTCAGCGGGACATCGTGCTGTGCTCAGCCTAACGGCGCAGCCCCGCGACCGACACGATCGCACCGGCTGTCCGTCAGCAGCGGCGCCCGGGTCGGCCCGGGGCCGCTCAGGACGGCCGGCGCAGGACGAAGGTTTCCAGTTCCTCGCCGCCGTACCAGTCGGTGCGCGGGCCGAGCGGGGTCATGCCGAGCCGGCGGGTCACCGCGACGGACGCCTCGTTGCCGGGGAAGACCACCGCGTAGACCTCGGGCAGCCCGGCGGCGAAGGCCCGCTCCAGGGCGCCCCGGGCCGCCTCGGTGGCGTACCCGTTGCCCCAGGAGTCCGGGTGCAGGTGCCAGCCGATCTCGATGTCATCGGAGAACACCCCCTTGTCCCGGCCGGGCAACGGCTTGAGCAGCAGGGTGCCGGCGATCCGGCCGGTGTCCCGGACCTGGATGGCCCAGGTGCCGTACCGGCCGCCGTGCCCGGCGTTCCGCGCGTGCCAGATCCGGACCCGCTCGACGGCCAGGGCCGGATCGTCCATCACCCGCGTCCCGCCGCCGAGCCAGCGGTGCACCTCCGGCCGCGAGTAGATGTCGAAGACCCGGGCCAGGTCGGCCGGCTCCTCGGTCCAGTCCCGGACGATCAGGCGTTCGGTTTCGAAGGGGGTCACGTCGCGCGACCCTAGGCACCGTCGCCACCTGTCGGCAACGCCATAACGCGTCGTCCCGTGGAGTGGCCGGGCGCCGCAGCGGGAAGGGAGGAGGGATGGTGAGCGGATGGCGGCTGGCGCGGCGCCCGGGGCACCCGCTACGAGAGCCCGGAGGGGGCACCGGCGCCAGCCTGAGCCGTCGCCGGCTCGGGCCGGCCGGGCTCCTCGGCTGCGGTCTCCCGGATGCCGAAGCGGCGGTGGATCCGGGCCAGCGGTCCGGGCGCCCACCAGTTCCACCGGCCGAGCAGCCGCATGGTCGCCGGCACCAGCAACGCCCGGACCAGGGTGGCGTCCACCAGGATGGCCACGATCATGCCGACGCCGATCAGCTTGACGAAGGCGATCCCGCCGGTGGCGAAGCCGGCCACCACCACGATCAGCAGGGTGGCCGCGGCCGTGATGATCCGGCCGGTGTGCTGCAGCCCGGCCGCGACGGCGGCGGTGTTGTCCCCGGTCCGGTCCCACTCCTCGCGCACCCGGGAGAGCAGGAACACCTCGTAGTCGGTGGCCAGCCCGAACAGCACGGCGAGCATCAGGATGGGATTGCTCGGTTCGATGAAGCCGGTCGGGGTGAAGCCGAGTTGGTCGGCGAAGTGGCCGTCCTGGAACACCCAGACCATCACCCCGAACGACGCGCCGATGGAGATCAGGTTCATCAGCACCGCCTTGACCGGCAGCAGCACCGAGCCGAAGGCCAGGAAGAGCAGCACCAGGGTCGCCGCGGCCATCACCAGCGCCATCCAGGGCAGCCGGTCGCCGAGGCTGGCCAGCAGGTCGAGGTCGGCGGCGGTCCGGCCGCCGACGAGCACCCGCACGCCGGGTTCGGCCGGCAGGTCACGGATCGCCCGGACGATCCGCTGGGCGGCCGGCCCGGTGGGCTCGCCGGGGTAGTCGACCTCGATCAGCGAGGCGTCGTCGCGGTGCGCGGTCACCCGCGCTCCGACCACGTCGGGCAGGGCGCGGATCCGGCCGGCGAGTTCCTCGGCCCGGGCCACGGGCGCGCCGGAGACCAGCACGTCGACGGGTCCGACCGAGCCGCCGGGGAAGTCGGCCCGGATCTGGTCCGAGACCACCCGGGCCTCGGTGCCGGCGGGCAGGATCCGCTCGTCGAAGCCGCCGAAGGTGACCCGCAGGAACGGCGTGGCCAGCAGCGCCAGCACGGCGACCACGCCGACCACGTACCGCACCGGGCGACGCATCACGCTGTGCGCGATCCGGGCCCAGGCCCGCCCGGCGCCGTCCGTCGCCACCGGGCCGGGCACCGGGTCGTCGGTGGGCGCGGTCGACCCGCGGGCCGGGCCGCGACCGGTCCGGCGCCGCCACGGTACGGGCACCCGCAGCGCGTCCACCCGCCGGCCGAGTACGGCGAGCACGGCCGGCAGCACGGTCAACGCGCCGAGCATGGCCACCAGCACGGCAGCCATCCCGCCCCAGCCCAGTGAGCTGAGGAAGGACTGCGGGAAGATCAGCAGGCTGGCCAGGGCCAGCGCGACGGTGAGCCCGGAGACCAGCACGGTGCGACCGGCCGTGGCCACGGTCCGCGCCAGCGCCGACCGGACGTCCCGGCCGGCGGCCAACTCCTCACGGAACCGGCTCACCACGAAGAGCGAGTAGTCGACGGCCATGCCCAGCCCGAGCAGGGTGATCACGTTGATGGCGAAGATCGACACCTCGGTCGCCGTGCTGAGCAGCCGGACGGCCACGAAGGCGCCCAGAATGGCGAAGCCCCCGATGATCAGCGGCAGCAGCGCGGCCACCAGACCCCGGAAGATCAGCACGAGCAGCACCAGCAGCACCGGCAGGGAGAACATCTCGGCCCGGGTGATGTCCCGGGTGGTCTGCTCGTTGGCACTGCGCTGGAAGGCGACGGTGCCGCCGACCCGGGTGTGCAGGCCGGGCGCGTCGAGTTCGGGACGCAGGTCGGCGAGGGCGGCCGTCTTGTCGTCCTGGTCGGCGCCCCGCAACCGGACCAGGGCGTACGTGGCGTGCCGGTCGGTGGCGACCAGGGCCGGTACGGGACTGTCGTACCAGCTGGTCACCTGGGCCACGGCGGGTCGCCCGCGCAGCCGGTCGAGGGTGGCGGTGACCGGGTCACGGAACGCCGGCTGGTCCACTGTGGCGTCCTCGGACCGGTAGAGGACCAGCAGGTCGTACCCCTGTTGGCCGAGTTCCGCGGTGATCCGGTCGTGGGCCCGGCTGGACTCGCTCGCGGGGTCGGCGAAGCCACCGCCGGACAGCGAGCCGAAGACCCCGGTGCCCCAGGTCGCCCCCAGCGCGACGACGGCCGCCGCCACCGCCAGCACCACCCACCGCAGGCGCGGCACCGCGCCACCCCACCACGCGAACATCGGTCCCGGCCCCTCGTACGTCGTACCGGCGTAAACTGCGACTACGTTCAGTTGAGTTAACGGCGTTTACTATTGCAACGGCGTTAGCTCGCGTCAAGGGGGTGTGTCGATGGCCGCACCGAACCGCCGGGAACGGCTGCGTTCGGCGACGGTGTCCGAGATCAAGGACGGCGCCCGCCGGCTGCTGGCCGGCGGCGGCCCGCAGGCCGTCTCGCTGCGCGCCATCGCCCGGGACATGGGCATGACCGCACCCGCCATCTACCGGTACTTCCCCAGCCTGGAGGCGCTGGTCGGAGCGCTTGCCGGTGACCTGTTCGACGAGATGCGCGAACGGGTCGAGACGGCCCGGGACGCGGCCGGCGACGATCCGCTCGCCCAGGTCGCCGAGATGGCCCGGGCCTTCCGCCGCTGGTCGGTCGCGCACCCCGCCGAGTACGCGCTGATCTTCGGTCCCCCGGTACCCGGGATCGCCGAGTTCGCCGACGGGTGCGGCACGGCGGATCACCCCGGCGCCCGGTTCGGCGCGGTCTTCCTGCGCCCCATGGCCGAACTGGCGCGCAACCGGCCGGTGCGGACCCCGCCCCGGGAGTTGCTCACCGACCGGCTCGACCCGTACCTCGAACCGCTCCGGCGCAGCCACGGCGACCTGCCGGTCGAGGTCGCGTACGTCTTCCTGACCGGCTGGACCCGGCTGCACGGCCTGGTCTCGATGGCGGTCTTCGGACAGGTCCAGTGGGCGGTCACCGACCCGGCGGCGCTGTTCGAGACGGAGCTGGTCGCCTTCCTGCACCAGTTCTTCCCCGACCCGACCGGCGGCGCCGACCGCCCCGACCCGACCGGCGACCACGACCCCGACCCGACCGGCGACCACGACCGCGGAACCCTGCCGGCCGGGCCGGTCGCGCACTAGGCTCCCGGAGCATGACTGACCTGCCGACCCGGGCGGATGTCGTGATCATCGGCGCCGGGCACGACGGACTGGTCTCGGCCGTGCTGCTGGCCCGGGCCGGGCTCGACGTCGTGGTCCTGGAGGCCGCCGAGGTGATCGGCGGGGCCACCCGTACCGAGCGGCCGTTCGCACACGTGCCCGGCCTGCGTCACTCCACCGGGTCTTACCTGCTCGGTCTGATGCCGCCGGAGTTGATCAAGACACTCGACGTGGACATCCCGGTGCTGCGCCGGGACCCGCACTACTTCCTGCCCACCCCGGGCGGCCCCGGCTCGCCGTACCTGCTGTTCGGGTCGGACCGGGCGGCGACCCGGGCGCAGATGGCGGCCTTCTTCTCCCCGGCCGACGTCGCGGCCGACGACGCGATGCAGGCCGAGTTGGCCGCGCTGCGCGAGGACCTCGCGCCGGCCTGGCTGGCCGAACCGCTGCCGGTGGCGGACACCGCCGAGCGGTACGTCCGGCCCGCGCTGCGGGAGGTCTTCGTCGACCTGGTCACCGGCTCGGTCGCCGACTACCTGGCCCGCTTCGACTTCGCCTCCGAGTTGCTGGTCTCCATGTACGCCGTCACCGACGGCCTGTCCGGCCTGAACGCCGGACCGGACGACCCGGGCACCGGGCACAACTTTCTCGTCCATAACATGTGTAGATTGCCCGGTTCGGACGGCACCTGGATGATCGCCGCGGGCGGCATGGGCACCGTCTCGGCGACGTTCGCCGACGCCGCCCGGTCCGCCGGGGCGACGATCGCCAGCGGTACGCCGGTGGCCGCGGTCACCCTGGACGGTGGCGCCGCGAGCGGCGTGGTGCTGGCCGACGGGCGGGAGATCACGGCCGGCGTGGTACTCGGCGCCTGTGATCCGTACCGGCTGTTGGACCTGCTGCCCGACGGCGCGGCGCCGGCCCCGCTGGTGGACCGGATGGCGGCGGTCCGGCGCACCGGCAGCACGCTCAAGCTCAACCTGGCGCTGACCGGGCTGCCCCGGTTCTCCTGCCTGCCGGCGGACGCGCCGAGCCCGTTCGGCTCCACCATCCACCTGCTGCCCGGCTCGGCGTCGCTGGTCGACGGCGCGGCCGGGGGCGAGTCGCCGATGGCGGCGCTGCGGGCCATGTGGGCCGACGTGCGGGCCGGCCGGCTGCCGGCGGAGCCGACCATCGAGTGGTACCTGCACACCACCGTCGACCCGTCGTTGCAGGACGAAGCCGGGCACCACTCGTCGGCGCTGTTCGTCCAGTCCGTGCCGTACGACCTGGCCGGCACCACCTGGGCGCAGGCCCTGCCCGGGTACGTGGACACCCTGCTGGGCATCTGCGAGCGGTACGCCCCCGGCACGGCGGACCTGGTGGCCGACACGGTCCCGCTGCCGCCGCCCGGGATCGAGGCGCACTTCGGGATCACCGGCGGGCACATCCACCACGTCGACAACACGGTGTCGTTCGCCGACCGGATGCCGTACGCCACCGGGGTGCCCGGCGTGTACGCGGGCAGCGCCGGCTGTCACCCGGCCGGCAGCGTCATCGGCGCCGCCGGCCACAACGCCGCCCGCCGCATCCTGGCCGACCTCGGCCGGCCGTAGTCCCGGCGCCCGCGCCACCGGACCGACCACCGGTCGCGGCCACGGCGCCCGCCCCCCGGCCGGACGAGCGGCCGGTCAGCGCTCGGTGACCGTCTCCTGCGGCACGGCGGCCTGCTCCGGCGCCGACGCGTCCGCCTTGTGTGCGCGGATCTTGTGGCCCACGCTGGTCAGGCACCGGCCGCTGGTCAGGTCGAACCGCCAGCCGTGCAGCTGGCAGGTCAACTGGTCGCCGTCGACGATGCCGAACCGGCTCAGGTCCGCCTTCAGGTGCGGGCAGCGGCGCTGGACGGTCCAGTCGCCGAGCGTGATGTCCTCGGCGTCGGTGGTCCGCTCGTGCTCGTCGTACCAGCCCTCGGCGTACTGGAGGCGTTCCTCGGAGAGGCACTTGAAGAAGGCGTAGACGAACTCGTTGTACTGGCCGATCCGGGCCGCCGAGAACCGGCAGGACAGGAAGAGCGAGTTGACCCAGTCAACCTCGTCGATGAACAGCAGGTGCTCGATCAGCGCCCGCTCGGTCCGGAACCGGTACCGGACCTTCTCGTCCGCGTACGGCCGGACCTGCTTGCCCGGGAAGTCCACCACGATGGACTCGACGCTCTCGTTGTCGTAGCCCACCAGGTCGAACCGGACCGGACCGCCGACGCCCTTGGCGAGGTAGATGGACTCGTCCAGCAGCGGTTCGATCCGGCGCTTCATCTCCTTCAGCACGTCGATCTCGGGGTGCCGCCAGGAGGCCTTCTCCGCCTCGATGATCGGCCGCTTGCGCTCCCGCATCTCCTCCAGGTGCGCGACCTTGTTCGCGAAGAACTCGTCGACCGGGGTGGGATGCGTGGTCTCGCAGCCGTCCGGGGTGAGTTCGGCGACGCTGCCGGGCAGCAGCACCACCCCGTTCGTCCCGCCCACCTTGGCGTACTCGGCCAGGAAGACCGACTGGTCGGGGAAGATGTTGCCCTCGTCGCCGTGGATGTCGTTGAACTGCCACAGCTCGTCGTCCAGGAAGCACGGCGGTCCGGCGATCGGGAAGACGTACGACGCCTTCAGGTCGTCGATGTAGCGCCAGGTCCGGTCGAACTGGCGGTCCCGCTTCTGCTTGCCGAACGCGGTCTTGGCCGCCTTCGGCAGCTCGTAGACCATCGGGTACCAGATGGCGCCGGAGAACTGCAGCAGGTGGGCGTGCACGTGGCCCAACTCCGCGAAGACGCTCAGATCGGTGGGGCGGGCGTCGTTCTGGTTGAGCACCCGGACGCCGTCGTACTCGACCCAGAGCGACGAGTCGCCGATCGGGCCGTCGGTGGGGCTGGTCAACGCCTGGATCATCACCTTGAGGCCGCCGTCCAGCTCGACCACCTCGTTGGTCGTCGTCCGCAGGAAGCTGGTGAAGCCCAACTCCCGCAGCTCGTCCTCCAGCTCCGAGGTGGGGTACTCGGGGAGCAGGACGGTGGCCTTTTTCGAGACGAACCGCTTGAGGTGCGCGGCGTCGAAGTGGTCCCGGTGCAGGTGGGAGACGTACAGGTAGTCGGTCTGACCGAGCGTCTCCCAATCCAGTTGGGAATTGTCCGGGAATGGGAACCATGAGGCAAAATAGGCCGGATTGACCCACGGGTCACACAGAATGCTGCCCGCCGCGGTGTCGATCCGCATGCTCGCGTGCCCCGTACCGGTCAAGCGCACCACACAGTCCCCCTCGATCGCCGAAATCGTCGTCCCATCGCAAAACGCTACCGGAGCCCCCGGCGGGCCGCGCCTCGACGCCGGGTTGCGGCCGTCGAACCAGGCCCGGGCGGCGGCCGAGTCGGAGACCGCGCACCGCCGGGACAACCGGGCGTGCCAGACTAACCGGAGATCCGCTTCAGGAGGGAAGGACCGAAAGTGGCAGGAAGCGAGCCGGTAACGTCCCCGGACCAACACAAGCCGGGACACCGCAAGGCGGGCCGGATCGGCGCCGTCGTCTCCGCGGGGATGCTGCTGCTGATGCTGTGCGGCAACCACCGGGGCAACGTCGAGAACATCTGGCTGATCGGCATCGCGGTGGCGTTGCTGGTCATCGTCATCGGAGATGTGATCCTGCGCCGCAACGGCCTCCGGTCCTGACGACCGCGACGCACGCCCGACAACCGACGAGGGCCCACCCGGTACGACTCCGGGGGGCCCTCGTCGAACGTTCCGGTCCGGTTCAGCGCCGGAACAGGATGTCCTTGACCTCCTTGAGGGCGGCGTCCACCTCGGCCTCGAAGTAGCCACCGGGCACCAGCGGGAACTGCGGCGCGTCCAACTCGGCCGGGCCGACCGGCAGCGGACCACGGCCGGACATGCTCGACAGGATGTCGTCGAACATGCGGTCGACCAGGTCGGGGTCGTACCCGCTGCCGAACCGGCGGACCTGGAACGACCGGCGGATCTCGTCCACCCGCTGCATGTCCCCGCCCGCTCCGCCCATCGCCGGACCCTGCCTCGGCGGACCGCCCATCGGCGGTGGGCCCATCGGGGGCGGTCCCACCGGCGGCGGGCCGGCCGGGCCACGCCCGGTCGGGCGCGGATCACGGTCGGGCAGCCGGATCTCGGCGGTCATGTCCATCTTTCCGCGCCGGCCCGTGTCGAACCCGTCGAACCGGTCGTCCGGCTCGAAGCCGCCCGCCCCGCGCGGTCCCGCCGGTGCGCCCGGACCCCGTCCCCCGGGGCCGCGCGGACCGTCGAAGCCACCACCACGGGGCGCGTCGTAGCCGCCGCCGAAGCCACCGGTCGGCTCGTCGTACTCGTTGTACCGGTCCGCGGCCGGGCCGGGCTGCGCCGGCGCGGGGCGCGGCGGCAGCGCGGGGCCACCCCGGGTGTCCCGGTCCGGCGGTCCGAACCGGTCCGGCGGACCGAAGCGATCCGGCGGACCGAACCGGTCCGGCGGTCCCGTCCGGCCGGGCGGCATGCCCGTCGGGTCGGGTGCCCCCATCCGGTCCGGCGGACCGAACCGGTCCGGGGGACCCATCCGATCCGGGGGACCCATCCGATCCGGGGGACCCATCCGATCCGGCGGACCCATCCGATCCGGCGGACCCATCCGATCCGGCGGACCCATCCGATCCGGCGGACCCATCCGATCCGGCGGACCCATCCGATCCGGCGGACCCATCCGATCCGGCGGACCCATGCGGTCAGGGGGGCCCATGCGGTCGGGGGGACCCATCCGGCCAGGGGGGAGGCCCATCGCGTCGGGGGGGCCCATCCGGTCCGGAGGGCCGAAGCGGTCGGCCGGGGCGAGGCGGTCCGCCCCTCGTGCCTCCGGCGGACGGCCCGAGCCGCCCCGCTCCTCCATCTCGGCGAGTTGCCGCTCGACCCGATCGAGATGCAGGTCGACCTGCCACTCGTCGTAGCCGTTGAAGCGGACCCGGAAGACGACCTCGTGGACCTCCTGCGAGGCGACCGGCGCGCCGACCCGCTCACCGGCGAGCGTGGCCTCGACCCGGTCGAGGAATTCGTCCACCTCTTCGACCTTGTAGCCCCGGCGAAGCGCCTTGCGCCGGAAACGCTGCCCCTGACTCGCCACTATTTCTCCTGGTTCGTTCGCTCGTCACCCGGCTGACCGACGCCGTCGCCCCGTACCGATCGCTCCACGCGCCCGCACGCCGAACCCGTCTTCCGGGCCGGCGTTCTCCACCCGTTCCGTACGTCCACCGAACCGCCGTTCGCGCTCCCGGCCAGCTGACCGGCGGTCCCGTTCACCGCTCCACCTCCGTGGCGGCCAGTTGGCCGCACGCACCGTCGATCTCCTGACCACGGGTGTCACGGACTGTAGTCGAGACGCCCGCCGCCCGCAGCCTCCGTACGAACTCGCGTTCGACCGGCTTCGGGCTGGCGTCCCACCGGCTGCCCGGGGTGGGGTTGAGCGGGATGAGGTTCACGTGCGCGAGCCGGCCGGCGAGGAGCCGACCCAGCAGATCCGCCCGCCACGGCTGGTCGTTCACATCCCTGATCATCGCGTATTCGATAGACACCCGCCGCCCCGTCCGGCTCGCGTAGGCCCAGGCCGCATCCAGCACCTCGGCCACCTTCCAGCGCTGGTTCACCGGCACGAGTTCGTCGCGAAGCTCATCGTCGGGCGCATGCAGCGACAACGCAAGGGTTACCGACAGGTCTTCCTCCGCCAACCTGCGCATCGCCGGCACCAGACCGACCGTGGAGACGGTGATGTGCCGCTGGGACAGCCCCAGCCCCTCCGGGGCCGGAGCGCAGAGCCGGCGCACCGCGGCGACCACCCTGGCGTAGTTGGCCAGCGGCTCCCCCATGCCCATGAAGACCACGTGCGACAACCGGGCGGGTGAGCCCGCGACGGCCCCGGAGGCGGCCACACCGGCGAGGTAGACCGCCTGGTCGAGGATCTCGGCGGTGGACAGGTTGCGGGTCAGCCCGGCCTGACCGGTGGCACAGAACGGACAGGCCATCCCGCAGCCGGCCTGGCTGGAGATGCAGACGGTCACCCGGTCCTGGTAGCCCATCAGCACGCTCTCGACCAGCGAGCCGTCGTGCAGCCGCCACAGCGCCTTACGGGTGGCGCCGTCGTCACAGGACATCTCCCGAACCGGCGTGAGCAGGCGGGGCAGCAACGCGTCGGCCAGCCGCTCGCGGGTCGCGGCGGGCAGATCCGTCATCTGTGCCGGGTCACGGACCAGCCGACCGAAGTAATGGGTCGAGATCTGCTTGGCCCGGAACCCGGGCTCGCCGAGCTCGGCGACGAGCGCCTGTCGGCCGGCCAGGTCGAGGTCGGCGAGGTGACGGGGCGGCATCGCGGCGCGGCGGGAGCCGGCGCCACCGATGGTCCCGTCCGGACTGATGGGGATCATGGGCAGGGTCGTCATGGCCTGTCCAGTCTCCCACGCCCCGGTGACCGCGTGCCGGACCGAGGGTGCGCAGCCGGACCGCGACGGCGGTCCGCATCAGACAAAACCGTCACCGCTGCCTCAACTCGTCGGGGCGAACACGGCCAGGAGCAGATAGGCCGCCGGCACCGCGAACAGGATCGAGTCGAGCCGGTCCATCAGCCCGCCGTGCCCCGGCAACAGATTGCTCATGTCCTTGATGCCGAGATCCCTCTTGATCATGGATTCACCGAGGTCGCCGAGCACCGCCGCGACCGAGATGGTGAGCCCGAACACGGCGCCCCACCACGGCGCGACGTCGAGCAGCGTCCAGAGCAGGATCGCCCCGCCGAGCGCCGCTGCCAGCACCGACCCGCCGAACCCCTCCCAGGACTTCTTCGGGCTGATCGAGGGGGCCATCGGATGCCGGCCCAACCAGACCCCGGCGGCGTACCCGCCGGTGTCCGAGAGCACCACCGCGGCGAGGGTGACCAGCACCCGCAGGTCGCCGTCGGCCGGTTCGGCCAGCATCGCGGCGAAACCGCCGAGGAACGGTACGTAGACCGCGATCAGCGCGGACGCCGTCATGTCCCGGGCGAGCCCGCGCGGGCCGTCGCCGAGCCGCCAGACCGCCGTGGCCAGCAGCGTGACCAGCAGGCCGAGGGTGAGCGCGTCGGGTCCGGCCCACCAGGCCAGCCCGATCGTCAGGATCCCACCGACCAGCAACGGCACCAGGGGTGGCCGCGCGTCGGAGCCGGTGCGGACCGCCCGGACCATTTCCCAGATGCCCACCCCGGCGGCCACCGCCACCACGAGCAGGAACGCCGGCCGGTAGAGGAACAGCGACAGCACGATGACCGCGCCGAGGGCCAGCCCGACACCGATGGCGGCGGGCAGATTGCGGCCGGCCCGGCTGGCGCGTACCGGCTTGCCGTCCCGACCGGCGCGGCGCCGGCCTGGCGGGCGCCGCCCGGGCGGGGGTTCGTCGTCCACCGACGTCGCAGCCGCCGACGGCCGCGGACCGGTTCCGGGCGCGGGCACGCGATCCGGGTACGCCGCGGCGCCGTCGTCGATCCGCGGGATGGCGGAGGTGTCGTCGTCGAGGCGCGGGACGACGGATGTGTCGTCCTCGGCCCGCAGGTACGCCGGCGCCCCGCCGGCCCAGGCGGTGTCGTCCTCCCCGAACGGGGGCGCGGACGGGTAGCCGGAGTAGTCGGCATAGGTCTCGGGCGCGGCACCGGCGTGCCGCGCCCGAGACTCGTCCTCCTCGTCCGGCCAGCGCGGACCGCCTGGGTCACCGCGCTCCCAGCCGCGAGGCTCGGCGCTGCCGTGGGGGTCGAGGTAGGACATCACACCTCGAGCAGTTCTGTTTCCTTGTGCTTGATCAGCTCGTCGACGTGGGTCACGTACCGGTGCGTCAGGTCGTCCAGTTCCTTCTCGGCCCGCCGCCCGTCGTCCTCACCCGCCTCGCCGTCCTTGACGATCCGGTCGAGTTCCTCCTTGGCCCGCCGCCGGACGTTCCGGATGGCGACCTTGGCGTCCTCGCCCTTGCCCCGGGCCACCTTGATCATGTCGCGACGCCGCTCCTCCGTCATCTGCGGCAGCAGGATGCGAAGCTGGGTGCCCTCGTTGTTCGGGTTGACCCCCAGGTCCGAGTCGCGGATGGCCCGCTCCATCGCCTGGATCTGCGAGGCGTCGTACGGCTTGATGATCGCCATCCGGGGCTCCGGGATCGCGATCGAGGCCATCTGGGTCATCGGGGTGGGGGTGCCGTAGTAGTCGATCATGACCTTGGAGAACATCGCCGGGTTGGCCCGCCCGGTGCGGATAGCCCCGAACTCCTCCTTGGCGTGCTCGACAGCGCGCTCCATCTTCTCCTCGGCCTCGAGGAGTGTGTCGTCGATCACCTGGTCCGTCGCCTCCTTTGGAACATCTTGTCGATATGGGAGCCCTGGTCGGGGCCCGTGACTCACGTCGTGATCAATGTCCCGATTCGGTCGCCGCCGACGGCGCGCACGATGGTGTCCTCGCCCTGCGCGCCGAACACCAGCATCGGCAGGTCGTTGTCCATGCACAGGCTGAAGGCGGCGTGGTCCGCCACCCGCAGACCGCGCTGCAGCACCTCGGCGAAGGTGATCGAGTCGATCTTGCTCGCGGTCGGATCGGTGCGGGGGTCGGCGGTGTAGACGCCGTCCACCCCGTTCTTGCTCATCAGGACGACGTCGGCGCGGATCTCCAGCGCGCGCTGGGCCGCGACGGTGTCGGTGGAGAAGTACGGCATACCGGCGCCGGCACCGAAGATCACGACCCGGCCCTTCTCCAGGTGCCGGATGGCCCGCAGCGGGATGTACGGCTCGGCGACCTGGGCCATCGTGATCGCGCTCTGCACCCGGGTCTCGACGCTCTCCTTCTCCAGGAAGTCCTGCAGGGCGAGGCAGTTCATCACCGTGCCGAGCATGCCCATGTAGTCGGCCCGGGCCCGGTCCATCCCGCGCTTCTGTAACTCGACGCCGCGGAAGAAGTTGCCGCCGCCCACCACCACGGAGACCTGCACGCCCCGCCGGGCCACCGTCGCGATCTGGCGGGCGATCGCCTGCACCACGTCCGGGTCGACGCCGACCGCGCCGCCGCCGAAGACCTCACCGGACAGCTTCAGCACCACCCGGCGGGACCGCCCGGGCGGCGGCGCCGTCGGATCGTCCGCCGCCAGGCTCCGGTCACTCACAACCTGCGTCATCGACCGCATCTCCCTCCGCGGGCGCAACCCGCCGTGCCGAGTGCCAACGTGCCGCTGCTGACCCTATGTGACGAGGAGGCCGCGGTGCCTGTCACGTACACCCACGGCCTCCTCCCCTGTCCGCCCCGCCGGTACGCCGTTCGTGCGCCCGGGCCCGGGGTGTCTGCTCAGGCCTGGCCGACCTCGAAGCGGACGAAGCGCGTCACCTCGACGCCCGCCTCGGCGAGCACCTGGTTGACGGTCTTCTTGTTGTCGCTGACCGACGCCTGCTCCAGCAGGACGAAGTCCTTGAAGAAGGCGTTGACCTTACCCTCGATGATCTTCGGCAGGGCCGCCTCGGGCTTGCCCTCCTCGCGGGCGGTCTGCTCGGCGATGCGCCGCTCCGACTCGACCGTCTCGGCCGGCACCTCGTCGCGGCTGAGGAACTTCGGCCGCATCGCGGCGATCTGCATCGCCACGCCACGGGCGTCCGCGTCGGCCGCCTCGTCGCTCTTGCCGACGTACTCGACCAGCACACCGACGGCCGGGGGCAGGTCCTGCGACTTGCGGTGCAGGTAGACCGCGACGGTGCCGTCCAGCTTGGCGAAGCGGTTCAGCACCAGCTTCTCGCCGATCTTGGCGGACTGCTCCTGGATGGTGTCGGCGACGGTCCGACCGTCGGCCAGCGTCGAGGCGAGCAGCGCCTCGGCGTCGGCCAGGCCGCTGCGCTCGCCGTGCTCGACCAGCTGCTGGGCCAGCGCGATGAAGTCGGCGTTCTTGGCGACGAAGTCGGTCTCGCAGTTGAGCTCCAGCAGGGCCTTGCCGGAGTGCGCGACCAGGCCGTTGGCGGCGGTCCGGCCGGCCCGCTTGCCGACATCCTTGGCACCCTTGACACGCAGCAGTTCGACGGCCTTGTCGAAGTCGCCCTCGGCCTCGGTGAGCGCCTTCTTGCAGTCCATCATGCCGGCGCCGGTGAGGTCGCGGAGCTTCTTGACGTCCGCGGCGGTGAAGTTGGACATGATTCTCTCTTCGGTGATCTAGGGCTGCAGATTGGTGTGGTCTGGTGCGGGTGACCCGCGTACCGCCCGCGATCCGGGGCCGTCAGGCCCGCGTACCCGGGAGGAGGCCGCCGGCCGGGATCCGGCCGGCGGCCCCGGGGTTCACTCCGCGGTGGCGGCCGCGGGCGCGGCGGCGGCCGCGGGCTGCTCGGCCTTCTTCTCGTTGTCCTCGATCAGCTCGCGCTCCCACTCGGCCAGCGGCTCGTCGGCGGCGACGACGCCCGGCTCGGGCTTCTCGTCGGTGCCGCGGTGCTTGCCGGACCGGGCGATCAGACCGTCACCCACGGCGGCCGCGATGACCTTGGTCAGCAGCTCGGCGGAGCGGATCGCGTCGTCGTTGCCCGGGATCGGGAAGTCGACCTCGTCCGGGTCGCAGTTGGTGTCGAGCACGGCGATCACCGGAATGCCCAGCTTGCGGGCCTCGTCGACGGCGATGTGCTCCTTCTTGGTGTCGACGATCCAGACCGCCGACGGCACCTTCTGCATGTCCCGCAGACCGCCGAGGGTGCGGGTGAGCTTGATCTTCTCCCGGGACAGCTGCAGGGTCTCCTTCTTGGTGTAGCCCTGCGCGGTGCCGGACAGGTCGCCCAGCGCCTCCAGCTCCTTCATCCGCTGCAGCCGCTTGTAGACGGTCTGGAAGTTGGTCAGCATGCCACCCAGCCAGCGGTGGTTGACGTACGGCTGACCGACCCGGGTGGCCTGCTCGGCGATGGCCTCCTGCGCCTGCTTCTTGGTGCCGACGAAGAGGATGCTGCCGCCCTCGGCGACGGTGTTGCGCACGAACTCGTAGGCCTTCTCGATGTAGTCGAGGGTCTGCCGGAGGTCGATGATGTAGATGCCGTTGCGCTCGGTGAAGATGAAGCGCTTCATCTTCGGGTTCCACCGACGGGTCTGGTGCCCGAAGTGGACCCCGCTCTCCAGCAACTGGCGCATGGTCACGACGGCCATGGTGGTGCTCCTTCAATTGTCCCTGGTTGTCACGCCGGACCGGCGGTCCGGCGTCCTGGCACCCGATCGCCGGCCGGAACGGGCCCGATCATGATCGGGACCAGGGGGCCGTCGCCGCACGGAAGCACCGTGAGGAGGGCACGCGAGGTCGACCGCGCGAGGCGGTCGCCAGAGTCGAGTGTACGCCCCCGCGCTTCCCACCAGCCGCAAACCCCCGCCACGCCCTCGGCGACCGCGGCCGGTGGCGGTCGGACACGGCACCGGGCCACCGGCGGGACGGTCCACCGGCATTTCCGATTCCGGACGAACGGGACGCCCCGTCCGTTCGGTCGCCCGCCCCGGTCAACCGGCCGCCCCAGCGACCGCGACGGCCGGGTCAGCCGACGGTCGGATCAACCGGCGGCCGGGTCAGCCGGCGGCAGCCGGGTCAGCCGGCGGCGACGGCGGCCGCGACGAACAGCACCAGACCGACGGTGAGGTAGCCGGTCGGCGGACGCAGCCAGCCCCGGGCCGAGTCCGCCAGCGCGGCGGCTCCGGTGCTCAGGCCGTACAGGCCGATCGCGAAGATCGGCAGACCGAGCACCAGGAACGTCCCGGAGACCACGCCGGGTACGGAGACCGGGCCGCCCGTCGCCGCGCTGAACAGCACCCGCAGCGCGGGAACCTCGAACAGCACCGCGACCAGCGCGAGCAACAACGCGATCGTCGGCCGACGGGTGCGGTAGACCCCGTTACCGGCCGGCGGACCGGACGGCGGCGTGATGGCGTACTGCCCGGTCGCCGCGTCGACGGCCGACTGCCCGCCGACCGACTGCCCGCCGACCGACTGCCCGCCGACCGACGGGCCGCCGACCGACGGGCCGCCGGCGGGCGGGGCCGCGGGTGCTGCGGCGGGCCCGTCCGCGGTGCCCACGGCCGGGTCGGCCACCGGCCGGCGCAGCGTCTGCCGGTCGATGGGTTCGGTGTGGAAGCGGGCGGTGCTGTCGACCGCCGGCCCGGCGGCCGGTGCCGGCGGACCGGCCGGGTGCGCCGGCGCGGCCTCCCGCTCCGCCCCGCGACCCGGTTCCACCACCGGAAATTCGGCCACCCGGCCGGTGCCGCCGGCGTACCCGCCGGGCGGGTGGCCCGGGACGGCCCGCCGACCGGCACCGTCGAGGTCCTGACCGGGGCGGCCCGACCGACCGGCGTCGTCGAAGTCCTGACCGACGTACCTCGGATAGTCCTGGTCGGCGGGTGTGGACCGGGCCTGCTCCGCCCGGCGCGGCCGGACGTAGTGGTCCTCGGTGAACCGGTCGGTCTCCCGCCCGGCGGCCGTGCCAGACCGGTCGGCGGCACCGTACCGGGCGCCCGGGTCGGCCGACGCGGCGTACCGGCCGGTGGTCGGCTCCACCGGCGGAACCGGATCCCGGCCGGGCTCGGCCGGGTAGTGATCGTCACCCGCCCACGATCCGGCGGGGTCGGGGCCGGAGGCCGGCGGCGCGGCGTGCCAGTCCGGCTCCGCGTAGCCGCGCTCCCCGGCGTACCAGCGGGGTTCGGGATCCTCGGGGAGGTTGCGTTGTCCGTCCACGGTCCCGCACCGTATGCGACCTGCGGGAACACCGCCAGTCGGACCGCCTTCGGGCCGCCTGGGCTGCGACGTTTGTTACCCGAATCGACGTGTTGCCGCCCGGTCGACCCACCCCCGCCGGTATGACGCGTTCGGGATGGTGGTCTATATAGACCGTAATAATTACGCTGTGGGCACCGATCCGCGCGCTCCACCCCCGGCGCGCCGGTCTCCGTTGGGGAGGACACATGATCCGTTGGCGTACCCTCACCGGCCTGCTGGCCGCCGCGTTGACCGCGGCGACCGTCGGCAGTGCCATTCTCGCCGCGCCCGCGTCCGCCGAACCCGGTGGCGGGGTGACCCCGAACGTCGTCGGCGGCTCACGCGCCGCCGAGGGCGAGTTCCCGTTCATGGTACGACTCTCGATGGGCTGCGGCGGGGCGCTGTACAGCTCCCGGCTGGTGCTCACGGCCGCCCACTGCGTCGGCTCCACCGGCACCAACACCAGCATCACCGCGACCCTCGGCGTGGTCGACCTGCAGTCGTCCAGCCGGATCACGGTGAAGTCGAACTACGTCTACCGGGCTCCCGGGTACAACGGCAACGGCAAGGACTGGGCGCTGATCCGGCTGGCCAGCCCGGTGACCGGGTTGAGCACCCTGCCGATCGCCACCAGCACGGCGTACGACAGCGGCACGTTCACCGTCGCCGGCTGGGGCGCGGCCCGGGAGGGTGGCGCCCAGCAGCGGTACCTGCTGAAGGCGACCGTGCCGTTCGTCAGCGACTCCAGCTGCAACGCCTCGTACGGCGGTGACCTCATCCCGAACGAGGAGATCTGCGCCGGGTACGCCGGCGGCGGCACCGACACCTGCCAGGGCGACTCGGGCGGGCCGATGTTCCGCCGGGACGCCGCCAACGCCTGGATCCAGGTGGGCATAGTCAGCTGGGGCAACGGCTGCGCCCGACCCAACTACCCCGGCGTCTACACCCAGGTGAGCTACTTCTCGTCGGCGATCGCCTCGGCCGCGGCGAGCCTCGGCGGCTGACCGGACGGTACGGCGGCGGTCCGGTCCGTGACCAGCGGATCGGACCGTCGCCGTATAGCACACCGGAGGCATGATCGTCCGATCGTCCACAGGGGACCTGGTTTTCCACAGCGCCGCTTCTCAGGTCCGCGCCGGTCCCCCGACCGGCCGACCCTCGACGCATGACGAGGACACGACTGGCCGTCGGCTCGTACGGGGAGCGCTGCGCCGTACGGCATCTGGTCGATGCCGGCCAACGGGTGGTGGACCGGAACTGGCGTACCGACCAGGGCGAGATCGACATCATCGCCTGGGACGGCGAGACCCTCGCGTTCTGCGAGGTGAAGACCAGGCGCGGCGCCACCTTCGGCAGCCCCGCCGAGGCCGTGGGTGCCGCGAAGGCCCGACGACTGCGCCGGCTGGCCGCCGCGTGGCTGGCCAGCCACGAGGCACATCCACGGGAGATCCGCTTCGACGTCGTCGAGGTGTACGTCCGCGCCGCCGGCCCCGCACGGGTCGAGCACATCAAGGCCGCGTTCTGACATGAGCGAACGGAGTGAGCGAATCGGCCAGCTCAGCGGAGGGGCGGCATGAGCTACGCGAAGGTGCTGTGCGTGGCGCTGGTCGGGGTGACCGGCCACGTCGTCGAGGTCGAGGTGGACCTGGCGCTCGGGTTGCCCGCCGTGGTGCTGTCCGGATTGCCGGACACCGCCCTGAACGAGGCGCGGGACCGGGTCCGGGCGGCCATCGTCAATTCCGGCCAGAAGTGGCCCAATCGGCGGATCACGGTGAACCTGCTGCCCGCGACGTTGCCGAAACACGGCTCCGCCTTCGACCTGGCGATCGCCGCCGCGCTGCTGGGCGGGTCGGGCGAACTACCGCTGGCACCACTGGACGGGATGGTCGTGATCGGCGAGTTGGGACTGGACGGCACCGTCCGACCGGTCCGCGGCGTACTGCCGATGGTCGCGGCCGCGGCGCGGGCCGGCGTGAGCCGGATCGTCGTACCGCTGCACAACGCCACCGAGGCGGCCGTGGTGCCGGGCGTGCAGATCCGGGCGGTGGACCATCTGCACCGGTTGGTCGCCTTCATCCGCGACGGTGAACGGTTGCTTCCCCCGCCGGCGCGACCGCTGCCGCCGCCGGAACCGACGCCCGACCTCGCCGACGTCGCCGGACAGGCGCTGGGCCGGCGGGCCCTGGAGGTCGCGGCGGCGGGCGGGCACCACCTCGCGCTGCTGGGGCCGCCAGGTGCCGGCAAGACCATGCTCGCCGAGCGGCTGCCGTCGATCCTGCCCCCGCTCGACGACGACGCCGCCCTGGAGGTGACCGCGTTGCACTCGATCGCCGGGGTGCTGCCCCCGGGCGGCGACCTGATCCGGCGCCCGCCCTTCCGGGCGCCGCACCACACGGCCACGGTCGCGTCGCTGGTCGGTGGCGGTTCCGGTCTCGCCCGACCGGGTGCGCTCTCGCTGGCCCACCGCGGGGTGCTCTTCCTGGACGAGGCTCCGGAGTTCGGCAAGGGCGCGCTGGAGGCACTGCGGCAGCCGCTGGAGAACGGGCGGATCGTCCTCGCCCGCTCGATGGGCGGCACGGAGTACCCGGCCCGGGTACAGCTGGTCATGGCCGCCAATCCGTGTCCGTGCGCGAAACCGGCCGGTGACGCGTTCTGCGAATGCACCCCGCTGGCCCGGCGCCGCTATCTCGGTCGGCTGTCCGGCCCGCTGCTGGACCGGATCGACGTGCGGGTTCCGTTGATGGCGATGCGGGCCGCCGAGCTGCTGGAGACCGCTGGTCACGCCGAGCCGTCGGCCGTGGTCGCCGAGCGGGTGGCCAAGGCCCGCGCCGCCGCCGTCGGCCGTTGGGCGTCGGCCGGTTGGCGGCTCAACGCCGAGGTGCCCGGCCCGTCGTTACGTCGGCCACCGTGGCGACTGCCGACCGACGTCACGCGCGCCTTGCAGGTCCGGTTGGACAGCGGTTCGCTCTCCGCCAGGGGCTTCGACCGGGCGCTCCGGCTGGCCTGGACGATCGCCGATCTGGACGGTCGGGACCGGCCCGACGCCGGAGACGTCGACGAGGCGGTCGCCCTGCGTACCGGGGAGACGTCGTGACCGGCGAGCGCCGGCCCGGTGGTTGGGACGCGGCACGGCTGGCCCGGATCGCGCTGGGTTGGCTCACCGAACCCGGCACCTGGTCGGTCTACGACCTGGTCAAGCGGCACGGGCCGGCGGCAGCGCTGGACCGGTTGCGCGCGGGCGAGGTCACCGACGAGAAACTCCGCAGGGCGGTCGCCGCCCGGCTCAGCGGGGGCGACCCGCGCGAGGTGGCCGAGACGGCCGCGACCCGGGCCGAACGGCTCGGCGCACGGCTGGTGACCCCCGACGATGACGAGTGGCCCGCGCAGGTGCACCATCTCGAACGGCTGCGCCGAGGCGCCGCGCGTCGGGTGGACCAGGAGACCGCGCCGCCGCTGTGTCTGTGGGTACGGGGTGGCTGGCCGCTCGGTGAGGCGTTGGACCGTTCGGTCGCGGTGGTCGGCTCCCGGGCCGCCACGCCGTACGGGACACACATCGGCGTCGGGATCGGATACGACCTGGCCGACCGCGGCTGGTCCGTGGTCTCCGGTGGCGCGTACGGCATCGACGCGGCCGCCCATCGGGGCGCGCTCAACGCCGGCGGTCTGACGGTGGCGGTACTGGCCTGCGGGGTGGACCGTCCGTACCCGGTCGGCAACACGGCGTTGTTCGACCGGATCGCCGAGACCGGCCTGCTGGTCAGCGAGTGGGCGCCGGGATCGGACCCACTGCGGCACCGGTTCCTGATCCGCAACCGGGTCATCGCGGCGGTCACCAGGGGCACGGTGCTGGTCGAGGCGGCGGCTCGCAGCGGTGCCACCCAGACCCTGCAACGGGCGCTGGCCGTGGGCCGGTCGGGGATGGTGGTGCCCGGTCCGGTGACCTCCGCGATGAGCGTCGGCGCCCATCAGATCCTGCGGGAGCGACCCGACGCACGACTGGTCACCGGGGTGCCGCACATTCTGGAGGAGGTGGGCCGGATCGGTGCCGACCTGGCACCGCTGGCGCGTGCGCCGCAACGACCGCGTGACCTGCTCGACGACGACACGGCGCTGGTGCTCGATTCGCTCCCGGCGCGTGGCACCGTCGGGGTGGACGTCCTCGCCGCGCGGGCGGGCCTGGACATCCGCACCACGCTGCGCAGGTTGTCCATGTTGGAAGGGCTCGGCCTGCTGGTACGCCGGAACGACGGCTACGCTTTGCCGCCCAGACCACCCGCACAACCGCCCGGCCAACCACCCGCACGACCGACCGACCAACCACCCACGCGACCGACCGGACAACCAACCGACCAACGACCCGCAGGACCGACCGGACAACCACCCGGATAACCAGCCGCCGGACCGGCCGGCCGATCGCCCGGACAACCAATTTCGGGACCGACCGGCCGGGCGGACGGCGAACCCGGCACCGACCGACCGGTGTGCCGGCTTGACGGAGGCGGGCAACGGCCGGACCGTTCGAGTGATGAGCCGGACCAGCACCCGCGCGACCCACGAGACCCTGCCGCAGGCCATGCGGGACGCGGCGGACGACTTCGCCGAGCACCTGTCCCGGGTGGACAACCGGTCCGCGCACACCGTCCGGGCGTACGTCGCGGATGTGGTGTCGCTGCTCGACCACGCCGTACGGATGGGACGCACCGAACCCGCCGCGCTGGAGCTGGCCGTCCTGCGCAGTTGGTTGGCCCGGCTGCGTACCGGCGGCGCGGCCCGGACGTCGCTGGCCCGCAAGGCGGCGTCGGCGCGGGTGTTCAGCGCCTGGGCGCACCGGGCCGGATTGCTCGCCACCGACGTGGGGGCGCCGTTGGCCAGTCCGAAGGCGCGCCGGGATCTGCCCGGGGTGCTCCGCGCCGACCAGGCGCGGGAGTTGGTCCAGGCACCCGGCGACGAGTACGGCCCGGTGTTGCTGCGCGACCGGGTCGTGCTCGAACTGCTCTACGGCACCGGAATCCGGGTCAGTGAGCTGTGCGGGCTGGATCTCGGCGACGTCGACCAGGGGCGGCGGGTGGTCCGGGTACTCGGCAAGGGCGCCAAGGAACGGGCGGTGCCGTACGGGGCCCCGGCCCAGCGGTCGCTCGACGACTGGCTCCGGTCGGGTCGGCCGGCACTACGCGGCGCCACGAGCGGGGAGGCGCTGCTGCTGGGTGCCCGCGGCGGCCGGTTGCAGGCCACCATCGCCCGGCGGATCGTCGACCGGTACGCCCGGGCGGCCGGTCTGCCCCGGACCAGTCCGCACGGGCTGCGCCACTCGGCGGCGACCCATCTGCTGGAGGGCGGTGCCGACCTGCGGGCCGTGCAGGAGATCCTCGGTCACGCCTCGTTGTCCACCACCCAGATCTACACCCACGTCTCGGTGGAACGGCTGCGGGCCGCCTACCGGCAGGCCCATCCCCGGGCCTGAACCGTCACCCGCCCCACCGGTTTCCGCCTGCGGTGCGCCGGCCACCGCGACACACCAGGCCCAGTTCGGGCAGTTCCGGCCGGACCCGGCCAGTGCCGGCCAGTGCCGGCCAGTGCCGGCCAGTGCCGGCCAGTGCCGGCCAGTGCGGAGTGATGCCGGGCAGCCGGTGCGGACATCGTTCCACGGCCGGGCGGGACGGTTACGATCATCGGGTGAGCACCCCCGGCCAGCAGCCGCCCGACCCGATTCCGGGTGCCCGGCTGCTGTTCTCGCTCGACCCGGCGGTGGCCCACCTCAACCACGGCTCGTACGGGGCGGTGCCGATCGGTGTGCAGCGGGCCCAGCAGCGGCTGCGGGACGAGACCGAGAGCAACCCGATGCGGTTCTTCGTCCGCGGGTTGACCGACCGGATCAGCCACAGCCGCCGGCACCTGGCCACCTTCCTCGGCGCCGACCCGGCCGGTACGGCCCTGATCGGCAACGCGACCGCAGGCGCCGCGATCGTGCTCCAGTCGGTGCGTCTGAACTCCGGGGACGAGGTCATCGTCACCGATCACGGGTACGGCGCGGTGCTGTTCGCGGCCGAACGGGAATGCCGGCGCACCGGGGCGGTGGTCAGAACGTTGTCGGTGCCGCAGACCGCGACCGACCCGGAGATCGTCGAGATCGTCCGGGCCGGGCTGCGGCCCGGGCGGACCAAGCTGCTGATCGTCGACCAGATCACCTCGCCCACCGCCCGGCTGTTCCCGGCCGCCGCGATCGTGCCGGTGGCCCGGGAGGCGGGCGTGCCGGTGCTGGTCGACGCCGCGCACGCGCCGGGGATGCTGCCCGATCCGGTCGCGGCCATCGGCGCCGACTTTTGGATGGGGAACCTGCACAAGTGGGGGTACGCCCCGCGCGGCACCGCGGTGCTGTCGGTGGCACCTCGCTGGCGCGGACGGATCGAACCGCTGGTCGTCTCCTGGGAGCAGCAGTCCGGTTTCCCGTCCAACGTGGAGTACCAGGCCACCCTGGACTACACGCCCTGGCTGGCCGCGCCGGTCGGCGTGTTCACGCTGCGCACGCTCGGGGTGGACACGGTGCGCGCACACAACGCCGCGCTGGCGGCGTACGGGCAACGGGTGGTCGGCGCGGCGCTCGGGCTCGGCCCGGAGGCGCTGCCCGATCCCGGTGGCCCGACGGTCTCGATGAGGCTGGTCCCACTGCCCCCCGGCGTCGCCACCTCGGTCGACGAGGCGGTGGCCCTGCGGAACCGGATCTCCGACCAGCTTCGCACCGAGGTGGCGGTCAGCGCCTGGGGTGGTCGGGGCTTTTTGCGGCTGAGCGGACAGGTCTACAACCGGCCCGACGAATACGACCGGCTCGCCGAACGACTCCCGGCCCTGCTGGCCGAGTTGGCCTGACCCGGCCGGTCCTCAGTCGGGCAGTAGGCGGACCCGGCCGAGCCCGAGCAGGGCGAGGGGATCGAGATAGCTGTCGCCCCGGCGCAGCCCCCAGTGCAGACAGGTGCCGACGGGGCAGCCCGGATGTCCGGGCACCAGCGCACCGAGCCGATCACCGGCCCGGACCGGCTGCCCGACCCGAACGCCTGGCACCACCGGTTCGTACGTGGTGCGCAGCCCGCCCGCGTGCAGCACGCTGACCACCGGCCGGCCGGCCACCTGACCCGCGTACAGGATCACGCCGTCCCCCGCGGCTCGGGCCGGTTCCCCGGCCGGGGCGGCGAGGTCGACCCCGCGGTGGCCGGGCGACCACGGGTGCGGCGGCGGGTCGAACCGGCGCGTCAGCCGGGGTGTGCCGTCGAGCGGCCAGCGGAAGTCGCCGACGGGCCCGGCCGCATCCACGCCGGTCCCGGCCCAGGCGCGTGCCGGGACCACCGCCCCGGCCGGGTGGGCGGTGACCGGTGGCGGCGGTCCCGTCATGGCGGTCACCGGCGCCGAGCCGGCCGGGTGGGGAGGGCCGGCTGCTCCGGCCGAGAACAGTAGAAGCAGGGCGACCAGCCCGGCCACCGCGCTCCACCCGCCTGGCCGGGTCCGGCCGCCGCCCGCGGTCCACTGCTCGCCCGCGCTCCGCCGGACGGCCGGCTCACGATCCTCGTTCATGCCGGAAGCCTGGTCGGTCCCCCGCCGGCCGGCAACGCCGATCAGTGAGCCTGTGGACAACGCGGGGCGCTGTGGAAAACGACCAGGCGAGCCGTTGATCTGCTATGCGCCCGCCCCCGAGCCTCCCGAGGCCCACGTCGCCGGCCCGGTCGCCGCGGTGCCGACCATGCATGGTGGACGATCCCCGCCGGAAGCGGCGGCGCCGCACAGCCTCGCCCGGCCGAACGGGCCACTCTCGAAGTAGCGGAGAGCGGGTCAGCTACCGAAACCGGAGTCCGCCGGGAGCGAAATCTCCGGCTTCTCCAGCTCCTCGACGTTGACGTCCTTGAAGGTCATCACCCGGACATTCTTCACAAAGCGCGCAGGGCGGTACATGTCCCACACCCAGGCGTCGTGCATCTCCACCTCGAAGTAGACCTCGCCGTCGGAGTTGCGCACGTGGAGATCGACTTGGTTGGCCAGGTAGAACCGGCGCTCGGTCTCGACCACGTAGGAGAACTGGCGGACGATGTCCCGGTACTCACGGTAGAGCTGCAGCTCCATCTCGGTCTCGTACTTTTCGAGATCTTCCGCGCTCATCGCACTCCGCCTTCCATGGCCACATCTTCCCCCACCGACACCGGCGGTCGAGGTCGCTCGCCCAACGCCACGCCGACGGTACTCCCTACCGGGGCGGATCGCCCCATCGCCTCACTCCGACGCCCGGCCGCCGACCCCGACCGGGCGTCGGGCCCGGGGCGGACGGCCCGCCCGGCCCGAGACCTCGGCGACGTTGACGTACGAGAAACGGTGCTCCTCGCACGGTCCGTGCCGATTGAGCGCCTCGCTGTGCTCGCTGGTGATGTATCCCTTGTGTTCCGCGAAACCGTAGCCGGGATACCGGCCGTCCAGCTCGACCATGATCCGGTCCCGGGTGACCTTGGCCAGCACGCTGGCGGCGGCGACGCAGGCCGCCACCCGGTCCCCCTTCCAGACGGCGAGCCCCGGCACACCGAGCCCGTCGACGCCGAAGCCGTCGGTCAGGACGTAGTCCGGCCCCGGCGTCAGCGCGGCCAACGCCCTCCGCATGGCGGCCAGGTTGCACACGTGCAGCCCGCGGGCGTCGACCTCGGTCGCCGGGACGACCACCACCGCGTACGCCAGGGCCCGGGCGACGACCAGGTCGTAGGCCCGCTCCCGGGCGGCGGGGGTGAGCAGCTTCGAGTCGGCCAGCCCGTCGATCTCCCCGCGCCGCCCCTCGGGCAGGATCGCGGCCGCCGCCACCAGCGGGCCGGCGCAGGCGCCCCGGCCGGCCTCGTCGGCACCGGCCACCTGCCGGAAGCCGCGGCGCTGCAATGCCCGCTCCAAGGCGTAGAGGCCGGCCTCCCGGCGTACGACGGTGCGCGGCGGGGTCAGCACGGCACGCCGCCGCTCAGTGCCTCCCACAGCAGCGTGGGCAGTACCGCCGGATAGATCCGTTCGGTGGTGGTCGCCAACTCCGGCAGGCTCCACCACCGGTGACCGTCGATGCTGTTCCGCTCGTCCTCCTGGAAGCCCGACGTGTCCACCTCCCAGGCGGGCACCCGGGCCAGGAAGTACTCCTGCTCCTGCCGGTACCACCGGCTGTCGAAGGTGAACTCGGTGGTCTCCCGCCAGACCACGGTCCCGAGTTCCTCGGGCGCCAGCCGCAGTCCCGTCTCCTCGGCGAGCTCGCGGACCGCGGCGGCGGCCGGGGACTCGTCCGCGTCGAGGCCGCCGCCGGGCGTCATCCAGAACCGGTGCTCCGGTCGCGCCGGGTCGAAACCCCGCAGCAGCAGGATCCGGTCGCCACCGTCGACGAGGAGCACCCGAGCGGCGCGCCGGGGGGTGAAGGTGGTCACCGGGTCAGCCTATGGGACGGGTCGGACAGCGTCGGTGCGCGGTCAACCGTTCGGACCGGGCACCCCCTCGAACGTGTCCGGCACCGTGAGCCACTTCGCCCTGCCGAACGGCCAGAAGACGGTGAAGGCCCGCCCCACCACGGCGTCCTCGGAGATGGTGGAGACCTTGATGTCCTGGGACTGCTTCCAGTGCTCCAGCGAGTCGCCGGACGCCGATCGGTGGTCGCCCATCACCCACAGCCGGCCGGCCGGGACGGTGACGTCGAACTCCTGGTCCGCGGCGGGGTCGCGGACCCCGTTCACGGTGTAGATGTAGGGCTCGTCCAGCGGGTGGCCGTTGACCGTGATCCGCTGCTGCGCGTCACAGCAGACGATGTGGTCACCGGCGACCCCGATGACCCGCTTGATGAAGTCCTCGCCGTCGGGGTTGCTGCGCCACTCGGCCGGCGCCTCGAAGACGATGATCTCGCCCCGGTGCGGCGAGCGGAAGTCATAGACGAGCTTGTTGACGAGCACGCGGTCGTTGATGTCGAGGGTGTGTTCCATCGATGGCGACGGAATGTAGAAGGTCTGCAGGACGAAGGCCCGGACCACCACCGCGACCAGGACGGCCACGATCACCAGGATGGGAAGCTCTTTCCAGAAGGAACTGCGCCCCTTGGGCTTGTCCTCAGTCTGCTCGTCGATCACGGCAAGAGCCTACGACGTCGGGTCGAACGGCGCTGCCGGGCACGCGCGGAGAAAACGACGGATATCAACAGCGGCGCCAGGACCGGGCCGGCGACGGCCTGGCCGTCCGCGCCCGACGGCCCACCGGGCGGCCGGTCGCCGGCGGCCGGGGCGGCCACCGCCCGCGGTACGTCGGCGAACGTCGGCGGCACCGACATCGAGGCCCACCGGGGGTACGGCCAGACGATGACGACCGCCCGTCCGATCACGTTGTCGATCGGGATCGGCCCCTGGCAGCGGGCGTCCTGAGAGATCGACCGGTGGTCGCCCATGACGAACAGCTGCCCCTGCGGGACGACCACCTCGTCGAACCGCCGGGACCGGCACTCCCGTCCACTGGGCGGGAGATCCAGCGGCGAGTCCTGGAAGATGTACGTCTCGTCCAGCGGCCTGCCGTTGACGGTGACCCGGCCCTTGGTGTCGCAGCAACTCACCCGGTCCCCGGGCAGCCCGATGACCCGCTTGATGAAGTCCTTCTCGCCCGGTCGACTGACGCCGACCAGGTCACCGACGGTCCGGCCCAGCCGGGGCAGGAAGCCCGGATCCTTCTCCTCGGTGATCTCCGGTACCCAGGCGCTGGTGCCCCGGAAGACCACCACCTCGCCGCGGACCGGATCGCGGACGTCGTAGACGACCTTGTTGACCAGCACCCGGTCACCGATCAGCAGGGTGTTCTCCATCGACCCGGAGGGGATGAAGAACGCCTGCAGCAGGAAGGTACGGATCAGTACGGCGAGGCAGAAGGCCACGACGAGCAGCAGCGGGAGCTCCTGCCAGAGCGGCATCTGTCGACGGCCACCACGCACGAAGCGCCGCGCCGGGCGTTGCCACGGGTCGTCGGTGTCGTCCTCGAACTCCAGCCTGCGCATCAGGCAACTCCCCGGTGCCGGGATACGGCACTACCGCCCGGCTGCCCCGGTGAGGGCGCCACGGACGGTAGTGCGCACATCTCCCACGACCACGACGAGCGCCATGGCCGAGGCGTCTCGCGACTGCCCGTACGGACCAGCGTAGTCAACGCTGTCCGGTTCGACACCGGCTGCGATCGACGCGGCCGGTGGTACCGGGTCAGCTGACCTTTTCGCGCTTCTCCTTGATCTTGGCCTTCTTGCCCCGGAGCTCGCGCAGGTAGTAGAGCTTCGCGCGGCGGACGTCACCACGGGTGACGACCTCGATCCGGTCGATCGCCGGGCTGTTCAGCGGGTAGGTGCGCTCGACCCCGACGGCGAAGCTGACCTTGCGGACGGTGAACGTCTCGCGCAGGCCGGCCCCCTGCCGCCGGATGACGACGCCCTGGAAGATCTGAACCCGGGACCGGTTGCCTTCGACGACCCGCGCGTGCACCTTGACGGTGTCACCGGCGCGGAAGTCGGGCAGGTCGGTCCGCTGCGACTGGGCGTCAAGGGCGTCCAGGGTGTTCATCGCTGCATCCTTGAGAGTTCACGGCGTACCGTTCGGCACGCGGATGGGTGATTCTGATCCCGACCGGATCTCGGGATCCTCGCAGCCGCCCGCGGTGCGGCCGGCTGCGGCAACCCCTCTACTTTGCCACATCCCGGGTCGGCACCCGAAATCCGGCCTCGGTCAGGGTTGCCACGTCGTATTTGTCCAAAGTTTCAGGCGGCAGCGCGGCCAGCATGTCGGGCCGCCGGGTCGCCGTCCGTAGCAGTCCCGCCGCCCGCCGCCACCGGGCGATCCGGCCGTGGTCGCCGGACCGCAGGACGTCCGGCACGGCGTGTCCGCGCCAGCTCGGTGGCTTGGTGTAGACCGGTGCCTCGAGCAACCCGTGCGCGTGCGACTCCTCGTCCAGCGACCCGGCGTTGCCGAGCACCCCGGGCAGCAACCGGGTCACCGCCTCCAGGACGACAAGCACCGCGACCTCGCCGCCGAAGAGCACGTAGTCGCCGAGCGAGACCTCGGTCACCGGCATCCGGGTCGCCGCGTGGTCCAGCACCCGCTGGTCGATCCCCTCGTACCGGCCGCAGGCGAAGATCAGGTGCGGCTCGGCGGCGAGTTCGGCGGCCAGCGCCTGGTCGAACCGCACCCCGGCCGGCCCGGGGACCAGCAGCCGGGGCGGCGGCGACGCGCCCGCCGGGGCCAGCGCGTCCAGCGCCTCACCCCACGGCTCCGGCCGCATCACCATCCCCGGCCCGCCGCCGTACGGGGTGTCGTCGACCGTGCGGTGCACGTCGTGCGTCCAGGCCCGCAGGTCGTGTACGGCGAGATCCAGCACGCCGGTGGCCCGCGCCCGGCCGATCAGCGAGAGGTCGAGCGGGGCGAGGTACTCGGGGAAGATCGAGACGACGTCGACGCGCATCGGGGCCGGGCTCACAGGTCGAGCAGGCCCGCGGGCGGGTCGACGACGACCCGGCCGGCGGCCAGGTCGACCTCGGGAACGATCGCCTTGACGAACGGGATCAGCGCGGTACGCCCCTCCGGCCGGCGCAGGACCAGCAGGTCCGAGGCGGGCGCGTGGTCGATCCGGGCCACCTCGCCCAGCGGCTCACCGGCCGGGGTCACCACCCGCAGGCCGACGAGTTGGTGGTCGTTGAACTCGTCCGGGTCGGTCGGCTCGGCCACGTCGGCGCTGTCCACCTGCAGCAGCGTGCCGCGCAACGCCTCGGCGTGATCCCGGTCGTACACCCCCTCGAAGGCGACCAGCAGGCGACCGGAGTGCCAGCGGACGCTCTCGACGGTGAGCTGCTCCGGTGCGCGCACCGGATCGCCCAGGGCCGGGTCGGCCGGTGCGGACGCGGCCGTCGGGTCGGTGCGCAGCACCGACCCGACGGCGAATCGAAGGTCCGGTTCGTCGGTCCGCACCTCCACGGTGACCTCACCGCGGATGCCGTGCGGCTTACCGATCCGGCCGATGATCAGGAGCATCAGTACGAGTCGACGATGTCGACGCGTACGCCGCGCCCGCCGATCGAGCCGATCACCTGGCGCAGCGCCTTGGCGGTGCGTCCGGACCGCCCGATGACCGTCCCGAGGTCCTCCGGGTGCACCCGAACCTCGAGGCGCTTGCCCCGGCGGGAGTCGACCAGCCGGACGCGCACGTCGTCCGGGTGGTCGACGATGCCCTTGACCAGGTGCTCAAGCGCGGGCCGGAGCGCCATGTCAGGCCTGCTCACCGGAGTTCGCGGCGGCCGGCTCCGCGGTTTCCGCCGGCTTCTCGGCGTCGGCCTTCTTCTCGGCGGCCGGCTTCTCCGCCTTCTTCTTGGGTGCCTTGGTCGGCGTCTCGGCCACCCCGGCGGCGGCCTGGGCCTCGGCCTCGTAGGCGGCCTTGCGGTCCGCCCGCTCCGGCGCCACCAGCAGCGGCGGCGGGGCCGGCTCACCCTTGAACTTCTGCCAGTCGCCGGTCTTCTCCAGGATCCGCTGGACGGCCTCGCTCGGCTGGGCGCCGACGGACAGCCAGTACTGGATCCGGTCGGAGACGACCTCGATCACCGACGGGTCGTGCTTCGGCTGGTAGATGCCGACGAACTCGATCGCCCGACCGTCACGCTTGGTGCGCGAGTCGGCGACGACGATGCGGTACTGCGGGTTGCGGATCTTACCCATCCGCAGGAGCCGGATCTTTACGGCCACAGTCAGTTCGCTCCTGTTGCGATTCTCACCAACCCGAGCGGGCGGTGGGCGGGTGAGCGCCGACCGGCACAGTGGGGTTTGGGCCGGGGACAACTCGGTGGGCTGGCGACGACCGGGTTAGAGGGCGCCGGTCGCGCGCCGGGTACCAGCGACCCATTGTGCCAGACTCGCCGGCTTTCCTTCACACCGCCACCGGCCAGGCCCGCCCCGCGATGTGTCGATCATGAAAATCACGGCGCGGAACCGGGCGACCGGCGGCGGTCAGCGGCGGACCGGCGGCCGGTCCCAGCCGGCGGGCAGCCGGGCCGGGGCGGTCCAGCCGGGGTCGGGGGTGAAGTCGCACCAGGTTCCGTCGAACGGGAACTGCCCGGCCTCGGCCATCTTGATCACCCGCTCCCCCTCGGTCCGTACGGCGTCCGGGTCGGCGACCCAGTAGTGCTCCGGGTACGCCAGCCGCTCGGTGAACTCGTCCTCGTCCTTCCAGCACCAGGTGCCGTCGGGCTGGATCACCACGTCCAGGTCCTGGTCGACGACGTCGATGCCGGCCACCGGGCCGTCGTCCCAGCGGATGGCCGGTTCCTCCAGGTTGACGTACCAGTGGGTGAACCGGTCGGTCCGCGGGTCCCGGAACCACCAGACCGAGTGGGCGGCCCCGACCGGGTGGAACTTCAGCAGCGGCGGCCCGTCCCAGGTGCCGGGTCGCAGCCGGTAGGGGTTGGTGATCCACTCGGTGAACGGCATGGTCCGCATTCCCCGGCCGTCGGCGGTGACCTCGTTGGCCACCGGCGCGCCGCGGGCGATCCAGACCAGCAGGCCGCGTTCGTCGTCGCTGACCACCCGGGCCGCCCGCACCCAGCCGATCCGACCCCGGCGGACGCTGCGGTGCACGATCAACCGATCCCGCTCGAAACGCACCCACCAACCCTATCGATCACCCCGTCCCGACGGCCGGGCCGACCCGGCCGAGATCACCGTCCGCTCGCGGGCCGGACGGCGGACCGTCCGGACCCGCCGGCGGCCGGACGTTCCGGCAGCCGGCAGGCCGGCGGCGGGCGGGTCAGTAGGCGCGGCCGAGGACGGCGATCAGGTCCGGCTCGTCCTCCGAGTCGGGCAGCGAACCGTCGGCGCGCAGCAGGCAGCGGACGGTGACGCCCTTGCCGTTGGCGTCCGCCTCGCCCTGGGCGCCCACGGCCGACCAGGGCACCCGGGCCCAGCCGGTGGCGGCCGCCTCGATCGCGTCGGCCAGCGTCTCGACCGTCACGGTCCGCGACTCGCGCCGCGCCAGCGCCTCGTCGTGCAGGGCCCGCTGGTCGGCGTCCAGCGCGGCGAGCACCGTGGCCACCACGTCGGCGACCGGCACCGGCGTCTTCGACCCGTCGGTACGCCGTACCACGGTGGCGTTGCCGGCGGTCAGGTCCCGGGGGCCGACCTCGACGCGTACCGGATAGCCCTTGAGCTCGGCGTCGACGGCCCGGCGGCCGAACGGGGTGTCGGTGCGGTCGTCGAAGCCCACCCGGACCCCGGCGTCGCGCAACGCGTCGCGCAGCTTGGCCGCCGCCTCGCCCACCCCGTCGCCGGCCTTGACCACCATCACGTACGCCTGGATCGGCGCGATCCGCGGCGGCACGCGCAGGCCGTTGTCGTCACCGTGCGCCATGATCAGGCCGCCGAGCATCCGGGTCGAGGTGCCCCAGGAGGTGGTCCAGGCGTGCTCGACCCCGCCGGTCGCCGAGGTGTAGGTGATGTCGAACGCCTTGGCGAAGTTCTGCCCGAGTTCGTGGCTGGTGCCCAGCTGGAGCGCCTTGCCGTCACCCATCATGCCTTCGCAGGTGTAGGTGGCGGTCGCGCCGGCGAACCGCTCGCGGGCGGTCTTCAGGCCGACCACCACCGGGATGCCCAGAGTGCCGATCATGAAGTCGGCGTAGACGTCGTGCAGGATCCGGCGGGCGTAGGCCCGGGCGTCGGCCTGGTCGACGTGCGCGGTGTGGCCCTCCTGCCAGAGGAACTCGCTGGTCCGCAGGAAGATCCGCGGCCGCAGCTCCCAGCGCACCACGTTGGCCCACTGGTTGAGCAGCAGCGGCAGGTCCCGGTAGGAGTCCACCCATTTGGCCATGAACTCGCCGATCACCGTCTCGCTGGTGGGCCGGACCACCACCGGCTCGGCGAGCTGCTTACCGCCACCGTGGGTGACCACCGCCAGCTCGGGCGAGAAGCCCTCGACGTGCTCGGCCTCCCGCTTGAGGTAGTTCTCCGGGATGAACAGCGGGAAGTAGGCGTTCTCCGCGCCGGCCGCCTTGATCCGGGCGTCCATCTCGGCCTGCATCCGTTCCCAGATGGCGTAGCCGGCCGGGCGGATGACCATCGTCCCGCGCACCGGCCCGTTGTCGGCGAGCTGCGCCTTGGCGATCAGGTCCTGGTACCAGCGGGGAAAGTCCTCCGCACGGGGAGTGAGCACGCGTGCCATGACCGCACATCCTATGCGCCCGCACGCGCGTCACGGTCACCGGTGCGCCGTCCGCCCCGCCGCCGGCCGCGCCGCGGCCCGCCAAGCCGCCGCCGGGCCGGTCGATACACTTCGGCCACCATGGGTGAGTTCCAGACCGCCGTACGTCGACAGCTGCGCGACGCGATCGTCGACGCGGCCCGGGCCCAGACCATCGCGAACGGCTGGGACGGCGTCCGGATGGGTGCGGTCGCCAGCGCGGCCGGGGTCAGCCGGCAGACCGTCTACAACGAGTTCACCGACAAGGCCGGCCTGGCCGAGGCGCTGGCCCGCCGGGAGGTCGACCGGTTCGTCGACGAGGTGCGGGCCGCCCTGGGCGCGCACGGCGCCGACGTCTACGCCGGCGCGTACGCGGCCATCGCGCACACGTTGACCGCGGCTGCCGACAATCCGCTGATCAAGGCGATCCTGACCAGCGCCCGGGGCGGCTCGGACGCGCTGCTGCCGTATCTGACCACCCGTTCGGAACTGGTGCTGACCGAGGCCACCGGCGCGGTGCTGGACTGGGCCCGGCGGCAGCTTCCCGCACTCGACCCGGACCGGGCCACCTTCGCCGCCGACGCCGTCGTCCGCTTGGTGGTCAGCCACATCGTGCTCCCCGTAAAACCCCCCGACCACACCGCCCACCACCTAGCCGCCCTAGCCCTGACCCTGTTCACCCCCACCCCCACCCCCACCCCTCCCAGCGCAGGTTGATCATGAAGTTGTTGCCGCGACACGCCGGGTGGGACGACAACAACTTCATGATCAACGGGACGGGACCCGGGCACGCTCAGCGGACGACCTGGCCGCGCAGGATGATCCGGGTGGGGGCCTGGAGGGCGCGGAGGTCGATGCGGGGGTCGGTGTCGTAGACCGTGAGGTCGGCCAGGCCGCCGTCGGTGAGGCCGGGAAAGCCGAGCCAGGCGCGGGCGCCCCAGGACGCGGCCGCCAGCACGTCGGCCGGGGACATGCCGGCGCGCTCGTGCAACAGCAGCATCTCCCGGGCGGCCAGTCCGTGGTCGATCCCGCCGCCGGCGTCGGTGCCCACGTAGATCGGCACTCCCGCCTCGTACGCGGCGCGGACCACCTCGGGGAACCGGTCCCGCAGTGCCAGCATGTGGTCGGCGTACCCGGGGAACCTGTCCCGGGCCCGGTCGGCGATCCCGCCGAACGTGTCAATGTTGATCATCGTAGGGACCAGGGCCGTCCCCCGGCGGGCCATCTCGTCGACCAGGTCCACGCTCAGGCCGGTGCCGTGCTCGACCGAGTCGACGCCGGCCCGAACCATGATCTCCACGGCCTCCTCGGAGAACGTGTGCACCGCGGCCCGGACACCGGCCGCGTGCGCCGCCTCGACCGCGGCCGTCATGGTGGCGGCGTCCCAGGCCGGAGCGAGGTCCCCGACCTTCCGGTCGATCCAGTCGCCGACCAGCTTGACCCAGCCGTTGCCGGCCCGGGCCTGCTCGGCCACCGCGGCCGCCACGTCCGGCGCCCCCACCTCGACGCCGATGTCCCGCAGGTAGCGCCGGGGCGGCGCGACGTGCCGACCGGCCCGGGCCAGTCGCGGCAGTTCCGGGTCGTCGTCCAACTCCGGGTACGGGTACGGCGAACCGGCGTCCCGGATGGCCAGCACCCCGGCGTCCCGGTCGACGACGGCCAACTCCCGGGCCTGGTCCAGCGAGGTGATCGGCGTGCCGCCCCGGGCGATACCGAGGTGGCAGTGCGCGTCGACCAGGCCGGGCAGGACGAACCCGCCGTCGACCACCGTCTCCGCCCCCGGCACCGGCGTACGGCTGACCCGGTCACCGACCAGCCACAGGTCGACGGTCTCGTCGTCGGGCAGCAGCACCCCGCGCACATGAAGAGCCATGTGCCCATTCCTACCGGATCTTCCGGCCGGACGCCGGGTCACCGCCCGCCGGGCCGGCACCATTCGGCGTGTCGTTGCACCCTTCGGCGTACGGTCAGCCTTCCGCGTGCTCCTGCCCGGCCCGGGCCAGCACACCGGCCCGCCGGGCGGTCAGCGCGGGCAGGTCGACCGAGACCTTCCACGGTCGCTCGGTGACGAAGAGGTCGGCCGTGTGGGTGAGTGCCTCGTACTCGCCGTTCGGGCTGAGCAGGTACTCGGTCAGCGTGATCGGCCCGTGCAACGGATCGACCACCCAGTACGCCCGCACTCCGGCGTGCGCGTAGACCTTGGCCTTGTCGTACATGTCGCGGAAGATCGACGTCGGCGAGAGGACCTCGACCGCGAGTTGGACCGATCCGACCGGAACGGGGCTGCGGTCGGCGTGCTCCCGACGGATCACCACGACGTCCGGTCGTGGTTCGTTGCGCCGGTCGACCGACATCGACTGATCGATGCTGATGATGTAATCGGGCGGACAATTCATCCGTAGCGCCAACACAAGATCGACGCACAGGTCCTGGTGAAGGGCGGTAGGGGACGGCAAGATCAACCTTCCGTTGACCAGTTCGTACGGAAGGTCCGGCGGCAGTCCGCCGAGGTCGTCAACCGTCCACTCCTGCCGCTCGGGCAGGATCGGGGCCGCGGTCATGACATCTCCTTCCAAAGGATCCCCATCACCCTAAGCAATGAGAGTGTCGCTCACCGTTCACGACACGCCGCTCGTCCAGGTTATCGGTCCTTGCCCTTGTCGCGCTTGGTCAGCTTGTTGAAGTCGAGGTTCGGCAGCTTGAACCCCGGCGGTAGGCCCTGACCGCCGGCCAGGTCGTTCGGGTCCAGGCCCGGCGGCAGCTGCGGCATCCCGCCCGGGAACCCGGCGGGCATCCCGCCGGCCGGGCCGCCGCTGCGCGGCCGGCCGCCGCCCTTGGTGCCCTTGCGCTTGTTCTTCGGGGACTTCGTGGCCTTGCGCCGGCCCGCCCCGGGCAGGCCCATCATGCCGCCCATCTGCTTCATCATCTTCTGCGCCTCGGTGAAGCGGTTGAGCAGCTGGTTGACGTCCATCACGGTGACCCCGGAGCCGTTCGCGATCCGGGCCCGCCGGGAACCATTGATGATCTTCGGGTTGGTCCGCTCGCCGGGGGTCATCGACCGGATGATGGCGGTCACCCGGTCGAAGTGCTTGTCGTCCAGCTCGGCGAGCTGGTCCTTCATCTGCCCCATGCCGGGCATCATCGACAGCACGTTGGCGATCGGGCCCATCCGCCGGACCGCGATGAGCTGGTCGAGGAAGTCCTCCAGGGTGAAGGTCTCACCGCCCATCAGCTTGGCGGTCATCTTCTCCTTCTGATCGGCGTCGAAGGCCTGTTCGGCCTGCTCGATCAGGGTGAGGACGTCGCCCATGCCGAGGATCCGGCTGGCCATCCGGTCCGGGTGGAAGACGTCGAAGTCCTCCAGCTTCTCACCGGTGGAGGCGAACATGATCGGCTGGCCGGTCACCTCGCGGACCGACAGCGCGGCGCCACCCCGGGCGTCACCGTCCAGCTTGGACAACACCACACCGGTGATGCCGACCCCGTCGCGGAACGCCTCCGCGGTACGGACGGCGTCCTGGCCGACCATCGCGTCGATGACGAAGATGACCTCGTCCGGCTCGACCGCGTCCCGGATGTCGGCGGCCTGCCGCATCATCTCCGCGTCGATACCGAGCCGACCGGCGGTGTCGACGATGACGATGTCCCGGGCGGCCCGGCGGGCGTGCTCGATCGAGGCGCGGGCCACCTGCACCGGGTCGCCGACACCGTTGCCGGGCTCCGGGGCGTACACCTCGACGCCGGCCCGACCACCGAGCACCTGGAGCTGCCCGACGGCGTTGGGGCGCTGGAGGTCGGCGGCGACCAGCAGCGGCTGGTGACCCTGGCCCTTGAGCCAGCGGGCCAGCTTGCCGGCGAGCGTGGTCTTACCGGAACCCTGCAGACCGGCCAGCATGATCACGGTGGGCGGCTGCTTGGCGAACTGGAGCCGCCGGTCCTCGCCGCCGAGGATGTTGATCAGTTCCTCGTGAACGATCTTGACGATCTGCTGGGCCGGGTTGAGCGCCTGGGACACCTCGGCGCCCCGGGCCCGCTCCTTGACCCGGGCGATGAAGCCCTTGACCACGGGCAGGGCGACGTCCGCCTCCAGCAGCGCGAGACGGATCTCGCGCGCGGTGGCGTCGATGTCGGCGTCGGTGAGTCGGCCCTTTCCGCGGAGCTTGGTGAAGATCCCGGAAAGGCGGTCACTCAAGGTGTCAAACACGGCGCAACATCCCGTTTTGTCGTAAGTCAGCAGGCAGAGTCCAGTTTGGCGCGTACCCGCCCCGGCCACCGCAAGGGTAGCCGCCCGGGCCACTCCCCGCGCCGCAGCCCGCTCGGGCACCCCGCCCCCGCCTCGGCCAGATCGGATCGGATCGGATCGCCGGGCGGCCCACCCGGCCGAGCCGGTGGCCGCCCGGACCGCGCCGACCCGCCGGTCACCCGACGACCGGCGGCTCAGCGGTCGACCAGGCCGGACTGGTACGCGAAGACGACGAGCTGGGCGCGGTCCCGGGCGGCGAGCTTGACCATCGCCCGACTGACATGGGTACGGGCGGTGGCCGGGCTGAGCACCAGCCGGGCGGCGATCTCCTCGTTGCTCAGCCCCTCGCCGACCAGCCCCACCACCTCCCGTTCCCGCTCGGTCAACGAGTCCAGCCGGGGGTGCGGCCGGGGCACCCGGGACGGCCGGGTCGCGAACTCGCGGACCACCCGCCGGGTCACCGACGGCGACAGCAACGCCTCACCCTCGGCCACCAGCCGGATCGCCCGGAGCAGTTCCGTCGGCTTGGTGTCCTTGATCAGAAAGCCGCTGGCGCCGTACCGGAGCGCGTCGAAGACGTACTCGTCCAGCTCGAACGTGGTCAGCACGATCACCCGGGTGCCGGCGAGCCCTGGGTCGGCGACGATCCGCCGGGTCGCCTCGATCCCGTCGATGCCGGGCATCCGGACGTCCATCAGCACCACGTCGGGGCGTTCCCGGCCGGCCACCGCCACCGCGGCCAGCCCGTCGGCGGCCTCGCCGACCACGGCCAGGTCCGCCTCGCTCTCCACCAGCGCGCGCAGGCCCAGCCGGATCAGATCCTGGTCGTCGGCGATCAGCACCCGGACGGTCATCGACACTCCTGAACAGTCATCGGCGGTCCTCGACGGGCAGCCGGGCGTACACCCGGAAACCGGTGCCGGGCAGCGGCCCGGCGGTGAAGGTGCCACCGAGGGCGGTGACCCGCTCGCGCATGCCCGGGATGCCGTGCCCGGCGACCGGTCCGCTCCCCCGGCCCTCGTCGGTCCGGGCCGACGACGGGCCGCCCGACCCACCGGCCGGTGCCGGCCCGCCGGCCGGCGCGGCGCGACCCCCGCCCCCGCCGACCGGCGCGGCGCGACCGCCCGTACCGGTGTCGGTGACCTCCACGGTCAGCGCGTCCGGCAGGTATGCCACCCGGACCGTGGCGGTGGCGGAACCGGCGTGCCGCAGCACGTTGGTCAACGCCTCCTGCACCACCCGGTAGGCGGCCAGGTCCACCGCCAGCGGCAGGTCCGGCGGTTCGCCGGGCACGTCCAGGGTCACCGCCAGGCCGGTGCCGGTCAGCCGGTCGACCAGGGCGGGCAACTGGGCCAGCCCCGGCGTGGGGGCCCGCTCCTCGCCGCTGCGGCGCAGCACCGACAGCGTGGCGCGCAACTCGTCCAGCGCCTCCTTGCTGGTCCGGCTGATCGCCGTCAACGCCACCTCGGCCTGCTCGGGCCGGCTGGGCAGCAGGTGCAGGGCGATCTCGGCCTGCATGTTGATCGCCGCGAGCCCGTGCCCGACCACGTCGTGTACCTCCTGCGCGACCCGCAGCCGCTCGTCGGACGCCACCTCGCGGGCCCGCTCCTCGCGGGCGCGACGGGCCGCGTCCCGGCTCAACCGGACCGTGGTGCCGAGCGCGAACGGCACCACCACCACGGCCGTCTCGGGCAGCAGCGCCGCCAGGTCGGCCGGTCCGGTGACATTGTGCAGCACCACGAGCACCAGCGCGACCACGCCGGTCGGCACCGCCCGTCGGGTCGGCAGCAGCATCGCCACCGTGTAGACGGCGACGCCGCAGATGAACAGGATCGGCCCGTACGGCAGCCCGCGCAGCAGGTAGACCGAGGTCGCCCCGGCCGTCACCGCGAAGGTGACCAGCGGCCACCGGCGGCGGACCACCAGCGCCGCGCCGGCCAGCACGATCAGGGCCACCGCGACGCCGTCGACCCGGGCGCTGCCGGGCTGCCGCAACCCCGCGTACGGCGTGCCGATCACCGCGGCGTGCGCCAGCACCAGGGCGAGCAGCGCGTCGAACAGCCAGTTGCGCGGACGCATGCACGGCACGCTCTCACACCACGTCGCGGCGGCGCAGCAACGCGACGGTGAGCAGCGCGAAACCGACCAGGTAACCGGCCACCACCAGGGTCGCCCGGCCGACGCCGACGAGTTGCGCCACACCCGGGGTGTCCGCGCCGGCGCCCAGCGAGGCGACCAGCGACCCGGCGTTCGGGCCGGGCAACGCCTTCTGCAGGTCGGCCACCCAGGGCAGCAGCGGCGCGGCGATGCTGGCCAGCAGGTTCTGCACCGCCAGCAGCCAGACCAGGCCGAGCCCGACGGCCACCGCCACCCCGCGCAGCAACACCGCGAGCAGCCCACCCAGGGCGGCCCACATGGCGGCGACGAGCCAGCCGGCCCCGATGCCGGTGATCAGGTCACCCAGCGGCGGCCAGGTCACCGGCCGGCCCTCGGCCGCGGCGATACCGGCGCTGGCCAGCGCGCCGGTGCCGAACATCGCCAGCACCAGCACCAGCGCGGCGGCCGCCAGGGCGAGCAGCTTGCCGGCGTACAGCACGGTCCGCCCCGGGCCCTGGGTGAGCACCGTCTTCCAGGTGCCCCAGCCGTACTCGCCACCGACGGCCAGCACGGCGAGGATCAGCACGATCGCGCCGGAGAAGACCGGCAGCCCGCCGATCGAGTTGCCGACCAGGTGTTCCGGCAGCAGCGCGGGCAGGCCCCGGCTGCTGCGTACGCCACCGGTGCCGGCCGCGTAGCCGGCGTACGGGACGGCGTAGGTGAAGGTCAGGCTGAGCACCAGGGCCACGGCGAACAGGAGCCAGTTCGCCGGCCGACGCAGCAGCTTGGTCAGTTCCGCCCGGCAGCACCCCCAGACGGCCGCCCGGTGACTACCCCACATGCGCGGGCTCTCCCTTCGTGAGTTCCAGGAACACCTGCTCCAGGTCCCGCTCGTACGGCCGCAGCCCGCTGACCGCCACGCCGGCGGCGACGAGTTCGCCGTTGATCCAGGCCGCGCGGTCCGGCTCGACGGTCAGGTCCAGCGCGCCGTCGACGACCCGGACCCGGTCCGCGCCGAGCAGCGTGCGGGCCAGCCCGACCGCCCGACCGAGCGGGCTCGCCGACACCCGCAGGCTGGTCCCGCCGCGCAGGTCGGCGACCGTGGACTCGGCGACCAGCCGGCCGTCCGCCACCACCGCCACCCGGTCGCAGACCTGCTGCACCTCGCCGAGCAGGTGGCTGGAGAGCAGCACGGTGCAGCCGCCCGCGCCGAGCCGGCGGACCAGGGCGCGCATGTCGGCCATCCCGGCCGGGTCGAGCCCGTTGGTCGGTTCGTCGAGGATCAGCAGCCGGGGGTTCTTCAGCAGCGCGGCGGCCACCCCGAGCCGCTGTTTCATGCCCAGCGAGTAGCCGGCGTACCGGTCGGCCCCCCGGTCGGCCAGGTCGACCATTTCCAGCACGGTCTCGATCCGGGCCCGCCCGGTGCCGGTGTACCGGGCCAGCACCCGCAGGTTGTCCCGTCCCGACAGGTACGGGTAGAAGGCCGGGCCCTCGATCAGGGCACCCACCCCGGCGAGCCGGCCGGGCGGACGCCCGAGCACCCGTACCGTGCCGGCGGTCGGCCGGACCAGGCCGAGCAGCATCCGCAGGGTGGTGGTCTTGCCGGCGCCGTTGGGGCCGAGGAAGCCGTAGACCTGGCCGGCCGGCACGGCCAGGTCCAGCGCGTCCACGGCGGTGATCTCGCCGTACCGTTTGGTCAGCCCGGTGGTACGCACCGGGAACTCGACCGGATCCGTGTCGTCCATGCCCCACACGGTCGCCGAGTCCGCCGCCCGGCGCGTCCGGCCGCGGACGGCTCCGCGGCTACGCGCCGGGACGTACCCGCCGGACGGCCGGACGGTCAGACGGCGGCCAGGACCGCCGCGGTGACCCGGTCCCGGTCGGCCTCGTCGGACCAGTCGCCGGTGAGGTAGAACGCGTCCACCACGTCGGCGCCCAGGGTGCTGATCCGGGCCGCCCGGACCTGGCCGCCCGCGGCGTCCAGCGCGCTGGCGACCCGGTAGAGCAGGCCGGCGGCGTCGGCCGCGCGCAGCTCCAGCACCACCGCGTCGGTGGCCGCCTCCCGGTGCCAGACGATCCGCGGCGCCGCGCCGGCGCCCCGGGCCGCCAGCGCCCGACCGCGCAGCCGCTGGTTGACCGACACGTCGCCGGTGACCGCGCGGCGCAGGTCGGCGGCGAGCGCGACCGGGTCGGGCGGGGTGCCGTACCGCGGCTGCACACGGAACTCCACAAGTGCCCGGTCGGCCACCGTGGCGGCGTCCGCGGCCAGCACCTCCAGCCGGTGCAGGGCCAGGCACCCGGCCACCGCGGCGAGCAGGCCACGCCGGTCGGCCGCGGCCACCGCCACCCGGTCCCCGGTCAGCTGTACGACCGGCAGCGGCCCGGCCACCAGCCCGGGATCGGGCTCCGGTGGCGCCGGCAGCGCGCCGGTGTCCAGCGCGATACGTACCCGACCGACCAGTTCGGCGATCAGCCGTCCCTTCCAGTCCGACCAGGCGGCCGGTCCGGTGGCCCGGGCGTCGGCCCGGGCCAACGCGTGCAGCAGGTCGAGGGTGCCCGGGTCGCCGACCGCCTCGGCCACGCTCGCGATGGTGACCGGGTCGGCCAGGTCCCGGCGGGTGGCCACCTCGGGCAGCATCAGGTGCAGCCGGACCAGCTTCTCCACCGTGGCCACCTCGGCCGGCGGCAGGCCGATCCGGGTGGCCACCCGGGCGGCCACCGGTACGCCGTCCAGGCTGTGGTCCGCGCCGAGCCCCTTGCCGATGTCGTGCAGGAACGCGCCGAGCAGCAGCAGGTCCGGCCGGTCCACCTCGCGGGTGTGCCGGGTCGCCTCGGCCGCGGTCTGCACCAGGTGCCGGTCCAGGGTGAACCGGTGCACCGGGTTGTGCTGCGGCAGGCTGCGCAGCCGGGGCCACTCCGGCAGCCAGCCGTCGACCAATCCGTACCGGTCGCAGGTCTCCCAGGTGGGCACCAGGCCGGGACCGGCGCCGAGCAGCGTGATCAGCGCGGCCCGGGCGGCGGCCGGCCACGGCGTCGGCAGCGGCGGACAGTAGGCGGCGAGCCACTCGCAGGTGGCCCGCGCGATCGGCAGCCCGGTGCTCGCCGAGGCGGCGGCCACCCGCAGCGCCAGGCTCGGGTCGGGCCGGGCGCCGATGGCGGTCCGGGCCAGCACCAGCTCGCCGTCGTGGGCCACCACGTCCCGGGCCACCGGCCGGCGGACCGGGTGCCCGGGGGCACCCCGGCGGCGGGCCGACCGCAGCCGGTCCACGGCCCGCCAGGCGTCGTCCAGCGCGTGACTGACCGTCCGGGCGTCGCCGGACACCCGGCGGGACAGGATGTCCGGGCCGTCCACCCCGAGCAGGTCGGCGACGGCCGCCCGTTCCTGGGCGACCAGCCGGTCGACCCGGCGGCCGGTGGCGGTGTGCAGCGCGTCCCGGGTGTCCAGCAGCCGCAGGTGCGCGGCCCGGACCGCGGGGCGGAGCGCGTCGGTGAGCCCGGACTGCGCGACGGCGCGCAGCACGCCGACGTCGCGCAGCCCGCCGGCCGCCTCCTTCAGGTCCCCCTCGAGCAGGAAGGCGAGTTCGCCGTGCGCGGCCCAGCGGGCGTCGGTCAGCTCGCGCAGCCCGGGCAACCGGCGCACGGCGGTACGCCGCCACTGGTCGGCCGCGGCGGCGGCCAGCTGGTCGGTCAGCGCCCGGTCCCCGGCCACGTGCCGCAGGTCGAGCAGGGCGAGCGCCACCTTGACGTCGTCGTGGGCCACCGAGAGCGCCTCGGCGACGGTACGGACCGAGTGGTCCAGCGGCAGCCCGGCGTCCCAGACCGGGTACCACAGCGCGGTGGCGAGCCGGTCCAGTCCGGCCACACCGCCGTGCAGCAACAGCAGGTCGAGGTCGCCGTGCGGGGCGCACTGCCGACGACCCAGACCGCCGGTGGCGGCCAGCGCCACCGGCGGCGAACCGGCCGAGGTGGGGCCGCCCGGCGGGAAGCCGGCGGCCCGCAGCCCGGTCGCGTAGCGGTCGGCGAGCCAGGCGTCGAGCGTGGCCGCCCGGCGCCGGCGGGCGTCCGCGCCGATCCCGTCGACCCGCGGGCCGACGGGATCGGTCGCGATCCCGCCCGGCGTACCCTTCCCGGCAGAAGAGGCCGTCACGGGCTACAGCGCGTCGAGGCCGCGCTCGCCGGTACGGACCCGGACCACGTCCTCGACTCCGGTCACCCACACCTTGCCGTCACCGATCTTGCCCGTCCGGGCGGCCCCGACGATGGCGTCGACCACCTTGTCCACGTCGATCTCGTCGGTGAGCACCTCGACCCTGATCTTGGGCAGGAACTCGACCGTGTACTCGGCGCCCCGGTACACCTCGGTGTGCCCCTTCTGCCGGCCGTAGCCCTGGACCTCGCTGACGGTCAGACCGGCCACGCCGAGGGCGTGCAGCGCCTCCTTCACGGCGTCCAGCTGGTACGGCTTGATGACCGCGGTCACCAGTTTCATGTCCAAACCCTCCATCTGCGGAACGTTAACCGGGGACCTTCTCGGTGACCGTCTCGGCCGGGTCGGTGTCCGACGCCGGCTCCTCGGCCGGGGTGCCCGCCGGACGGCCGAGGCCGGCCATGGCGAACGCGCCACCACCACCGCCGCTGCCGCCGCCCGCCGGGGTCAGGTCGTACCCGCTCTCGGCGTGCTCGGCGATGTCGATGCCCTCGACCTCGGCCTCGGCCGAGGCGCGGAACCCGATCGTCTTCTTGATCAGCAGACCGAGCAGCAGGGCGATGCCGAACGACCACACCGTCACCGCGGCGCTGGCCGCGGCCTGCCGGCCCAGCTGGGTCAGCCCGCCGCCGTAGAACAGGCCGTCGGAGGCGCCGACGACCTCACCGATCGCGCTGTTGACGGAGGTGGCCGCGAACAGCCCCAGCCACAGCGAGCCGATCCAACCGCCGACGAAGTGCACGCCCACCACGTCGAGCGAGTCGTCGAAGCCGAACCGGTACTTCAGGCTGACCGCCAGCGCGCAGACCGCACCGGCCACCAGGCCGAGCAGCACCGCCGAGTACGGCGCGATGAAGCCACAGGCCGGGGTGATCGCCACCAGGCCGGCGACCGCGCCGGACGAGGCCCCCACCAGGGTCGGTTTGCCGTTGCGCAGCCACTCGACGACCAGCCAGCCCAGCACCGCGGCGGCGGTGGCCACCTGGGTGTTGATGAAGGCCAACCCGGTCACGCTGTCCACGGTGAGTTCGGAACCGGCGTTGAAGCCGAACCAGCCGAACCACAGCAGACCGGCACCGAGCGCCACGAACGGGACGTTGTGCGGTTTGAAGCTGTCCTTGGGCCAACCGATCCGTTTGCCCAGCACGATGGCGAGCGCCAGCGCCGCCGCACCGGCGTTGATGTGCACCGCCGTACCGCCGGCGAAGTCGAGGGCGTGCAGCTTGGTGGCGATCCAGCCGCCACCCCAGATCCAGTGCGCCACCGGCACGTAGACGACGGTGAACCAGCCGAACGCGAACAGCAGCCACCCGGCGAACTTGGTCCGGTCGGAGATGGCACCGCTGATCAGCGCGACGGTGATCACCGCGAAGGTCAGCTGGAAGGCCAGGAAGACGTACGTCGGGATGCCGATCCCGCTGGGGTTGTCCGCCGTGGCGCCCCACAACTCGGTGGGAAAGGTCTTGTTGCCCAGATATTGCGTGAAGCTGCCGATCACGTTGTTGGCGCCCTCGCCGTCGTTGGTGCCGAAGGCGAGCGAGAAACCGTAGATGAGCCACAGCACGGAGATCAGTCCGATGGTGGAGAAGCTCATCAACATCATGTTCAGGACGCCCTTGGACCGGTTCAGACCGCCGTAGAACAGCGCCAGACCGGGCGTCATCAGCAGGACGAGCGCTGTCGACACCAGCAGCCACGCGGTGTGGCCGTGGTCGATCGTCGCTTCCGGCACGCTGGCCTCCTCGATATGAAGTTGCCTCCCATCCGGTTCGCCAGGGGCAGCACCGCCCCGGCACCCGGTTGGTCGGAAAGCTTCCCGGCCGGCTGTTTCGCGCACGGTTCCCAACCCGTTTCGGGTGGGTGACGGATTGTTTCGGACATGTGAAGCCGGTCCGGCGGACGAGACCGGCCCGTTGTGACCCCGACCCGGGTGGCCCCGACCGGCGCGCGGACCGCCGCCGGCGCCGGGCCGGGCGGGGCCGCTCAGCGCAGGGCGTACTCGAGCACGTGCCGTTCGTAGTCGAGCAGCCGCAGGTCCCGCATCGGCCGGCGGAGGTGCCCCTTGTGCACGATCCGGACGAAGGCCGGGTCACCAGCGGCGGCCATCCGGCGGATGCCCTCGACGTGGTCGACGATCCGCTTGCGGATGGTCCGGACCAGCCGGTGCCGGTCGCGCGGGATCAGCCCGTACGCGTCGGCGAACAGCCGCAGCCGGCGCGGCCGGTCGGGTCGTTTCCAGCCCAGGGTGTAGGAGTCCCGGTCGGAGAAGAGCGGCACCCAGGTCCAGGCGGCGTAGGCCACGTCGTAGATCCGGGCGCCCGGCGAGGCCAGGTCGAAGTCGATCAGGGCGAGGGTGCCGTCCGGCCGCCAGATGACGTTGTGCGGCGCGGCGTCGTGGTGGCAGATCACCTCGGTGTCCGGCGGCGGCGGCCCGAACGAGCGCCACACCGCGGTCGGTGGCGGGGTGAAGCCGTACTGGGCGTCGTGGAACATCCGCAGCATGGTGGCGACCGTGGTCAACGCATCGTCGGTGACCCAGTGCGGGGCGAGCGGGTACTCCCCGCACTCCCCCTCCAGGTAGGAGAGCACCTCGCGGTTGCGCTCGTCCATGCCGAGCACCCGGGGCGAACCGGTGAAGCCGACGTACTCCAGGTGGCGCAGCAGCGCGTGCACCGAGGGGGTCCACGGGCCGACGTTGCGCCGGACCGTGTCGCCGACCCGGACCACCGTGCTGACGTTGCCGCCGTGCAGCGGGATCTCCTGCGAAGTCACGAGCGCCTCTCCCGGGTCCCGGCGAACCGATCACGGCCCGCCCCGAGTGCCAACCGCATGTCGGTCACAGCGAGGTTACGCGTCCGCGCCGAACTGGTCGGCGCCGAGCAGCGCGTCGACGAACTGCCTCGGCTCGAACGGCGCCAGGTCGTCCTTGCCCTCGCCCAGCCCGACCAGCTTCACCGGGATGCCGAGCTTGCGCTGCACCGCGATCACGATGCCACCCTTCGCCGTGCCGTCGAGCTTGGTCAACGCGACGCCGGTGACGTTGACCGCCTCGGTGAAGACCCGGGCCTGCTCCAGGCCGTTCTGTCCGGTGGTGGCGTCCAGGATGAGCAGCGTCTCGTCGATCGGGCCGTGCTTCTCCACCACCCGCTTCACCTTGCCCAGCTCGTCCATCAGGCCGACCTTGTTCTGCAGCCGGCCGGCGGTGTCGATCAGCACCGTGTCCACCTCGGTCTCGATGCCCCGGCGGACCGCGTCGAAGGCCACGCTGGCCGGGTCGGCCGCCTCCGGCCCGCGGACCGTCTCGGCGCCCACCCGCGCTCCCCAGGTCTCCAGCTGGTCGGCCGCGGCGGCCCGGAACGTGTCCGCGGCGCCGAGCAGCACGCTGCGGCCGTCGGCCACCAGCACCCGGGCGATCTTGCCGCAGGTGGTGGTCTTGCCGGCCCCGTTGACCCCGACGACCAGGACGACCCCGGGTACGCCGTCGTGCCGGGCGGCCTTCAGCGACCGGTCCAGCGTCGGGTCCAGGGCGGTGACCAGCTCGTCGGCGAGCAGGTCGCGCAGCTCGGTCACCTCGCGGGTGCCGAGCACTCGGGTCCGCTCGCGCAGCCGGTCGACGATCTCCCGGGTGGCGTCCACCCCGACGTCGGCGCTGATCAGGCTGTCCTCGATCTCCTCCCAGGTGTCCTCGTCCAACCGGTCCCGGGAGAGCAGGCCGAGCAGGCCCTTGCCGAAGACGCTCTGCGACCGGGACAGCCGGTTACGCAGCCGGACCAACCGGCCCGCGGTGGGCTCGGGCCGCTCCACCGGGGGCGCCTCGACCCACGGTTCCTCCACCACCGGTGGCGGCAGCGTGCCGGTGGGTGCCCGTTCGGCCTCCGGCGCCCGCACCGGCGGCCCGGCGACCTCCTCCTCGGTGCGCACGTCCACCTCGGGCTCCGGCGGCAGCGACCGGCGGCGCAGCTTGGGCACGACGAGGCCGAGGCCGCCGAGCAGCAGCACACCCAGCAGGACCAGACTGAGGACGAGGTAATCCGTCATGCGGGAAATCCTGACAGATGCCCCCGGCGGGCTCCCAGCCGGCGCACCAGGTGGGCACCCGGGCGCGCTCCCGGCCCGCGTCCGGCACCGTGTCGGCTGCCACGGTAGCCTGGCTGGCCTCCGGGTGTGCGGAATCGACTCGCACCCGGCACCGGAGGTCCCGATCATGACGCACGACCGAGTTCCGTCCCCGCCCGGCTGGTCGCCGCGGTGACGACGGAACTGCTGATCGGCCCCCTGCTGCGCCGGGTGGTGGACACCCGGGCGACGATCTGGGTGGAGACCAGCGCGCCGGCCACGGTCCGGGTGAGCACGTCCGGCGGGGCCGCCGGCCAGTCGCGCACCTTCACCGCGTACGGGCACCACTACGCGCTGGTGGTGGTGCGCGGGCTGACGCCGGACTCGACCACGGAGTACCGGGTCCACCTGGACGACGACCCGGTGTGGCCACTGCCGGACGGACGACAGCCGCCCAGCGTGATCCGTACCCGGGCGGCGGACGACCGGGACCAGCCGGTCCGGCTGGTGTTCGGCTCCTGCCGGGAGGCCACCCAGCACTCCTCCACCCGGAAGCTGCCGCCGGACGCGCTGGACGCGTACGCCCGGCGGATGATGGCCGGCGACGGGCCGGGACCGGACTGGCCGGACCTGCTGGTGCTGCTCGGCGACCAGGTCTACGCGGACGTCACCTCGCCGCGAGTCCGCCGGCTGCTCAAGCGCCGCCGCCGGCGGCCGAAGAGCGCTCCGGCCGACCAGGTGGTGACCTACGACGAGTACACCAAGCTCTACCTGGAGTCCTGGCGCGACCCGGAGATGCGCTGGCTGTTCTCGACCGTGCCGAGCGTAATGATCTTCGACGACCACGAGATCATCGACGACTGGAACACCTCCGACTCCTGGCGCGCGGACGCCCGGCGGGAGCCGTGGTGGGCCGAGCGGATCGTCAGCGGCCTGGCCTCGTACTGGGTCTACCAGCACCTGGGCAACCTGCACCCGGACGAGATCGCCACCGACCCGCTGTACGCCAAGGTGGTCGCCGCCGAGGACGCCACCGCGCTGCTGACCGAGTTCGCCACCCGGGTGGACACCGAGTCGGACGTGGCGCACGACACCGAGAAGTGGCGGGCGGCGCAGTACCAGTGGTCGTACGCCCTGGACCTGGGCCGGACCCGGCTGGTGATGCTGGACAACCGGTGCAGCCGGGTGCTCGACCCGGCCCACCGGGCGATGCTGCCACCCGGCGAGTGGGGCTGGTTCCTGGACCGGGCGCACGGCCGGTACGAACACCTGGTGGTGGGCGCCTCGCTACCCTGGCTGCTGCCGCCCGGCATCCACCACCTGGAGTCGTGGAACGAACGGCTGGCCGCGTCGTCCCGGCCGCGGGTCGCGGCGCTGTCGGAGAAGCTGCGCCGGTCCTGGGACCTGGAGCACTGGGCCGCGTTCCGGCGGTCGTTCGAGGCGCTCGCCGAGCTGTTCGCCCGGCTCGGGTCGGGCCGGCCCGCCGGACCCGACGAGCGGATCGGCGCCGGACCGGCGTACCCGGCGCCCGCCACGATCAGCGTGCTCTCCGGGGACGTGCACCACTCGTACGTGGCCCGGGCCCGGTTCCGGCTCGACGGGGTGACCACGCCGGTGCACCAGCTCACCTGTTCGCCGATCCACAACCAGGTGCCGGCGCCGATGCGTCCGCTGATGCGGCTGGGCTGGGCGCGCGGCCCGGCCGGGGCGTTGGCCGGGCTGGCCCGCTCGGCGGGGCTGCCCCGACCGCCGGTGCGCTGGCGCAAGGTGGCCGGTCCGTACTTCGGCAACGCGGTGAGCACCCTGGTGCACGCCGGGGGGCGGGCCGACGTCCTGATCGAGGGCACCACCAGGGACGGGGAGCTGCGGACGGTGGCCGCGTTGCCGTTACGGACGGTCGAGGACCGGTAGCCACCCGGGTGGTCGGGTCACCGTACTCTCGTACCGGTGACCGACGACGAGGCCGCGCGGGGCGGGTCCGACATCCTGCGGACGGTGGAGGACGAGCTCACCGTGCTGTTGCGCCGGTTCCGGACGGTGTCCTGGGAGATGGCCCGCGAGGTGCACCCCAACCTGGAGGCCAGCGCGTACGGGCTGTTGCTCTGGCTGCGTCGGTCCGGTCCGATCCGGTTGACCGACCTGTCCACCCTGCTGGGCATCAGTAAGGGCACGCTGAGCCGGCAGTTGCGCGGCCTGGAGACGCTGGGCCTGGTGCAGCGGGATCCCGATCCGGCCGACGGGCGGGCCGCGCTGCTGGCGCTGACCGCGGAGGGCCAGCGCCGGTTCGACGAGGCCCGGACGGCCCGGCTGGGTCAGCTGCGGCGGACCCTGGAGAGCTGGCCGTCGGGTGAGCTGGCCGATTTCGCGCGCCTGCTGCACCGCTTCAACGAATCCTGACCCGCACCCGCCACCCCCGACGGTCGGCCCGGTCACGTTAATTGCCCAGGCTAACTAAATGGCATTACGGTTGCCCGAGGCAACGAGCCGGTCGGCGGGTGGCGGGTCCGACCGGGGGTACGGCTACCCGCCAGGGGATCAAAGATGACGCAGAGCGTAACCAGGCCGGCCGCGGCGCCGGCCGGCGCCGCGATGACCCACCGACAGGTGCTGGAGTCCCTCTCCGGCCTGCTGCTGGGCATGTTCGTGGCGATCCTGTCCTCGACGGTGGTCGCCAACGCCCTGCCCCGGATCCTGGCCGACCTGAAGGGCACCCAGTCGGCGTACACCTGGGTGGTCACCGCGACCCTGCTGGCCACCACCGCGACCACCCCGATCTGGGGCAAGCTCGCCGACCTGACCAGCAAGAAGATCCTGGTGCAGCTGGCCTTGGTGATCTTCATGCTGGGTTCGGTGCTGGCCGGCCTGTCCCAGTCCACCGGCCAGCTGATCGCCTGCCGGGTGGTGCAGGGCGTCGGGGCCGGCGGCCTCACCGCGCTGGCCCAGGTGATCATGGCCGCGATGATCTCGCCCCGCGAGCGCGGCCGGTACAGCGGCTACCTCGGCGCCGTGATGGCCGTCGGCACGATCGGCGGCCCGCTGATCGGCGGCGTGATCGTGGACACCTCCTGGCTCGGCTGGCGGTGGTGCTTCTACGTCGGCATCCCGTTCGCCATCGCGGCCATCGCGGTGCTGCAGAAGACCCTGCACCTGCCGGTCGTCACCCGGAAAGTCAAGATCGACTACCTGGGCGCCACCCTGATCACGGGCGCGGTCTCGGCGCTGCTGATCTGGGTCTCGCTGGCCGGCAACAACTTCGCCTGGCTGTCCTGGCAGACCGCCGCGCTGGTCGGCGGCGCGGTGCTGCTCGGCGCGCTGGCCATCCGCGCCGAGTCCCGGGCGGCCGAACCGATCATCCCGCTGCGACTGTTCCGGAACCGGACCATCACCCTGTCCGTGCTCGCCAGCATCGCGGTCGGCCTGGCCATGTTCGGCGCGTCGGTGTTCCTCGGCCAGTACTTCCAGATCAGCCGCGGGCAGAGCCCGACGATGTCCGGCCTGATGACCCTGCCGATGATCCTCGGCCTGCTGGTCTCGTCGACCGTGACCGGCCGGCTGATCAGCCGTACCGGCCGGTGGAAGCGCTACCTGGTCGCCGGTTCGATCCTGCTCACCATCGGCTTCGGCCTGATGGGCACGATGCGCGCCGACACCGACTTCCGGCTGCTCAGCTGCTACATGGCACTGATCGGCCTGGGCCTGGGCATGACCATGCAGAACCTGGTGCTCGCCGTGCAGAACACCGTCGGACCGCACGAGCTGGGTGCCGCCAGCTCGGTGGTCGCCTTCTTCCGCAGCCTCGGCGGCGCGGTCGGCGTCTCCGCGCTGGGCGCCCTGCTCGGCCACAAGGTGAAGGACTACTTGGCCGAGGGATTGGCCAGGCTGGGCATCCCGGCCACCTCCGGCGGCGGCACCAGGATTCCCGACGTGCACACGCTGCCCGCCCCGATCCGGGCGGTGGTGGAGACCGCGTACGGGCACGCCGCCGGCGACGTGTTCCTGGCTGCCGCCCCGTTCGGCCTGATCGCCATCCTGATGGTGCTGCTGATCAAGGAGGTTCCGCTGCGCCAGCAGAGCGGCAACGAGCTGTCCGCCCAGGTGGAGCGGGGCGCCGAGGTGGCCGCCGCCGCCACCGCGCCGGTGGTGCTGGAGGTCGGCGACGGCGGTGCCCGGCACGAGGCCCCCGGCCGCGCCGCACACCACGGGGACGACGGCGGGCGGCACGAGGCGCCGGCCGGCGGACGGCACACCCGGTGAGCTGACCTGGCCGAGCCGAACCGAGGCGGGTGCGCGGTGAGCACGGAGACGAACAGCGGACAGTACGGTCCGGTCGAGCGCCGGTCGGAGTTCGAACGCGGCACGGACGGCCCACGGGTGGTGCTGGTGGGGGTGGACGGCACCCGCACCTCGCTGCGGGCCGCCGCGTACGCGGCCGGACTGGCCCGCCGGCAACGGTCCCGGCTGGTGGTGGTCTACGTGGCCGCCCCGTCGGCGCTGAACATCCTGGGCGACGGGCTGATCGCCGGCGCGGTCCGGGGCTGCCAGGACGAACTCGCCGACGAGCTGCGCCGGGAGTGCCGCCGGGGCGCCGAGGAACTGGCCCTGCCGATCACCTTCCTGACCCGGCGCGGCGACCCGTACGGCGAGCTGCGCGCCGCCGCCGACGAACTGCGGGCCGACCTGGTGGTGGTCGGCTCGTCCGAGGGCACCGGGCACCGTCTGATCGGCTCGATCGCCAACCGGCTGGTCCGCTGCGGCCGCTGGCCGGTGATCGTCGTCCCCTGACCGGTGACTTCGGTCACGGGACGACGCACAGACCGGCCCGGCCCGCCGAAATGCCGTCGCACCTGTCGCAGCCGACCCGCACAATGCCCGGATGACGTGGACCGCACCGGCCGTGGACCGGAAGACCGAACCGTACGTCGGCGACGAGCGCACCATGCTCGAGGGCTGGCTCGACTACCACCGGCAGACCCTGCTGCTCAAGTGCGCCGGCCTGACCGCCGAGCAACTCAAGACCGCCAGCGTCGAGCCGTCCAAGCTGACCCTGCTCGGCCTGGTCCGGCACATGACCGAGGTGGAACGCTGGTGGTTCCGCATCCGGATCGCCGGTGAGCAGCTCGACGACCTCTACAACACGGACGCCAGTCCGGACGGTGACCTGGACGACATCGCCGACGCCGACGCCGAGGCCGACTTCGCCACCTTCGACCGGGAGGTGGCGGCGGCCCGCGAGGCGGTCGCCGGCAGGTCGCTGGACGACACCTTCGTGCGACGGCGCCCCGACGGCGGCAGCCATACCCGGAACGTGCGCTGGGCCTACATCCACATGATCGAGGAGTACGCCCGGCACAACGGCCACGCCGACCTGATCCGCGAACGCATCGACGGCGTCACCGGCGACTGACCGAACCCACCCCGGCCGTCGGCGGGCGGAGCCGACGGCGTCACACCGCCAGGGCGGCCCGCAGGTAGGGCAACCCGGCCGGCCCGTCCCACCGGTACGCCGGCAGCCCCGCCGCGCGGGCCCCGCTGACCGCCCGGTCGGTGTCGTCGACGAACAGCGTCCGCTTCGGCGGCGCACCGACCAGCCGGCAGGCCTCGACGAAGTACTCCTTTGTCGGCTTGTGCGCGCCGAGCACCGACGAGTTGACCACCACGTCGAGCTCACCGGCCAGCCCGAGGTCGGCCAGGTCGGCGTCGAGCGCGTCGGTGGCGTTGGTGGCCAGGCCGACCCGGATCCCGGCCGCCCGCACCTGGCGGATCAGGGTCAGCACGTCCTTGTCCACCTCGCCCCGGTAGCGCTGCCACTCGTCGACCGCGGCCCGGGCCCGGTCGGCGTCCACCCCGGACACCCGCAGCGCGTCCACCACGGTCGCCATCCAGTCGGCGTGGGTGATCTGACCGGTGATGGCCGGTTGCAGCAACGCCCAGCGCATCGCGGTGTCGTAGAGGGCGCCGGCCGGCAGGTCGTACCGGCGCTCGACGGCGGCGACCACCTCCGGGTCCCACCGCCGCAGTACGCCGTCCATGTCCACCAGCAGGGCACTCGCGCGTTCCCGGGGCATTCTGGGTCATTCCTCTTCGTTGTTGAGTCGCTGGCTGATCACCTGGGTCACGCCGCCGCGCATGGTGACGCCGTACAGCGCGTCGGCGACCTCCATGGTGCGCTTCTGGTGGGTGATGATGATCAGCTGGCTCTTCTCCCGCAGCTGCGCCATCAGGGTGATCAGCCGGCCCAGGTTGACGTCGTCGAGGGCCGCCTCCACCTCGTCCATGATGTAGAACGGGCTGGGCCGGGCCCGGAAGATGGCCACCAGCATCGCCACCGCGGTGAGCGACCGCTCGCCACCGGACAGCAGCGACAGCCGCTTGATCTTCTTACCCGGCGGCCGGGCCTCCACCTCGACCCCGGTGGTGAGCAGGTCCTCCGGGTCGGTCAGCACCAGCCGCCCCTCACCACCGGGGAAGAGCACGGTGAAGACCTGCTCGAACTCGCGGGCGGTGTCGGCGTACGCGCTGGCGAAGACCTCCAGGATCCGGTCGTCGACGTCCTTGACCACGGTGAGCAGGTCCTTGCGGGTGGCCTTGAGGTCCTCCAGCTGCTCGGAGAGGAACTTGAAGCGTTCCTCCAGCGCGGCGAACTCCTCCAGCGCCAGCGGGTTCACCTTGCCGAGCAGGGCCAGCTCGCGTTCCGCCTTGGCGGCCCGCTTCTCCTGCACCGGACGCTCGAACGGCACCGGCTCCGGGACCGGCCTGCCGTCCCGTTCGGCGGCGGCCACGTCCGCGTCGGTGGGCGGGACGGGCTGCCGCGGGCCGTACTCGGCGACCAGGGTCTCCACGTCCAGCGCGAAGTCCTCGGCCGCCTTGGCCTCCAGCTGCTCGATCCGCAGCCGCTGCTCGGCCCGGGCCACCTCGTCCCGGTGCACCTCGTTGGTGAGCCGGTCCAGCTCGCCGCCGAGCCGCTTGGCCGCCGCGCGTACCTCCTGCAGCTCGGCCTCCCGGGCGGACCGGGACCGGGCCACCTCGTCCCGGCGCCGCTCGGCCTCGGCCAGCGACACCGCGAGCCGGGCCAGGGCCTCCCGGGCACCGAACTCGACGGCCCGGGCGATGCCGGCTCCCCGGGTACGGGCGGCGCGGCGGGCCGCGGCGCGTTCCCGGGCGGCCCGTTCGGCGCGGGCCTGCCGGGCCAGCGAGTCGGCCCGGCCGGCGATGGAGGCCACCCGCTCCTCGGCGGTCCGCACCGCGAGCCGGACCTCCATCTCGTTCTGCCGGGCGGCCGGCAGGTAGCGGGCCAGTTCGTCCCGTTCCTCGGCGGAGGGTTCCTCGTCCAGCGGCAGGTCCTCGGCGGCGCGCAGCCGTTCCTCCAGGTCGGCCAGCGCGGCCAGGTCCCGTTCCCGGGCCTGCTCGGCGCGGGACCGGGACTCAGCCAGCCGGTCGGTCTCGGCGGTGGCCGACCGGGCGGCGGCACCGAGTTCGGCCAGCCGCCGGGCGGCGGCGTTGCGCTGTCCCTCGGCCTCCCGCCTGACCGCCGCGGCGGCGGCCACGGCCTCCTTGCGCTCGGCCACCTCGGCGCGCGCCTCGGCCAGTTGCTCGCGCAGTTCGGCGCTGGTCTGCTCGGCGGTCAGCCGGTTGGCGCGGGCCTCCTCGACGGCGGCCTGCACCTCGATGAAGCTGGGCGCCTTGGCCGACCCGCCGGCCGCCGCGTACGCGCCGACCACGTCGCCGTCCGGGGTGACCGCGCGCAGTTCGGCGTGGTCGGCCACCAGCTCGGTGGCGGCGGCCAAATCCGGCACCAGCACCACGTCGCGCAGCGCCCGGTACACCGCAGGACGGATCTGTTCCGAGCAGGTGATCACGTCCGGCGCCCAGCGGGCGCCCTCGGGCAGCGCGGGGCGCAGCGCGTCGGGCGAGCCGAGATCGCCCGGCCCGGCCGGCGAGCCGACCAGCAGACTGGCCCGGCCCGCGTCGGAGATCTTGAGCAACCGCATCGCCTCGGCCGCCTCGTCCACCCCGGCCACCGCGACCGCGTCGGCGAGCGCGCCCAGGGCGGCGGCCAACGCCGCCTCGTGCCCCGGTGCGACGGTCAGCATCCCGGCCAGGCCACCGAGCAGGCCGGGCACCTCGTCCGCCCGGGCCAGCAGCGTGCCGGCGCCGTCCTTGCGGCGCAGCCCCATGGCCAGCGCCTCCTCGCGGGCCTTCCAGGTCGCGGCGTCCTTCTCGGCCGCCCGTTCCGCGTCGGACAGCGCGCGTACCGTGGCCGCGGCCCGGTCGTGGGCGGCCTGCGCCTCGGCGTGCCGGGCGTCCAGGTCGGCGTTGTCCCGGTCGGCCTCGCTGGATTGCTCGGCGACCGCGTCCAGTTCGGTCTGCGCCTGCTCGGCGCGGGCCTGGGCGTCGGCGTGCGCCGCCGCGAGCCGGGCGATCTCCTCGGCGGCGCTGGTGGTCCGGGCCCGGGCCGAGTTGACCTGGCCGGTCAGCTTGGCCAGCCCCTCCCGTCGGTCGGCGAGCGCCTTGGCCGCGGTGACCAGCGCCCGCTCGGCCGCGGCCAACTGCCGTTCCAGCTCCTGCCGGTGCTCGACCGCCTCGGCCAGCCGGACCTGGTCGTCGGTGAGCGCCGCCCGCAGTTCCTCCTCCTGGTCGCGGACCTTCGCCGCCTCGGCGTCCAGCTGGTCCGGGTCCCGGCCGGGCCGCTCGTCGTCCGGCGTGGCGCTCAGGTGCCGCAGCCGCTCCCGGGCCAACTGCTCGGTGGACCGGAACCGTTCCTGCAGCGCGGAGAGCTTGTACCAGGCGTCCTGCGCGGCGGCGAGCAGCGGCGCGTCCTCGGCCAGCGCGGCCTCCAGTTCGGCCAGCCGGTACTGGATCTCGGTGTGCTCGGCCTCGACCTGTTCCCGGCGTTCCCGCACCGCCGTCTCGTCGGCGATCTCCTTGTCCAAGGTGGCCCGCAGCGTGTACAGGTCGTCGGCGAGCAACCGCAGCCGGGCGTCGCGCAGGGTGGCCTGGATGCCGGCGGCGCGCCGGGCCACCTCGGCCTGCCGGCCCAGCGGCTTGAGCTGGCGACGCAGCTCGGCGGTCAGGTCGGTCAGCCGGTTGAGGTTGGTCTGCATCGCGTCGAGCTTGCGCAGCGCCTTTTCCTTGCGCTTGCGGTGCTTGAGTACGCCGGCCGCCTCCTCGATGAACGCCCGGCGGTCCTCCGGCTTGGCGTGCAGCACGGCGTCGAGTTGCCCCTGACCGACGATGACGTGCATCTCCCGGCCGATGCCGGAGTCGGAGAGCAGTTCCTGGATGTCCAGCAGCCGGCAGGAGTTGCCGTTGATCTCGTACTCGCTCTCGCCGGAGCGGAACATCCGGCGGGTGATCGACACCTCGGTGTAGTCGATCGGCAGCGCACCGTCGGTGTTGTCGATGGTGAGGGTGACCTCGGCCCGACCCAGCGGCGCCCGGCCGGCGGTGCCGGCGAAGATCACGTCCTCCATCTTGCCGCCCCGCAGCGCCTTGGCGCTGTGTTCGCCGAGCACCCAGGCGATGGCGTCGACGACGTTGGACTTGCCGGAGCCGTTGGGGCCCACCACGCAGGTGATGCCCGGCTCCAGCTTGAGCGTCGTCGCGGAGGCGAAGGATTTGAAGCCCTTCACCGTCAGGGTCTTGAGATACACGTTCGGCGATCCTCGTCCGGCGGGCCCGCCGGGCAGCGCCGCCTGCTGGCACTGCCGGCCCGCCCGCGCTGCGGGGCCTGGTCGTCCCGGAGCCTAACGCCCAGCTACGCCCGGTACGGCACGGGGCGCGCCGTCAGCCTACCCGCTGCCTGGTCACGCGCCCCGTCGGACAGCACTGCGCGCCGGCACAATGGGTGTCGGCGCGCGTTTTCTGGTGCGATTTTCAGTTGTCCGACCGTCGGGCGCCCGCTCGGGCGCCCTGTTGCTCAGGTCAGGGCGGGCTCGGTGAGCCGCATGAGGTCATGCGCCTCGGCGGCCGCCGCCGCGAGTCGATCATTCTCGGCACGCAGCCGGGTCGTCTCGAACTCCAGCGCCTGAACCCTGGCACGCAGTCGGGTGACCTCGTCGAGCAACCGCCGTTCGGGCGCCGCACCAACGTGGCCGTAGAGGGCCTTCGCCATTTCGTCTCCTTGTTATGCGCTGCCGGAAAGGCCGGTCCAACGCGCGCCCAGCTGTTCGCGACTGCATCCCGCGACTTCACACGGGCATGACCGGGCGCGACTGGCGACCCTTCTATAGTGTGCCGACCTACCCGCTTAGTCAAGTTTCACTGAGACGCGGGTCACTCACGCGTCAGCCAGCCCCCGGCTTCGCAGGCCGCCACAAGGCACGAACGACATCACTGTTCGGACATGTGAAGTCTACCGTCAGCGAACCGGGACGTCGTTCATGTGGATCTTTGGCTCCGCCTTATTTCTTCCTTAGCCGCGTTGCCCCCGGCATCCGGGCGCCCGTAGCTTCCCCCACGGCAGCTCATCGGCGATCCAGTGGAGGATTTCTCGTGCACGGGTGGAACGACCCGCTCGACCCCGACCGGCACTACCGGCGCCCGGACCCCGGCGATCAGCCCGGCTACCGGCGGACGGACGAGCCGTGGCACCAGGGCGAGCCGGCCGGGCCCGACGACCGGGACCCCTACCGGTCATACGGACACCACCGCTACGACGACGGGCGCTACGACGACGAGCCGGTGCAGCGGGACCCGTACCAGGTGTCCGACCGGGACGGCTACGACGGTTACGCCGGCTACGCCGGTTATGACGCCGTCCCCGGCCGGTCCGCGGCCTGTCCCCAGCCGGACGGCGGGGAGTTCCGCAGCGGCGCGAACTTCTTCACCGTACCGGTGGGCCGGCCGCCGGCCGACACGGACGAGCCGACCGAACGGCGGCGGTTGCCCCGGCCGGCCGTGTTCGCCGGGGCGGCGGCGGCCGCGACCCTGGCGGTGATGGTGGGCGTCGGCGCGTTCCTGCTGCCCTCCGGTTCCGACGACACCGGCCGCCCGACGTCCGCCGACGGTGCGGTCGCGCCCACCGCGACGCTGCCCGGCGCCGACGCCCCGCTGCTCAACCCCTCCGACGGAGCGACGCCGACGCCGGGCGCGCCCAGCCCGGCGGTGAAGCCGAGCACCGCCGCGCCGACCGTCCGCAAGGCCACCCCCCGGGCCAAGCCGCCGGCCAGCACCAAGCCGGACGCCGGCGCCGGGTCCGACCGCACCAACGTCACCGCCGGTCTCAGCAGCCAGGAACAGCAGGTCGTCGACCTGGTCAACAAGGAACGGGCCGGCGCCGGCTGTGCCGCGGTGACCGTCGACAACCTGCTGATGAAGGCCGCCCGGCTGCACACCCAGGACCAGGCCAGCCACAACAACATGTCGCACACCGGCAGCGACGGCAGCAGCATGCAGCAGCGGATCGACCGGGTCGGCTACCAGTGGCGGTCGATCGGCGAGAACGTGGCGTTCGGCCAGCGCACGCCGGCCGAGGTGATGGACGCCTGGATGAACAGCCCCGGGCACCGGGCCAACATTCTCAACTGCGGCTTCACCCAGATCGGCGTCGGCGTGGTGCCGGCCGGCAACGGCCGGCTCTACTGGACGCAGGACTTCGGGACGCCCCGGTAGTCCCGCCCGTTTCCTCCCCGAGCGCGGGGCCGGCCGGTCCACCTGGCCGGCCCCGCGCCGTTTCCGGGGTGCCGCGCCCCGGGCGCCCGGCGACTCGTTGGGCCCTCGGGGGTGGCCATGGGGACCTCGCGGTCGGAAGCCCGCCGGATGGTGCCGGCGCTGGGCACGGTCGCGCTGCTGCTCTGCGCCGCCGGGTGTGCGGCGTTTCGGGACCGGCCCGCGCCACCGCGTCCGTGGACCGTACCGGCGCCCACCTGGCAGTGGCAGCTCACCGGCGCGCTGGACACCTCGGTCGACGCGGACGTCTTCCTGCTCGACCCGGTGACCACGACGGCCGACGACGCCCAACTGCTGCACTCCCGGCAACGGCGGCTGATCTGCTACGTCGAGGCCGGCGCGGTACGCCGTACCGATCCGGACGCGACCCGGTTCCCGGCGGCGGCGGTCGGTGGACCGGTCGGGCCCCCGACGCCACCCGCCGCCGGGGTGACCGTCGCACCACCCGGCGGCACCGGTGGCGTCGGCCCGGCAACCCCGGCGTTCACCCCCACGGGTACGCCCCTCTCGTCCCGACCGGCGGACCCGGATCGCGCGACCGGCGGGGACGCCCGGTGGTTGGACGTCCGCCGGTGGGACGTGCTGGAACCGGTGCTGACCGACCGGCTGCGGTTGTGCCGCGGCAAGGGGTTCGACGGGGTGGCCTTCGGGCGGGTGGACGGGTGGGCCTACCGGACCGGGTTTCCGCTGACCTTCGACGACGGGCTGGCGTTCAACCGGCGGCTGGCCGCCCTGGCCCACTCGTTGAGCCTCTCCGCCGGGCTGGTCGACGACCTGCCGCAGGTGGCGGCCCTGCAGCCCGATTTCGACTTCGCGGTCAACCAGGAATGCGTGCGTTACCGGCAGTGTGACCGACTGCAGCCCTTCGCCGGCGCCGGGAAGCCGGTGCTGCACGTCGAGTACACCGGCCGTACGGCGGAGTTCTGCACCACCAGCCTGGGCTACGGCTTCGCGTCGATGCGCAAGGACCGGACGCTCGGCGTCTGGCGCCAGCCGTGCCTGCGCTGAACCGGGCCCGGGCCCGCGGGGTCAGACCCGGACGGCGGTACGGGGGCGGGGCTGGCAGCGCGGGCAGCTGAACGACGAGCGGTTCATGAACGCCTCGCGGCGGATCGGCGCGCCGCACCGGTGGCAGGGCAACCCCTCCCGGCCGTAGACGTCGAGTGACCGGTCGAAGTAGCCGCTCTCCCCGTTGACGTTGACGTAGAGCGCGTCGAAGCTGGTGCCGCCCTGGCCGAGCGCCTCGGTGAGGACGTCCCGGACGTGTCCGAGCAGCCGATCCGCGGCCGGTCGGGTCAGCGCGTCGGTCGGTCGGGCGCCGTGCAGCCGGCTGCGCCAGAGCGCCTCGTCGGCGTAGATGTTGCCGACGCCCGAGATGAGCGTCTGGTCCAGCAGCGCCCGCTTCACCTCGGTACGCCGACGGCGCAGGGCTGCGGTGAACCCGGTGTCGGAGAAGAGCGGATCCATCGGGTCGCGGGCGATGTGCGCGATCTCCGACGGCAGCTCGGCGCCGCCCGCCGACACCGCCAGCCCGCCGAACGTGCGCTGGTCGACGAAGCGCAGCTCGGGCCCGTCGTCGTCGAAGGTGAACCGGACCCGCAGGTGCGTCTCCTCGGGCGCGTCCGCCGGCTGCACCAGCAGTTGGCCGGACATCCCCAGGTGGCCGATCACCGCGTCGCCGCTGTCCAGCGGCAGCCAGAGGTATTTGCCCCGCCGCCGGGCGGCGGTGATCGTACGACCGGCGAGCAGCGCCGCGAAGTGCGCGGCGCCCGGCAGGTGCCGGCGGATCGCCCGCGGATGGCGGACCTCGACCAGCGCGATCCGCCGGCCGGTGACCCAGGTCTCCAGGCCCTTCCGGACCGTCTCGACCTCGGGCAGCTCAGGCACGCGGCACCGGTCCGGCGGCCGGCGGCACCACCTCGCCGTCGGCCGGGTCACCCATATCGACCGGCACCGCAGGGTCGGTCGGGTCGGCCGGTGCGGCCAGGTCCGTGGGCGACTCGGCCGGTACGGTCGGCTCGACGGCCGGGGTGCCCGCCGGCTCGGCGACCTGTTCGGACAACTCCCGCCAGGCCGCCTCGGCGGCCCGCTGCTCGGCTTCCTTCTTGCTCCGCCCGTCCGCGCCGCCGTACCGGGTGCCGGCCACCACCACCCAGGCGGTGAAGGTCTTCGCGTGGTCGGGACCGGCGTCGTCGATCCGGTACTCCGGGACGCCGAGGCCGAGCGCGGCGGTCAGCTCCTGAAGGCTGGTCTTCCAGTCCAGGGCGGCCCCCCGGCCGGCGGACTCGGCCATCAGCGGGTCGAACAGCAGGTGGATGACCTTGCCGGTGGTCTCCAGCCCGTGCTGCAGGTAGATCGCCCCGAGCAGGGCCTCCAGGGTGTCGGCCAGGATGCTCGCCTTGTCCCGCCCGCCGGTGGCCTCCTCCCCCTTGCCCAGCAGCAAATAGGGGCCGAGCCCCTCGGGGCCGAGCCGGCGGGCCACGTCGGCCAGCGCCCGCATGTTGACCACGCTGGCCCGCAGCTTGGCGAGCTGCCCCTCGGGCAGATCCGGGTGGTTGTGGAACAGGGCCGTCGTGATGACCACACCGAGGACCGAGTCGCCGAGGAACTCCAGCCGCTCGTTGGTGGGCAGGCCACCGTTCTCGTACGCGTAGGAGCGGTGGGTCAGGGCCCGCTCCAGCAGCTCCGGTTCCAGCGAGACGCCGAACGCCGCCTCCAGATGGCCGACCGGCGCTCGGCGCCGCTTGTCGTTGGTCATGCGCGTACCTCGGTGTCCGTCGGTTGGTCGTTCCGGCTGGGTGCGGCGAGCAGGGCGGAGATCGTCGAGATCGCGTCCCGCCGGTGCAGGTGGGCGGCGAGGGCGATGCCGGAGGCGAGATCGTAGTCGGCGGCGGCGCCGTGGCAGACCACCACGGTGCCGGCGACGCCGAGCAGGGCCGCCGCGCGTGGTGGACCGCCACTGCCGGCGGTCGGGCCACCGGCCATCGCGTACGCGCCTTCGATGCCCTTGAGCAGGACGTTTCCGGTGAAGCCGTCGGTGACCACGACGTCGGCCCGGTCGCCGAGCGAGACGTCGTACCCCTCGACGAGGCCGACGTAGCGACCACCGCACGGCAGGGTCGCGTCGGCCAGCACCGGGTCGGCGGCCCGCCGGGCGCGATCCCCCTTGCCCGGTTCGGTGCCGATCGAGAGCAGGCCCACCCGGGGCCGGGCCAGCCCGTGGGCGGCCGCCGCGTAGGCGGCGCCGAGGGCGGCGTGCCGGGCGAGCGTCGCCGGCTGGGCCTCCACCGAGCCGCCGACGTCGAGCAGGACCACCGGGCCTGCCACCGCCGGCATCGTGGCGACCAGGGCGGGGCGGCGGACCTGCGGCCAGCGGCCGAACCCGAGGGCGGCTGCGGTGACGGTCGCCGCGGTCGAACCGGCGGAGACCACCGCGTCCGCGTCGCCGGCCAGCACGGCGTCCACCGCGCCGCGGACCGACAGCCCGGCCGAGCGGTGGGATCCGACGGCGCCGTGGGCGGACCCGTTCCGTACCCCGGCGGGAACGGACGGCCGGGCTCCGACCGGGCGGACGGCGACCCGGTCGCGGACGTCCGGTTCGAGTACGCGAAGCAGCCCGTCGGCCACCTCGGGCGGGCCGACGAGCAGCAGGTGAAGGTCCGGGTCGGCGCTCAGCGCCCGCAGAGCGCCGTCAACCACGACGGCGGGAGCATCGTCCCCGCCGAGGAGGTCGACGGCGATCCGCACGGTGCCCGGCTCCACCGGTACGCCGACCGTGGGTAAACGGTCGACGTCGAAGGGAGCCGGTGCACCGGGCAACCGCCGGGGCGCGTGCGCCGTCCGACCCGGGGTCGGTGGCGTCACTCGGCGTCCAGGATTCAGACCTCGATGACTTGGCGGCCGTTGTAGGTGCCGCAGACGTGGCACGCGGCGTGCGGCAGCTTCGGCGACTTGCACTGCGGGCAGGCAACGGTGGAAACGGCCGTAGCCTTCCAGTTCGCCCGGCGCGACCGGGTGTTGCTGCGCGACATCTTGCGCTTGGGGACGGCCACGGTTCCTACTCCTCTTTACGGGTCAGTTGCGACAGGCCAGCCCAGCGCGGGTCGATCTGCTGGTGGCTGTGGTCAGCCGGCAGTTCGTCCCAGTGCACCCCGCACTCGGGGCACAGGCCTGGGCAGTCGTCTCGGCACAGCGGGTTCGTCGGCAGTGCGAGCACCACCGCGTCCCGCAGCGCCGGCTCCAGGTCGATCAGGTCGCCCTGCAGCCGGCCCACCTCGTCCTCTTCGGTCGTCTCGTCCGTGGTGCTGTTCTCGTACGCGTACAGCTCCTGGATCTCGACGGTCAACGAGTCGTCGATCTGGCGCAGACAGCGGCCGCACTCGCCCCGCAGGGGACCGGAGACGGTCCCGGAGACGAGTACGCCCTCGGACACCGACTCGAGTCTCAGGTCGAGGCTCAGGTCCGCGCCCACCGGCACGCCGATCAACTCCAGGCCGAGGTCCTCCGGTGCCGGCACCACCCGCTTGACCGTACGCAGAACACCAGGTCGGCGCGGTAGCTCCCTCGTGTCGAGGACCAGCGGCGACCTGGGGTCGAGGTGGGTCGGCAGATGCTTGGGCATAGTCAGACTCCGGCCTGTACGAGGCCGACGAAACAGGTTACCTGAGCAGCGGCTCCGGCGTCGAACCGGGGGCTTCGTCGGCGGTGGGCTTGCGGGGCCGGTCCGGCGACCGGCGGTGGTCGGGCGGCGCGGGCGGGCCGGCGGTCAGAACGGCAGGGGGCGTTCCGCCTCGTCGCCGCCGAAGGTACCGATCTCGCGCAGCGCGTGCATCTTGTCCCGGCCGCGCTCTATCGAGGCCAGCGCCCGGGTGAGGAACTGCTCGAAGTTGGCCAGCGCGGTGTCGACGTAGTCGTCCACCTCCTCGCGCAGGCGCTGGGCCTCGGCCCGCGCCTCCGCGACGATCCGGGCGCCCTCGTGCTCGGCCGAGACGGTGATCTCGTTCACCGAGACCAGGCGGGCGTGTTCCGCCTCACCCTCGCTGATGATCCGGTCGGCCTCCCGCTTGCCCGCGTCCATGATCTTGTCGCGCTCCTCCAGCAGGGCGGCCGCCCGGCGCAGGTCGGCGGGGAGCTCGGCGCGCAGCTCGTCGAGGGCGCCGATCATCTCGCCGCGGTCGACCATGCAGTTGTTGCGCGACATGGGGACGGATCGCGCCGTCTCCACCATTGCGATGATCTCGTCGATGCGGTCGAGCGGGTCCACCGGTACCTCACTCCTCGTCGTTCGTACGGCCGGACCTCCATCATGCGGTGTCCGGTCCGGTTACTGCTCAACCTAACGATGCGGTCCACTCACCCAATGATGCGGTCCGGGACGAACCGAGGGTCCGACCCGCCCGGCACGGCGCGTCGCATTTGTCCCTTTATCGGGCTCGGCGTCCGACCGACTCCGGCTCGTACCGCGCCGCCCGGACGCCGGCGGTCCGCCCGGACCAGGCCGGCCGGGGTCAGCCGTCGCGCGGCGGCGGGCCGAGCCGGTCGGCGAGCGCCCGGCCGACCAGGTCCGGTACGTGCGACGACACGTCACCGCCCCACTTGGCCACGTCCTTGACCAGGCTCGACGACAGGAACGAGTAGAGCGGGTTGGTCGGCATGAACAGCGTCTCCACCCCCGCCAGCCCGATGTTCATGTGCGCCATCTGCAGCTCGTAGTCGAAGTCGCTGACCGCGCGCAGCCCCTTGACCAGCACGTCCGCCTGCTGCGCCCGGCAGAAGTCGACGAGCAGCCCACGGAACCACTCGACCCGCACGTTGCCGAAGGTGGCGGTCACCTCCCGCAGCATGGTGACCCGCTCGTCGACCGTAAACAGGGAACTCTTGGTCTGGTTGACCGACACCACGACGATCACCTCGTCGAACAGCCGGCTGGCCCGGCCGATGATGTCCAGGTGCCCGTTGGTGACCGGGTCGAACGAGCCCGGACAGACCGCACGTCTCATGATCGGCGACCGTACCAAAGGGTGGACTCGCCGTACCGGCGACTGCGCTGGGCAGTGACGCCTTCCACCCAGGTGACCGGCCCGGTCCGGGTGGCCCGCTCGACCACGACCACGGCGTCCGCCGCCAGCCACCCGCCGTCGACCAGCGCGGCCACCATCGCGGTGATCTCCTCCCCGGGTACGGCGTACGGCGGGTCGGCGAAGACCACGTCGTACGGGTCGCCCTCGGGGCCGGCGGCGAGCACCTGGGCCACCTTGCCGACCACCAGGCGGGCCGCCGGGGCGGCGTCCAGGCTGGCGATGTTGCCCCGGATCACCCGGGCGGCCCGCGCGTCGGACTCGACCAGCAGCACGTGCTCGGCGCCCCGGGACAGCGCCTCCAGGCCGACGGCACCGGAACCGGCGTACAGGTCGGCCACCCGCGCCCCTTCGAGCCCGACCATCGACTCCAGCGCGCTGAACAGCGCCTCCCGTACCCGATCGGCGGTCGGCCGGGTGCCCTCACCGGGCGGCGCGGCGATCCGCCGCCCGCCGAGCGCGCCCGCCACGATCCGGGTCATCCCCGCTCTCCTGTCATGTTGCCGACGGTACGGGAGTGAAAGGTGTCGTGAGTTGAGGCCGCAAGATACACCAGTGGGAGTTGGCCGAGGACTGTTCGTGTATCAAACATCACGAATCAGCATCATCATTCTTAGCGCGATCTGAAGGCTGTTTCGGTACCACCGCAATCGATAAGGTCTGGCGCTGTGCCGGCTGCTTTTCCGCCGGCTACGACGTGGGGAAGGCGGGTCAGCGGTCGCGCGAGCACACGCAGCGACCTGGACCGTCGGGCCCCCGCGCCGTGCCCCAACGCCTCCCCTCTTCTCAGGAGTCCGTGTGATCCTCCCCAAGCTGTCGCTGCGGCGACCGCTCGCCGTCCTCGGAGCCGCTGCGGTCGGCCTCACGGCGGTCGTAGCGATGGCCGCCCCCGCGAGCGCGCACCACCCCATTGTCTTCGGGTCGGCGGAATGCGACACCGCGACCGGTAACTGGAACGTCGACTGGACAGTCACCAACAGCGAGCGTGACCTGGACGGCAAGATCACCAAGGTCGAGGTGACGCCCGACGGAACCACCGTTTCCAACATCGCGCCCGACGCCACGCTGCCCAAGTCGCCCGATGGCCCGCTGAAGGGCCGGCAGGTGGTGCCGGGGAACAGCAAGGCGACTGGTGCGAGCCTGAAGGTCGAGGCAAGCTGGAAGCGCGACAGGACCATCACCGCGTCGGCCAGTGGCTCGGTCGCCTTCAAGGGCACCTGCGAGACGCCCAAGGAATCGGCTCCGGATGCCACCTTCGCGTCGGCCTGTGACGGCACCGTCGTGGTCACTCTCGTCAACGCGCAGAACGCGACCAAGAACGCCGAGTTCACCGTGACCGGCGAGGGCGGATTCAGCGAGACGAAGACCGTCGCCCCCGGCAAGGACGACACCGTCACCGTGCCGGCCAAGAACGCCGGCAAGATCGTTGTGCGGGAGAAGGGCAAGCGCGAGCCGGTCAAGACCGGTGAGTGGACCGAGCCGAAGAACTGCACCAAGCCGAGCGAGCCCAAGGGCAGCATCGAGGTCTCCTGCACCGAGATGGTCTTCACGATCGAGAACCCGAAGGACGGCAAGACCGTCACGGTCACCTTCACCCCGAACAAGGGCGAGGCCCAGACCCTGGTTGTCCAGCCGGGTGAGACCAAGTCGGCCACGTTCCCGGCCTCCGAGGGCCTGACGGTTACTCCGACGGGCGAGGGCATGGAAGGCAGTGGCGAGCCGATCGCGTGGGAGAAGCCGGCTGACTGCACGCCGCCGGCCACCCCGCCGGCCGGCCCGTCCCTCCCGGTGACCGGTCCGGCCGCTGGTGCCATCGTTGGTGGTGCCGCGCTGCTGCTGGCCGCTGGTGTGGCGCTGTTCCTGGTGGCTCGTCGCCGCCGGCTCCGCTTCACCGCCTGATCCACTGAGCTAGTCCGTTGAGGGCGCGTCGACCGGTAACGGTCGGCGCGCCCTCAGCCGTTGTCCGGTTCGTCCACAGAGGCCGCCACCGGTCACGGGTCGGCGGATGGTCAGGCGCCGCCGTACCGTCGGGGTTGACGCGGCACGATGTCCGACCGCCGCTTGCGGTCGTAGCCCGTGAAGCGTTCGTTGCCGTACGGGAAGCCGGCCCGCCACTCGTGTAGCGCGAACCGTAACCGGCTCGCCTCCTCCCGGGCGGAAGCCAGTTCGACGTGCAGCTCGCTTACCTCGTCCGCGACCGGGCGAGAAAGCGGCGCACCTCGTCCGGATCGACGCCACGCCACCCGAACCGGCGTACGGTGAAGCGGGCACCGCGGATCTGGCGTGGTCCCAACCGCCCGGACCGTTCGGCCCGGTAGATGGTGCCGCCGCAACCGTCCCGGATGGCAGGCGGGCCCACCGGTCGAAAGCCGTTCTCCGTCATACCCGCCCCTGGCGCCACTCGGGCGGGTGCGTGGTTTCTCGGGCTTCCGGTTCGACCGGACACCAGGCCAAGAACCGCTTCGCCAGGTCCAGCTCGCTGATCTCGGGTCGGTCCTGGTGTGCTTCGGCCAGGTAGACCGCCATGTATCTCATGAGGCTCGCGCCGGCCACGCCGTCGAACAGCAGGATGAGATGGGCCCTCTGCACCCGGCATGGCCAGTCCTGTTCGCACCGCCGGCAGGTCCACTCCGGGCGCCTGGGTACGTGGGTCTGTCGGAGTTCGAGTTCGGTGACGGGTGGTTGTTCTTCGTCAGTGGTTGTGGCTTCCGGCTGCACCGCACCTCCTGGGGTTAATGGGGGAAAATGAAATTCCTGAGAGTCGAGAGCAAGACTGAGGTTGCTTTTCATGCCCGAACAGTCGGACTACTCACGGATCTCCGCAGAGATCGAGAAGGAGATCAGGTCGGGGAGGCGGGAGCCCGGTTCCAAGCTGCCCAGCCTGTCCGAGCTGCGCGAGATCCACGGCGTCAGCGACACGGTGTTGAAGTACGCCATGACCTGGCTGGAGGCTAGGGGCCTGATCTACCGCAAGCAGGGCAAGGGCATCTTTGTGGCGACCAAGGATCGCTGGTGGACACGTCCCAGGGCTTGATCTCCACGCCATGAGCACCGCGGTCAAGGCCAGGCGTTTGATGGTCTGACATCAGCCAGCGGCAGCCCCGCTTCCGGCTCGGATGAGGCCGATGGTGGTGGCGAGGCCGGTGACGTCGGCGAGGGGTGGTCCGGCCCGTAGGACGGCGGTCAAGGCGGTGCGGGCGGCGGGCCGTAGTCGGGTCTCGGCCGGTGCGAGCCGGTCGGCGGTGACCAGGGCCCGGCCGGCGGCGCGGTGGTCGCCGGTGTTCAGGTAGGCGCGGGTGATGTCGATCAGGTGCGCGGCGCGGTGCTCGGCGGGCAGGCGGGACCACGCCTCGCCGCCGGTCACGCGCACGTGCGTACCGATGGCGTGGTCGTTGTCGCCGAGTTCGACGGCGACGAGGGCTCGGGCGAGGTCGACCGCGGCCGGTCCGAAGGCGACTTCGTCGTCGCCAGCGTGGGGCTGATCGCCGTACGGCCGGGTGAGGTCGGTGGCGCGGTCGGTGAGGTCGTGTGCGGTGCTGGCGTCGCCGCAGCCGGCGGCGGCGAGCGCGGCCTGGACGAGCAGGGTTCCGGCGAGGGCTGCGTCGGTCGGCGCGGGCTCGCGCGACGGATGCGGTGCGAGACGGTGTACGGCGGTGATGGTGGCCGTCATCGCCAGCCGTCCCCGGTCGAGGGCGCGGAGAGCTTGAGCCATGGGGATCACCGCGAGGGCCGTCCGGCGTGGGTCGCCGGCGCTGGTGGCGATGGCACGGTCGGCGGCGAGCCAGGCCAGCTCCGGTTCGCCGAGCTTGACCAGTAGTCGGGCGGCGAGTCGGTACACCCGGCCGAGGAGGTCCGCGGCCGGCTCCGGACCGGCCGGTACCGCGACGGGTCGGGCGTGGCGGGCTTCGGTGAGCAGGTCGGGCAGCGTGGCGAGAACCTGTTGGTGTTGGGCGTGCGCGTAGGCCGCCCAGGCGTATCCGATGCGGGTGACGAGTTCCTTCGTCGGCGAGCGCCCGTCTGCGATGGGGGTGTCGTAGCAGGCCAGGACCGCGCGTACCCGTTCCAGGGCGGGGGCGATGGTGGTTGCCGACTCGCCCCGGGTGTTCTGGTCGAGCAGGACTGTGGGGGCGACGCCGAGGGCGTCGGCGACGGTTCCGATGACGGACAGCCGGTCGAGTGACCGCACTCCACGTTCGACCTTGTCGACCCAGCTCGTGGATCGGCCGACGCGGTCGGCGAAGACCTGCTGGCTCATCCCGAGCCGGGTCCGTAGTTGGGCTACCCGCCGCCCGATCGGCAACGTGCCGTCACCCACGATGCCGCTCGCCATGATCGCACCTCCTGGACGTCGTGATCTTCGAGCGTGGACGCCGGTCCTGGCTCGGTCGTCCTTCGCTCCGGCGTGTCCAGTCGACCTCAGGGAGGCATCGGTATAGGCGGGTGCGCGGGGTGCCTCCGGGTGCGGATCGGTGCCGAGAGTTCCCTGTTCAACGTCACTTCCGTTACGGTCCGTATGACAGTCCGATACACGCGGAGGGCCAAGATGGCGGCATCCAGCGGGGAGGCGTTCGGCCGGCTGCTCGCCGAGGTCGGCTTACCGCCCGAACAGCTCGCCCGGCTGCTCAACGAGTGCGCGGAACGTCACGGCCGCGCGGAACGGCTGCACGCCAAGACGCCGTACAAGTGGAAGCGGGGCGACGTGCCCCGCAGCCCGTGGCCGTCCCTGGTCGCCGCCGTGTTGTCCGAGCACGCGCAGCAGACGATCACGTTGGAAGAGCTGGGTTGGCCCGACGACGGGTGCGAGGCGACTCCTGCATCCGCCGGTCTGGAACTGCCCTGGTCGTCCGCCGGAGCCTTGCGCGCGGTCGATGTCGTCAGCGACGCTGACGGGATGACGCACCGACGGATGTTTCTCACTCTGCTCGGTTCCGCACTGACCTCACCGGCACACGAATGGCTGCTCGCCCGGTCACCGTCCGATGTCACCTCGACCGGAGGCCGTCCGCTCACCGAGGAAGTTGTCGACCACCTGGACGCGGTGACCGCCAGCCTGCGGCGGATGGACGACAACCTCGGTGGCGGCCAGACCCTGGGGCTGGTCCGGCAGCACCTTGCCACTGTGGTGGGGATGCTGCGGGAGCGCAGCTACTCCGACGCCGTCGGACGACGGCTGCACGCCGCCGCTGGTGAACTGCTCCGCCTCGCCGGCTGGTTGTCGTTCGACGACGGGCACCACAGCCGGGCCCAGCGGTTCTGGATCGCCGGGCTCTACCAGGCGAACGCGGCCGGCGACCGTGGGCTCGGCGCGAACATCCTCGGATTCATGTCCTGCCAGGCCAAGGACCTCGGCCAGGTCCGGCAGGCCGTGACGCTCGCGGAAACCGCCCGCGCCAGCTACCCGGCGACCAGTCCGAAGGTGACGGCCATTCTCGACCTGCGGGCCGCCGAGGCGTACGCGAACGAACGGTCGGTCCCCGAGACCCGGCGCGCGCTCGACAACGCCTTCGACCGGCTCACCGACAACCGATCCGAACACGGCGATCCGGACTGGTCCTACTGGATCGACGAGGCGCAGGCCCACGCCCAGGCCGGCTACTGCCACGTCAGACTCGGAGACTGGCCCCGCGCCCGCGACCACCTGCGTACGGCGCTGCGGTTACAGGGAGACCAGTGCAGCCGCGAGGGTGCGTTGCGCAAGACGTTGCTCGCCACGACCTACGTCCGGCAGAGCCACCCCGACCTGGACAAGGCGATCGCCCTCGGCGACCAGGCCGTCCAGACCCTCACCGGACAGGTCACCTCGGCCAGGTGCGGCAAGCACGTTCACAACCTGGTCGGCGCGCTGGGCCCGTACCGGCGCAACCCCGCCGTCCGCCGCTTCTGCGATGACGCCCGGACGCTCGTCACCGAATCCACCGCCTGACCGTACGAGTACGGCGAGTCCCTGATCTGGAAGGTCAGCCATGCCTGAGCTGAGCAACGCCAACTGGCGCAAGAGCACCCGCAGCGGCGGAAACGGCGGCAATTGCGTCGAGGTCGCCACCTTGAACGACACGATCGGCGTACGCGACTCGAAGAACATCGAGGCCGGCGCTCTGGTCTTCAAACTGGAGCCATGGTCGACCTTCCTCGCCGCCGTCAAAGCCAACCGCTTGACCGCCTGACGTCGCTCGCGCGGAGACGTCAAGGTCTGGCGCAGCTGGGCCAGGGCGGTAAGAAGGATCGGCAGTGATGCGGGTCCGGATCGCTTCGGAGCCCGCACCCGGCCAGGCGGTGAACGAGGATGCCGCGATCCACCTCGGGTCGCTTGTCGGCGTTTTCGACGGCGTGACCGCGCCCGTCGGCATCGACACCGGCTGCATTCACGGCCCCGCCTGGTACGTCCAGCGCCTCACGGCTCGGCTCGCTCAGGTCGCCGAGGCGCAACCAGCCGCGAGCCTGTCCGTCATGTTGGCGGAGGCGATCGAACGAGTGCGCCGCGACCATGATGGATCTTGCGATCTCGGCAATCCCGCGACTCCGGCGGCCACAGTCTGCCTGCTTCGAGCCGATGACCGGCATGCTGAGTACCTGATCCTCGCCGACTGCACCCTCGTCATCGACGGGGCTGATGGGGTGAGCGCGCTGACCGACCAGCGCTTCGGCGATGCTGTTGCCCGGCTGCGTCGGGAAGCGTTGGCCAAAGGCGGCTCCGAGGTGCCCGCGGGCACTCCCGTTCCGGGCAAGTATGCACTCACGAACCAGCCGGACGGCTACTGGATCGCGGCGGCCAATCCGGAGGCCGCTCGGCAGGCGGTCACCGGCGTACTGGACCTGCACGGGGCTACGAGAGTCCGACGGGCGGCGCTGCTCACCGATGGCGCATCACGCGCGGTTGACGATTTCGGGCTCATGGGATGGCAAGACTTGCTCGATATCCTGACCGAAGACGGCCCGACCGAGCTGATCCGCCGGGTACGCGAAGCAGAGGACACCGCGAAGCAACCCCGCTACAAACGCCACGATGACGCAACCGCCGTCCTCTGCACCTTTGGGAGTGGCTAATGCCCACATCATGCCACTCGGTGAGCGTCGCCGCCGTCGTGATCGACGAAGATAGCCGGGTCCTCGTCATCCAACGACGAGACAACGGCGCGTGGCAGATCCCCGGCGGCGTGTTGGAGTTGGAGGAGAAGATCGAAGACGGCGTCCGCCGTGAGGTCGCCGAAGAGACCGGCATTTCAGTCGAGCCCGAACGCCTGACCGGCATATACAAGAACATGAAACTTGGCGTCGTCGCACTGGTCTTCCGCGCACGCCTCGTCCATGGCGTTCCGCAACCCACTGAGGAGTCCGCTGCGGTCGACTGGTGGACGAAGGAGCGGGTGGCCGCGGAGATGAACGAGACGTTCGCCGTCCGGGTCCTCGACGCCATGAACAGCGGCTTGGTGCCCACCGTCCGCCATCATGACGGAACACAATTGACCAGTCGGTCGTCATAACCCTTCTGATCGAGTCGACTCGCGCAATGCACGCCTCGATATAATGTCTGCCTGACGAATTGGTTCAGGGATCCGATAACGAGGACACAACCTCAACGTAATATTGCATGCTTCATCAAGTCCTATTTTATGACCAACAGAAACAAAAACTGGCTTTACTCTCTCTTTGGTTCGCAACGCCCGGCCGAGCAACTCCCCGTCCTCATATAGAGGCGACCAAGCACCTCGACGGGCATCAAGGTTCTCAAATTTGGCGACATAGGGATTTTTGGCCACCCCAAAGGATGGCAACCCAGTCAATACGCCGACATGACAAGCAAGGCCGAAGCGCCTCGGGTGAGCAATGCCATAACCGTCACAGATAAGCACCTCAGGGTCGCTTGTAAGCTGCTGGAGCACTTCCAGTAAGATTGGCACCTCACGAAAAGCGAGCAGACCGGGAATATACGGAAAGGCGGCTTCACCAAACACATGAACCGTCTCTACCACCTCTAACGATTTCAGCTCAATCACAACAGCTGCCGCACATATCCCATTAGTCCCGGTGTCATATGACACATCAAGGCCTACTACAGATCTGGGCCGGCTTGTGAGTCGACTTGAAAGATCCACCTCGCCCCGCAGCCGACGCTGAAGCTCTTCGGCCTCAACTTCAGTCCGAGGAAATTCCTGACTCTGACCAAAACGGCCCCGTACCGCCAGGCTAGCCAAATCGCTTCCGGAGTTGCTGAAGATAACCGAAATTTGGATCACATTCTTCTATCGCATGGAAATCAACAACAACACCACTTTCATCATAGCTGGTCGAGCTTACCAATATCCCGTGCTCGTATATCGTTTCCACCGACAAAGATCCATCTTCACGGTACTCTCGACTAGCTCCGTGACGAGCATTTTTCCTATAACTCGCCTCATATTTCAGAACCCCTGACGGATACCAGTCGCGGGCAACCCCGTGTTGCATACCATCGACATACGATATCTCAGAGCGGCCATGACCAGACACATCCGAGTAGCCGGTACCCGTGAACCTTTCCCCTTTGTACGTATAGACCAAATCCTCGTCGTAATCCAACAACTCATCTGGAATGGAGGGGGGTGCCGCTTCGTCGCGACTCATCACAAATACGCCTCATCAGGAAGTTAGCATAGTACAGACGGCACATGCAGGGATCTGTGAGCCCTGCTGCGCACCGCGCAGTCTAACACTGTAGAAGCCGAAGCTGTCGTCGATAGCCGTACTCATCCCAGCCGCTTCACGTCGCCATAGCAACTCATTGAGGCCGTGAACCTCTCCATGCACGCCAGAACGCCCTGGGTAAAGGCTGTCCAGACCCGAACCGCTCAGCCTCGCCGCCAAACTTGGATGGAGATTTTCAATCGAGGTTCCGTGATTAAGCGAAGTAACTATGCTTCCGGTTATCCGATCCTTAACCCCGGTCAGAACCGGCCCGCGCTGATTGATTGAAAGATAACCAGCTGATCCCGGCGTAGTAATACGCGAGTATTCATCTCCAACAGCCGCAACCAAGTCTCCATCGCATTTACGGCAGCCCACCGCCTTGCCGGCGGCTCCCTCGGCGGCCTGGCCGGCGGATTTCCGGAACGCGCCGCGGGTGAGGCCGTTGCCGATGGCTGCGGCTTCCTTCTTCAGCGCGGCCTTGCCTGCCGCAGCCGCCGCTTTGGCGCCCGCCCCCGACAACAGCGATGACACTCCGGCCTTGACGCCCTGCCCGACGATCGAGCCCAAGCCGCCCATCACCCCGCCGACCACGGCACCGACCGCACCCTGTACGAGCATCCCGCCGAGACTGAAGTTGCCCTTGTGTTCGACCTTTGTCTCGATCGCGTACTGGACCATGCTCGCGGCCGCGCCGGCGAGAGCGCCGCAGGCGACCGCGCCCACACCGGTTACTCCGATCGCCGCGCCGCAACCGATGCCGACGACGATGCCCACGGCCGCGCCCGCGATCGCCGCCTTGTGGTCATCGACCCAGTTGGCCGCCCTGCAGAGCCAACCGCGGCACTTTCCGCCGCCCTTTTTCTCGTGGCCGCCTCCCCCGCCCGTGTTTTCTTCCTTGGGCTTTTCGGGCGCCGGCGCCTGGGTCTGTATTCCTCCCCCGTCGTTGATGATCATCGTGCCGGACGGGTCCGACTTCACGACCGGACTGTTGTCCCCGTACGCGTAGCCCTCCATGGACTGCGGGTCACCGGTGTCCAGCACGGGATCGACCGAGATGAAGCGGCCCAGCGGAGCGTCGTACTCCCGGGCGCCGACGTGCGTCAGGCCGGTCGGGTCGATGGTGCCGCCGACGAAGCCTTTGGTGTTGACCCACGGCGCCGGGGTGCCGCGCGGCGTGCCGAACGGGGTCTGCCGGCGGATGGTCTCCGCCTGCGTCTTCTCGTCGAGGGTGACGTCCTGGGTGCCCTGGTGGTCGCTGGCCAGCCAGGCCAACCCCTTCGACGTACGCTGCGCGACCGTGCCGCCGCCGAACGGGTAGTAGCGGGTGCAGGCCGAGGTGGCGGTGGCGTTGGTGTAGCGCAGTTCCTGGTTCGGCAGGAAGAGCGTCCGGCCGGTGGTGTCCCGGCTGATCAGGCGGTTGCCGTCGGCGTCGTACAGGTAGCTGACGCTGCCCGTGGTGTCGGTGACGCTCTGCAGGTGGCCCTCGGCGTCCCAGACCAGGGTCTGGTTGCCGTTCGGGCCGGGCCGGGTCTTGGTGTTGCCGGCCTTGTCGTACGTGTAGGCGGCGGTGCGCGTACCGCTGTTGTCGGTCGTGGTGGTGCCGCGCAGCGCGTGCGGTTGGCCGGTGGTCGGGTCGGCGGGGGTGCTGTCGGTGAACTGGTAGTCGGTGCTGACGTCGCCCTTGGTGGTGGCGTGGTCGACGAGCTGCTTGCGCGCGCCGCCGAGGGTCAAGCTGTAGCTCTGCCAGTACGGTGCCGGGCCGCCGAGCCCGGCCGCCGTCGGCGCGCTGTCGCAGTCGTCGGCCTGCGGCGTCCAGGCTTCGGTGAGCCGCTGGTAGCGGTCGTAGGTGAAGCACTGGATGTCGGTGTAGCCGCCGTTGGTCGGGGTGTCGGCGATCTTGGTGACGTTGCCGGCGTCGTCGTACGTGTAGTGCGCGTCGGTGACGGTGTTCGGGGCGACGCCGTCGCGGTGCACGCTGATCTCGTTGAGCCGGCCGGTGCTCTGGTCGGTCTCGTAGGACAGGTACGCCCGCGAGCCCAAGCTGCTGAACCAGCCGGTGTAGAGCGTGTACTGGGTGGCGTGCGCCAGCGCGTCGTACTGGCTGTCCGTGACGATGCTGGTTTCCGCCTCGGTGCCGTACAGGTCCATCAGGTTGAGCGGCTGGTCGGTGTCGGTGTAGCCGTACAGCACGCTCTCCGACAGCAGGTCACCGGTCTTGGGGTAGCTCTGCCCGCTGATGCTGCCGTCGGGGTTGTAGCCCGTCTCGTAGGTGTAGCTGCCGCCGAGCCCGGTCTCCGCGTTGGGGATGGTGACGCTGGTGAACAGCGGCTGGTAGCGCTTGTCGTACTGCTTCACCGCCTTGACGTAGCGGCGGTTCGAGTCGATCCGGCTGGACTGGAAGAGCTGGCCCTTCACCTGCGTCACGCCGTCGGTGAAGGTCGCCTGGTCGTAGTCCCACTGGGCGAGCTGGCCGGTGGAGGTCGGCGAGGTGCCCTTGTAGAGGGCGGTCTTACGGTCCAACGCGTCGTAGGTGTAGGTGAGCCACTGCCCGTTGCCGTCGGAGCTGTTGGTCAGCCGGCTGGCCTTGTCGTACCGCTTGGTCGTCGTGCCGGCGTCCGGGTCGGTGCTGCTGGTCTGCCGGCCACGCAGGTCGTAGCCGTAGGTCCACCTGCTGCCGTCGGGGGTGGTGACCGAGTCGAGCAGGCCCTTGCGGTTGTAGGCGTAGTCGGTGTGGTCGTAGTCGGTGCCGGTGGCCGACCGGGTCGGGTACTGCCGCAGTTGGGTCTTGCGGCCCCGGGCGTCGGTCCAGGTGGAGCTGGCGGTCGCGCCGTTGGGCGGTTCGACGTCGGTGTGGTCGCCGCCGTAGATCGTGCTGGTCCGCCAGCGTTCGGTGCCCTTCGGCTGGAAGATCGAGGCGACCGGGCGGCCGGCGCCGTCGTACCGGACGGCGGTCTGGTTCGGCACGTCCTGCTGCGCGAGGGGCCGGACCAGGTCGGTGCCGGGGGCGCCGGTCCGGTCGTAGTAGGCGCCGTAGTCCAGCACCTGCCGGCCGGCCGCGTCGTAGAAGGTGTCGGTGAGGATCCGACCGCCGGCCGGCGAGGCCGTCTGGGTCTGCCGGGTCCGCAGCAGTCCGTCATACAGGGTGTACGACTTCGTGACGCCACCCTTGGGGTTCAGGTGGCTGGTCGTCACCGCGTTCACGCCGTCGGTGCGGATGAGGTAGTCGTACGCGGAGTCGGGGGTGTCCGTGGCGGGATTGCGGCCGGGCAGCCAGACCTTGGTGAGCCGGCCCAGGGCGTCGTAGCCGAGATTGGTGGTCAGCAGGTTGACGTCGGTCGTCTTGGTGGCCAGCCCCCAGGCCGGCTCGACGACGGTGGTCGTGGTCCAGTCCAGCGGGTTGGTGTCCACCGTCTGGGTCACCGGGCCGGTCGACGCCGGCGTATAGGTGGTTCCCGAGTGCCGGTCCAGCGCGTCCCAGGAGTCCTTCGCCCGGCCCAGCGCGTCGTACCCGGTCCGAGTGACCTGGACGTACGTCGGGCTGCCGGCGTTGTACGCGTCCATCTGGTCGGTCTCGGTGACGTCGCCCTTGGTCGGCGCGACCCCGTAGGCGTGCCCGTCGTACAGGGTGCGGGCGTCGCCGATCACGTCGGCCTCGGTGACCGTCCCGGCGGCCGCGCCGCAGTCCACCGCGAAGGTCTGCACCCGGTGCGGCGACGTCAACAGCCAGGCCGTCGTGTTCCGCGGCTCGTACGTGGTGAGGGTGCACTGCTCGTCGCCGGTGACCGTCTCGTCGCCGTAGTCGTCCTGCTTGACGACCATGCCGTACGCGTCGAAGGTGTTCTTCGTGTAGGTCTTGCGGACGCCCGGCGCGTGGTCGAGCGTGACCCGCGAGTGGGTGCCCTCGGTGTTGACGAACCGGGCGTAGACCGTGCTGCCGTTGATGCTGCGGGTCGCGGTGGCCGCCGACTGCCAGGCGTCGCTGATCTCACCGGAGACCTCCGCGCCGCCGGGCCCGAGCAGGGTCCGCGTCTCGCGCTCCATCCCGGCGTACGCGTCCTCGTCCGGCACCGAGCCGCCCTGCGAGTCGGGCACCGACACCGACCGGGAGCCGCCCTTCGGCAGGTGGTCGCCGTTCATGCCGCGGTAGTAGGTGGTCTCGGTGTAGGTCTGGCCGCCCGGGTCGCCGGTCGTCACCCCGACCTTGCCGTAGCCGCGCCACTGCGACCAGGTCTTCGCCTCGTCGGAGATCAGCCCGTCGTCGTCGGTGTAGTGCCAGGCCGGGTCGCCCCAGTAGCTGTAGTGGTGCAGCACCCGCGTCGACCCGCCGGTCCGGTCGGTCTCGGTGACCTCGTTGACGACGTACCGGTTGAAGTAGTCGGTGACCTCGCTGAAGCCCGGCGGCGTCCAGCGGACCGGGTAGCACCGTTTGTTGTTGTTCTCCGGCTTGATCGACGTGGTCTGCCCGGCGACGCAGTCGGTGTCCAGGTAGTCGACGTGGACGATCGCGCCGGTCTCGCTGTTGATGTCGGTCAGCCGCATCCAGTTCATCGGCGGCGAGGCGTCGACCGCGTCGACCCGGTTGGCCAGCGGCCTGCCGACGAAGGTCACGTCCGGCAGCGCCGTCGTACCGCCGACCAGGCCGACGTGCCCGATCCGGCTCAGCCACAGCCCGGCCCGGGTGCCGTCCTGCGGAACCGGGTACGAGTGCGTGAGCGTCCACCGCTCCACGTCCCGACCGTCGACGGCGTGGTCCTCGGCCTGGACGTCGCCATGATCAGGGCCGTCCTGGCCGTCCTCCTGCTCGGCGAGGGCCAGCGAATCACCACCGGCCGGATCGCCCAGGCGCTCTGGGCCACCCCGCCGAAGTCCGCGATGTCCAACCTCCGCACCTACCTGGCCCGGCTGCGCGCGACCCTGCGCGCGGGCAGCCCACACCTGGCCACACGGCTGGTCACCCTGCCCGACAGCGGTGGTTACCTCTTCCCGCTGACGGCCGGTGAACTGGACGTACCTGTCTTCGCCGACCTGGCCCGGCGCGGCCAGGCGCAGCTGCGGGCCGGCGAGCACACCGCCGCCGCCGCGACGCTGCACGACGCGCTGACGCTCTGGCGCGGCCCCGCGGGCCAGGACGTCACCGCCACCGGGACGCTGGCCCAGCAGTTCGCCGACCTCGACGAGCAACGCGTCATCGCCACCGAGGACCTGTTCGACGCCCGTCTCGCGGTCGGGGCCACCGCCGGCCTCCTGCAGGACGTCCGCGCCCTCGTCCTCGACCAACCGCTGCGCGACCGTCCCCGGGAACAGCTCATGCGGACTCTCTACCTCGCCGTCGACCCGGCCGGGGCGCTGGACGCCTACCAGAAGGCCCGTCAGTGCTTCGGCGAGAGCCTGGGCATCGAGCCGTCCCGGCGCCTCCAACTCCTCCAGGGCGCGATCCTCCGACGCGACGACGTCACCCTCGCCGCGGGCCCGGAATCCTGACGACAAGGCGGGCGCGCACGGGATGGTCGAGCTTGCGTAGCAGCTTGGCGGCGGCGCGGTCGACCTGAACCCTGTACGTCGGCGGGTCCTGGTCGGTCATAGGCCAAGCTCGCTACGCAGGTCGGTCAGCGAGATCGGGGCGTCGCCCGCCTCGATGCGGGCCAGGGCGTCGCGAGCTGCGGCGACGTCGGCGGCGTCCTCGGCCCGCTCGATCGCCTCGGCCAGCTCGGCCGGGACGATGGCAGCCAAGCGCTGCCCTCGTCGGGTCACGTAGGTGATCCGACCGACGTAGTGGCACGGGAGACAACGTCCGCGAGGCTGTCACGGGCATCGGAGATCGGGAGTTCAGCCGCAGGGTCACTCATACCGGAGTTGTACGACTCGTACGAGTCGTACGAGTGCAGCTTCTACCTTCCGAGGGGTCGCAACCCGGCACCCGGTTCGCGCGTCCTCGTCCGCGCCGGTTGACCGGCCTCGCCCCACGTCGCGGGAGCCTCAGCCGCCGCACATCACTGGGCAACGGGCAGAAGGAGCGACCCATGACCCGCCTCATCCGATCGTCGCGGCGGCCGCTCGCCGCACTCGGCGCCGCGATAGCCGCAGTCGTCGCCGTCCTGGCCGGTGTCGTACCGGCGCACGCCGCCTCGGAAACGACCCTGCGCGGCTTCGCGGTGTGCGAGTCCGGTCAATGGTCCATCTTCTGGACGCTCACCAACGGCGAGGACGTCGCCGGCACGGTCACGAAGGTGAAGCCGACCCCACCGGACAGCCGGATGTACGACCTCGCCGCCGGCACCGTCCTTCCCGCCGGCGTCGGAAGCAGCCTGACAGGTATCCAGAAGACGCGCGGCGGGGTTGGCCGGGCGAACGCACGGCTGACCGTCGAGGTCTCCTGGAAGCGGGACAACGGCGTGACCACCAGGCAGCTGACCGGTTCCGTCGACCTACGCCAGGACTGCCTGCCGAGGGACCCGGCCCTCCCGAACGTCACCTTCACCTCCCGGTGCGACCGGATCCTCCTCATCACGCTGGCCAACGGCGGCCAGACCAACAACATGGCCTACTTCGTGGTCACCGCCGACAACCCGAAGTACACGGCGCAGAAGTTTGTCGGACCCGGAAAGAGCTTCGTCATCAGTTGGCCCGCCGACGCGGGCCGGGTCACCGTCAAGGAGACCAGCGAGAGCCGCTTCGTCTGGAGGGGCCGGTGGACCAGACCCGGCAACTGCGGTGGGGCGGGCGGTTCCCCCGGCGACGGTGCCCATGACGGGGAGGCGCTACCAGTCACCGGCCCGGCCGTCGGTGTCCTCCTCACCGGGGCGACGCTGTCGCTGGCCGTCGGTGTGGCCCTGATCCTGCTGACCCGGCGGCGCCGGGTCCGGCTCACCGACTGACCGCACGAACGGAACGCCCACGACGTACGGGAGGGGGTGCCCGTTTCGGGCTCACATCGAATATGTAGTAGCTACAACGTTTGTGATGTGAGCCCGAAATTGACACCGGCACCCAGCGCCGGGCGCCGTCCCGACGGTCCGGTGACCAGGACTCCGGCTCAGCCCTTTTCCAGGTATTCGGCGCGTTCGGCGTCGACCAGGGCTGCCACCGAGGCGGCCAGGGCCGGCTGGCGGTCCAGCCCCGGGTCGTCCTCGATCAGCGTGATCGCCTCGGTCCGGGCGTCCCGGATCAGGTTGCTGTCCCGCAGCAGCGACAGCAGCCGCAGGTGCGAACGTCGACCGGACTGGGTGGCGCCCAGCACGTCGCCCTCCCGACGCTGCTCCAGGTCGAGTTCGGCCAGCCGGAACCCATCCGTGGTGGAGGCGACCGCGGCCAGCCGTTCCCGGGCCGGCGTGCCCTCCAGGGCCTCGGTCACCAGCAGGCAGAGCCCGGCCGCCGCACCCCGGCCCACCCGGCCACGCAACTGGTGCAGCTGGGACACCCCGAACCGGTCGGCGTCCAGGACGATCATCACGGTGGCGTTGGGTACGTCCACCCCGACCTCGACCACCGTGGTGGCCACCAGCACGTCGATGTCGCCGGCCGCGAACGACCGCATCACGGTGTCCTTCTCGTCGGCCGGCAGCCGACCGTGCAGCACCCCGATCCGCAGCCCGTGCAGCGGCCCCTCGGCCAGCAGCGGGGCCACCTCGGTCACCGCCATCGGCGGCCGGCGGGTCGCCTCGTCCGGTGGCGGTTCCTCCTCCGACCCGGCGCCGTCGCCGATCCGCGGGCACACCACGTACGCCTGGTGGCCGGCCGCGACCTCCTCGCGCAGCCGGCGCCAGGCCCGGTCCAGGAAGGCCGGTTTCTCGCTGGCCGGTACGACGTGCGACGCGATCGGCGACCGCCCGCGCGGCAACTGGGACAGGGTGGAGATCTCCAGGTCCCCGTAGACCGTCATGGCCACCGTGCGCGGGATCGGGGTCGCGGTCATCACCAGCACGTGCGGGGGTTGTTCGGCCTTGGCCCGTAACGCGTCGCGCTGCTCCACCCCGAACCGGTGCTGCTCGTCGACGACGATCATGCCGAGGTCGGCGAAGTCGACGCCCTCGTACAGCAGGGCGTGGGTGCCGATCACGATGCCGGCCCGGCCGTCGGCCACCTCCTCCAACGCCCGCCGCCGGGCCGCCGCGCCGAGCGAGCCGGTGACCAGGGCGACCCGGGTGCCGTCCGGGTCACCGTCCAGCTCGCCGGCCCGACCGAGCGGGCCGAGCAGACCGAGGATCCCGCGGTGGTGCTGGGCGGCCAGCACCTCGGTCGGCGCCAGCATGACCGCCTGCCCGCCCGCGTCGACCACCTGCAGCATGGCCCGCAGCGCGCAGACCGTCTTGCCGGAACCCACCTCCCCCTGCAGCAGCCGGTGCATCGGGTGGGCGGTGGCCAGGTCGGCGGCCACCTCGTCGCCGACCTGCCGCTGCCCGGCGGTCAGCTCGTACGGCAGTCGGCCGTCGAACGTGGCCAGCAGGCCGTCGTCGCGGCGCGGCCGGGGTCGCGCCGGCCAGGACGCGGCCCGGTGCTTGCGCTGCACCAGGGTCAGCTGGACGGCGAACGCCTCGTCCCACTTCAACCGGTGCCGGGCCCGGTAGAGGTCCTCCTTGGTGGACGGTCGGTGGATCTCCCGCAGGGCGGTGGCGAGGCCGACCAGCTTGCGGCCGGCGCGCACGGTCGCCGGCAGCGGGTCCTCGGGCGGGGTGAAGGTGTCCAGCACCACCCGGACGCAGCGGGCGATCACCCAGGTCGGCACGGCCGCGGCGGCCGGGTAGACCGGGATCAGCGCACCGGCGAACTCCTCGATCTCCTCGCTGGCGGCCGTCTCGCCGTCCGCCGGACCGTCGCCGAGCAGGACGTACTCCGGGCCGTTGAGCTGGCGCTTGCCGCGGAACTCGGTGACCTTCCCGGCGAACAGTCCCCACCGGCCGGGCCGCAGGTCCCGTTCCCGCCACGCCTGGTTGCCGAAGAAGGTCAGGGTGAGCGTGCCACCCGAACCGTCCGCGACGGTCACCTCCAGCAGGTTGCCGCGCCGCTGCCGCATCGGCCGTACGGTGGTGTTGCGCACCTGACCGAGCACGGTGACCTGCTCGCCCACCTCCAGCGCGCGGATGTCGGTGTGCTCGCCGCGCTCGTCGTAGCGGCGCGGGAAGTGGTAGATCAGGTCGCCGGCGGTGTGCAGGTCGAGGTGTTTGGCCAACGCCTTGGCCGTCTTGTCCCCCACCAGCTTCGTCAGCGGAGTGTCCACCGTGGACGAAGACGACGACTCGCTCACTCGACCCCCACGAGCAACGGGTAGTGCGGTTGACCACCGGGATAGACGTGCACCTCCACGAACGGCCACCGCTGCGCGACGTGCGCCCGGACCGCGTCGGCCAGGCCGGCCGGGGCGTCCGCGCCGAGCAGCAGGGTGACCAGCTCACCGCCGCCGCCGAGCATCCGGTCCAGCAGCGCCGCGCAGGTCTCGACCAGGTCCGTGCCGATCAGGTTGACCTCGCCCTCCACCAGCGCGAGCACGTCGCCCGGCTGGCACCGGCCGGCCACGGTCAGCGCCTCCCGGCCGGCGTGGCAGACCTCGGCGTACCGGCAGGCCCCGGCCGCCTCGGCCATCGCGATCACGTCGTCCTCGAACCGGCGGGCCGGATCCCGGACGGCGAGCGCGGCCAACGCCTGCACCGGCGACCGGGTCGGCACCACGCGCACCTGCACGCCGAGCGGGTCCGCCTCCCGGGCCGCGGCGCCGGCCACCGCCCGGGTGTCCGGGTCGTTCGGCAGCACCACCACCCGGGCCGCCCCGGTGGCGCGTACCGCGTCGAGGAGTTCGCCGGTGGACGGGTTGCCGCCCACCACGACCGCGCCCTCGGCCGCGAACAGCTCGGCCAGGCCGTCCCCGGCCGCGACCACCACGGCCGCCCGGTCGTTTGGTTCCGGCGGCGCGACGGCGCCGCCGGGGCGTCCGTCGGGCCCCCGGTCGACCGGTCCGGCCGCCGGGGACGGTGCCACCGCATCGGGACGTCCGCCGTCGCCGTGCGCGTGGTCGGCGCGCGCGCCGAGGGCGTGGGCGTGGCCCATCGGACCGTCGTGGGCGTGGCCCGTCCGCGCGGCGCGTTGGTCGTCGAACCGGGTCACCGAGATCCGGTACGGGCGGCCGGCCTCGATCGCGGCCTCCAGCGCGGCGCCGACGTCGTCGACGTGGACGTGCACGTTCCAGGTGGACGATCCGTCCGGACCGGCGTCGTCGTCGCCGACCACCACCAGCGAGTCGCCGAGCCCGCTCAGCGTGGCCCGCATTCGGCGCACCGCCGCCGGCTCGGCGGCCAGCAGGAACTGCACCTCGTAGGCGTACCCGGAGGAGGTCGCCGGCGCCGGGCGGGCCGGTTCCGGCGCGGCGGCCGCCGCCTGCGGCGCGGCCGGCGCGGCGCGGGTCGGGCGCTGGCCGGCGGCGCCCGCCACCACCTCGACCAGCGCCTCCAGCAGCAGGCAGAGGCCGCGCCCGCCGGCGTCGACCACGCCGGCGTCGGCCAGCGCCGGCAGTTGCTCGGGGGTACGGGTCAACGCCTCGGCGGCGGCCGTCGCGGCGGCCCGGACCACCGTGCCCAACTCGTCGGTGTCGGCGCGTTCGGCCGCCGTCGCCGCGGCGGCGACCACGGTGAGCAGGGTGCCCTCGACCGGGTCGGCGACCGCGGCGTAGGCGGCCTCAGTGGCCGCCCGCAGGGCCCGGGCGACGGCCCGCCCGCGCACCGCCGGCACCTCCCGCACCGAGTCGGCGAACCCGCGCAGGATCTGCGCCAGGATCACGCCGGAATTGCCCCGGGCGCCGAGCAGCGCCCCGCGCGCCATCAGCCGCAGCACGTGCCCGTGGCCGGTGCCGTCCGCGCCGGCCGACCGGTCCAGGCCGAGCGTCCGGGCCTGGTCGGCGGAGTTCAGGGTGAGCACCATGTTGGTGCCGGTGTCGCCGTCCGGAACGGGGTAGACGTTGAGGTCGTCGATCTCCCGCTGGTGCCGTTTGAGCGCGGCCAACCCGTCCGTGCACCACCGGTTCACGGCGGCGGCGTCGAGGGTTTCCAGCACGGCCAGAAGCCTACTGGCGCCGACCGACACCCGCCCGGCGCACCGCGCCGGGTACGGTACGGGTGGACCAGCCGGTCGCCGGTGGCGGAGCGATTGGCCGGGGCGACGGGGCATCGGGTACCCTGGCCAGGTTGCCCGGGCAACGCCTGGCGGCGACTTCATGAACGCATCAATATCAGGAGTATCCCGTGGCTAGCGTGTGCGACGTCTGTGGCAAGGGGCCGGGCTTCGGCCACAACGTGCCGTGGTCGAAGAAGAAGACCAACCGCCGCTGGAATCCGAACATCCAGTCCGTGCGTACCCCGGCCGGCGGTGGCACCACCAAGAAGCTGAAGGTCTGCACCTCGTGCATCAAGGCCGGCAAGGTGGTGCGCGCCTGACGTCGGCGCGCCGCCGCACCACATCGTGAATCAACCGCCGGGTCAGGCTGACCCGGCGGTTGATTTCGTTCCCCGGGACCGCGCTCAGAGCGTCCGGCCGAAGGACAGGCAACCCGGTTCGTCGCGGTAGTAGCCGAAGTTCGCGATCCGCTGATAGCCGGCCGAGACGTACATGGCGATGGCCTCCGGCTGCTTGTCGCCGCACTCCAGGATGAGCCGTTCCCGGCCGTGCGCCCGGACGGACGCCTCGACGGCGGTCAGCACCGCCCGGGCCACGCCCCGACCCCGGGCCCGGGCCGCCGTGAACATCCGCTTCAGCTCGGCCGTGTCGCCGGCCGCGCCGTGACTGCGCCAGCCGCCGCAACCGACCGGCTCGCCGGCCAGGTAGGCGACCAGGAAGGCGCCGGCCGGCGGGTCGAACTCCGCCCCGTCGACCGGCGTCTCGTCGCCGCCGCCGCCGTAGCGCTCGCCGAGGTCGGCCAGGGCCGCCGCGACCAGCAGCCGGGCGTCGGGGTGGTCGTACCGGACCGGCCGGATGTCCAGCTCGATGTCGAGATCACGCACCCGGCAAGGGTACGACCGGCCGGTCAGCGGAAGTGGTCCCAGCCGGCCGGGCCGGTGAACGGGCGGCCGTCCACGGTCACCCCGCTGCCGTGCACCACGTGGCCGACGGCCCGCCAGCCGTCCGGCAGCGGCACGTCCTCGGGGAAGGCCGCGGCCAGCGCGTGGTCGTCGCCCCCGGCCAGCAACCAGGCGTACGGGTCGACCCCGAGCGCCGCCGCCGCGTCCCGCATCTGGTCCGGTACGTCGAAGGCGGACCGGCGCAGATCGATCGCCACCCGGCTGGCGGCCGCCAGGTGCCCCAGATCGGCCAGCAGCCCGTCCGACACGTCGACCATGGCGGTGACCCCCCGCACCGCGGCGGTCGGCCCGGCCGCGTACGGCACCACCGGCCGGCGGTACGCGTCGACCAGCAGCTTGGGCGTCCGGAAGCCACGGGACAGCACGGTGTAGCCGGCCGCCGCGTACCCGGTGCGGCCGGCCAACGCGATCACGTCGCCCGCCCGGGCACCGTCCCGCAGCACCGGCGGCCGACCGCCGAGGTCGCCGAGGGCGGTGACCGCGACGGTCAGCGTGGGGCTGGCCGACACGTCCCCGCCCACCACGCCCGCCCCGACCGAGGCCGCCTCGGCGGACAACCCGTCGGCCAGCCCTTCGGCCCAGCCGAGTTCCAGGTCCGGCGGGACGCAGAGGGCCACCAGCAGCGCCGTGGGCGCCGCTCCCATGGCCGCGATGTCCGCCAGATTGGCCGCGGCGGCCCGGTGCCCGACGTCGACCGCGCTGGACCAGTCCCGACGGAAGTGCCGCCCCTCCACCAGCACGTCGGTGGAGGCGACCACCCGCCCGTCCGGCGCGGCCACCACGGCCGCGTCGTCCCCCGGCCCGAGCAGACAGGCCGGTGCGGCGCCCAGCCGGGCGGTGATCCGATCGATCAGGCCGAACTCGCCGGCCGCCGAGACAGTCACGAGTTCACCTTGATCACGTTGAGCACGCTGTGCCTCCGTAGCAACCGGTAGCGATCCGACCTGATCCGTGCGGTATTTTCACTCACTGAGCCGCTCGGCGGCGGACGGGAGTCGGGTCATGGTTCAGGCGTACATCCTCATCCAGACCGAGGTCGGCAGGGCACGTGACGTGGCCGGTGCGATCGGGGAAACCCCGGGCGTCGTCCGCGTCGACGCGGTCACCGGCCCGTACGACGTGGTCGTGCTCACCGAGGCGCACACGGTCGACGAGCTGGGAAAGATGATCGTCAGCAAGATCCAGATGGTGCCGGGGATAACCCGCACCCTCACATGTTCGGTGGTGCGACTGTAGGTGGGCCAGATCACTTCGACCCGGACCGGCCGGACCGACCCGGCCGGTACCGGATCCGACCGGACGACCCGACAGGCCGCGATCTGGGCGACGGTGGTCGCCGTTCCGGTGGCGGCGCTGGTGGCGGTGCTGGCGATCACCGGGCTCGGGCCGGACGAGCCGGCCGCCGCACCCGCGCCGACGGCCTCGGTCGGCCCGTCGACGGCGACGGCGGGTCCCCGGTCGACCAGTCCGGTGCCGATGGCCGCACCGCCGTTGTCGGACCGGGCCGCCACCGTGTGCCGGGCGCTGATCTCGCGGCTGCCCGCCACCATCCGCGACCTGGCCCAGCGTCCGGTCACCACCGGACCGGAGCAGAACGCCGCGTACGGCGATCCGGCGCTGACGGTCGGGTGCGGCCGGCCGGCGCCGGCCTTCCCACCCACCGACGACGTCTGGGCGGTCAACTCGGTCTGCTGGCATCCGGTGCAGCAGCCGGATGCCGTGGTGCTGACCACGGTCGACCGCGAGATCCCGATCACCGTCACCGTGCCGGGCCGGTACGCGCCACCGTTGCAGTGGGTCGCCCCGATCTCGACGGCCGCGGTCGAGTCGGTGCCGTCGGCCACGACGCCCGTACCGTCGGGCTGTCGGGGCTGACGCCTCGGGTTCCCGCCGCCGGCCACCCGCATCGTGGCCGGCGGCGGGTCCGGGCCGGCCACGATGCGGGCCGACCGGGTGAGGACTACTTCGTCACGATCTGGATGTTGTGCTCGTCAACGGTCGTCTCGCACGGCCCCGGGCAGACGTCGGCGACCGCCCGCCCGAACGCCACGCCCTTGCGGAACGGCCGTTGGGTCGGGCTCACCGACAGGCTGAATCGCTGCTCCGAGCCGGTGCAGCGGACCGTGACGGTGTCGCTCTCGCCGCTGGCGATGGCGTTGCCGACGGCCTGGGTGACCCGCACCCGCAGGTAGCCCTCCGCCCGGCGCGGGCAGGTGAGGCTGACCGACGTGAAGACCACCGCGCCGTTCGCGTCGAGCCTCGCCTTGCCGCCGAGGTTGAGGGTCGCCGCGGGCGGCGACTCGGACTGGAGGCTGACCGCGGCGCCGGCCGGCACCGCGACCGCCGCCGTCGCGACCCCGGCGGCCACCGCCGCCAGCGCCACGAGCCGGGACCTGGACATGTTCATCTGAACTCCTTCACCGGATCTGGAACGGATGGTTCTTCCGAGAACCCCGCCCGAGCGCGCGGCGCCGGTACGCCGGCGACCGGAGGGGGTCCGTTTCTGGCAGGGCCGGCGATCCCGACGAGCAGACCGCCGACCAGCGGTAGCACCGCGATGTGCCAGAGGAAGTCGAAGCCGCTGTGCACGGCGAGCGCCACCAGCGCGGCCACGGCGCCGGCCCAGAGGGGCCGGTGGCGCCCGGCCGGCGCGCGCCGCGCCGTGGACCAGATCGTCGCGATCAGGACCAGCAGCAGCGCCGCGCCGATCGCGCCGAGGTCGACCAGCAGTTGCAGGTATTCGTCGTGGGCGTACAGCGCCACGGCACCCCGCCCGTCGGGCGAGTGCCAGAAGAACCGGGCCAGGCCGGGTCCGGTGCCGGCCAGCGGATACCGGGCGACCAGGTCGAGGGCCGCGCCGGCCGCGCCGCTGCGACCGGACGAGGCGGCCGTGCCGCGGCTTGCCAGAACCGCGGCCACCGGGCCGGAACCGAGCCGCCCGACGACCGCCGCGGCAACCAGCGACAGGCTCCCGGCCAGTGCGGCCGGCCGGATCCGCGCCGGCAGCCGGGGCACGCCGAGCGCGACGGCCGCGCCGGCCAGCAGGCCGGCCACCGCCAGGGTCGGCCGGGGTGGCCAGCCGACCGGGAACGACGGCGCGAGGGCGGCCACGGCGACCGCCGCGCCGAGCAGCGCCGGTGACGTCCGGGCCAGCGTCCGTCGTACCCCGGCGGCCAGCACGAGCACCAGGTAGCCGGCCAGCAGGGCGAGCAGGCCGGCCCGGCTCAGCGCCGCTCCGACGCCGACCACCATCAGGTAGCCGGCCGCGCCGAGCGGCACCGACCGGGGCCGGCCGACCAGCAGGGCCAGCCCGAGCAGGGCGAGCATGGCGAGCAGTGCCGCCGCGGCGTTCGGGTAGGTCAGCGTCGAGCCGCCCCGCCACAGCCGGTGCTCCACCGGTACGGCGAAACGGGGCAACCGCCAGGCAACGCCGACCCAGGAGGTCACCGCCACCCCGGCGCCGATCGCGATCAACGCCTCGGCCAGCCGCTCGCGCGCCGCCGGGCCGGCCCGGACGACCAGCGGCACCGCCACCGCCACCGTCCCGAGGGTGGCGAGGTAGCCCAGCGCCACCGGGTACTCGCCGGTCACCGCCGCCCGGGTCAACGCCCAGCCGGCCAACGCGGCACAGGCCGGCGCGAGCAGGCGTACCGGGGTGGGCCACCGGCGGTCGGCCGACGGCGGCGCGACGACGCCGTACGACCCGGTCCGAGCCGGGCCGGGCGCGTGCCCGGCCCGGCCCAGCGCGGCCCGGGCCAGCGCGACGATCGGGGCGGCGCAGACCAGCGCGGTCAGCAGCAGCCGGCCGGGGCGGTAGTAGCCGCCCTGGGCGACCACACCGGCCGCGACGGCGACGATCAGTACGACGAGGTCGGTCGGCAGCGCCCCGACCTGGCCCGACGGCCCGGCCGCGAGCGGCGGCGGCGTGGCCTGCGGCGGCACGGTGGTACGACCCGTCGAACGCACGTCTGTATCCCCCGTCGATCAGCGTGTGCGTGGTTGTGACGGTGTCTAGACGCGTGACCGGAGAGTCGCGTTGCGGTGACGGTCGGAGTTTTTTTCCGGCGACGGATTGGCCCGCTTCGCCGACCGGCGGCCGTTTCGCGGACCGGTGGTCAGTCGGTCTGGTCCGGCTTGCGGCGGCCCACGGCCAGCACCTTGACCCGCTGCCGGCCGGCCCGGACCATGCCGAGCGCCATGAACGCGCCGGCGATCCGGTCGGCGGCCTCCCGGTTGGTGGCGCCGACGACCTGACGCCGTCGCTCGGGTGCGACCCGCTCGTTGCGGCCGGCCGGCGTCAGCGGGCGCACGTCGGTGAGCACCACGAGGAAACGGGTCACGATCGGACGCCCGTGCTGGCCTCGGTCATCGTGCCGCCCTCCCGGTCGTCCGGGGCGAGCACGACGATCGGGTACGGGGGAAGCCCCGATCGCCGTGCGCCTCTCCTCCATCGCCCACCGCCGCCGTCACTCGACCACCGGAGGTGCGGATGTGGTGACAGATTCGCACTCGTGAAAACGTGAACGCAACTCTCACGACCTTTCTCTCATGCGGCTTATCCCATTGACTTGTGTCAGGATCGCCACATGGCACCCAAAACCGCTCGTGCTCGCCGCCTCGGTTTCGCGCTGCGCGCCTTTCGAGAGGCCGCCGGGCTGACCCTCGAGGAGGCGGCGGACGAAATCAACAGCACCCGTAGCACTCTCTCCCGCTACGAGAACGCGCAGACCCTGATCAGTCCGGCCACCGTACGCGCCCTGCTCACGCTCTACCGGGTCGCCCAGGACGAGGTGGCCACGGCCGTACAACTGGCCAAGGACGCACGTATTCCGGGCTGGTGGCAGTCGTACTCGTACGTCCTCGACCGACGCACGCTGGATTTCATCGCATTGGAGGCCGATGCCACTGGAATAGCGAATTTCGAACCGTCGGTGATTCCGGGACTGCTGCAGACCGCCGATTACATCCGGGCGGTGATGCGGGGAGCCCCGCACATTTTGACCGATCCCGACGTCGAACAGCGGGTGCAGGCCCGGTTGAGCCGGCAGCAACGGCTCGTCGAAAGCGAGCCACCCATTTTCGAGGCGATCATCGACGAGGGCGCGCTGTTGCGCCCGGTCGGCGGTGCGGACGTGCTGACGGCTCAGCTCAACCACCTGCTCAAGGCGTCCGAGCTGCCCAACGTCACGATCCAGGTGGTGCCGCTGTCGGCCGGTTACTACCGGGGCACCGGCGGCTCGCTGCACATTCTCGAATTCGCCGACCCGGAGGATCCCATTCTCGCCTCCGTCGAAACGGTCGCCGGACAGCTCACCCTCGACCGACCGGCGGACCTGCGTACCTGCACGAAGGTCATGGAACAGTTGCGGGCCGTCGCACTGAGCCCCGACGCGACCCGTGACCTGATATCCCGTCTCCTGCGGAAGGGACACTGAGGTGTCGACAACAACGCAAGCAGCGGCGCTGGCCGGCGCCGGTTGGCGCAAGAGCCGCCACAGCGGCGACGCGGGCGCCTGCGTGGAGGTGGCCCGGGCACCCGAGATCGTCGGGGTCCGGGACTCCAAGGACCCGCACGGTCACCGGTTGTGCTTCTCCCCCGCCGCCTGGGCGGCCTTCGCCGCGGCCCCGCCGACCCGGACCGGCGGCTGAGCGGCCCGATGACGGTCCCGGAGGGTACGGCGATTCCAGGGCGTCGAACCCTCCGGGACTCCCGCCGCAATGGTCGGGGGCGTCCACGCCGGGCCAGGCTGCGGCGCGGACCGTCAGGCCGCGCCGAGGGACTCCAGCGCGGCGATGGCCGCGCCCCGGGCACCGGCCATGTCCAGGTCCGGCACCAGGGCGAAAACGGCCGACGCGGCCTGTTCGGCGCGCAGCGCGGTGTTCTCCCGGACGGTGCCGAGGAACCACTCGCCGAACCGCGGGGTGGCCTCCACGACACCGCCGCCGACGAAGTAGGCGTGCGGGTCGGTGAAGTTGGCGGCGATGGTGAACAGCCGGCCGAGCGCCATCGCCTGCTGCTCGAAGATCCGGACGGCCAGCGGATCCCCGTCGACGCCGTACGACCGGACCAGCCGGGCGGCCTCGACCACTGACCGGGCCTGTGCGAGCGGATGCCCCGGGAAACGGCCGAGCCAGTACGGCAGCAGGTTGCGGGTGATGCCGGCCAGTGACGCCACGCTCTCCACGTCCCCGGCGTTGCCACAGGCGCAGACCGGCACCGGCTGGCCCTCGTCGAGCAGACCCTCCATCGGGATGGTGACGTGGCCCAGCTCGCCGGCCATCCCGGCGGCGCCCCGGACCACCCGGCCCTGCTCGACCAGCCCGCCGCCGAGCCCGGTGCCGACGATGGCGGAGACCGACGACCGCGCGGCGGCGTCGGTTCCGAAGTGGACGTGGTGGGCGTACAACGCCGCCGCGTTCCCGTCGTTGTGGTAGACGACCGGGATGCCGAGGCGCTTCTGCAGCGCGCCCCGGAAGTCGAAGCCGCGCCAGGCCGGCTCCGAGAAGTTGGTCGACCCCTTGGAGGAGATCACGCCGGTGGCGCTGGCCGGACCGGGCGAGTCCAGTCCCACGGCGGCCACCCGGGACCGGTCCGTCCCGGTGACCGCGAGCACCTGCTCCAGCGCGTCGGCCAGCGCTTCGACGGCCGCCGCCGGCCCGTCCAGCACCCGACTCGGCCGCTCCACCAGCCGGTCCACCAGGAACCGGCCCGACATGTCGAGCACCGTGGCGTTGTTGCTGGTACCGCCGTTGTCCAAGCCCACCACCACCGGTGGTTCCACGCTGCCCATCGTCGCGTCCTCCACTGCGCCGTCCGCCGCGGCCAGGGGCGGATCCGCGCCGAGACCCGCATCGTAACGGCCCGACCGGCCCACTGCCCGGTCCCAGGCCACTCCCTGACGAACGGGTTCGACCGGGTCATCGGCGCGGTGGGCCACCGGGCCGAGTCCTAGCCGGGCAGGCGGGCGGTGACGACCACGCCGACGCCGTCGGGTTCCCGTACCACTGTCGGTTCCAGCCCGGTGCGACGCAGCAGCGTGCCGAGCGGCTCGACCTGGCTGTCGCCCACCTCCACCGCGAGCCACCCGCCCGGGGCGAGCCAGTCCGGCGCCCGGCCCACGATGCGGCGCAGCACGTCGAGCCCGTCCGCGCCGCCGTCGAGCGCCAGGGCCGGTTCGTGCAGCCGGGCCTCGGGCGGCAGCAACGCGATCGCCGCCGACGGCACGTACGGGGCGACCGCCAGCGCCAGGTCGACGCGACCCCGGCGGTCGGCCGGCAGCGGGTCGAACAGGTCGCCCTGGAAGACCTGACCGCCGACGGCGGCCAGGTTGCGCCGGGCGCAACCGACCGCGACCGGGTCGAGGTCGACGGCGGCCAGCCAGCTCGGGGCGACGCGGTCGGCCACCGCGCAGGCGACGGCGCCGGAGCCGCAGCAGAGTTCCACCACGGCCGGCCGGTCGCCGGCCACCGCGACCGCGGCGGAGACCAGCAGCGCGGTGCGTTGCCGCGGTACGAACACGCCCGGCTCCACGCCGACCCGTCGGCCGCAGAACTCGACGAAGCCGACGATGTGTTCCAACGGCAGCCCGGCGACCCGCCGCTGCACCATGTCGGCCAGCTCCGCCGGGCCACCGGCCGCCGCCAGCAGCAGTTCGGCCTCGTCCTCGGCGAAGACGCAACCGGCCGCCCGCAGCCGGGCCACGACGTCGGCCCGGTGCGATGTCCCGGTGTCCGTGGGGTTGGCGCCCACGGGCGCCCCCGCGGTCAGCCGGTCTCCAGCGCCGCGGTCAGGTCGGCGACCAGGTCCGCGGTGTCCTCGACGCCGCAGGACAACCGGACGAACCCGGGCGGGGTGTCGTCCCCCCACTGCGCCCGCCGGTCGGCGGTGGTGTGCAGCCCGCCGAACGAGGTCGCCGCGAACACCAGGCGGGACCGGTCCAGGAACCGGGCGACCCGGTCGGCGGAACCCAGGTCGAACGAGACGATCCCGGGAATCCGGCGCATCTGCGCCGCCGCCACCGGGTACGCGGGATCACCGGGCAGGCCGGGCCAGCGCACCGCGGCCACGTCGGGCCGACCGGACAGCAGGGCCGCCACGGCGCCCGCGTTGGCCGACTGGCGGGCCAGTCGCAGGTCCAGGGTGGCCAGCGACCGGTGGGCGAGCCAGGCGTCGAACGCACCGGGGACCGCGCCGCTGCCGGACCGCCAGGCCCGGGCCGCGTCCAGCAGCGCCGGTTCGCGGGTGGCCAGGTAGCCGAGCAGCAGGTCCGAGTGGCCGGTCAGCGCCTTCGTCCCGGAGGCCACGACCAGGTCGGCGCCCAGGTCCAGGGGACGCTGGCCGAGCGGGGTCGCGGTGGTGTTGTCGACCGCGACCAGCGCGCCGGCCGCGTGGGCCCGCCGCGCCAACCCGGCCACGTCGCAGACGTCCAGGCCGGGGTTGGCCGGCGTCTCGAGCAGGAGCAGCCGTACGCCGGACAGCTCCGGATACGGCCCGACGGTCGGCGCGTGCAGCACCCGTACGCCCAGCGCGGTCAGCGTGCTGGCGGCGAACCGGCGTACCTCGAAGTAACCGTCGGCGGGGAGCACCACCGTGTCCCCGGCGCGTAGCACCGACAGCAGGGCGGCCGTGACCGCCGCCTGGCCGGAGGCGAAGGCGAGACAGTCGCCGCCCTCCAGCTCCCCGATCGCCGCCTCCAACAGCCGCCGGGTCGGGTTGTCCGGCCGGCCGTATCCGTTGCCGCCGGGCGGTGGCGGTCCGGCCGGGCCGAGGTGGTACGGCGCGGCGAACACCGGTCCGGGCAGGAACGGCTGCCCGGGCTCCGGCGCGGGCAACCCGGCGTGTACGCACCGGGTGCCGTCGCCGTACCCGTCGGGGGCGGTCGTCGGTCCGGTCGCCGCGGCCGGGGTCGGCCCGGCCGGTGCGGCGGCCGGGGTTCGCTCGTCCGGTCCGGTCATCGTGGTCCCGTCACTCCGGCTTGGTGGTGCGGCTCATCAGCGCGGACACCGCTATCCGCGGGTCGAGCCCCTCGTGGCAGACCAGCTCGACCTGTTCGGTGATCGGCATCTCCACCCGGTGCGCCCGGGCCAGGTCCCGGACCGCCAGCGAACTCTTGACCCCCTCGGCGGTCTGCCGGGTGGCGGTCTGGGCCTGTTCCAGGGTCTCGCCCCGGCCCAGGTGCTCGCCGAAGGTGCGGTTGCGGGCCAGCGGGGACGAGCAGCTGGCGACCAGGTCACCCATTCCGGCCAGGCCGGCGAAGGTGAGCGGGTCGGCGCCGAGCGCGACTCCCAGCCGGGCGGTCTCGGCCAGGCCACGGGTGATCAGCGAGGCGCGGGTGTTGTCGCCCAACCCCATCCCGGCGGCGATCCCGTACGCCAGGGCGATGACGTTCTTGACCGCGCCGCCCAGTTCCACCCCGATCACGTCGTCGTTGGTGTACGGCCGGAAGTAGGGCGTGGTGATGGCGTTCTGCACGAACCGGGCCCGGTCCATGTCCGGACAGGCCACCACGGTGGTGGCGATCTGCTCCGCGGCGATCTCCGGTGCCAGGTTCGGCCCGGAGACCACGGCCACCCGGTCCGCCGCGACCCCGGCCGTCTCGACGATCACCTCGCTCATCCGCTTGGTGGTGCCCAGCTCGATGCCCTTCATCAGGGAGACCAGCGTGGCGTCCGGGGCGATGAACCCGACCCACTCGGCCAGGTTGCCGCGCAACGTCTGCGCCGGTACGGCGAGCACCACCAGGTCCGAACCGGTGATCGCCTTACCGGGGTCGTCGGTGGCGGTCACCCGCTCGGGCAGGACCAGGTCCGGCAGGTACTGCGAGTTGCGGCGGTCCGTCCGGATCTCCTGCGCGACCTGGTCCCGGCGGGCCCAGATGACCACGTCCCGGCCCGCGTCGGCGAGCACCTTGGCGAACGCGGTCCCCCACGACCCAGCCCCGAGGACGGCCACCTGCCCGCTCATGCCGCCTCTCCGCTCCGCTGCGAGCCCTCTCCGCTCTCGGCGGCGTGGGTCGGGCGGGACCACAACGGCGGCGGCGTACCGCCGCGGATCTCGGCGACCATGTCCCGCAGCCGGAGCATGATCGTGTCGGTCATCTCGTCCAGGGTGGTCCTGGTCGGTGCCGCGCCCATCCACCGACTGAGGTCGACCGGCGGCCCGGCCTGCACCGTCACCGGGATCCTCGGCCGCAGGCCGATCTTCTTGGTCCGCGGGTCGAACAGGTCCTGCGCGCCCCACTGGGCCACCGGGATCACCGGCGCGCCGGTGGCCAGCGCCAGCCGGGCGGCCCCCGTCTTCCCCCGCATCGGCCACAGGTCCGGCTCCCGGGTGGTCGTGCCCTCGGGGTAGATGACCACCGCCCCGCCGGCGTTGATCGCCTCGACCAGCCGGTCCAGTGACCGGGCGGCGTCCACCGTGCCGCGCTCCACCGGGATCTGCTCGCACTTGTGGATGATCCAGCCGATCACCGGCACCCGGAAGATGCTCGCCTTGCCCAGGAACCGCGGCCACCGGCCCGCGTCGTAGATGTAGTGCGCCGACGTCAGCGGATCCGCGTGCGAGATGTGGTTCGGCACGATGATCACCCCACCCTCGGCGGGCAGGTGCTCCATGCCGGTCCAGGCACGGCGGGTCCACACGGTGAGCACCGGCTTGACCACCACCACGGCCAGCCGCCGCCAGAACCCCAGCCTGCGCCTTACCACCGTTCCTCCTCCACGTACCGCCGCCCGCGCGGACCGGGACGGCCCGCAGCGAAATCATGCCTGTTCGCTCCCGGTACGGCCAGCGCAGGGCCGGCCCGGGCGCGGGTGGGCGGCCCGCCGGAGCCGGGCGCGGGCGGCCGGCGTCGGACGGGACTGGCAGGATTGGCCGGGTGGGCGAGCAGAACTGGACGGTGCTGGTGCCGGTCAAGCGGCTCGACGTGGCCAAGAGTCGGCTGCGCGGCACCCTCGACGACGTACCCCATCAGGCCCTGGCCCTGGCGCTGGCGCAGGACACCGTGGCGGCGGCACGCGCCTGTCCGCAGGTCGCGGCGGTGCTGGTGCTGACGGACGACGCGGAGGCGACGGAGGCGCTGTCGGCGCTCGGCGCGCAGGTGCACGCGGACCCGCCCGGCGGCGGGCTCAACGAGACCTTCACGCTCGGTGGATCGCTGGTCACCGACGGGCCGGTGGCCGCGCTCACCGCGGACCTGCCGGCGCTGCGCCCGTTGGAGCTGGCGGCGGCGCTGCGGGCCGCCGCCGACGGCCCGGCCGGGGTACGCCGGTTCGTGACCGACACCCCGGGCACCGGCACGGTGCTGCTCACCGCACCCGAGGGGGTGCCGCTGGAGCCCCGCTTCGGCGAGGACTCAGCCACCGCGCACGCCGAGTCGGGCGCCGTCGCGTTGGCCGGACCCTGGCCGACCCTGCGCCGGGACGTCGACGTCCCGGCCGATCTCGCGGCGGCCGCGGTACTCGGCCTCGGCCGGCACACCGCCGCGCTGGCCCGCCGGCTCGCCCCGGTCCGCGCGGTCGACCACTGAACCTTTTTCAACCTGAACCGCGCGGTGCGCAAGCCGCGTCTTCGACCTCGGCCGATGCCGGAGCGCAAGGGGGGTTGAAAAAGGTTCACTGACGCCGCCCCGGCGGGCGGCCGACGGTGTACGGTGCTGCGCATGCAGGGCACCGTGGCGACGTACGACGAGCAGACCCGTTCCGGCACGCTGCTGCTGGACGACGGCGCCGAACTCGCCTTCCCGGCCGCCGCCTTCGACGCCTCCGGCCTGCGACTGCTCCGGCTCGGCCAGCGGGTCCGGATCGAACGCGACCCGGACGGCACGGTAACCAGGATCACGCTGCCCACGTTCCGCTGACCGGCGGTTCGCCCGCGGCCGCCCCCGCCGGCCCCGGCCGCGCGACCCAGACGACGGTTGATCGATCTATCGAGCCCGAGTTCATTTTCCGTTCACCCTGGTTGGGTGATGATGGGCGGGTGACCCCGCCGCGCCGCCGCCCCGCCCGCCCGACACCCGCCGACCCCGCACCGCCGAACGGCCGGTCCGCGGCCGGGTCCGCCAGCGCGAACGGCGACGACCCGGCGCCGCTGCCCGACCCGGCGTCGCTGCCCGACCCGCCGCAGCGACCCGCCCCGCCGGCCGGGCAACCGGCCGAGGCGCCGGGAGCGGACGCCAGCTCCGGCCTGGAGGAGGACTTCGAGGACCGGGCCGAGGAGGCCGAGCCGGAGCCGTTGCCGGCCGACCGGTTCCTCAACCGGGAGCTGTCCTGGCTCGACTTCAACGCCCGGGTGCTGGCCCTGGCCGAGGATCCCGGCACGCCGCTGCTGGAACGGGCCAAGTTCCTGGCCATCTTCGCCAGCAACCTGGACGAGTTCTACATGGTCCGGGTGGCCGGGCTGAAGCGCCGCCGGCAGGCCGGCCTGCCGGTCCGCGGTGGTGACCAGATGCCGTTGCGGACCCAGTTGGAGCTGGTCTCGGAGAAGGCCGCCGAACTGGTCGCCCGGCACGCCCGCTGCTTCGTCGACGAGGTGCAGCCCGCGCTGGCCGCCGAGGACATCCACCTGCTGCGCTGGGGTGACCTGGCGCCGGCCGAGCGGGAGCGGCTGCGCACCTACTTCCGCGAGCACATCTTTCCGGTGTTGACCCCGCTCGCCGTCGACCCGGCGCACCCGTTCCCGTACATCTCCAGCCGGTCGCTCAACTTGGCGGTGGCGGTGCGCGACCCGGGCGGCGGGCCGGAGTTCTTCGCCCGGGTCAAGGTGCCCAACAACGTGCCCCGGTTCGTCCAGGTGGAGCGGGAGGCGCCCGGCGCGCGCTTCCTGCCGGTCGAGGACCTCATCGCCACCCACCTGGGCCAACTCTTCTCCGGGATGCAGGTGGTCGAGTGCCACCTGTTCCGGGTCACCCGCAACGCCGAGGTGGAGGTGGACGAGGACCGGGACGAGGATCTGCTCCAGGCCCTGGAACGGGAGCTGGCCCGACGCCGGTTCGGCCCGCCGGTACGCCTGGAGGTCGACTCGTCCATCTCCGACCACGTGCTCGAACTGTTGGTCCGCGAGCTGGACATGGACAGCCACGACGTGCTGCGGGTGCCCGGACTGCTGGACCTGTCGTCGCTGTGGCAGGTGTACGAGGAGTCCGACCGGCCGGACCTCGCCGACCGGCCGTTCGTGCCGGCCACCCATCCCCGGCTGGTGGAGGGGGAGGTGCCGCGCAGCGTCTTCGCCACCCTGCGGGACGCGGACATCCTGGTGCACCACCCGTACCACTCGTTCTCCACCAGCGTGCAGCGGTTCATCGAGCAGGCCGCCGCCGACCCGCAGGTGCTGGCCATCAAGCAGACCCTCTACCGCACCAGCGGGGACTCCCCGATCGTCGACGCGCTGATCGAGGCCGCCGCGGCCGGGAAGCAGGTGGTGGTGCTGGTCGAGGTCAAGGCGCGGTTCGACGAGCAGGCCAACATCGGCTGGGCGCGGATGCTGGAGCGGGCCGGCTGTCACGTGGTCTACGGCCTGGTCGGGCTGAAGACGCACTGCAAGACCGCGCTGGTGGTCCGCCAGGAGGGCAACCAGATCCGCCGCTACTGCCACATCGGCACCGGCAACTACCACACCAAGACGGCCCGGCTGTACGAGGACTTCGGCATGCTCACCGCCGATCCGGCGATCGGCGCCGACCTGACCGACCTGTTCAACGTGCTGACCGGCTACAGCCGGCAGACCGTCTACCGCCGGCTGCTGGTCGCCCCGCACGGCGTACGGCGGGGGCTGGTCGAACGGATCGAGCGGGAGATCACGAACGCCCGGCGGGGCGTACCCGGGCTGGTCCAGATCAAGGTCAACTCGTTGGTGGACGAGGACGTCATCGACGCGCTCTACCGGGCCTCCCGGGCCGGGGTGCGGGTGGATCTGCTGATCCGGGGGATGTGCACGCTGCGGCCCGGGGTGGACGGCCTGTCGGAGAACATCCGGGTGCGCTCGATCCTCGGCCGCTTCCTGGAGCACTCCCGGGTGTTCCGGTTCGGCAACGACGGCGAGGACGAGTTCTGGATCGGGTCGGCCGACCTGATGCACCGCAACCTGGACCGCCGGGTCGAGGCCCTGGTCCAGGTCACCGACCCGGTCGCCCGGGCCGAACTCGACCATCTGATGACGACCGCGATGAGCCCGGACGTCGAGGCGTTCGAGCTGGCCGGGGACGGCGGTTGGCGGCACCGGACCGGCCCGCCCGAGCAGCCGCTGCCGCACCTGCAGGAGGCCCTGCTGCGCCGCGTCGTCGGCCGGACCGGCTGACCCGGCGGCGCGGGTAGGCTGGCGCGATGGTGGAGGAGGAACGCAAGTACCAGGTCGGGCCGGACTTCACCCTGCCGGACCTGAGCGGTTGCCTCCCCCCGGGTGGCAGCCTGGCCGGCCTGCCGGCGGTGACCCTGACCGCCACCTACTACGACACCGCCGACCTACGACTGGCTCGGGCCGGGGTGTCGTTGCGGCACCGCAGGGGCGACGCCGAGCCGTGGACGGTCAAGCTGCCCGCCGGCCCGGTCGGCGTACGGCACGAGATCTCCCGCACCGGCCGTCGGTCGACGCCGCCGGCGGAGTTGGTGGAACTGGTCACCGTGTTCTCGCGGGGCGCCGCGCTGGAACCGGCCGCGGTGGTGCGCACCGAGCGGCACGCGTACGAGATCCGGGACCCCGACGACCGGGTGCTCGCCGAGATCGCCGACGACGCCGTGTCGGTGCTGTCCGGTCGGCGGGTGGTCCGCCGGTTCCGGGAGATCGAGGTGGAACGCAAGGGTGGCGACCGGGACCTGCTCGACGCGGTGGCGGCGGCGCTGACCGGAGCCGGTGCCCGGGCCGGCGGTTTCACCCCGAAGCACGTCCGGGCGCTCGGTCCGGCCGCGGCCGGCGAGCCGGAGCTGGTCGCGCCCGCCGACCCACCGGCCGAGCCGACCGCCGCGCAGGTGGTGACGGCGGCGGTACGCCGGTCGGTCGGTCGGTTGCTGGCGCACGACCCGCTGGTCCGGTTGCGCGCCCCGGTCGGCGACGACGACACGGCCGTGCACCAGATGCGGGTGGGCTGCCGACGGCTGCGCAGCGACCTGCGTACCTTCGGGCCGCTGCTGCGTACCGACTGGGCCCGGTCGCTGCGCGACGAGCTGAAGTGGCTGGCCGACGTGCTGGGCGCGGCCCGGGACGCCGAGGTGCTGCGGGCCCGGTTGCGACGCACCGCGGCGGCCGACCCGGCCTGCCCGCTGGACCCGGCGGCGGTGGACCGGATCGACGCGGCGCTGGTGGCCCGGCAGGACCGGGCGGCGGCGGCCGTGGCCGAGGCGCTCCGCTCGGCCCGTTACCTCGCCCTGGTCGAGACGCTGGTCGCGGCCGCCCGGGCGCCCGAACTCACCGCGGCCGCCGGCGGTCCGGCGGCCGAGGTGCTGCCCCGGCTGGTCGCCAAGCCCTGGCGCGGGCTGGCCGCCGGCCGGGCCGACGGGCCCGGTGCCGGCTCGCTGGACCCGCTCGCTCCGGACACCGACTGGCACGCGGTGCGGATCAACGGCAAGAAGGCCCGGTACGCGGTGGACGCGGTGGCCCCGCTCGTCGGCGGCGGTGCCGCCAAGCTGGCCAGGTCGTTGTCCCGGGTACAGAACCTGCTCGGTGAGCACCAGGACGCGGTGGTGGCGGCGCAGGCCTGGCTGGACGTCGCCCGGGAACATCCGGCGGACCACGAACTCGCGGTCACCGCCGGGCGGCTGTACGAGCGGGAACGGAACGCGGTCCGCTCGGCCCGGGCGGCCTTTCCCGACGCCTGGCGCCGGGCGACGAAGAAGGGGCGGACGAGGTGGTTGCGGTGACCCCGGTCCGGGCGGCCGGCGGTGTGGTGTGGCGCCCGGGTCCGCCCGGTGTCGACCCGCCGACCGGCTCCGTCGAGGTGTGCCTGGTGCACCGGCCCCGCTACGACGACTGGTCGCTGCCCAAGGGCAAGCTGGATCCCGGCGAGCACCCGTTGCTGGCCGCCGTCCGGGAGGTGGCCGAGGAGGCCGACGTCCGGGCGGTGCCCCAGGTACGGCTGCCCGAGGCGCGGTACTTCAGTCTCGGCCGGCCGAAGGTCGTCGACTACTGGTCGATGGCGGCCGTGGGTGACGGTGGTTTCCAACCACAGACCGAGGTCGACGAGGTCCGGTGGCTGCCGGTCGGGGCGGCCGTCGACCTGGTGACGTACCCGCACGACGCCCGGGTGCTGCGGGCGTTCGCCGCGCTGCCGCCGGTCACCTCGGTGCAGGCGTTGGTCCGGCACGCCAGCGCGCACCGGCGCGGCGCCTGGACCGGGCCGGACACCGCCCGGCCGCTGGACGCGGCCGGGTGGGCCCAGGCCCGGGCGGTGGCGCCGTTGCTGGCGGTGGTCCGGCCGCAGCGGTTGGTCTCCGCCTCGGCGCTGCGCTGCGTGCAGACCCTGGACCCGTTGGCCGAACTGCTGGACCTGCCGATCGAGGTGGACTCCTGCTTCGACGAGCCGAAGCCGGGCCAGGACGTCGAGGAGAACGCGCTGTCCGCCGCCGCCCGGTTGGTGGAGTTGACCGCGACCGGGGTGCGGGTGGCGATCTGCAGCCAGGGCAAGGTGATGCCGCAGGCGTTGGACCGGCTGGGACCGGCCGGCGACGACCACGCCACCGGCAAGGGCGCCGGCTGGCTGTTGGCGTACTCGGGGCAGCGGCTGGTGGCCGCCGACCGCCTCACGCCCGTCTGACGTCCGCTGTGCGGCCTTCGGGCCGCCGTGTCCACCCGGAGGGGTGGCCGGACACGGAAAGGGCGTCCACCGGGCCGGTGGACGCCCTTTCCGAGGGCCGGGTCAGCGACGGGCGGCTGACTTCTTGGCCGGCGCCTTCCTGGCGGGGGCCTTCTTGGCGGGGGCCTTCTTGGCCGCCGTGGTCTTCTTCGCCGTGGTGGCCTTGGTGGTGGTCTTCTTGGCCGCCGTGGTCTTCTTGGCCGCCGCGGTCTTCTTGGCGGCGGTGGCCTTGGTGGTGGTCTTCTTGGCCGTGGTCTTCTTCGCGGCCGCCGTCTTGCTCGGCGCCGCCTTCGTGGTGGTCTTCTTGGCCGCCGTGCTCTTGGCGGCGGTCGTCTTGGTCGCCTTCGCGGCCGTCGCGGTCTTCTTCGCGGCGGCGGTGGCCTTCGGCACCTTGCCGCTGGCGACCATCTCCTTGAAGCCGGCGCCGGGCCGGAAGGCCGGCACGGATGTCTTCTTGACCTTCACCGCCTCACCGGTACGCGGGTTGCGCGCTGTTCGCGCGCCTCGGACGCGCTTTTCGAACACTCCGAAGCCGGTGATCGCCACACGGTCGCCCTTGGTGACCGCGGCCTGAACCTCCGCGAGAACCGCGTCGAGCGCCGACATTGCCGTCTTCCGGTCCCCGAGACGCTCCGAGAGCGCCTCGATGAGCTCGGCCTTGTTCACGACTTCCCTCCCAATGTGCAACTGGACTCAACGCGAGCCATTCTGCGCGCACGGTATGCCCTATGACACCCAGACACAAACATCTGCTCGAAAAAATCCGTTGTGTCGTAACGGATTCGTTCGTGCCGGTGTTGGGGAGAGCGCCGGAAGGTGTGGGTTGGCAAGGAAATCCGGCGGGCCCGGGAGGTATCCCGGGCCCGATCCGGGCGGCTATCCCACCACCGGCAGCAGAGCCGACCGACGCTGTTCGAAGGCGGCGATCGCCGCCTCGTGGCGCAGGGTCAGTCCAATGTCATCGAGGCCCTCCAGCAACCGCCAGCGGCTGAAGTCGTCCAGCGGGAAGGGCCAGGTCGACCCGGCGGCCCGGACCTCGCGGGCGGACAGGTCCACCTCGATCGGCAGGGTCGGATCGGCCGCCACCCGGTCCCAGAGTTCCTCAATCGCCGTCAATGGCAGCTCGACCGGCAGGAGCCCTTCCTTGAGCGAGTTGCCGCGGAAGATGTCGCCGAAGCCGGGCGCCAGCACGGCCCGGAATCCCCAGTCCTTCAATGCCCAGACGGCGTGCTCCCGGGACGACCCGACGCCGAACTCCGGGCCGGCCACCAGAATCGAGGCACCCGAATACGCTTGATCGTTCAGCACGAATTCGGGGTCCTCCCGCCAGGCGCTGAACAACCCGTCGGCGAATCCGGTCCGGGTGACCCGCTTGAGGTACACGGCCGGGATGATCTGATCCGTATCCACGTTGGACCGGCGCAGCGGGACCGCCGTACCGGTGTGCACGGTGAACTTCTCCATCGTCTGTGGCTCCCTGTCTACAGGTCGGCGGGGGCGGCCAGCCGGCCGGCCACGGCGGTGGCGGCGGCGACCGGCGGCGACACCAGATGGGTGCGCCCGCCCCGGCCCTGCCGGCCCTCGAAGTTCCGGTTGGAGGTGGAGGCGGAGCGCTCGCCGGGCCGCAGGGTGTCCGGGTTCATGCCCAGACACATCGAGCAGCCGGCGAACCGCCATTCCGCCCCGGCATCGGTGAAGACCTTGTCCAGGCCCTCCTGCACGGCCGCCTCCCGGACGGCCGCCGAGCCGGGCACCACCAGCATCCGTACCCCGTCGGCGATTCGATGACCGCGCAGCACGTCGGCGGCGGCCCGCAGGTCCTCCAGCCGCCCGTTGGTGCACGAGCCGAGGAACACCACGTCCACCGGTACGTCCCGGAGCCGGGTGCCGGGCCGCAACGCCATGTACTCCAACGCCCGCCGCGCGGCGGTGCGTTCCGCCTCGGTGGCGAACGACTCCGGGTCCGGCACGGTGTCGGCCAGCGCGCTGCCCTGGCCCGGGTTGGTGCCCCAGGTGACGAACGGGGTGATCCGGCTCGCGTCCAGGTGAACCTCGGCGTCGAACCGGGCGTCCGGGTCGGTGACCAGGCCGCGCCAGTGTTCCACCGCCGCGTCCCAGTCGGCCCCGGCGGGGACGTGCGGCCGGCCCTTGAGGTATTCGAAGGTGGTCTCGTCCGGCGCGATCATGCCCGCCTTGGCGCCCCACTCGATCGACATGTTGGCGATGGTCATCCGCCCCTCCATGGAGAGCCGGCGGATCGCCTCCCCCCGGTACTCCACGATGTGGCCCCGGCCCGCGCCGGTGCCGACCTGGGCGATCAGCGCCAGCACCAGGTCCTTCGGAGTGACGCCGGGGCCCAGTTCGCCGGTCACCGTCACGGCCATCGTCTTCGGCCGGATCTGCGGCAGGGTCTGGGTCGCCAGGACGTGCTCGACCTCGCTGGTGCCGATCCCGAACGCCAGTGCCCCGAAGGCGCCGTGGGTGGAGGTGTGCGAGTCGCCGCAGACGATGGTCATACCGGGCTGGGTCAGTCCGAGCTGCGGGCCGATGACGTGCACGATTCCCTGCCGGTCGTCGCCCAGGGCGTGCAGCTTGACGCCGAACTCCGCGCAGTTGCGGCGCAGCGTCTCCAACTGGGTACGCGAGGTCGGGTCCTGCACGGTCAGCAGGTCCCCCCGGCGTCCCTCGGCGGACCGGTCGGCGTACCCGGTCGGGGTGTTGTGGTCCTCGGTCGCCACGGTCAGGTCGGTACGCCGGACCGTCCGGCCGGCCAACCGGAGCCCGTCGAACGCCTGCGGACTGGTCACCTCGTGCAGCAGGTGCAGGTCGACGTAGAGCAGGTCCGGCTCACCCTCGGCGGACCGGACGACGTGCGCGTCCCAGACCTTCTCGGCCAAAGTCCTCGGCGAGGACGGCTGTGGAGTGACTCCCACCATCTGGACATCCTAAATTCTGGGAGGTATGTTTCGGTTCGTGGGACACAGTATGAGCGGTGTCGGCGTTCTCGACAAGGCGGTGGTCATCCTGGCCGCCTGCGTCGACGGCGCCAGCCTGGCCGAACTCGTCGATCGCACCAAGCTGCCCCGGGCCACCGCGCACCGGCTGGCGCAGGCGCTGGAGATCCACCGGATGCTGGTCCGGGACAGCCAGGGCCGCTGGCGCCCCGGCCCCCGGTTGGGCGAGCTGGCGAACGCCGCCCCGGACGTGCTGCTCACCGCGGCCGAGCCGCTGCTGGCCGCGCTGCGGGACGCCACCGGCGAAAGCGCGCAGCTGTACCTGCGGCGCGCGGACGAGCGGCTCTGCGTGGCCGCCGCCGAGCGCTCCAGTGGCCTGCGGGACACCGTGCCGGTCGGCTCGGTGCTCCCGATGACGGCCGGCTCCGCGGCTCAGGTGCTGCTCGCCTGGGAGCCGCCCGAGGCGGTCATGCCGCTGCTGCCCCGGTGCAAGTTCACCGGCCGCACCCTGGCCGAGGTACGCCGACGCGGCTGGGCGCAGAGCGTCGCCGAACGGGAGGCCGGTGTGGCGAGCGTCTCGGCGCCGATCCGGGACCGTACCGGTCGGGTCATCGCGGCGGTCAGCGTCTCCGGACCGATCGAACGGCTCGGCCGCCGGCCGGGTGAGCGGCACGCGATGGCTGTGGTGCGGGCGGGGCAGCGTCTTAGTGGTCTCTGATCTTTTCTCTGCTCGCCCTGGTCTTCGGGTGGGGTTGGCGGCAGGGTGACCCGCTCTGGGCGGTCAGGCTTGATCCCGACGCGGGTCACCCTGCCGCCAACCCCTGACCTGGTCAGCGTGCTGCCGAGCCTCGCCGCCCGCGTTTGGGAACAACAATTTGGTGTTCTCCGGACACGGAGAGTTACCGGGGTGCATCATGAGAGTTATCGGGGTGCATCATGAAAAAGCCCGCGTCACGTGAGTGACGCGGGCTTGGAACCTGTAGCCCCGACCGGATTCGAACCGGCGCTACCGCCTTGAGAGGGCGGCGTCCTGGGCCACTAGACGACGGGGCCAGAACTTTTCCTGCTCGTTGATCTCTCGATCAACGCTGCCGAACTCTACCAGAGCCAGCACCCGGGGCCCCTGTGAGGGCTCCGGAAGCTGGGGTACCAGGACTCGAACCTAGACTAACTGAACCAGAATCAGTTGGGCTGCCAATTACCCCATACCCCATCGGTGCTTGTCGCACCGAGGATGAACTTTACCGGACCCGGTGGGCGAGGCCAAATCGGGTTACCACCGACCCCCTCGGCCCCGCCCGTCACCGCCCGTTCAGTCCAGCGCGACCACCGGGTTTGACAGCTCACCGATACCCTCGACACTCACCGTCACCATGTCCCCGGCGGCCAGCGGGCTGACCCCGGCCGGGGTGCCGGTGAGGATCAGGTCACCGGGCAGCAGCGTCATCACGTGCGAGACGTACGACACCAGGCCGGGCACGTCGAAGACCATGTCCCGGGTCCGGCCGAGCTGTCGGGTCTCCATCTGCTCCGGGTCGCGGCCCACCTCGCAGCGCACCTCGAGATCGGCGACGTCCAGCTCGGTCTCGATCCACGGACCGATCGGGCAGAACGAGTCGAAGCCCTTGGCCCGGGTCCACTGCCCGTCCGAGCGTTGCAGGTCGCGGGCCGTGACGTCGTTGGCGCAGGTGTAGCCGAAGACCGCCTTGGCCGCCTCGGCCCGGTTCAGCCGCCGGCCCGGGGTGAGTCCGATCACCACGGCGAGTTCCGCCTCGTGCTCGACCTGCTTGGACTGCACGGGCAGCCGGATGGCGTCGTTCGGGCCGATCACCGCCGTGGACGGCTTGAGGAAGATCAGCGGTTCCTTCGGCACCTCGGCACCGTGCTCGGCGGCGTGCTCGGCGTAGTTGCGGCCGACCCCGATCACCTTGCTGGAGAAGATCGGGGCGAGCAGCCGTACGTCCGCCAGGGCCCACCGTTGACCGGTGAACCGGACGTCCTCGAACGGCGTGCTGGCGACCTCCGCCACCGTGAGCCCGCCCAGGCCGGTGGCGGAACGCTCGCCCTCGACCACACCGAAAGACACTCCGCCGGAGTGAACAAAACGTGAGAATCGCACCTGGCCAATCTAGTCGTACCCGGGTCGGAAGTCGGCCTGGCCACGGCCCGGCGGGCGCGGTGGCGCCCGGGACCATACCCCCGGCCGCGCGCCCGTGGCCCGGTTTCCCGCCTTCCCCCGCGAGGCCCGACGGCCGGCGCCTAGCGTCGGCGTCGCAAAGGTCGCGAAGGGGAGGTCGCGAGATGTCCAGGTCGAGCAGGCGACGCGTACCGACGATCGCGCCGGGCACCGCCGGCCGGCCGGCGCTGACGGCGCTGGTGGCGGCGGTGGTCGCGGCGGTGACGCTGCTGGCGCCCGCGGCGCCGGCGGCGGCGGTGGTGCCCGCCACCCCGACGGACCAGCCGACCGCGCCGGCGTCCTCGGCCGGCGCGCCGGCCCCGCCCAGCCCGGTCGCGTCGGCGGCCCCGCCGCCGCCTCCGACGAACGTCACCGTCGCGGTGACGCCGGCCGGCCGGTCGCTTCCCGGGTACGAGATCGAGGTCCGCAACGGCGGCGTCGCGCCGGTGTGGGCCACGGTCCGGCAGGAACTGCCGCCAGGGGTGACCCCGCTGGCGATCAGCGACGACGGCCGGGCCACCGACTCGGCCGTCCGGCCCGGGGTCACCGAGCTGAGCTGGCGGCTGCGGATCCCGCCGTTCACCGCCACCACGGTCAGCGCCACCATGAACGCCGCGGCGACCCCGGCGGTGACCGCGCCGGCCTGTGCCTTCACCGGGTTCGGGCTGGTGCCGGACGACTGCGCGACCGCCACCTGGAGCGCGCCGACGGCGGTCCGGACCGCCTCGACGCCGTGGTGGCGCGGCACGACGGCGGCCGGGGTGGCGGCGATCCTGGTGCTGCTGGCCGCCGCCGTCGCGTTGACCCTGCGGGCCCGACGCCGGCGGCAGCGGCACGACCGGGCGGCGGCGAACGAACTGCTCGCCCACGTCGAGCCGAACGTCTATCCGAAGCCGCGCGATCCGGCGCCGCGCGCGCCCACACCCCGCCGCCGCCCGCCGCTGTGGGCGATGATGGCGGTGGCGTTGGTGCTGCTGGTCGGTGCCTCGGTGGCCGCGCTGTGGACCGCCACCAGCCGGGTCACCGCGATGAACGCCAACCGGCAACCATCCAGCGGCGCCTGGGTCGGCTCGGCGGTGTCCGGCCCGGTCGGCGCACCACTGCGGGAGACCGGATTCGAGTTCACCGTCTACCGGATGAGCTGCCCGCCCGGGGCACGGCAGTGCGTGGCCACCGTCGGCCTGCGCAACGTCTCGCCGCGCGGACAGCAGTGGTACGCCCCGATGCAGCGGGCCTACCTGCCCACCGGCGACTGGGTCACCGCCGACGAGGCGGCCACCCGGGCCGTCAACGGTGGCCGGGACCTGTTCGCCGAGACCGTCCCGCCCGGCGACCGGTACGTGGTGCCGGTGGTGTTCCCGGTCGCCGGCCGACAACCGACCTGGATCGAACTGCGCAGCGAGGTCTTCTCCGCCGGGGTCCGGGTCAACCTGACCTGAACCACCCCGCCATCCGCCGTTCCGCGCCCAGCACCGGTCCGGTGACCGGCGGGAGGACGGCTCTACGCTGGTGGGGTGACCACCGCGCCCGCACCGACCGTCGTGCTCGACGCCGCGGCCTGGCGGGCCCGGCAGGCCGCGCACGCCGAGCGGGCCGACGCCCTCACCGCCGGCCATCGGGCCCGCCGGGCGACGGGCGAGCGGCACGCGATCGACGACTTCCTGTACGACTACTACGGCACCCGCCCCGCCGTGCTCCGACGTTGGCACCCGGGCGTGGGCCTCGCCCTGGCGCCCGGGCCGGACGGTCCCGCCGCACACCGCCGGTGGCGCTGGTACGCCACCGACGCGGACGGCGTCGTGCGCCTCGACGTCGAGGCGTTCCTCGCCGACCGGGCCGAGTCGGTGCGCTTCATCCGTCGACTGCTGTCCGCGATCGCCTCGCGGCCGGCCTTCACCGGCTGCTTCGGCCTGCACGAGTGGGCGATGGTGTACCGCCAGCGTGAGCACCGGCACCCGCTCCCCCTGCGACTCGGCCAGGAGGGCACCGACGCGGTGGTCGAGTCGCACCAGATCCGCTGTACGCACTTCGACGCGTTCCGGTTCTTCACGCCGGAAGCGGTCGGTCTCAACCGGCTCCGGCCCACCAGGGAGAGCCAGGTGGAACTCGACCAGCCGGGCTGCCTGCACGCCTCGATGGACTGCCACAAGTGGGCGACCAAGCTGGGTCCCGCGGTTCCCGGGGAACTGGCACTCGACTGCTTCGAGTTGGCCAGGGACATCCGGTTGCTCGACATGCGGGCGTCCCCGTACGACTTCTCCTCCTACGGGGAACGACCGGTGGCCATCGAGACGCCGGAGGGCAAGGCCGAGTACGTCGCCGGTCAACGGGAGTTCGCGGCGCGCGCCGGCCGGCTCCGCGGCCGGCTGATCGAGGTGTGCGCGGCTCTGGTCGGGATCGACTGACCGAACCGGCGTGCCCGGTGGAGGTGGAATCCGCCGTCGAACGGGAACCCGCCCTGCCGTCCGGGCCATTCGGGATGGAAGGGCGGTGCGATGAACGACACCACCGGTGAGTTCTTCGACCGGCTCAGCCGGTGGGGAAACGTGCCGCGGTTGAAGAAGACCACCGGCACTGTCCGGTTCGACATCACCGACGGTGAACGCAGCAACCATTGGCTGGTCACGATCGACAAAGGTGACGTACGGGTGAGCCAGGAGCACGTCGACGCCAACGCCGTGATCCGCATCGAACCGGCCGTGATGGACCGGATCGCCCTCGGCGAGGTGAAACCACTTGCCGCGTGGCTGCGCAACGACCTGCTCCTGGAGGGGCAGCTGCGGTTCCTCGTCCTGCTCGAGCGGTTGCTACCGGGCCCGCCCGGCTCGCGGCACCCGCGCGACGTGCCGCGCACCGCGCCGCCGAACCGACGGGACCGGGAGCTGGTCCGGAGCCAGGGGCGGCCACGATGATGGCGGACAGGATCAGCATCCTGGACGGTCAGACCTTCGTGGTCAGCGACTGCAACGGCGACATCGACGCCTCGCCCAGCACGGCCACCGGGTTGTTCACCTTCGACACCCGCTACCTGTCCCGCTGGCTGCTGCGAATCAACGGCGAACCCCTGAACTCGCTGTCGGTCGACGACACGACGTACTTCGAGAGCCGGTTCTTCCTGGTGCCCGGCGCGCCGACGCACTACGTCGACGCGAAGGTCTCGGTGATCCGGGAACGCTCCATCGGCGGCGGCTTTTTGGAGAAGGTGACCATCTTCAACCACGACCGGAAACCGGTCGACCTGGACGTGCGCGTCGAGGTGGCGGCGGACTTCCGCGACCTGGCCCGGATCCGGGACGGCAACCCGCAGGTCGGTGAGCACTACGCCCGGGTGGAGAACGGCCGGCTGACGCTGGGCTACCAGCGGGGCCGGTTCCGCCGCGAGGCGAACGTCGCGTGTTCGGCCCAGAACCAGCCGGACCGGCGCGGGCTCAGCATCCCGGTGCACCTGGAGGCGCACGCCAAGACCAGCTTCAAGCTCCGCGTCGTCACCTTCGCGCTCGCCCCGGGCGGGCGGGACATCCGGGACCTGCTCGGCGCGCGGCGGGACCGGTCCAACGACCAGCTGCGCCAGGAACTCGACGAGTGGGTGCGGCAGATGCCCCGGCTGGACTGCGACTGGAAGCCGTTGACGGTCACCTACCAGCGCAGCGTCGTCGACCTCGCGGCGCTGCGGTTCCGTGCCCTGACCAACCCGAACGCGGCCTTCCCCGCCGGCGGCCTGCCCTGGGCGATGACCATCACCGGCCGGGACAGCATCATCACCAGTTTCCAGGCCCTGCCGTTCGTACCCGAGATGGCCAAGAGCACGCTGACGTTCCTCGGCATCGTGCAGGGCAACAACCTCGACGACTTCCGGGACGAGGAACCGGGCAAGATCCAACGCGAGTTCCGGTACGGCGAGACCGCCGCGTTCGAGGAACGGCCGCTGTCGCCGTACTTCGGCAGCGCGGACACCACGCCGCTGTGGCTGATCCTGCTGGACGAGTACGAGCGGTGGACCGGCGACGCGGACCTGGTCCGGGAACTCGAGCCGGAGGCACGTGCCGCGCTGCACTGGCTCGACGAGTTCGGCGACCTGCTCGGCAACGGCTACCTGGCGTACCAGCCGCGCGGCCGGGCCGGCCTGATCAACCAGGGGTGGAAGGAGGCACCGGACGCCATCAGCTACGCCGACGGGTCGCTGCCCGGACTGCCCCGGGCCACCTGCGAACTGCAGGGTTACGCGTACGACGCCCGGATGCGGGCGGCCCGGATGGCCCGGCTGTTCTGGGGCGACCCGACGATGGCCGACCGGTTGGAGAAGCAGGCGGAGGCGCTGAAGGAACGGTTCAACGAGGACTTCTGGATCGGGCGGCTGGGCTACTACGCGGTCGCGCTGGACTCCGACGGCCGGCAGGTCGACGCGCTCGCCTCGAACATCGGGCACCTGTTGTGGAGCGGCATCGTCGACGAATCCCGGGCCGGCCGGATCGTCGAGCATCTGGTCGGGCCGCGGATGTTTACCGGCTGGGGGATCCGCAGCCTGGCCACCAGCGCGGCGCGGTACAACCCGATCGGCTACCAGACCGGCGCGGTCTGGCCGTGGGACAACTCGTTCATCACCCTGGGCATGCGCCGGTACGGTTTCACCGCCGAGGCCGCCCTGGTCACCGAGAGCGTGCTGGAGGCGGGTTACACCTTCGGCGGTCGGCTGCCGGAGTGCTTCGGCGGCTACGAGCGGTCCGATACCAAGCACCCGGTCGAGTACCCGAGCGCGTGCAGCCCGCAGGCCTGGTCGACCGGTGCGACGCTCATGTTCCTGCGGACCCTGCTCGGGCTGAAACCGGTCGAGGAATACCTGGTGACCCAGCCCGCGGTGCCCGCCAGCATCGACCGGATCGACCTGCTCAACATTCCCGGTCGGTGGGGGCTCGCCGACGCGCTCGGCCGGGGTCAGGCGGACCTGGGTCGCCGCCGCGAGGGCGTACCGGTGTTGCGTTGAGGCGTCCCCGGCGCGGACGCCGCGGTGTCGTCACGCGGACAATGAAAACCCCCTGACCAGGGGTTATGTCGCGTGACCTGGACGCGTATGGTTCGTTTACACGTTCCACCGACCGGGCCACCGGCCACCGGCCACCGGCCACGGGCCACCGGCCACCAGTTACCGGCCGACCGGTGGTGGACGGCGCACGACCGGCGACGGGGCCTGTCGACACCCCACTCGTTCGCGACCTGCGCCGGAGGTGTGCGCGGTGACGCTCTTCGGCTGGGACACCAGCGACTACGACGTCGGCAGGGGCCTGACCCGGGCCCGGGTGACCGACGCCGCCGGACTCGGCATCACGTTCCTGACCTGCAAGGGCACCGAACAGTCGCCGTCCGCGGTGTTCCGCAGTCAGCACTGCGGCTGGATCCTGGCCACCGCCCGCGACGCCCGGATCCCGTTCCTCGGCATGTACGTCGTCGTCCGCTCCGGGGTGCCGGCCGCGACGCAGGCGGGGACGCTCGTCAGCTACGCCAACAGCCAGGTGCCGTGGTGGTCCGCCTTCCCCGGCTTCTTCTGGCAGGTCGACCTGGAACGCTGGCCGTACGACCAGGTCTCCCCGTCCGTCGGGGTCCAGGTCGCCAACGAGCTGGAGGCCCGGACGGCCAAGACCGCCCTGATGTACGCCTCGAAGGGCCAGTACGGCACCAGCCCGCTCGGCGACTTCCCCCGGTGGAACGCCAACTATCCGTACAACCTGGACGAGAACTTCACGACGGCCTACCAACGGGCCGGCGGCGACACCGGGCCCGGCTGGACGGCGTACGGCAGCCCGCTCACCCTGCCCCGGATCTGGCAGTACACCAGCACCGCGCGGATCGGGGCGCAGCGGACCTGCGACGCCAACGCCTTCCGTGGCACCGCCGCCGACTTCGCCACCATGATCGGAACTTCGGCACCAGGGGAACTCGACGTGAAAGCAGCCAATCTCGTCACCGCGGCCCGCGGTTTCACCATCCCGACCGACGGCGCCTTCCACAACCTGCGCTGGAGCGACGGCAACTACGCGTACTCGCTGCCGGGCAGTGGTTACGTGGCCCACCAGGTCAAGCTCGACCTGCGCGGGCTGCTGCCCGGGGACCTGGTCCGGATCGAGGCGGTCTACGAGTACCCCGGCAATCCCGCGCCGTACCGGCAACTGTTGGCGCAACTGACGGTGAGCGTGGACCCGGCCAACTACGGCGGACAGTTCGTGGTGGCCAGCCCGAACGAGAACCACCAGATGGTGGCCGGGACGAGCATCACGTTCGCCGCGGCGGTCACCGCCGGAGCGGGCAACCCGGCCCGGACCCTCACCTTCGGCGGCGCCACCCGCAAGTCCGTCCTGCTGTTCGCCTGACTCCGGCGCGCCGGGGAGTTCCGCATCCGCCGCGATCATGCAACAACGGGGAGGATGCGCGGTAGGATTAGTGGCATGACTGATCCCACCAGCAAATATTCGATCACCATGCCGCGTGACATCGCGGACGCCGCCAAGGCCCGGAGCGGTCCTTCGGGACTGTCCGCCTACGTCACCGCCGCCGTCGCCCGCCAAATTGAACGGGACAACCTCAACGAACTCGTCGCCGTGGCCGAGGCCGAACACGGTCCCATCACGGACGACGAGATCCAGGCTCTGCGCGACCAACTCCTGCAGGCTCGCCGCCAGCAGCCACGCAACACGGCAGACGCCGCGTGACCCGGTCCCCCGCCGTTCCCGGAGGCACCCTCGTCCTTGACAGCGAAGGCCTGGCCCAAGCTGTCCTGCGCAACCGTACGATCACCGGCTGGCTTGCTCTTGCCCGCGCCGACGACCTACGCGTGATCACGTCAGCGGCCACCCTCGTTGAGGTGGTCCACCCGCGGATCAACCGACCGGCGCTGGACTGGACCCTGTCCCGCCTCATAGTCGAGCCGGTCACCGAACCCATCGCCCGCCACGCGGCTGCCCTGCTCGCCAACGCCGGTCTGCACGGCCACAAGTACGCCATCGACGCCATGCTCGGCGCCACGGCCCTCGCCGCCCCCGAGCCAGCCACAATCGTTACCTCAGACCCGGACGACCTCCGCGCGCTGTGCGGTAGCCGCGTCACCGTCGTCAAGATCTGACGCGAGGCCGGACCCGCTCGTGCCGCTGCTCCGGTCAGGGTATGGCGGTCCGGTGGGCGGGTTGGAACAGTTCGACGAGGTTGCCGGCCGGGTCGGCGAGCAGGATCTGCCGTCCGCCGGGGCCGGAGACCAGTTCGCTGCGGAACGCCAGTCCCGCGCCGCGCAGCCGGTCGACCTCGGTGGCCAGGTCGTCGACGATCAGGTGGATCCGGTTCCGGCCGGCGCCGGTGGCGTCCTCGGGGGTGGCCCGGGCACCCGAACTGGCCGGCCCGGACAGCAGCAGCCGCAGCGGACCGCGGACCACGTCGGCGAACGCGGGTACGGCGTTGGTGTTCACCGTGAAGCCGAGGTGGGTGGTGTAGAAGTCGACGGCCGCCTGGACGTCGTCGACGAGGTAGCGGACACTGGCGTACCGGTCGGTCTCCGTCATGGCCTTCTCCTCACTGAACGGTTGCGCCCAGGACGGGCACCAGGTGCCGGATCCGGGTGTCGATGTCGGTCGCGGTGCGCCGGAAGTCCGTCCCGGCGGCGGTGGCGGGGTCCGCGACGCTCCAGTGCACCCGTCGGGGACGGCCGGGGAAGTCGGGGCAGGCCTCGCGGGCCTTGTCGCAGAGGGTGATCACGTAGTCGAACCGGCGGCGGGCGACCGAGTCCAGGTGCCGGGGGCGCTGGGCGGTGAGGTCGATGCCGTACCCGTCGCGGAGCACCCGGACCGCCTCGGCATGCAGGCGGTCCTTGGGCCGACTGCCGGCGCTGGTCACCTCGGCCCGGCCGCCGGTGTGGTGGCGCAGCAGCGCCTCGGCGATCGGCGAGCGGGCGCTGTTGCCGGTGCAGACGAAGAGCACGGCGGCCCGGGCCGGGACGGAGGCGGAGGCGGGCGGGCGCAGCGCCGGGTGCAGCGCGGCGCCGGTCTCGGCCAGCGCGGCCGCGCACCGGTCCAGGTCGAGGTGGTAGTAGCTGTCCCGACCGTCGAAGCTGCTGCGCGTGCCGGTGACCAGGCCACCCTCGCGCAACAGCCGCAGGTGGTAGGAGACCAGGTTCTGCGGCTCGCCGACCAGCGTCACCAACTCCCGTACCCGATGGTCGCCGCCCGCGAGCGCGGCCAGCAACCGCCAGCGCAGCGGGTGCGCGGCGAGCCGCAGGAACGTCGGAGTTGCTTGACCCGTCGACGTCATGGCAGCAGACTACATCAAATCATTTTGATGGAATAGCGGTACCGGAAGCGGGGATGGGAGCGGGATGGCCGAGTCGCAGTCCCGGCCGGGTGCCAGGGACCGGTTGGCGCGTCGGCTGGGCACAGGCGACGCGGTGGTCATCGGACTGGGCTCGATGATCGGAGCCGGCGTCTTCGCCGCGTTCGGGCCGGCGGCCCGGGTGGCCGGCACCGGCCTGTTGATCGGGCTGGTGATCGCCGCGGTCATCGCCTACTGCAACGCGGTCGCCTCGGCGCAGTTGGCGACCACCTACCCGACCTCCGGCGGCACCTACGTCTACGGGCGGGAACGTCTCGGCCACTGGTGGGGTTTCACCGCCGGCTGGGGCTTCGTCGTGGGCAAGACCGCGTCGTGTACGGCGATGGCGCTCACCTTCGCCTCGTACGCGGTGCCCGGCCCGTGGTGGGCGCAGCGGGCCGTGGCGGTCGCGGGCGTGGTGGGCCTGGCGGCGCTGAACTACCGGGGCGTCACCCGGACCGCCGCGCTGACCCGGGTGCTGGTCGCCGCGAGCCTGACCGCCCTGACCGTCGTGGTGGTCGGCATCGCGGTGGGCGGCCGGGCGAGCACGGCGAACCTGGCCGGCTGGCCGGCCCTGGGCAGCGGCGGCGCCTACGGCATTTTCCAGGCCGCCGGCCTGCTCTTCTTCGCCTTCGCCGGGTACGCCCGCATCGCCACCATGGGCGAGGAGGTCCACGACCCGCGCCGCACCATCCCCCGGGCCATCCCGCTCGCCCTGTTCATCACCATGGCCGTCTACCTCGTCGTCGGGACCGCCGCCCTGCTGGCCGCCGGCCCGCACCGGCTGGCCACCGCCGCCGCGCCGCTGGCCACCGCCGTACAGGCCGCCGGCGCCGGCGCGCTGACCCCGGTCGTACGCGTCGGGGGTGCGCTCGCCGCCCTCGGCGCGCTGCTGGCCCTGATCGCCGGCATCGGGCGGACCGGTCTGGCGATGGCCCGCCAGGGTGACCTACCGCGCTGGCTGGCCGCCGTCCACCCGCGCCACCGGGTGCCACACCACGCCGAGGTGGCCCTCGCCGTGGTGGTCGGTGCGCTGGTGGCCACAGTGGACCTGCGCGGCGCGATCGGCTTCTCGTCGTTCGGGGTGCTGGTCTACTACGCCATCGCCAACGCCGCCGCGTTCACCCAACCGGCCGACCAGCGGCGCTGGCCGCGTTGGCTCAACGTGCTCGGCGTGGCCGGCTGCCTGACCCTGGTCGCCACCCTGCCCTGGCAATCGGTCGCCGCCGGCCTCGCCATGTTCGCCGTCGGCCTCACCGGCCGCGCCGTCATCCTGTCCCGCGACGTGGCGGGCGCATCTCGATCACCTGCCGACGGCCCGCCCGGAGCCGCGCGGGATATCTCAGAAGATGGCTCATGAGCGGGTGCCTCCGCGGGCGTGCCGTCCGGATGGTCCCGGTCCTCGCCAACCGTTCTCGGGTAGGTTGATCGAGTGGCACGCGGAGTCTACGTCGCCGGTCTGGGCCCAGGTGGCGGCAAGGGGACGATCGCGCTCGGGCTGACCGAGCTGTTGTCGCGTCGGACCGCCCGGATCGGGGTCTTCCGGCCGCTGGCGCCCGCCGAGGGCGTCGACCCGCTGCTGCGACTGCTGATCGACCGGTACCCGACACCCGTTCCGTACGCCGACGCGTACGGGGTGACCGACGCCGAGGCGGCCGCGATGGTGGCCGACGGGCGTCGGGAGGAGCTGATCGGCCGCATCGTCGAGCGGTACCGGGCCCTGGAACGCCACTGCGCCGCGGTGGTCGTGGTCGGCAGCGACTTCGCCGACGGCGCGGGCGGCGACCATCCCGGTGAGCTGCCCCGCGAGCTGGCCTTCAACGCCCGGCTGGCGACCGAGCTCGGCAGCGTCGTGGTGGCCGTGGTGGACGGGCTGGACCAACCGGCCGGCTCCGTCGCGGCCGGCGTCCGCAGCGCCTACCACTCCCTGGTGGACCTGGACGCCACCGTCCTGGCCGTGGTCGCCAACCGGGTCGGCCCCGGCGTCCCGGTGCCGGACGGGCTACCGGTGCCGGTGTACGCGATCCCGGAGGTGCCGGCGGTGTCCGCGCCGACGGTGGCCGAGGTGGCCGCGGCCCTGGACGCGACGGTGCTGACCGGCGGGCCCGCCGCGTTGGACCGGGACGTGCGGGGCTTCGTCGTCGGCGCCGCCCACGTGCCGGTCCTGCTCGACCACCTGACCGACGGCGCGCTGATGATCACCCCGGGGGACCGGGCCGACCTGCTGGTGGCCGCCAGCGCCGCGCACGCCGCCGGCCAGGTCACCCTCGCCGGCCTGGTGCTCACCCTCGGCGAGCCGCCGGACCGGCGCGCGGTCCGGGTCATCGAGCGGTTGAACACCGGGCTGGCGACCCTGCTGACCGACACGGACAGCTACCAGACGATCGCCGCGGCCAGCCGCATCGAGAGCCGGCTGAGCGCGGCGAACCCGCGCAAGGTGGAGGCCGCGCTGGGCGCGTTCGAGGCGGCGGTGGACACCGCCGAACTGGCCCGCCGGCTGGAGGTCACCCGCTCGAACCGGGTCACCCCGCTGATGTTCTCCAACGACCTGATCGACCGGGCCCGGGCCGACCGGCGACACCTGGTCCTGCCCGAGGGGACCGAGGAACGGATCCTGTGGGCCGCCGAGACGATCCTGCGCCGCCAGGTGGCCGACCTGACCCTGCTCGGCGACCCCGACGAGATCACCCGTCGGGCCCGGGAACTCGGCGTCGACGTGGCGTCGGCGCGGCTGGTGAACCCGGCCACCAGCCCCTGGCGGGACGACTTCGCCGCCGCGTACGCCGAGGCCCGCAAACACCGTCAGGTCAGCCTGGACCTGGCGCGCGACGTGATCCGCGACGTGAACTACTTCGGCACGCTGATGGTCGCCGCCGGACACGCCGACGGGATGGTCTCCGGCGCCGCGCACACCACCGCGGCGACGATCCGTCCCGCGTTCGAGATCATCCGGACCGTGCCGGGCGTCTCGGTGGCCTCCAGCGTCTTCTTCATGCTGCTCGCCGACCGGGTGCTGGTGTACGGCGACTGCGCGGTGAACCCGGACCCGGACGCCGCCGCGCTGGCCGACATCGCCGTCTCCTCGGCCGACACGGCGGCCCGGTTCGGCATCGAGCCGCGGTTGGCGATGCTGTCGTACTCGACCGGCAGCTCCGGCGCCGGTGCCGACGTGGAGAAGGTCGCCGCGGCCACCGAACTGGTCCGGCAGCGCCGGCCCGACCTGCCGGTGGCCGGCCCGATCCAGTACGACGCCGCGATCGACCCCGCGGTGGCGGCCGCCAAGCTGCCCGGCGACACGGTCGCCGGCCGGGCCACCGTGTTCGTCTTTCCGGACCTGAACACCGGCAACAACACCTACAAGGCGGTGCAGCGCTCGGCCGGGGCGGTCGCCGTCGGCCCGGTCATGCAGGGGCTGCGCCGGCCGGTGAACGACCTGTCCCGGGGCGCCACCGTCAAGGACATCGTCAACACGGTGGCCATCACGGCGATCCAGGCGGCGACGGCGTGAGCGACCGTAGGGAGCGAACCATCAGGCGCGGTGCGTCGGTGTCTCGCGGCGGTCCGCAGCGCAGCGGAGGACCGGCGTGACCGACCGGGTGCTCGTCCTCAACGCCGGTTCGTCGTCACTGAAGTACCGCCTCTTCGACGGGACCGATCCCGTCACGCACGGCCTGGTCGAACGGATCGGCGAGCCGGGCGGCGACGCGGCCGATCACGCCGCCGCGCTGCGGGCCGTACTGTCCGGGCTGGACCTGTCCGGGTTGGCCGCGGTCGGCCACCGGGTGGTGCACGGCGGCGCCGAGTTCACCGCCCCGACGGTGGTCGACGACGCGGTGTGTGCTGCGGTGCGCCGGCTGATCCCGCTCGCCCCGCTGCACAATCCGGCCAACCTGGCCGGCATCGAGGTGGCCCGCGAACTGCTGCCGGACGTACCGCAGGTGGCCGTCTTCGACACCGCCTTCCACGCCACCATGCCCGAGGCGGTGGCCAGCTACGCGATCGACGTCGAGGTGGCGCGGCGGTGGCGCATCCGCCGGTACGGCTTCCACGGCACCTCGCACGCGTACGTCTCCCGGCGTACCGCTCTGCTGCTCGGCCGCCCGCCGGCCGAAATCAACGTGATCAGCTTGCACCTGGGCAACGGTGCCAGCGCCTGCGCGGTGCGCGGCGGGCGCAGCGTGGCCACCTCGATGGGCATGTCCCCGCTGCCCGGCCTGGTGATGGGCACCCGCAGCGGCGACATCGACCCGGCGGTGGTGTTCCACCTGCACCGGGTCGGTGGCCTGTCCGTCGACGAGATCGACGACCTGCTCAACCACGAGGGCGGGCTGCGCGGCCTGACCGGCGAGAACGACATGCGGGCGATCCTGCGCCGCCGCAAGGCCGGGGACCGGGCCGCCGCGCTGGCCTTCGACGTGTACGTCACCCGCGTCAAGGAGTACGTCGGCGGGTACCTGGCGCTGCTCGGTCGGCTCAACGCGATCTCGTTCACCGCCGGCGTCGGGGAGAACTCCCCCGCCGTGCGGGCCGCCGCCCTGGACGGCCTGACCGGGCTCGGCATCGCCGTGGACCCGGACCGCAACGCGCGGGGCGAGTCTGTCATCTCCCCGCCGCACTCACCGGTAACCGTCTGCGTGGTGCACACCGACGAGGAGTTGGAGATTGCCGAGCAGGCCCGGCAGGCACTCCGGTAGGCGGCCAGCCCCCGGGGTGAGTGGCCGCTCGTCCCGACCGTCGACGGCCGACGAACCGGTCCGATTCCGCTCCCGTTTCCTCGCCTGGGTCCGCCCCGACGGCCTGCTCTGACCGCCCGGCGAATGCAGCTCCTGATCACTGACGGATTTCCGGTACGACACGCCGGGGTGGCAACCGAAAAACTGTCAGCGATCATGAAACCCGGTGGCCACGGGCGCGAGAGGGCGTCAGTCGCCGTCGACGCGGCGTTGTTGCTTGCGCAGTGACTGGCGTTTCTTGTCGTCCAGTCGGCGCTGCTTGGCGCCCCGGCTCGGCTTGGTGGGCCGGCGGGGTGGCGGGGGCGGGGCGGTCGCCTCGCGCAGCAGGGCGGCCAGCCGTTCCCGGGCCGCCTCCCGGTTGGCCAGCTGCGCCCGGTGCTCGCTGGCGGTGATGGTGACGACCCCGTCGACCAGCCGGCCGGCGAGGCGCTCCCGGATCCGGTCCCGCAGCCAGTCCGGCAGAGTCGGCGACGAACCGACGTCGAAGCTCAGCTCCACCCGGGAGTCGGTGGTGTTCACCCCCTGGCCGCCCGGCCCGGACGACCGGGAGAACCGCTCCCGCAGCTCGGCAGCCGGGATGACCAGCCGGTCACTCACCCGCAGATCATCCGCCACACCGCCAGGCTAACCGAACGGGTGGCCTCTCCTCCGGCCCACCGACTCCCCGCCGCCCTCCCGCACCCCGCACTGCACTGCGCCGCGCGCACGGCGGCGCGCCACGCCGCGCTCGAAGCGACAGAATCCCCGGCATTGCTGCTTCGTCCTGCGAGCGAGGCAGCAAAGTCCCCGACGTTGCTGCTTCACTAGCGGCCGGCGGTCATCGGTCGGACGCGAGGGAGTGCGGTCGGGAGGCGTTCGACGCGGCGATGAGGCAGATGCTGGATGAGGCCCGGGGCTGGCGCCTGGCGGACATGCGCAAGCGGCGAGGGCTGACGCAAGACCAGGTTGCCGCCCGGATGGGCATCTCGGTGGCCCGGGTCTCCCAGATCGAGGGTGGGCACGTGTCCACCCAGGAAGTTCTCAACCGTTACGTAGCAGCCCTGGGCGGGACGCTCAAGCTCATCGCCGACTTCGGTGACGAACAGTTGAAGGTGGCGTAGCCCGTCCCGGTGCGTACCCGGGGTTCAGCCGCCCTTGCCGATGATGCCGTCGGCGACCTGCTGAGCCTGTTCGATCGGGATGGCGAAGCCGATCCCGATCGAACCGTTGCCGTCGATGGTGGCGATGGCCGTGTTCACCCCGACCACCTCGCCGCGCGCGTTGACCAGCGGGCCGCCCGAGTTGCCCGGATTGATCGAGGCGTCGGTCTGCACCGCCGTGTGCCGGGCGTTGCCCAGCTTCACCGGCCGGTCCAGGGCGCTGACGATGCCGGCGGTCACCGTGCCGGGCAGGCCCAGCGGCGAACCCACCGCCAGCACCGACTCGCCCACCCGGGTGCCACCGGGCTTCGCCAACTGCAACGGACTCAGGTGGGCGTCCGGTGGCACCTTCAGCACGGCGATGTCGCTGTTCGCGTCCCGGCCGACCACGGTGGCTTCCATCCGCCGGCCGTCCGGGGTCTCCACGGTCACCGCGGAACCGTTGCCACGGGCCACGATGTGGTCGTTGGTGATGATGTGCTGCAGGTCGTCGATGGCGAAGCCGGAGCCGGTGGCCGCGCCGCCGGGCCCGTTCACCAGCACCGACACCACGCCCGGGGTCACCTTGGCGGCGGCGTTGACCAGATCCGGCGGCACCGGGGCGGCGGCCGAGGCGGCCGGGCCGGGGGTGTGGTTCTGCTGGGCGACGTAGCCGCCGGCCAGCCCGCCGGAGACGGTGGACAGGGCGACCACGGCGAGCGCGAACAGCAGCCGTCGGCGCCACCGCCGACCCCGGGAACCGGGATCCGGTACGGGACACCGGACGTTGCCGTGCTGGTCGAGGTCCGGTGAGATGAACCAGGGGCCTCTGGGTTCGCCGAGTCCGGTCTGCACTGCCATCGGTCACTCCTTTAGGGCAGGCGGGAGAACCACACCATCGAGCCGGTCCCGGCGGCCATCGCCAGCAGCAGGGCCAGGCCGATGAACCGGGCCGAGATGTCCTGCTTCTGGATCCGGTAGCCGACCGACGTGCCGATGTCCTCGTACACGTCCTTCAGTTCGCTGCGGGACGCCGCCTCGTGGTAGGCGCCACCGGTCTGCTCGGCGACGGCGTGCAGGGTCTCCCCGTCCACCGGCACCCGGATCGGTCGCCCACCCCGGTCGATGAAGCCGCCGGGCGTACCGAACGAGATGGTGTAGACGGGCACCTTGGCCTTGACCGCGTCGGCTCCCGCCTCCTGCGGGTCGCGGCCGGAGGTGTTGGCGCCGTCGGAGAGCAGCACGATCCGGGCCGGCGGCGGCTGCTGGGCGGCTTGCGCGTCCAGCCCGTGGATCGCCTCCAGACTGGTCTGGATGGCGTCACCGATCGCGGTGCCCTGGACGCCGGTGCTGCCCTCCTCCAACCGCTTGATCCCGTCGTGCAGCGCCTGCCGGTCGGTGCCGGGCGGCACCAGCACGGCGGCGCTGCCGGCGAACGCCACCAGGCCCACGTTGAACTCGTCGGGCAGCAGGTCGACGAAGCGTTGCGCGGCGGACTTGGCGGCGCTGAGCCGGTCCGGTTCGACGTCGCCGGCCAGCATCGAGGTGGAGACGTCCACCGCCACCATCACGGTGGCCCGCTCCCGGGGCACCCGCACGTCGGCGGTGGGCCGGGCGAAGCCGACCACCAGCAACGCCAGCATGGCCAGGAACAGCCCGGCCGGCAGGTGCCGGCGCCAGGCCGGTCGGTGCGGGGCGACCCGGCCGAGCAGCCGCAGGTTGCTGAACCGGACCGCGTACCGGCTGCGCCGGCGTTGCAGGATCAGGTATACGGCGATCAGGCCGGCCACGCCGAGCAGCAGCCAGAGCCGTTCCGGCGACTGCCAGGTCATCGCCGCCCTCCCGGAACGCCCACCGAATGGCCACGGCCGGCGACGGTCAGCCGCCGCTGGGTGTGTACGTGCCGGACGATGTCCGCCGCCCAGTCCCGGTCGGTGCGCAGCGGCAGGTGTGTGGCGCCGGCCCGGCGCAGCGCCCGCCGGACCAGCTCGCGCTGGGCGGCGGCCGCCTCGGCGTACCGGTCCCGCAGCCGCGGGTCGCCGGTGGACACCTCGCGCCGTTCGCCGGTCTCCGGGTCGACCAGGGTGATCACCCCGACGTCCGGGAGTTCCCATTCCCGTGGGTCGCTGATCTCGACGGCCAGCACCTGGTGCCGGACGGCGAGCCGGCGCATCGCCGCCTCCCAGCCGGGCGGCGACACGCCGTCGTCCGGCAGCCCGTCCAGGAAGTCGGAAACGACGACGGCGAGGCCGCGGCGCGGGGTGCCGCGCAGCAACTGGTCGATCGCGTCGGCCAACCCGGGGGTCCGCCCGCCGGGCGCGCCACGCGGCGCGGCGAGCAGCGTCCGCAACAACCCCAGCAGGTACGACCGGCCGGTACGGGCCGGGTGGCGGCGTACCCCGCCGGCGCCGATGACGTACGCGCCGAGCCGGTTGCCGGCACCGGCGGTGAGGAAACCGACGGCGGCGACGGCGGCCACGGCGAGTTCCCGCTTCTCCAGGTCGGCGGTGCCGAAGTCCATGCTCGGGGTGGCGTCGACCAGCAGCCAGGTGGACAGTTCCCGGTCGGCGTCCACCTCGCGCACGTGCGGCAGCTGGGTACGGGCGGTGACCGCCCAGTCCATCCGGCGCACCTCGTCCTCGCCCGGCCGGTACTCCCGGCTGCCGGCGATCTCACTGCCGGAGCCGGGCAGCAGCCCGAGATACTGGCCGTGCAGCAGCCCGTCGAGTCGGCGGCTGACGGTCAGTTCGAGCCGGCGCACCTGCCGCTCGGGGACGAGATCGCGCAGGGTCGGGTCGCCGGTCACGCGACCACCAGGTCGGGTACGGAGGCGTCCTGGGCGGGCGCGATCTGCGGCGGCGGCACCGCCTCGACCAGCCGCCGGACCACCGAGTCCGGCGACACCCCGTCGGCGACGGCGTCGAAGGAGAGCACCAGCCGGTGCGCCATCACGTCCGCCGCGAGATCCCGGATGTCCTCCGGCAACACGTAGTCCCGACCGCGCAGCAGGGCCTGTGCCCGGGCGGCCGACACCAGGCCCAGGGTGGCCCGCGGGCTCGCCCCGTACGCCAGCAGGGGCGCGATGTCGCCGACGCCGAACCGGACCGGGTCGCGGCTGGCGAGCACCAGGCGGACCACGTACTCGGCGAGGGCGTGGTGGACGAAGACCTGGCTGGCCCGGTCCTGCAGGGCGCGCAGCCGGCGTGGGTCGAGCACGGCGCGGGCGGTCGGCCGGTCGGCGCTCATCCGGTAGAGAATGGCCAACTCGTCCACGTCGGACGGGTAGTCGACGGTGATCTTCATGAGGAACCGGTCGCGCTGCGCCTCCGGGAGCTGGTAGACGCCCTCGGACTCGATCGGGTTCTGGGTGGCCAGCACCAGGAACGGGTCCGGCACCCGGTAGCTGCGGCCACCGATCGAGACCTGTCGCTCGGCCATCGCCTCCAGCAGGGCGGACTGCACCTTGGCCGGCGCCCGGTTGATCTCGTCGGCGAGCACCAGGTTCGCCATCACCGGGCCCAGTTCCACGTCGAAGTCCTCCTTCGACGCGCGGTAGATCCGGGTGCCGACGATGTCCGAGGGCACCAGATCCGGGGTGAACTGGATCCGGGCGAAGGTGCCGCCGACCACCGTGGCGAGGGTCTGCGCCGCGAGGGTCTTGGCCACCCCGGGTACGCCCTCCAGCAGGCAGTGTCCGTCCGCGAGCAGGGCGGTGAACAGGCGTTCGACCAGCCGGTCCTGTCCGACGATGACCCGTTTGACCTCGAACAGGGCCTGTTCCAGGTCGGTGGCCGGCGCCCCGGGCCCGGCCGGGGGCGGTTCGGTCTCGGTCGGGTTGGGCGGGCTGGCCAAGGTGTCCGAGATGTCCGTCACGGCGCAACCTTCCCGCCCTGACGGTGAGCAAACATGAGAACTTGTCGGCTTGCCCTCCCGTCGTCGGCCCCCGGTGCCGACGAGGCCCCGAAGACGGCGATCCGCCGTCGGTCCGGGCCGTGGGGCCGGACCGACGACGGACCGGTGCCGTCGTCAGGCGACGACGACGAGATGGAACGCCAGGTCGGAGGCCACTCCGACGGAACTGTACGTCTGCACGAAGACCCCCTTCACGTCGTTGACCCGACCGGTGACGCCGACCTCGCCCGGTGGCGGGACGAACTGGTTGCCGGGCAGGCCGAGCGTCGCGACGTACACCGCAACGCTCACGTCCCGGTCGAATCTGACCTGGTACTGGCCGACCCCGACCCGGACCGCCGAGACCGCGTGGAAGCCCCGGACCAGGGTGCCGTCCCGGTCGACCAGGGCGGACAGGGTCGCCCCCCTGGGCTGCGGGTGGAACGGACGGCGGAGCGTCGGGCCACTCGTCCCGAACTCGGGTGGCTGGAGTTGCAGGGCCTTCTGGGGGGTCAGCGGCGGCGGCGCGGGAGCTCCGGACGCGGGCTGGCTGGTTTCGCTGGCCGAGGCCACGGCGACACCGCCACCCGTCAGCGCGAGCACCAGCACCCCGACCGCCACCGCGACCGACCTGCGACGGAAGAATGTACGCATCAATCAGACCCTCCTTCTGCACCCGATCCGGACGACCAGTCGCCGGAACAATTTTCGGAGTTTTGTTCACACGGTCGGCGAGAAATGCGCCAGGCCAGCCGGAAAGCACGGGAAATTGTGAAGGCCGCGTCGCGGCGAACGGGTGAAGCAGCAGCTCAGGAAGGGTTTCCAACCTGGAGTCGAGGCTGAACATAACACCGGCAAAGAAGCACGTCAACGACAACAAATCGCGGCTCGACCCGCCCACGAAAAGAGACGGTCCGGGCCGAGGGAAGCGTATTGAATTCGTTTTTCGCGCACCGTTTTCCGGAGGCTCGCACGGGACGGACACCGCGCCTACACGAAACCCACACACTTCTCGACTACGTTCACCGACATGAGCGTGGACGTGATCGAGCCGGCGCACGGGACCGCGCCGCCGGCCGGGGGACGGTGGCGCCGGACCGTACCGGCCGTCCTGTGCTGGCTGCTGGTGGCACCCGGTTTCGGCTGGGCGGTGATCCGGATCGGCGGGCTGGAACGGGGCGGCCTGGTGCAGTTGCTGGCCTTCACCCCGTACGTGGCGGGGTGGGCGCTGGTGCCGCTGGTGCTGGCGCTCGCGCTGCGGCGCTGGGCCGCCGCGGGCGTCGCGTTGCTGGCCGCCGCGGCGCTGATCGCGGCGGTGCTGCCGCGGGCGCTGCCGGACGACCAGCCGCCGGCCGGCGGGCCGACCGTGCGGGTGCTCACCGCCAACCTGCTGGTCGGCGGTGCCGACCCGGACGCCCTGGTGGCCCTGGTCCGCGAGCTGCGGGTGGACCTGCTGGCCGTGCAGGAGTTCACCCCGGACGCGCAGGCCGCGCTCGACCGCGCCGGCCTGGCCGGCCTGCTGCCGCACCGGCAGCTCAACCCCATCCCCGGCGTCGCCGGTTCCGGCCTCTACAGCCGCTACCCGCTGAGCGCCGTCGGGATCCGCCAGCACGTCGGCGGCTTCAACTTCACCCAGGCGTACGCGACGGTCGGCGTGCCCGGTGCGCCGCCGGTGCTGGTCGAGTCGGCGCACCCGACGGCGCCGTACGCGTTGTCCGCGCTGGGCGCCTGGCGGGCCGACCTGTACGCCGAGCCGCCCGCCACCCCGGACGGGCCGCTGCGCATCCTGGCCGGCGACTTCAACTCGACGCTGGACCACAAGCCGCTGCGCGACCTGATCGCCACCGGGTACGTCGACGCGGCCGACTCGCTCGGCGCCGGCCTGACCGGCACCTGGGGCCCGTACGACGGGGACCTGATCCCGCCGGTCACCATCGACCACGTGCTGGTCGACCGGCGGATCGCGGTCCGGGCGGTGTCGGTGCACGCACTGCCACGCTCCGACCACCGCCCGGTCTACGCCGAACTGCCCCTGCCCGCCGGCTGAGAGACTAGGTACGCCGAGGCGATTCCCCTTGGCGGAACAACGCCATGAGAACGACCTGAAGGAACGCGCCGAGGAGGAGGCATGAGCAGCTACGTCCGCTGGAAGGACATCCGCAGCGGCCACGTCGAGCGGGCCGGGGGTGAGCAGGCCGTCGAGGCCGGGAAGCAGGAGCTGCTCGCGAGCGTGCCGGCGCTTCGCCGCGTCCGGCGCTCCTGAGCCGCGACGGCGGACCGGAACGCCGCACGCGGCGAAGGTTGTGACTAACGTCGGAGAAGGGCCGCGGGAGCCAGGCGGATCGGGAAGGGGAGATCCGACACGAGCTCCCCACCGCTCTTGGCGATCATGTGCTCGATGTAGTGAGAGCCGTCCAGGCGGTACAGGCGCAGGGTCAGCCCGTCCGGGTCCTGCTCGATCAGCATGTACCACCCGATGCCGGCGGCCGCGTACAGGTGCATCTTCACCAGGCGGTCGGCCGCGGCGTTGCCGGGCGAGACGATCTCCGCGATGAGCAGTACATCGACCGCGTCAATCACGACGCCCTCGTCATCGGTGTCCGCGACAACGACATCCGGAATGACGATTCGACCCGTGCGCAGACGGACGTTGACCGCCTCATACACCCACTGACCCGTCTCGGCGGAAGACGCGTCGAGGGCGTTGGCGAGCCGGCGTGAGAGATGCTGGTGGCGTTTGCTGGGCGCTGGGCTCACCAGCAGGCTCCCATCGATGAGCTCGATCCGGTCGGTTGTCTCGCCGAGAGCCAGATAGTCAGCCTCGCTCCACGGCCCCACATGCTCAAGCACCGCTGCACTCATTCGGACCGCCTCCGCACAGACATCAGCCCCAACCTTCTCACGGACGGCCGTCTCCCGGCATGACCTTCGGCCGGGGATGCGCCCGCTGCCTACTTGCCGGCGCCCATGACGATGCCGGGGTTGAGGCACAGGCCGGGCGACTGGTTGGTCTTCTCGGCGATCTCCAGGCAGCGGGTCACCTTGTCGACCTTGGCGTTGGTCTCGGTCACCTGCTTCTGCAGTTCCGCGTTCTTCCTGTCCTGTTCGAGGTTCCGGGCCTGGGCGAGCTTGTCCTGGAAGACCTTGATGTTCGCCTCGGTCTTGTCGTCGTGGTTGACCCGGATGATGGTCACCGTCAGGATCTCGACGTCCTCCCCCAGCCGGTTCGTGGCGAACTGCTTCACCGAGTCCATGAACGGCTGGAGGTCGACGTTCAGGTTGCCGGTCTTGAGGTCGATCTTCTCCAGCGGGTTGTAGGTCTTGAACGCGTCGTTGAAGGCGCTGTCGAGCTGCACACCGACCCGCTGGTTGCGGAACGCCGTGAAGTCACCCTTGTAGTCCATGAACTGCTCGGGGGCGTTGGCGGCCCGCACCTGCCACTCGACCAGGGCCTCCACGCAGGCGTTGGCCAGGGTGCCGGTCCGAACGTTCACGCACTTGTCCGCGCCGATGTGGTCGTACTTCTGCCGACTGGCGTCCCACTCGCCGACCTTCTTCCAGGGAGCCACCCACTTGAGCCCGCTGCCGGTGACCTCCCCGGTCGGCTTGTTGAACGAGGTCACGATGCCGACGTTGCGTACCGGGACGGTGTTGGCCGAGGCGAAGACCGTCAGCAGCGCCGCCAGCGCCAGCAGGGCGACCGCGGCGGGCCGGGACAGCAGGGTCAGCCCGCGCTGGCGGCTGACCAGCGAGGCGGCCAGGGCGATGACCCCGGCCACTGCGACGACGAGGGCGAGCCAGAACAGAGGTGGCACGGTGTCTCCTCATGTTTCATGTTCATGTGCGGCTCGCATCGTACGGGCGCCGGTCAAGCAGAGATCGATTCGGCCTGCGGTGGGGATCAGAGCCGCGCTGGCTGTAGGTCGCGTGCCGTAGATATGCGTCACCAGCTCCGAGAGCAATGCCAGGACAAGCTCGCCTCAAATATTAGCGATGCTTATACTGCGAACGGTCCGGATGCTCTTCGCGTTCGATCCAATGCGCGAGGCGATCTTCTTGGTGGCGGGAGACAAGGCCGGGCAGTGGAATTCCTGGTATCAGACAGCTGTGCCGTTGGCCGACAGTCGGTTCGAGGAGCACCTGACCAAGCTGAAGGAAGCACAGGCATGAGCACGAGCTGGCGCGACGTCAAGGCCAAGGCGCGAGCGGTCGACCCGACCTGGGACACGGCCGAGCGGATCTCCCGGCGGGCAGCGGTGCGAGAGCGGATGCTCGCCTCGATCAGCGGCGCGCAACTGGCGGACATCCGCAAAGGGCTCGGCATGACCCAGACACAACTGGCGGAAGCGGCCGGACTCTCGCAGGCCAGGATCAGCCAGATCGAGAACGGCGGGGTCACCAACCTCGAGACGCTGCGCGCGTACGTCACCGGGCTTGGGGGGCATCTCGACGTCGTGGCCCGGATCGGCAACATCCAGTTGAACGTCGCCTGACCTGACCGGGCCGACGTGAGCACGACGTCACCCGAGACTCCGACTGGCCCGTGCTCCGCGACGTCCGCGAACTGAAGATGATCGCGGCCGGCGCACCGCTGGCGGCCCATTCAGAAGCAGTCCGCGCAGAATTCACCACCCGAGTTCGGTCCGCGATGGCCGAGGATCACCAGGCCCGTTGGACACCGTTCGCGACGATCGCGCATTGAACGTCGCCCGACAGCTTCATCGGCACACCGCCGGAGGCCGCTCCGCCGCGACCAACACGTCGGAGCGGCCCCACGGTCACGGTCAGAGCTGCGCCGGTTGGGGGGCCAGGCCGTAGGTGAGGGCATCGACCAGGGCGTGCCAGCTCGCCTCGACCACGTTCGGGTGCACGCCCACCGTGGTCCAGTCCCGGCCGCCGCTGCCGGCGGTCTCCACCAGCACCCGGGTCACCGCACCGGTGCCGTGGCTGCCCTCCAGAATGCGCACCTTGTAGTCGGCCAGCTCGAAGTCCCGCAGTTGCGGGTAGTGCCGGGCCAGGCCGACCCGCAGCGCCTCGTCCAGGGCGTTGATCGGGCCGTTGCCCTCGGCGGTGGCGATCACCCGCTCGCCACGTACCCGGATCTTGACGGTGGCCTCGGAGACCACCGCGCCGTCCTCGCGGTGCTCGACCAGCACCCGGTACGACTCCAGCGCGAACGGCAGCGGCAGCGCGGCGTCCGGGAGTTCGGAGCGGACCAGCAGCTCGAACGACGCGTCGGCGGCCTCGAACGACCAGCCGCCGGCCTCCAGTTCCTTGACCCGCTTGGTGACCCGGGACAGTGCCTCCGGATGGCCGGCCAGGTCGAGGCCGAGTTCCCGGCTCTTCAGCTCGATGCTGGCCCGGCCGGCCATCTCGGTCACCAGGATCCGCATGTCGTTGCCCACCACCGACGGGTCGACGTGGTTGTAGAGCACCGGATCCACCTTGATCGCGCTCGCGTGCAACCCCGCCTTGTGGGCGAAGGCGGCGGCCCCGACGTACGCCTGGTGGGTTTCGGGGGCGATGTTGGCGATCTCCGCGATGGCGTGCGAGACGCGCACCATCTGTTCCAGGCAGCCGTCCGGTAGGACCGGCAGCCCGAGCTTGAGTTGCAGGTTGGCCACCACGGCGAACAGGTCGGCGTTGCCGGGCCGTTCGCCGTAGCCGTTGGCGGTGCACTGGAAGTGCCGCACGCCGGCCTCCACCGCGGCGACGGTGTTGGCCACCGCGCAGGAGGTGTCGTTCTGGCAGTGGATGCCGAGCCGGTCGGGCGTCACGCCGAGCCGGTCGACCAGTTCGCCGATGGTCGCGGTCACCCGGGAGGGCAGCATCCCGCCGTTGGTGTCGCACATGACCACCACCTCGGCGCCGGCCTCCAGCGCGGCGCCGACCACCGCCGCGGTGTACGTCGGGTCGTACCGGTAGCCGTCGAAGAAGTGCTCGCAGTCCAGGAAGACCCGCCGTCCCTCGGCCACGAAGTGCGCGACGGTGTCGGCGACCATGGCCAGGTTCTCCTCGCCGGTGGTGCGCAGCGCCCGCTCGACGTGCCGGATGTCGGACTTGGCGACCAGACAGACGGCCGGGGTCTCGGCGTCCAGCAGCGCCCGGACCTGGGGGTCGGCGGCGACGGCGACGCCGGCCTTACGGGTGGCGCCGAAGGCCACCAGTACGGCGTGCCGCAGCTGCAGCTCGGTGCGGGCCCGGCGGAAGAACTCGGTGTCCTTGGGCATCGCCCCGGGCCAGCCGCCCTCGATGAAGCCGACCCCGAAGTCGTCCAGCAGCCGGGCGACGGCCAGCTTGTCGACGACGGAATAGCTGATCCCCTCGCGCTGAGCACCGTCGCGCAGCGTCGTGTCGTAGACCTGGAATGACATCGAGGTTCCTTTCATGCCGCCGGGGCGGCCGAGATCTCGTGGCCACCGGGTGGCCGAGGTCCGCAACGCGAACGACCGGTCCGCCGATCCGTCACCCACCGCCGGGAGCCGGACAAACAAAAGACCCCCCGCGATGCGGGAGGTCTGCGCGCTCGGCGGGCGGAGGGCCGGGCGCGCTAGCTGCCAATAATGAGTACGCGGTGGGTCACGATCGGTACTCTGCCACGCCCTACCGCTGTGCGGGACAGAAATCCACATTCCGGGACGCGAGCAGGACGTCCACTCGGGCCGGGCCGGACGGCGGGGCACGGACGGGTCGAGTTGGTATGGAAACCGGGCGCCTGGGTACGTCTTTGCTGAACAGCAAGCAATGGACCCGCTGGACGGCAGGCGACCCATAAGGAAGTGAGCGCCCATGGACAGGCTCGACCCGCAGCACGAGAACGCGCAGCACGGCCACTCGGGGCACACCCCGGAGAGCATCACCGACCCGACCATCTCCGGTAACCCCACCACCGAGCCGGCGGTCGTCGGCGACTCGACCCACCACCGCGCACTGTCCGGCGACCCCGCCGCTGACCAGCCGGTGCACGGCGACCCGCTGGTCGGCCATGGCACGTCCGAGGGCGGCTACCCGTCCGGCGGGACGGCCGGGTTCCAGGCGTGGAACTTCCGGGACGAGGCCACGGCCACCGGCGCCGAGCTGGTCGGCTACAAGGTCGAGGCCACCGACGGTTCGATCGGCAAGATCGACAGCGACAGCCGCGAGGTCGGCAGCAGCTACCTGGTGGTCGACACCGGACCGTGGATCTTCGGTCGAAAGGTCATGCTGCCCGCCGGCGTGATCGACCGGGTGGACCACGACGAGGAGAGGGTGTACGTCGACCGGACCAAGGACCAGATCAAGGCCGCTCCGGAGTTCGACGAGACCAGCCACAGCGACCCGGCGTACCGGGACCGGCTCGGCGGCTACTACGGCGACACCTACGGCCAGGGCTCGACCAGCTACGGCAGCAGCGGCACGGCCGTGCCGGGACAGTCGCAGCCGGCCCACGGGACCACCGAGTACCGGGACGGGGTGCCCCAGCCCGGGGACCCTACCGTGGGCCGCGGCGAGTCGCTCACTCCTGGCGACACGTACGGCCAGCCCGGTTCCCCGATCCCCCCGCCCCGTATGTGACCCTGTCCCCACCCAACTGAACCTTTTTCAACCTCCCCTTGCGGACCGTCCTCAGCCGCTTGCGCGCCGCGCGGTCCAGGTTGAAAACGGTTCACTGAGCGTGGCGCCGGTCGGACCAGGTTTCCCCTGCTGGTCCGTCCGGCGCCACGAACGTGTCCGGACATCGATGATCGGCTTTGGCTGCGGCGGGCCGCTACCCTGTCCGGGTGGACACGACGGCGGACCGCAGCCTCCCCTTCTCGGCCCTGTTCAACTTCCGCGACGTCGGCGGCTATCCCGGCCTCGACGGTCGGCGGGTGCGGTGGCGGCGGTTGTACCGGTCGGACTCGTTGCACCGGGTCGACGAGGACCGGGACGCGTTCGCCGCGCTGGGCATCCGTACCGTCATCGACCTGCGCCGGCCGACGGAGGTCGACCGGGACGGCCGGGTGCCCGCCTACGACGGGCTGGCCTACCGGCACATCCACCCCGAGCACGCGCAGTGGGAGGACACCCCGTACGACGAGGGGTCGAGCCTGGCCCACTACCTCGCCGACCGCTACCTGGACATGGCCGAGACCGGGTACGCCGGGATCGCGCGGGCGGTGGGCATCATCGCCGACCCCGAGCGCGCGCCGGTGGTGGTGCACTGCGTGGCCGGCAAGGACCGCACCGGCATCGTCTGCGGCCTGACCCTGTCCCTGCTCGGCGTCGACGACATCGACATCGCCGACGACTACGCGCGCAGCACCGCCGCGTCGGAACGGTTCAGCGCCTGGCTGCGGGACAACCTGCCGGACAGCGTCCCGCCCCCGCAGCCGTTCCTGGCCTCGCCGGCCGAGGCGATGACGCTGTTCCTCGCCGGCCTGCGCCGGCGGCACGGCTCGGTCGAGAGCTACCTGCTCGACGCGGGCCTGACCCGGCAACAGCTCACCGACCTGCGGACCCACCTGCTGGACTGAGCCGGACGCCACCGGCCCGCGCCGGGTGGCGCGGGCCGGTCGAGTGGTCGGGTCAGGCGATCCGGTGCACCCAGCCGTGGGTGTCCTCGGTCCGGCCGCGCTGGATGTCCACCAGGGTCTGCCGCAGGCCCATCGTGACGCTGCCGGGTTCGCCGCCGGCGATGGCGAACTCGCCGCCGGGGTGGCGCACCGTACCGATCGGGGTGATCACCGCGGCGGTACCGCAGGCGAAGACCTCGCGCAGCCGACCGCTCGCCGCGTCGGCCCGCCACTCGTCGAAGCCGACCTGGCGCTCGACCACCTGGTGGCCGGCCTCCCTCGCCAGGGTCAGCACGGATTCGCGGGTGATGCCGGGCAGGATCGTGCCGAGCGTCGGGGTGGCCAGGGTGCCGTCGTCGTAGACGAAGAAGATGTTCATCCCGCTCATCTCGTCGACGTACCGGCGCTCCACCGCGTCGAGGAAGATCACGTCGTCGCAGTCGTTCTCGGCCGCCTGCGCCTTGGCGATCAGCGAGCTGGCGTAGTTGCCGCCGCACTTGGCCGCCCCGGTGCCACCGGGCGCAGCCCGGGTGTAGGTCGGCGAGGCCCAGACGGTGAGCGGCTTGACCCCGCTGGAGAAGTACGACTCCACCGGCGAGGCGATCACCACGTAGAGGTACTCGTTGGCGGGCCGCACCCCGAGGAACACCTCGCTGCCGAACATGAACGGCCGCAGGTAGAGGCTGCCGCCCTCGCCGGACGGGATCCAGGCCCGGTCGATGTCGATCAGGTGGTGCAGCGAGTCGAGGAAGACCTGCTCCGGCAGCGGCGCCATGGCCATCCGCTGTGCCGAGTCGGCGAACCGCGCCGCGTTGGCGTCGGGGCGGAACATGGTGATCCCACCGTCCACCGCCTGGTACGCCTTCAGCCCCTCGAAGATTTCCTGCGCGTAGTGCAGCACCGCGGTTGCCGGGTCCATCGGGATCGGGCCGCGGGCCTCGACCCGGGCGTCGTACCAGCCCTTGCCCTCGGCGTAGCGGATGGTCACCATGTGGTCGGTGAACACCCGGCCGAAGCCCGGATTGGCCATCAGGGCGGCCCGTTCGGCGGCGGCTACCGGCTGAGGATTCGGACGAATCTCGAAGTCGAGCTTGTCACCACCGCTCATTGCGCTGACCTCCCTGAGGGAAACCGGCATGCGTCACCGGCACACCGGACGGACTGGTGCCTGAAACTTACCCCGAACGCTCGTTCAGCGGCAGCCTCCGGTCGACGGAATGACATCCGTCGATTGACCCACCCGCACCGCCGGGACCGCGCGGATCGACCGGGACGGGCTCAGCCCGCCGCGGCCGCCGCGAGCCGGTCGCCCACCTCGGCGGTACGCAGTGCCGCGCCGGGCGTACGACCGGCGAGCTCGGCCGCGACGGCCCGGGACACCCGCTCGGCCGCCTCGGGGTGCCCGAGGTGGTCCAGCAGCAGCGCCGCCGAGAGTACGGCGGCGGCCGGGTCGGCCACGCCCTGGCCGGCGATGTCCGGCGCCGAACCGTGTACCGGCTCGAACATCGACGGATAAGTCCGCTCCGGGTTGATGCACCCGCTGGCGGCCAGCCCGATGCCCCCGGTCACGGCCGCGGCGATGTCGGTGAGGATGTCGCCGAACAGGTTGTCGGTGACCACCACGTCGTACCGCTGGGGGCGGGTGACCAGGAACATCGCCGCCGCGTCGACGTGCTGGTACTCCGTCTCCACGTCCGGGTGCTCGGCCGCGACCGCCTCGAAGGCCCGCCGCCACAGCGAACCGGCGTGGGTCAGCACGTTGGTCTTGTGCACCAGGGTCACCTTGCGCCGCTCGCGGCGGCCGGCCCGGGCGAACGCGTCGCGGATCACCCGCTCGACGCCGTGCCGGGTGTTCAGGCTCTCCTCGGTGGCCACCTCGGCGGGCGTGTCGCGGTGCAGGGCGCCGCCCGCGCCGGTGTAGAGCCCCTCGGTGCCCTCGCGGACCACCACGAGGTCGATCTCGCCGGGCTTGAGGCCGGCGAGCGGGCTGGTCGTGCCGGGCCAGAGCCGGGAGGGACGGAGGTTGACGTACTGGTCGAAGGCGAACCGCAGCTTGAGCAGCAGGCCACGCTCCAGCACGCCCGGCGGGACGGTGGGGTCGCCCACCGCGCCGAGCAGGATCGCGTCGTGCCCGGCCAACTCGGCGAGCACCTGGTCGGGCAGCACCTCGCCGGTCCGGTGGTAGCGGGCCGCTCCCAGGTCGTAGTCGGTGGTCTCCACGCCGGGCAGCACGGCGTCGATCACCTTGCGCGCCTGGGAGATCACTTCGGGACCGATGCCGTCGCCGGCCACCACCGCGATCCGCGCCACCGCCACGTCGTCTCCCTCGCCGCCGTTCACCGTCCCGACACCGTAGCCGGCCCTCCCGAAGAACGGTACGCGCCTCCCATCATCTGGACGACGGTTCGGTGTACAGGAGTTTCACAGCGGCACTCCACCCTCCGGTCATGTTCGCCGCCTACGGTGGGACCGTTGCCAGAGGGGGCGAGCGATGCTGATCCAGCGAGCCAGGACCGGTCTGCGGGAAGCACCGGCGAACGACCGGCCCGACCTGCGGCTGGGTGCCGGCACCGGTGGCCGCCCCGCCGAGAGCCTGATCCCGCTGCCGAACTCGGCCGACCGGATCGTGGCCCGGCACAGCCTGCAGACCTCGACCGCCCAGTACCTGCTGGTCCTGAACGCCCCGGCCGACCTGGGCCGACGCGGCACCGGCGAGGCGATCGCCGACGCGGTCGCCGAACTGCGGGCCATCGACGTCACCTACAGCCCGCTGCACCCGGACAGCCTGGTGTCCCGGCTGCGCCGGGGCGAGATCTCCGCCGACTCCTATCCCCCGCTGGCCGACATCGTGGCCCGCTGCGCCGCGATGCGGGCGGCCACCGACGGGTGGTTCGACGCCTGGGCGGTGCCCGGCGGTTTCGACCCGGGCGGACTGCTGGGTGGCTGGGCCGTCGAGCGGGCCGCCAGCCGGCTGCGGGCCGCCGGGGTCCAGGACTACGCCGTGGTCAGCGGCGCGGATCTGGTAGTCCGGGGGCACGCGCCGCACGGGGGCCCGTGGCGGGTCGCCGTCCACCACCCGACCGGCGGCCGGCGCTCGCCGATGCTGCTGGAGATGACCGCCGGCGCCGTGGGCACCTCGGGCGTGGCCGGCCGGCGGAATCATGTGGTCGACCCGCACACCGGCGAGCCGGTGGCCCGGCTGTCGGCCGCGACGGTGGCCGGGCCGGATCTGGCCGTCGCCGACGGTTACGCGACCGCCCTGTTCGCCGCGGGGCCGGCCGGACTGGACTGGTTTCCCACCGCGGACGGCTACCGGGCACTGTTCGCCGGCCCCCGCTGACCGCTCATCTCCGACACCGGCGGCGGTCCCGACAACCGGTGTCGGGGCGGCCCGGCAACCGGCGGCGGACCCGGCGGGACCGCGATCGACCCCCACGGTCTCGGCAACGAACGTGAGGGTCGATCAGCGACCAGTGCGCGTGGCTCGCGCACTCGGTGGCTCCCGGGTTGCGCCTCGACGCGGCGCACCGTCACCCGAAGACGAGTTCCGCGCCGGAGAACTCACCGGGTAACCTTGTCGATACGCTATCGAATCGACGCAACTCTACGCAAGAGATACCGGGTTTCGCGTGTCGCGTGGCGTCCATTCCGCACACCCGCCGACGGCCGCCGGGCCGGTGCGCCGCCCTCGCCGGTGCGGCGGGCCACCGGTCCCGCCCCCGGTCCTCCCGAATGGACGTTCGGGCAGGTCACGAGCCCGGCGACGGCCGATCACCGGTGTAGGTGCCGTGGAACCGGAACCGCAGGCCCGGTTCCCGGTATTCCTCCATCGCGTGCGCGAGCCAGCCGGCGGTCCGGGCCACGGCGAAGATGCCCTCGCCGGCGTCCGGCGTCATCCCGCAACTGTGCACCAGCGCGGCCAGGGCGAACTCCACCGTGGGCTGTCGGGGTGACCGACGGGTGGCGGCATCGAGCAGCCCGTCGATCGCCGCCCGGACCTCGGCGGCGGCCGGTACCGCGTCGAGCATCGCCAGCAGGGTCCGGGCGCGGACGTCACCGTCGGGGTAGAGCGGGTGCGCGGGTTGGGCGAATCCGTCCACCCGCCCGTCGGTGCGCAGCGCCTCCGAGTAGACGCCGACCGGGTCGCCGCTGACGATGGCGGCACCGAGCAACCGGTACGCGTGGCTGGCCGCGGCACCGTGCAACGGCCCCTCGAAGGCGCTGAGGCCGGCGGCCACCACCGCGTACGGATGGGCCCGGGTGGAGGCGGCCACCCGGGCGGCCACCGTGGACGCCGCGAGATCGTGGTCGGCGAGCAGCACGAGAGCGGCGTTGAGCACGGCCACGGCCGGGGGCGTCGGCGACTCGGCGGTGAGCCGGGGCCACAGCCGGGTGGCCAACCCGCCGACCAGAGAGGGCGTGTCGGTGTCGGGCGGAGCACCAGCGGCCCGGCGGACGCCGGTGCGCGTTCGGCCATGCCCTGCGGTCCAGGACCGTGCGGTTGCCGGCTCCACCGGCGGTAGGGCGTCGACCAGTGCCGCCAGTAGCGCACCGCCGGTGGCGGCGACCGCGTCCGGTTCGGTGTTGAACCGCATCGGGTCGGTCGACGCGACGACGCCGGCGATCACCCGGAGTCGATCGGTGACGCGCGTCGCGTCGGGCAGCGCCGCGAGGGCGGTCCGGGCCTGCTCGACCGCCTCGGGCGGGGCGGTGAACCGGAGGTCCGGCCGCCACTGGCCCACCCACAGCCAGTGCGCGACCGTTTCGAAGCTCGCCGACCGGGCCAACTCGGTGGCGTCCCGGCCACGGTAGTGGAGGCCGTCCCGGATCAGCGTCACCGCAGTGCGGATCACCGGGTCGGCGGCCCGGGGGGCCCGACGGCCGGCTCCCCGGGAGGCCAGCCGCTCCACCTCCGCCGGGTCGAACCAACTCCCCCGACCGTCGCCGATCGCCCCGCTGCGCCGGATCCCGGACGCCGTACGCTCGCTGCTCGGGCCGATCGCCCGGGCCGGCGCCCGGCCGGCGCCGCTGGAAGGGCTGCGGACCGCCCTGACGCTGGCCGGGGCGGCCCGGGGCGTACGCCCGGTGCTGGACCTCACCCCCGAGGCTCGCCGGGCCGACGCGCTGTTCGCCTGCGCGCTGACCCCCACTCTGCTCACCGCCCTGCACCGGCTGCGCACCGGCCGGGAACCGGTCGAGCCGCGCGAGGACCTGTCGTACGCCGCGAACTACCTCTACATGCTGACCGGCGAGGAACCCCGGCCGGCGCACGCCCGCGCCGTCGAGCAGTATCTGATCTCGACGATCGACCACGGCTTCAACGCCTCGACGTTCACCGCCCGGGTGATCGCCTCCACCGGCGCCGACCTGGTCGGCGCCGTCTGCGGTGCGCTCAGCTCGCTGTCCGGACCGCTGCACGGCGGCGCGCCCAGCCGGGCCCTGGACACGCTGGACGCGATCGGCACACCGGACCGGATCGACGGGTGGATCCGCGAGCGGGTGCTGGCCGGCGACCGCATCATGGGGTTCGGCCACCCGGTCTACCGCACCGAGGACCCGCGCTCGGTGCTGCTGCGCGACATCGCCCGGTCGCTGGGCGGGGACCTGGTCGACTTCGCCGTCCAGGTCGAGCGCCGGGTGGTGGAACTGCTCGCCGAACTCAAGCCGGGCCGGGAACTGCACACCAATGTGGAGTTCTACGCCGGCGTGGTGATGGAGCTGTGCGGCCTGCCCCGCGAGATGTTCACCCCGACCTTCGCGTCCAGCCGGGTGATCGGCTGGTGCGCGAACATCCTGGAGCAGGCTGCCGACAGCAAGATCATCCGCCCGGCGGCGCGCTACGTCGGCCCGGTTCCGCCGCAACCGGTCCCCGCCCTGGCCTGACGGGATGCGGAAACGGGCTCCCGGTGCGGCAGACAGCGCCGAGCGGGAGCCCGTCCCCGGGTCCGGCCGAGATTGTCGCGGACCCGCCGCCGGGGTCGCCGCTGCGGCGGTACCGCGACTTCCCCATCACCAGCCCTACGGCATCCTAGGACAGTAGGGTTCCGGACGCGCGGGCCCCCGCCACCCGGCCAGCGGGCGACGGGGTCCCCGATTCGTCGCTCAGTACTCGTCGCGCAGGTCCACCGCGCTGGCCGCGACCGCGCCGATCGAACCGGCGGCCGAGTCGAGCAGGTCGACCGCCACCGCCGAGTCCACGGTCAGGGTCATCAGCGCCTCGCCGCCGGCCTCCCGCCGGGCCACCTGCATCGCGGCGATGTTGACCCCGGACTCGCCCAGGATCGACCCCACGGCGCCGACCACGCCCGGCCGGTCCGCGTACCGGAGGAACAGCAGCACGCCCTCGGCGCCGAGCTCCAGGTCGAAGCCGTCCACCTCGGTCAGCTTGACGACGTCGCGGGCTCCACCGGCCACCACCGTGCCGGAGACGCTGACCGTCCGGCCGTCCGGCAGCGCGCCGCGGACCGTCACCAGGGTGGGCTGCTCGACGGTGTCGGCCAGCACGGCCAGCGCCAGCTCGACCCCCCGGTCGGCGGCCAGGTGCGGTGCGTTCACGTAGGTCACCTGCTCCTCGACCACCGAGGTGAACAGGCCCTTGGTCGCGGCGAGCTTCAGCACCGACACCTCGTTCGCGACGATCTCGCCGCGGACCTCGACGGTCACGCTGGCGGCGACCCCACCCGCCACCGCGGTGAACACCTTGCCGAGCTTCTCGGCCAGCGGCAGCAACGGCCGCACGTCCTCGGCGACGACCCCGCCGGCCTGTACGTTGACCGCGTCCGGGACGAACTCGCCCTGCAACGCCAGCTTGACGCTCTTGGCCACGGCCAGACCCGCCTTGTCCTGCGCCTCGGCGGTGGAGGCGCCCAGGTGCGGGGTGGCCACCACGTTGTCGAACGCGAACAGCGGCGAGGCGGTGCACGGCTCCTTGGCGTAGACGTCGACCCCGGCGCCGGCGACCCGGCCCTCGGCGATCGCGTCGGCCAGCGCCTGCTCGTCGACCAGGCCGCCGCGGGCGGCGTTGACGATCCGCACCTCCGGCTTGACCAGGGCCAGTTCCTTCGCCCCGATCAGGCCCACCGTCTCCGGGGTCTTGGGCAGGTGGATCGAGATGAAGTCACTCTCTCGCAGCAGCTCGTCCAGGCCGACCAGGCGGACCCCGAGCTGCGCCGCGCGGGCCGGCTGGATGTACGGGTCGTAGGCGATCAGCCGGGTGCCGAAGGCGGCGATCCGCTGGGCGAACAGCACCCCGATGCGGCCGAGGCCGACCACGCCGACGGTCTTGCCCTGGATCTCCACGCCGGTGTACTTGGACCGCTTCCACTCCCCGGCCTTCAGCGCGGCGCTGGCGCTGGCCGTGTTGCGGGCCACCGCGAGCAGCAGCGCGACCGCCTGCTCGGCGGCCGAGACGATGTTGGAGGTCGGCGCGTTGACCACCATCACGCCGCGAGCGGTGGCGGCGGGCACCTCGACGTTGTCCAGACCCACGCCGGCCCGGGCGACCACCTTGAGGCGGGGTGCCGCGGCCACCGCCTCGGCGTCGATCTGGGTGGCGCTGCGCACGATGACGGCGTCGGCCTCGGCGAGCGCGGCGAGCAGCGCCGGCCGGTCGGTGCCGTCGACGTGTCGTACGTCGAAGTCGTGCGCCAGTACCTCGATGGCGGCGGGAGCGAGTTCTTCGGCGATCAGTACGACAGGAGTCATTGGTCCTCGTAGATGTCGTCAGAAAGGTTCTCGGGCGGCGGAGCGCCGCTCTGCGCCCCTTGGTGATCCATGCCACTCGGCGGTCGACTCCGGCCGGCGCGCCTATCCGCGATCGTAGGCCGCCGCCGGAACCCCTCGACGGGACAGCGGCCGTGAGTGCCCTCACAAATCGGCCCGGTGTCCCCCATATGAGCTCAGGACACGTGAATCCAGCGCGCGTTTGACCGTCCCACACCCGGGTAGCGGCACAGATTCCGGCCGCGGAACAGTCCCCTACCGACCGTCGAAGGAGCGCCGAGGATTCGGTATGCCACAACAAAACCTGACCACCGGACGGCGTCGCAAGCTGCTCGCGTTCGTCCGTCGCTACCCGACCGTCCACCTGGTCATCGGCCTGGCCGGGAACGTCCTCTTCATCCTCGGCAGCCTGCTGTACGTGCTGGACGCCACACCCGTCGCCCGCTATCTCTTCCTTGTCGGCAGCTCCGCCATGTTCCTCGGAGCCCTGGGCGACATGGCCAGGGCCGTGGGCCGGCGAACCCTCCAGCGGCACGACATCGACCCGGCGACCGGGGGTGCCAACCGCGAACCGCTACCCGGCCCACCGGGGCGGACCGGGCACACGGTGCGGGCCGTGCCACGCCGACCCGTCGGCCGGCCGGCCGACCGTGCCCCGCGCGGTGGCAGCGCCGGGCACGGTCCGTCCGGGCGAACGGTCAGGCCGTCTCGGTGATCGGGCGATCCACCCAGCTCATCATGCCGCGCAGCTGGCGACCGGTCTCCTCGATGGGGTGCGCCGCACCCTCGGCCCGCAGCTTGGTGAAGTTGGGCCGGCCCGCGTCGTCCTCGGCGATCCACTCGCGGGCGAACTCGCCCGACTGGATCTCCCCGAGGATCTTGCGCATCTCCTCCTTGACCCGGCCGTCGATCACCCGCGGGCCACGCGAGTAGTCGCCGTACTCGGCGGTGTCGGAGATGCTGTAGCGCATCCGGGCGATGCCACCCTCGTACATCAGGTCGACGATCAGCTTCAGCTCGTGCAGGCACTCGAAGTAGGCGATCTCCGGGGCGTAGCCGGCCTCGGTGAGCACCTCGAAGCCGGTCTGCACCAGCGCCGACGCGCCGCCGCAGAGCACCGCTTGCTCGCCGAACAGGTCGGTCTCCGTCTCCTCCTTGAAGGTGGTCCTGATCACGCCGGCCCGGGTGCCGCCGATCGCCTTGGCGTAGGACAGCGCCAGCGCGAGCGCCTGACCGGTGGCGTCCTGCTCGACGGCGACCAGGCAGGGCACGCCCTTGCCGTCCACGTACTGGCGGCGGACCAGGTGACCTGGGCCCTTCGGGGCGACCATCGCCACGTCCACGTCGGCCGGCGGCTCGATGAAGCCGTACCGGATGTTGAGGCCGTGGCCGAAGAACAGCGCCTTGCCCGCGGTCAGGTGCGGCGCGATCGCCTCGGCGTAGACCGACCGCTGCGCCGTGTCCGGCGCGAGCACCATGATCACGTCGGCCTCGGCGCTGGCCTCGGCCGGGCTGAGCACCCGCAGCCCCTCCTCCTGCGCCTTGGCCCGGCTCTTCGAGCCCTCCGGCAGGCCGATCACCACGTCGACACCGGAATCGCGCAGCGACAGCGCGTGCGCGTGGCCCTGACTGCCGTAGCCCAGCACCGCGACCCGCTTCGCCTGGATCACGGCCAGGTCGGCGTCGTCGTCGTAGAACACCTCAGCGGTCATCTGACTCATTCCCTCTCGTACGACGGCCGTCGCGGCCGTCGCGGTCATGCGGCACGCAGCGCCGGGCCGGCGGTGATCGAACGGGATCCCCGTCCGATGGCCACCAGGCCGGACTGCACCATTTCCTTGATCCCGAACGGTTCGAGATCGCGCAGCAACGCGTCGAGCTTGTCGGCGGTGCCGGTGGCCTCGATGGTGAGGGTGTCCGGCGCGACGTCGACGACCCGGGCCCGGAACAGGCTGGCCGTCTCCATCACCTGCGACCGGGCCGCCCGGTCGGCCCGGACCTTGACCAGCAGCAACTCGCGGGCCACCGACACCGCCGGATCCAACTCCACGATCTTCAGTACGTTGACCAGCTTGTTGAGCTGCTTGGTGACCTGCTCCAGCGGCGAGGACTCGGCGTTGACCACGATGGTGATCCGGGAGACGTCCGGGTTCTCCGTCTCGCCGACGGCGAGCGAGTCGATGTTGAATCCGCGGCGGGAGAACAGCCCGGCCACCCGGGCCAGCACCCCCGGCTTGTTCTCCACGAGGACGGACAAGGTATGGATAGTCATGGCTGAGTCTCCTTCGTCATGCCCTCATGGCCCTCGCTGCGCTCGGTGCATTCGGTCATGACTAAATTTCGTCCTCGTCGAAGGTGGGGCGGACGCCCCGGGCGAACATGATCTCGTCGTTGCTGGTGCCGGCGGCCACCATCGGCCACACCATCGCGTCCTTGCCGACCACGAAGTCGACCACCACGGGCGCGTCGTCGATGGCCATCGCGGCCTCGATGGTCTTGTCCACGTCGTCGGCGTTCTCGCAGCGCAGCCCCACGCAGCCGAGCGCCTCGGCGAGCTTCACGAAGTCCGGGATGCGGTGCTTGTGGGTGCCCAGGTCGGTGTTGGAGTAGCGCTCGCCGTAGAACAGCGTCTGCCACTGCCGGACCATGCCGAGGTTGCCGTTGTTGATCACGGCGACCTTGATCGGGATGCCCTCCAGGGCACAGGTGGCCAACTCCTGGTTGGTCATCTGGAAGCAGCCGTCGCCGTCGATCGCCCACACGGTGGTGCCCGGCAGTCCGACCTTGGCGCCCATCGCCGCCGGCACCGCGTAGCCCATCGTGCCGAGACCACCGGAGTTCAGCCAGGTCTGCGGCTTCTCGTAGGAGATGAACTGCGAGGCCCACATCTGGTGCTGGCCGACGCCGGCCACGTAGACGGCGTCCGGGCCGACCAGCTCGCCCAGCCGCTTGATCACGTACTGCGGGGCGAGGGTGCCGTCGGCCGGCTCGTCGTAGCCCAGCGGGTAGCGGTTGCGCAGGTCGTCCAGCTGCGCCCACCAGTCGGTGCGGTCACCGATCCGGCCGGCGGCCTGCTCGCTGGCGCTGGCCGCGATCAGCTCGTCGATGACGTGCCGCGCGTCGCCGACGATCGGCACGTCGGCGTGCCGGTTCTTGCCGATCTCGGCCGGGTCGATGTCGGCGTGCACCACCGCCGCGCCGGGGGCGAACGAGTCGAGCTTGCCGGTCACCCGGTCGTCGAACCGGGCCCCCAGCGCGACGATCAGGTCCGCCTTCTGCAGGGCGTAGACGGCGGCGACGGTGCCGTGCATGCCCGGCATGCCCAGGTGCTGCGGGTGCGAGTCGGGGAACGCGCCGCGGGCCATCAGGGTGGTCACCACCGGGATGCCGGTCAGCTCGGCCAGCTTGCGCAGCGCCTCGGTGGCGCCGGCCTTGAGCACGCCGCCGCCGACGTACAGCACCGGGCGGCGGGCGGTGGTCATCAGCCGGGCGGCCTCGCGGATCTGCTTGCCGTGCGGGTGCAGGGTCGGCCGGTAGCCCGGCAGGTCCAGCGTCGGCGGCCAGCTGAACGTCGTCTGCGCCTGGAGGATGTCCTTGGGGATGTCCACCAGGACCGGGCCGGGCCGGCCGGTCGCGGCCAGGTGGAACGCCTCGGCCAGCACCTGCGGGATCTCCTCGGCGGTCTGCACGAGGTAGTTGTGCTTGGTGATCGGCAGGGTGATGCCCTGGATGTCCGCCTCCTGGAAGGCGTCCGAGCCGATCGTCGGGCTGGCCACCTGGCCGGTGATCGCGACGATCGGCACCGAGTCCATGTACGCGTCGGCGATCGGGGTGACCAGGTTGGTGGCGCCCGGCCCGGAGGTGGCGATGCAGACGCCCACCCGGCCGGTGGCCTGCGCGTAGCCGGTGGCGGCGTGTCCGGCCCCCTGCTCGTGGCGGACCAGGATGTGCCGCACGGTGGAGTCGTAGAGCGGGTCGTACGCCGGCAGGATCGCGCCGCCGGGGATGCCGAACGCCACCTCGACCCCGAGCGCCTCGAGGGACTTCACGAGCGAACCGGCCCCGGAGACCTGCACCGGCGCGGTGGCGCGTACGGCCGCGGCCGGCGCGACGGCGGCGGGGGTCGGCGCGGGCGGGTGGGTCCCGTGGTGCGCCCGTTGGGCGAGGGTCTCTGGCGTTGGTCGCGTCATGGCGGTTCAGGCCTTCGGCTCGGGTTCGACGATGTCCGGCGGTGCTCAAACGGTCGACGTCGGTGGTAGGTGACGGCGGCGGGCTACGGGTGTGACGGCAACAAAAAAGCCCTCGTGCAGATTGCACGGGGCCAGCGCACTCTCGTCAGCGAGAGTGCGCTCAGGTAAGTACTCGGAACGAGCTGGTGCCAGGCATGGGTCAAGCCTGCCGCATCTCACGCGATGAGTCAACTGATCTCACATTCTGAGCCGGAAGGCTGGCGGTGACCGCCTCCAACCGGGCCTCCAGGTGCTCGGCCGGCACTCCCCAGCCGAACAGGTGGCCCTGGCCGAACCGGCAGCCCGCCGCCACCACCGCGGCCAGTTCCCGCGGGTTGGTCACCCCCTCCGCGATCACCTCCAGCCCCAACTGGTGGCCGAGCCGCATCACCACGTCCACCATCGGCGCGAACGGCCGGTCCGGCCGGCCGTCGGCCCGGGCCGGCTCCTCCTCGGCGACCAGGCTGTGGTCGATCTTGAGGATGTCGATCGGCAGCCGGCGCAGTTGCCCCAGCGACGAGTAGCCGGCGCCGAAGTCGTCCAGCGCGATCCGTACGCCGGTCAGCCGCAGCGCCGTCAGCCGGCGGATCAACTCGTCCAGGTCGGTGGCCACGGCGTGCTCGGTGACCTCCAGCACCAACCGCTGCGGCGGCACCCGGTGCGCGCGCAGCGCCTCGGCCACCTGGACCACGTACTCCGGGGCGTGCAGCTCGCGCGGCGAGACGTTGACCGACACCCACACGTCGTGCCCGTCGGCCAGCCAGCGGGAGAGCTGGTGGCAGGCCCGGTGCAGCACCCAGGCGCCGAGTTCGGCGATCACGCCGCACTCCTCGGCCAGCGGGATGAACTCGTCCGGCCGGACGTTGCCCAGCTCGGGGTGGTGCCAGCGGAGCAGCGCCTCGGCGCCGACCGGGCGGACCGAGGGGATGGCCACCACCGGCTGGAACGCCAGCCGCAGCTCGTCCCGGGCCACCGCGCCGCGCAACTCCTGCTCCAACCGGGTACGCCGGCGCAGCAACTGGTCGTAGCTCACGTCGTACCGCTCGACCCGGTTCTTGCCGCACTGCTTGGCCCGGCGCAGGGCGAGGTCGGCGTGGCGCAGCAGGGCCTCGACGTCCGGCCCGGTCGACTGGTCCGCCACCCCGATGCTGGCCGACAGGTAGAGCTGGCCGTCCGGATGCGGGTACGCCCCGCCGAGCACCCCGAGCAGCCGCTCGGCGACCCGGCCCGCCTCCGCCGGACCGGCCCGCATCAGCACGGCGAACTCGTCCCCACCCAGCCGGGCGGCCACGTCACCGGGGCGCAGGTTGGCCCGCAGCCGCCGACCGACCTCGACCAGTACGGCGTCCCCGACGTCGTGCCCGCGCAGGTCGTTCACGGTCTTGAAACCGTCCAGATCCAGCCCGAGCAGGACCCGGGGCTGCTCCGAGGTGTCCTCGTGCAGGGCCCGCAGCAGCCCGCGGCGGTTGGCCAACCCGGTCAGCGGGTCGGTGTGCGCCAGCTCCCGGAAGTGCGCCTCCCGCTCGACCAGCCGGCCGGCGTAGCCACGCACGTCCCGCAGGGCCAACGACTGCCGGGCCACCAGGGCGAACCCCTCCACCGCGGCCGCGGCCACCCCCGGCAGGGTGAAGGCACCGTCGCGCAGCAGGTACAGCAGGCCGGCGCCGACCATCGCCGTCATCGGGAAGAACGCGTACACGCTGCCGCGCCAGATCAGGTCGATGTCCGGCACGCCGGCCACCCGGGGCGTACGGCTGGCCCAGGCCACCACCAGCAGGCCGGCCGCCACCGGTGGTACGCCGGCCAGGGCGACCACCGGACCGAGCTGGCAGATGCCGGCGGCCAGGGCCAGCCCGCCGACGGCCGCGGCGGTGGTGCCGCAGCCGGTCAACAGCAGTCGGCGCCGGGGCCGCGGTGCCCGGATCCCGACGATGCCGGTCAGCCCGACCGCACCCGCCGCGCTCATCGTGGCCAGCAGGATCGGGGGGCAGCCGGTCGGGGTGTCCGCGCCGAGCAGCCGGGTCGGCTCGCTGACCAGCACCCACCCGACGAACCACAGCGCCGCCGCGATGACCAGCGCGTCGAGCAGCAGGTGCATGGTCGCCACGCCGGTGTCGCCGACCCCGGGCAGCCGCAGCTGGCCCAGGCAGAGCGCGACGCCGCCGGCCGCGAAGCCGAGCGCGACCAGGCTGGCCAGCGTCATCCGCTGCGTCGGGTGGTGCTGCCAGTCGGTGGCGACGGTGGCCAGCCCGGCCAGCCCCACGATCAGGCTGACCGTGGCCAGCGCCGCGCCGGCCGCCAACCACAGCTGGGCCCGGCGGCGCGGGCCGGCCTGCCGGACCGCGGCGACGATCATGAGCACCGTCCCGGCACCGGCCGCCAGCCCACCCACCGCCGCGAAGATCGCCACCACCGAGGGGAGCCGCACGACATCAACTGTGCCCGATCGGCTCCAGCCGCGCCGCACCGGGCCGGGGTCCATGCCGTGCCCCGGACCCGGCCGCGGGCCGGCCGCGTCCCGAGTGGTGGAAGCCCGGCCGCGGCGGTGGTCCGCGCGGCGTCGACGGTGCAAGACTGGGTGTCATGCCTGACCTGCGGTCGAAGACCTCCACCCACGGCCGGACGATGGCCGGCGCCCGGGCGCTCTGGCGGGCCACCGGGATGACCGACGACGATTTCGGCAAGCCGATCGTGGCCATCGCCAACAGCTTCACCCAGTTCGTGCCGGGGCATGTGCACCTCAAGGACATGGGCGGCCTGGTCGCCGGGGCGGTGGCCGAGGCCGGCGGGGTGGGTCGTGAGTTCAACACCATCGCGGTCGACGACGGCATCGCCATGGGGCACGGCGGCATGCTCTACTCGCTGCCCAGCCGGGAGCTGATCGCCGACGCGGTCGAGTACATGGTCAACGCGCACTGCGCCGACGCGCTGGTCTGCATCTCCAACTGCGACAAGATCACGCCGGGGATGCTGCTGGCCGCGCTGCGGCTGAACATCCCCACCGTGTTCGTCTCCGGCGGCCCGATGGAGGCGGGTAAGACGGTCGCGGTCGAGGGCGTCGTGCACGACAAGATCGATCTGATCGACGCCATGATCGCTTCGTCGAACGAGGCGGTCACCGCCGACCAGCTCGACGAGATCGAGCGCTCCGCCTGTCCGACCTGCGGGTCGTGCTCGGGCATGTTCACCGCCAACTCGATGAACTGCCTGACCGAGGCGATCGGCCTGGCGCTGCCCGGGAACGGCTCGACGCTGGCCACCCACGCCGCGCGCCGGTCGCTGTTCGTCGAGGCCGGCCGCACCGCCGTGGCGATCGCCAACCGCTGGTACGGCGAGGACGACGCCTCGGTGCTGCCCCGCTCGATCGCCTCCCGGGCCGCGTTCGAGAACGCGGTGGCCCTGGACGTGGCGATGGGCGGTTCCACCAACACCGTGCTGCACCTGCTGGCCGCGGCCCGGGAGGCCGAACTGGACTTCACCGTGGCCGACATCGACGCCATCTCCCGCCGGGTGCCGTGCCTGGCCAAGGTCGCGCCGAACTCGCCGAAGTACCACATGGAGGACGTGCACCGGGCCGGCGGCATCCCGGCCATCCTGGGCGAGCTGGACCGGGCCGGGCTGCTGAACCGGGACGTGCGCGCCGTGCACGCCGACTCGCTGGCGACCTGGCTGGCCGACTGGGACGTCCGCGGCGGCGCCGCCCGGCCGGAGGCCGTCGAGCTGTTCCACGCCGCCCCGGGCGGGGTGCGCACCGTCGAGCCGTTCTCCACCACCAACCGGTGGGCGAGCCTGGACACCGACGCCGCCGACGGCTGCGTCCGGGACCGCGAGCACGCCTACTCCGCCGACGGCGGCCTGGCCATCCTGTACGGCAACCTGGCCCCGGACGGCGCCGTGGTGAAGACCGCCGGGGTGCCCGCCGAGTGCCTCACCTTCCGCGGCCCGGCCAAGGTCTTCGAGTCGCAGGAGGCGTCCGTGGACGCCATCCTGGGCAAGCGGGTGGTCGCCGGGGACGTGGTGGTGATCCGCTACGAGGGCCCGAAGGGCGGCCCGGGCATGCAGGAGATGCTCTACCCGACGTCGTTCCTCAAGGGCCGCGGACTCGGCCAGGCCTGCGCGCTGGTCACCGACGGCCGGTTCTCCGGCGGTACCTCCGGCCTGTCGATCGGGCACGCCTCCCCCGAGGCGGCCGCCGGCGGGTTGATCGCCCTGGTCGAGGACGGTGACGAGATCGTCATCGACATCCCGGCCCGGTCCATCGGGCTGAACGTGCCGGACGAGGCCCTCGCCGCCCGCCGGGTGGCCCAGGAGAAGCGGGACCGCCCGTACACGCCGGTGGACCGAGAGCGGCCGGTCTCCGCGGCGCTGCGGGCGTACGCGTCGATGGCCACCTCGGCCAGCGACGGCGCCTACCGCCGCGTCCCGGACTGAGCAGCGGCGCCCGAGCCGACCCGGCCCAGCCGTACCGTCATGCCGCGGCCTTCGCCAGCGCGGCCCGCAGGGCCTCGAAGATCCGGTCGTCGTCGGCCTCGTCGGTGCGCCAGTTGCTGAACGCGACCCGCAGCGCGGGCGTGCCGGCGTACACGGTGGGGGTCAGGAACGTCTCCCCGGACTCTGCCACGGCCCGCACCACGGCGGCCGGGTCGCCGGACGGCGCGAAGCAGACCACGTTGAGCCGCACCGGCGCCAGCAGCCGCACGCCGGGCAGCGCCGCCAGCCGCTCGCCGAGCCGGCGCGCCGAGGCGACGTTGCGCTCGACGATGTCGCGATGCCCGTCCGCCCCGTACGCGGTCAGCGAGAACCACGCCGGCAGCGCGCGCAACCGCCGGGAGTTCTCCGGGGTCAGGTGCAGGAAGTCCGGCTCGTCGGTCAGCTCGCCCAGGTACGCGGCGGTGTTCTGGAAGACCCGCGTCTGCAGGTCGCGGTGCCGGGTGAACTGCACCGCCGCGTCGTACGGCACGTTGAGCCACTTGTGCAGGTCGACGCAGACCGAGTCGGCCTCGGCGATCCCGTCCAGCAACGACGCGTACGCCGGGGACAGTCCCGCGAGACCGCCGAACGCGGCGTCCACGTGCAGCCAGAACGGGTGGTGTTCGCGCAGCGCGGCGATCGCCCGCAGGTCGTCGAAGTCGACCGTGTTCACCGTGCCGGCGTTGGCCACGACGACGGCCGGCCGCCCGTCCAGCGCCGCCAGCGCCTCGCCGAGCGCGTCGACGTCGACCGCCTCCCGCCCGGCCGGTACGGGCACCAGCCGTACGCTGCGGCGGCCGAGGCCGAGCATCGACAGCGCCTTGTAGACGCTCGAGTGCGGGGTGCCGGAGAGCACCGGGACCGAACCCAACGCCGACACGCCCGCCTCCGCCACCGGGACGCCGAGCCGCTCACCGAGCCACTCCCGGGCGATCGCCAGGCCGACGAAGGTGGACATCGTCGCGCCGGTGACGAAACTGCCGACGTGCCGGTCGCCGAGACCGACGATCTCCGCCAGCCAACGGACCGTCTCCCGTTCCAGCGCCGCGGCCGAGGAGTCCTCGCCGGAGGCGGCGTTCTGGTCGTAGGCGCTGGTGAGCCAGTCCCCCGCGACGGCGGCCGGGGTGGCGCCGCCGGTGACGAAACCGAGGTACCGCGGGCCGGCGCTGGCGGAGAAGCCCGGCTCCCACCGCCGGGTGAACCGCGCCAGGGCGCCGGCCAGCCCGACACCCTCGCGTGGCAGCGGATCCGCGGGCGGAGCCTGCGGGTCGCCCACCACCGGGCGGGTGTCCAGTCCGGCGAGTGCCCGTTCGGCGACGCCGCGGGTGGTTTCCAGCAGGTCCGGCAGGGACGCCAGGTCGTCGGCGAGTAGTGGGTGCATGGTCGGAGGCTAGCCAGCACGGCCGGGTACCGGCGGTGGCCAATACGGGCATCGTGGCCCCGGCCCGCCGGTCTGCCTACCCTTGACCGAACAGGTAGGTGCGCCCCGACATCCGGGCCTCGGTACCGTGCGGGAGTCAGAACCGGCCGGACGTCGCGCACCGAGCGAAGGAGCATCGTTGAAGCGGCCCACGATCGCGGATGTGGCCCGGCGGGCCGGGGTCTCCAAGGGTGCGGTCTCGTACGCCCTGAACGGGCAACCGGGGGTCTCCGAGGCCACCCGGCGACGGATCCAGGCCATCGCGCGGGAGATCGGCTTCAACCCCAGCAGCGCCGCCCGGGCGCTCTCCGGCGCCTCGGCCAACGCGGTCGGGTTGACCCTGTGCCGACCGGCCCGGGTCCTCGGCATCGAGCCGTTCTTCATGGAGCTGATCAGCGGCGTGGAGGCGACCCTGTCGGACCGGGGTTACGCGTTGACCCTCCAGGTGGTCGCCGACCCGGACGCGGAGATCGCCGTCTACCGCCGGTGGTGGGGCGAGCGTCGGGTGGACGGCGTACTCGTCTGCGACCTGCGGATCGACGACCGGCGGGTGCCGGTGCTGGAAGAGCTGGGCCTGCCCGCGGTGGTGATCGGCGGTCCGGGACACAGCGGCGGGCTGGCCAACGTGTGGTCCGACGACGCGGCCGCGCTGGAGGAGGCGGTCCGCTACCTGATCGCGCTCGGACACCGGCGGATCGCCCGGGTCGGCGGCCTGGCCGGCCTGTTGCACACCGAGATCCGGTCGGCAGCGTTCACCGTCATCTGCGAACGCCTCGGCGTCGCCGACGCGGTCTCCGTGCCGTCGGACTACACCGGGGAGGAGGGCGCCCGGGCCACCCGCCGGTTGCTCAGCTCCGCCGACCGCCCGACCGCGGTGATCTACGACAACGACGTCATGGCGGTCGCCGGCCTGTCGGTCGCGCAGGAGATGGGCATCGTGGTGCCGACCGACCTGTCCATCGTCGCCTGGGACGACTCGCCGCTGTGCCGGCTGGTGCACCCGCCGCTGACCGCCCTGGGCCGGGACATCCCGGCGTACGGCGCGCACGCCGCCCGCCGTCTGCTGGCCGCGATCGCCGGCGAGCCGGTCGGCCCGTACCAGGACGAGACCGCGCGGCTGAGCCCGCGCGGCAGCACCGCCCCACCCCGCCGCCCGCACCCCGGCTGACCACCCCGCCGCCCCGCCGGGCGGACACGCCGGTCGCCCCGTGCCGTGCCGGGCCGGACGGCGCGGGGCGGACCGGATAGCATCGGCGGCGTACTCGCGACTGGCGCGGCGAGGTGGAAGCGACCACCGGGGAGCGACCGGAAGCGTGCACCGCGCGCCTGGGTGCACGTCGACCAGCATGACCAGGCCGTCCGGCGGACACCGGCCGGCGTTCCGCTCCCGCGCGGCGGGCCTATGCTCGCCGCCGGCAAGTGTCGACAAGCCAGGAGGAGACCTCGTGCACGTACCCCCGATGCCCGGCCTGACCGCCGCGGACCCGCAACTGGCCGCCCTGATCGAGGGTGAGGCGCGGCGCCAGCACGACAAGCTGCGGATGATCGCCTCGGAGAACTACGTCTCGCAGGCGGTGCTGGAGGCGAGCGGCACCGTGTTGACCAACAAGTACTCGGAGGGCTACGCCGGCCGCCGGTACTACGAGGGTCAGCAGTTCGTCGACCAGATCGAGACGCTGGCGATCGAGCGGGCCCGGGAGCTGTTCGGCGTCGACCACGCCAACGTCCAGCCGTACTCCGGTTCGCCCGCCAACCTGGCCGTCTACCTGGCGTTCCTCTCCCCCGGTGACAAGGTGATGGGGATGTCGCTGCCGATGGGCGGTCACCTCACCCACGGCTGGTCGGTCTCGGCCACCGGCAAGTGGTTCACCCCGGTGCGGTACAACGTCTCGAAGGAGACCGGCCGGATCGACCTGGACGAGGTGCGGGACACCGCGCTCCGGGAGCGGCCCAAGGTGATCTTCTGTGGTGGTACGGCGGTGCCCCGGATCATCGACTTCGCCGGCTTCGCGGAGATCGCCCGGGAGATCGGCGCGGTGCTGGTGGCCGACATCGCGCACATCGCCGGTCTGGTCGCCGGTGGCGCGCACCCGTCGCCGGTGGGGCACGCCGACGTGATCACCACCACGACGCACAAGACCCTGCGCGGCCCGCGCGGTGCGATGATCATGACCACCGCCGAGCACGCCGCCGCCGTCGACAAGGCGGTCTTCCCCGGCCTGCAGGGCGGCCCGCACAACCACACCACCGCCGGCATCGCGGTCGCGTTGCGCGAGGCGGCCGAGCCGGCCTTCCGGGAGTACGCCCACCAGATCGTCGCCAACTCGAAGGCGCTGGCCACCGCGTTGACCGAACGCGGCTTCGCCCTCTCCTCCGGCGGCACCGACAACCACCTCATCCTGGCCGACCTGACCGGCAAGGGGATCGGCGGCAAGCCGGCCGCGCAGGCGCTGGACCGGGCCGGCATCGAACTGAACTACAACACCGTCCCGTACGACACCCGCAAGCCGTTCGACCCGTCCGGGATCCGGCTCGGCACCGCCGCGCTGACCACCCGCGGCCTCACCGAGGAGCGGATGCCGCAGGTGGCGGCCTGGATGGACGCCGCCATCGACGCGGCGATCAAGGACGACGAGGCGGGCCTCGACCGCATCGCCGGTGAGGTCGCCGACCTGCTGGCGGATTACCCGATGCCGGGCTTCGCCCGCGACTGAGTCCCCGTCGTCGATCGCGCCGGGCCCGTACCGGCCGGCCGGATTCCGGCCCGCTCCGGTCGGGCTCGGCGCGATCACGAGGGTCCGTCAGCGGGACGCGGTGGGAAATTCCTCCAGGTACGCCTCCACCCGTTCCGGCGGGGCCGGGTGGGAGAGGGCGAAGCCCTGCCCGTAGCGGCATCCCGCCGCCCGCGCCTGGTCGACCTGGGCGGTCGACTCCAGTCCCTCCGCGACGATCTCCAGGCCGAGTCGACGGCCCAGGCTGACCACCACGTCGATCAACGGCCGGTCGGAGCCCTGCCAGCTGGTGTGGTCCGTCACCAGCCGTCTGTCGATCTTGACGAAGTCCGCCGGCAGCCGGCGCAGGTGCACCAGCGACGCCTGGCCGCTGCCGAAGTCGTCCAGCGCGGTCCGTACGCCCAGCGCGCGCAGCCCGGCGAGCTGGCTGACCACGGATTGCGGATGATCGGTCAGTCGCGGTTCGGCGAGTTCCACCACCAGGCGTTCGGGCGCCAGCCGGTGCGCGGCCAGCGTCTCGGTCACCCGGCTGACGAAACCCGGCGCGACCAGTTCCTCGGGCAGCACGTTGACCGACATCCACAGGGTTCGGCCGCCGGCCGACCAGCGGGCGAGCTGCCGGCAGGCGGTATGCAGGACCCACTGCCCGATCTCCTCGGTGATGCCGAGGTCCCGGGCCGACGAGAAGATCTCGGCGGGCAGCACCGTACCCAAGACCGGACTGCGCCAACGCAACAACGCCTCGACGCCGGCAGGTTGCCCGTCCCGCAGCTCGACGATCGGTTGGTAGGCCAGATCGAACTCGCCCCGGGCCACCGCGCCGGGCAGTTCCCGTTCGACGTCCAGCCGGCGGACCAGTTCCTGCTCCAGGTAGGCGTCGTACCACTCGACCCGGTTGCGACCGAGCTGGCCGGCCCGTCGGCGGGCCAGGCCGGCGCGGCGCAGCACGTTCTCCACGTCGTCGCCGCCGGACAGCTCGGCCAGGCCGATGCTGGCCTGGAGGTGCACGGTGGCGCCGGGCAACCGGTACGGCTCGGTCAGCGCGCCGACCAGCCGGGTGCCCAGGGCGTACGCCGGCATCGGCCCGTCCACCGTCAACACCGCGAACTCGTCACCGGTCAGCCGGGCCAGCACGTCGTCCCGGCCGGCCACCGCCCGCAGCCGTCGACCCGCCTCGACCAGCACGGTGTCCCCCACGGTCCGGCCCCGGACGTCGTTGATGCCGGCCAGCCCGTGCAGTTCGATCACGAGCACCGCGCCGGTGTGCCCGGCGACCGCCCGCTGGGTGACGATGGCCCGCATCAGCTCCCGACGGTTGGCCAGCCCGGTGAGCTGGTCGGTGAAGGAGAGCTGGTGCAGGGTGTGTGCCAGCCGGTGCCGTTCGCCGACGTCGCGGACGTGCACCACCAGCGCGGCCACCTCCGGCACCTGCCGCTGGTCGCTGATCGTCGACTCGGTCTGCCGCAGGTCGCCGTGGCCGTCCCGCAGTCGGGCGGTGACCAGCGGAGGCGTGGGCGCCGCGCCGGGCCGGCGGGCCAGCACCCGGGTGAACGCGGCGGTGACGTCCCCGGCGTCGTCGGGGTGCATCAGGTCGGCGAACGGTCGGCCGACCACCTCGGCGTCGGAGAGCCCGAAGAGTCGGGCGGCGGCCGGTGACTGCCAGCGCACCAGCAGGTCGTCGCCGACCATCAGGATCAGGTCGTTCGCGCCGGACACCAGCGACCGGAAGTGCGCCTCCTGCGCGGCCAGCCGCCGGGCGTACCGGCGCACGTCCAGGACGGCGAGGATCTCCCGGACCACCAGGGCCGGGATGGCGGCGAGCCCGATCAGACTGGCGGTGCGGTCGAAGCCGCCGTACCGGGTCAGGTGGTAGACCGCCGCCAGTGTCGCCACCACCGCCGGGCCGGTGAGCAGCGGGTACGCCGCCAGCTGCACCTCCGGCGCGTCGGGTGGCACCGGACGGCCCACCGGTTCGGCGGCCCGGGCGCCGACGACGGTCAGCGCCGGGCCGAGGCACATCGCCACCGCCGCGACCGGCGGCAACCAGCCGGGGCGACCCAGCGCCGACGCCGTCACCAGGCCGGTCAGGCCGAGCACGGCGACGCCGGCACCCGACCCGCACAGCCAGGCGGCCGGCCGGTGCGCGAAGGCGCGCAGCGCGGTGACCGTGAAGATCGACAGCGCCCCGGCCGCGATCAACGCGGCGGCCAGCACCAGCGGTGGGCGGGCCACCGGCGGGAGCACCACCCAGCCGGCGAAGGCCAGGCTCGCGGCCAGGCTGAGACCGTCGAACCCCCGACGCAGCCGGGTCGCCACGGTACGGGCGGCGCCGGGCAGCAACAGCATGCCCAGCAAATACATGGCGACGGCGGCGGACAGTCCGACGAAGGCCAGCGAGGCCCGGCCGCCGGGCGCGACCAGCGGCAGCGCGCCGGCGGTCAGGGCGGTGGCCAGCGCGCCCATCCCGAGGTAGCCGGCGCCCCGGCACGGGCCGAAGCTGCGTTGGTCGGCGTGGATGGCCAGCGCCAGCCGGACCAGCCGGACGGTGGCGATCCCGGCGGCCACGCCGACCGTGCCGGCCACCACCCGGTACGCCGACAGCCCGACCAGTGCGGCGACGGGCACCCCGACGGCCGCCACCACGACGGTGACGACATCCAACGGCCGCGGCAGGAACCAGCGGGCCGGCGCCTCGGGGTGCTGCGCTCCGGACACGAAGGGGCCTTTGTGAGGGGTTCACGGACGGTACGGGCGACACCGGCCGAGAACCGGGCCACCACCTCAACGATCGATCGGGGTTTCGGTTACGCAACAGTGATTCTTCCGCCTCCAGGGCGGGCGGCGCACCACCCGCGGCTCCGACGGTCGGACCGGATGCGAAAATTGCCAGGTGAGCAGCGCCGATCTCGTCCGTTTCCGGCACAGCCAGGCGATCTGGGTGGCCGCGATCATCGCCTTCCTGGGTGCCCTGCCGTTGGCCAGTGTCCGTTGGTTCCTCACCCCGATCCTGCTCATCCCGGTCGCGATCGGGGTCTGGTCCTGGCGGGCGGGCACCGACGCGGACGGGACCGGCCTGCGCGTCCGGGCCCTGTTCGCGCAGCGCCGGATCGGCTGGCCGGAGGTACGCGAGTTGGCCGGCGACGAGCAGGGCCGCGCGGTGGCGTTGCTCACCGACGGCCGACGCACCCCGCTGCCCGCGGTCCGGGTCGCCGACCTGCCCCGCCTGGTCGCCGCGAGCGGCCGCAACCTGGACCGTTAGCGGAACCTGGCGCGTGGGTGCCCGACGGATTCGCGGCCGACCGGCTCAGTAGCCGTCGACGACCTCGTTGAGCGCCGGTTCGCCGGCCACGTACCGGCGCAGTTGCCGCCCGACGAGCCGGTAGGCACGGGGCAGCAGCCCGCGTACCGCGCCGCCGACGTGCGGGGTGATCAGCACGTTCGGCAGGTCCCAGAGCGGATGCCCGGCCGGTAGCGGCTCGGGATCGGTGACGTCGACAGCGGCGCCGAGCCGGCCCGACGAGGTCTCGGCCACCAGTGCGTCGGTGTCCACCACCGGCCCCCGCGCGCCGTTGACCAGCAGCGCGCCGTCCCGCATCGCGGCCAGGAACCGGGCGTCCACCAGGCCGCGGGTCCGGTCGGTGAGCGGCACGATCAGCACCACCACGTCGGCGGCGGGCAGCAGCCCGGGCAGGTCGTCGACGCCGTACACGCCCTCGGCCGGCCGGGCGGTGCGGGCCACCCGGGTCAGTTCCACCTCGAACGGCGTCAGCCGGGCGGCCAGCGCCGCCCCGATCGACCCGGCGCCGACGATCAGGATCCGCTTGCCGGCCAGTTCGTCGGTGGGCAGGAAGTCGACGTCGGCCCATTCGTGCCGGGCCTGGGCCCGGGCGAAGTCCGGGAAGGACCGCAGGTGGGCCAGGATCGCGGTGACCACCCACTCCGCGGTGGACGAGTCGTGCACGCCGCGCGCGTCGCAGAGGGTGACCCCGGCCGGCAGCCGACCGATCCAGGCGTCCGCCCCGGCCGAGAGCAACTGGACCAGCCGCAGGTCGGGCAGCCCGACGGCCAGATCGGCCGCGTCCGCCTGGGCCAGGAACGGCGGCACCCAGAACTGCACCCCGGCCGGATCGGACGGCGGCCTGGTCGGGTCCTCGGCGACCTCCACCAGGACACCGTCGGGGATGTCGCCGAGCAGTTCCCGGCCCGTCTCGTGCGGAATCCATACCTTCACGCCGACCGACGATAGCCACTGCGCCGCGCCGCCGCGTTCAGGTGGTGAGGGCTTCCCGCCCGACGTACGTCCCGCGCTGCGGCACGGTGTAGACCAGTCCCCGCTCGCGGAGGTGGCCAAGCGGGAAACCTTCGTCCAGCTCGACGGTCTCCAGGTCATGCGGCCCCGGACGCCCGTCAACCGGTCCGGCCGGCACGGCTGACGCGCCACCCGCCGGCCACCACCGGCTGGGCGCCGGCCGGCCGGCGTACGTGTCGCCGGCCGGCCGGCGTCTCAACCGACGTCGGGGCCGCGGCGGCGCAGTTCGTCGACCGCGCCGAGGGCGCCGCGCAGCTCGGTCAGCCAGTCGCCGGTGTGCTCACCGACCAGGCGTACGCACCAGGCCAGCGCGTCCGACCGGGACCGGGCCACCCCGGCGTCGACCAGGGTGTCCAGCACCTGCCGCTCGGGTTGCCGCAGTCGGGTCATCACCGGCACGGACAGGTTCGTGAACAGCTCCCGGCTGTCGCCGCACTCGGCGCCCCAGGCGACCTTGCGCTGGTAGCGGTGTTCGAGCTGCTGAGCGATCTTGATGCGTTGCTCCCGGGTGTCCTCCCGGTGCTGGCTGATCCGGCCGGCCTCGGCCGCGGACCGGTCGGCAGCGGTCGCGTCCTCGGCCAGCGTCGGCGCGCCGAGCCGACCCACGATCAGGATCTCGTCCCGGTCCACCACCACCCGGGGCGGTTCGGCGAACCAGCCGTCCGGGACGGCACCGGCGACCCAACCGGCGACGTCGTCGGCCGGCGGCGGCTCGGCACGCCCTCCCGCCGGCCGTCCCCATCCAGGCCCTGCGAAGTGCTTCTCTCTCATCATCCACCTCCTAATTACATGATTACACCATTACTCAGTTACTCGACAAGTGACCGCTGGGTGACGTCGGGGAACGGTGGGGGCGACTAGGGTGAACGGTGTGAAGGCTCGTCCCCCGTACCCTCGCTCCGGCCGGACGCGTGCGGCCGTCGCGCTGTGCGCGGCGGCCGTGTTGGCCGTCTCCGGTTGTTCGTTCGGTAGGCCCCCGCCGGACCCGGCGGGCGAACCGCCCCGCTTCCCCACCCCGTCCGCGACCACCGGCGCCGACCAGCAGGTGGTGGCGTCGGTGCTGGCCAAAGGGCTGCGCGTGCCGTGGGGGGTGGCTTTCCTGCCGGACGGCGGCGCGCTGGTCACCGAGCGGGACAGCGCCAAGATCCTCAAGGTCGGTCCGGAGTCCGGCCCGGACGGCCTGAAGGTCAGCACCGTGCAGACCCTCACCGAGGTCGACGCGGACGGCGAGGGCGGGTTGATGGGGATCGCCGTCTCGCCCGCCTACCAGACCGACCGGACCGTCTTCGTCTACTACTCCACCGGCACCGACAACCGGATCGCCAAGCTCACCCTCGGCGCCCCGCCGACCCCGATCGTGACCGGCATCCCGCTGTCCGGCATCCACAACGGGGGCCGGCTGGCGTTCGGGCCGGACGGCTTCCTCTACGCCACCACCGGGGACGCCTCACAGCGGGGCAACGCCCAGGACCCGAAGAGCCTCGGCGGCAAGATCCTGCGGATGCGGCCGGACGGCAGGCCGGCGCCGGGCAACCCGTTCTCCAACTCGCTGGTCTGGTCGCTGGGCCACCGCAACGTGCAGGGCATCGCCTGGGACGCGCAGAAACGGCTGTACGCCTCGGAGTTCGGCCAGAACGCCTGGGACGAGATCAATCTGATCGAGCCGGGGAAGAACTACGGCTGGCCGGAGGTCGAGGGCAACGACGAGACAGCGACCGGACCCGGCGGCGACGCGAAGTTCGTCAAGCCGTTGCAGGTGTGGCGGACCACCGAGGCGTCCTGCTCCGGAGTGGCCGTCGTGGACCGGACGGTGGTCACCGCCTGCCTGCGCGGCGAGCGGCTGTGGCTGGTGGACCTGACCGCCAGCGGTAGCGTCCTCGGCAAACCCCGCGCGCTGTTCACCAACCAGTACGGTCGGCTGCGCACCGTCGTCGTCGCGCCGGACGGCTCGCTGTGGATCACCACCTCGAACCACGACGGCCGGGGCAAGCCCCGGTCCGACGACGACCGGATCATCCGGCTGGTCCTCTCCGGCGGCGGCGCCGGCAAGAGCTGACACCGGTTCTCGACGTTTGCCAAGATCTCAACGGGGGCAGGTCAGAATTTACACATGGACGAGCGCCGGAACGACCAGCAGACCGGCGGGGCCGCACCGGACCCCGCCGGTCGGCGCGTGCGCCGGGCGCTGGACCGCGCCACGGGAGCCCTGGGCGGCGGCGGTCGCGCCGTCGGCCGGGCGGTCGTCTCGACCCACGGCCGGCGCGTCCGGATCGGCCTGGCCGTCCTGCTCGTGACGCTGGTCGGGGTGGTGACCGGCGCGCTGCTCGGCGGTCGGGTGGAGTCCGACATCGGGCCGTTCCGGGCCGAGCTGGCGATCACCCCGACCATCGGCGGGGGGACCACCGTCCGGATCCCGCCGCTCGGCGCGCTGCAGCTCGACAGCCACGACGGGCCGGCCCACCTGACGATCCAGCTCGGCGCGCTCGACCAGCGGCGCACCGAGGCGCTGATCAACAATCCGGACGCGATCAACCAGGTCAGCCAGACGGCGGTGCAGGACGTCACCAGCGCGACCATCCGGCTCGGCCTGCGGACCGTCGCCGCCGCGCTGCTGGCCACCCTGGTGCTGGCCGCCCTGGTGTTCCGGAACAGCCGCCGGGTGGCCTGGTCGGGCCTGCTCGCGCTGCTCGTCACCGGCGGCAGCCTGGGCATCGCCGGAGCCACCGTGCACCCCCAGGCGATCGAGGAACCGCGCTACGAGGGGCTGCTGGTCAACGCGCCGGCGATCATCGGCGACGCGCGGCAGATCAGCAGCAACTACAGCCGGTACGCCGAACAGCTCCAACGCCTGGTCGGCAACGTCAGCAAGCTCTACACCACGCTCTCCGCGCTGCCGGTGTACGAGCCCACCCCGGGCACCACCCGGGTGCTGCACATCTCCGACATGCACCTCAACCCGTCGGCGTGGCAGCTCATCCGGACCGTGGTCGAGCAGTTCAACATCGACGTCGTGATCGACACCGGCGACATCACCGACTGGGGCAGCGAGCCGGAGGCGTCCTTCGTCGGCTCGATCGGCCTGCTCAAGAAGCCGTACGTCTACATTCGCGGCAACCACGACTCGCCGACCACCGCGGCGGCGGTGCGGAAGCAACCCAACGCGATCGTGCTGGACAACTCGGCCACCACCGTTGCCGGCCTGACCATCGCCGGCATCGGCGACCCGCGGTTCACCCCGGACAAGGAGACCTCACCGGCCGGGTCCGGGCTGACCGGCCAGGTGGCCGACCAGTTGATCGGCTCGGGCGAGAAGCTGGCGGCCACCGTGCGGGCCACCCGACCGCCGGTCAACATCGCGTTGGTGCACGACCCGGCGACCGCCGGTCCACTCAGCGGGACCTGTCCGTTGGTGCTGGCCGGGCACACCCACGCCCGGCAGGTGCTGCGGCTGCCGGAGGTGCCCGGCGGGCAGCCGACCCAACTGATGGTGCAGGGTTCCACCGGGGGCGCCGGGCTGCGCGGCCTGGAGGGCGAGAAGCCGACCCCGCTGACCATGTCGGTGCTCTACTTCGACCAGAAGAAGATGCTCCAGGCGTACGACGACATCCAGGTCGGTGGGACCGGCCAGTCCCAGGTCAGCCTGGAACGGCACGTGATCAACGACCCGGCCAAGGGTGATCTGAAGGCCCCGGTGACGCCGACGCCGACCCGCGGCCCATCGACCGCGCCGCCCGGCCCGGCCACGCCGACCAGTCCGACCGGCTCGGCATCGCCCACCCGCTGACCGGCTGTCGGCCGGTGAGGGCCGAACGCCCGCGCCGCCGGGCCGAGCGCGTACGGCGCCCCGAGGTTGAGCGTCGACTCCGGTTGATCCCCAGGACTACCGTGTACGGCACCCGCGCCGCGGGCCGTCCACACCGGGCCGGGTCGTCGACGGGTCGCCCCACCGGAGGTCCAGGATGGTCAATCAGCCGCTCGGTCGGGTCGGCGCGGTCAGGCTGGGCCACGTCGCCCACCAGGCGCTGTCTTATGCCTACTCGGCGGTTGCACTCAGCCCAGATCGGCAGATCGGTACGCACCACCTGTGGCAGGCGTTGCGGGGCCTGGAAGGCTTCGAGAAGTTCCGGTGGCCGGAGCGGTACGCCAGAGAACGGATCCACTTCCGCGGTGATCCGGCGACCGGCGACGACAGCCGGCTCCCGACCATCCTGGTGCCCGGGCTCGAGTTCGAAATCGACGCGGCGTTGCGGGAGGCCCGCTGGCGGGTGATCCGGACCCATCACCAGCCGTTACGTCTTCTCCTCGGATCCTCCCGAGCCGGGCGGGAACTCGGCCGACCGGACTGGGCCCCGGGAGTGCGTGCCGCCTTGGCCGCCACGCTGCTGCGCGCCTACACGGCGGCGGTGCCTGTCGCCAACGCGCTGCACCTGATGCTCGGGCTCGTCGACGATCCCAGCAATCGCGCCGTCGCGCAGCTGGGCCGGCAGGGAATCGACCTCGTGCGCCTGCGCGATCAGCTGGACGCCGATCCCAACCTGAACCGGTCCGGCGCCGAACGCGAGCCGGTCGTCTTCGAGTCGGCACTCGACGACGGCCGGTCCAGCAGTATCGACCGGCGGAAGCGGTGGCGGCGGGAAGCCGGGCGGTGGCTGCTGCGGGTCTCCCGCCAGGGGCCGTTGTACGAGCCGATCGTGGCGGAGCAACGGCGACAGGCGGTTCGGCTCGACGACCCGACCGTCACTGTCCAGCACACCGTCCTCGCCGTTCTGTGGGTGGACGAACAACTCCGGGCAATGGGGCGGCACCTGTTGCCGGAATACCAGGCGGCCAATGCCGGGGCACGGATTCTGGTCGAGCTCGGCGTCCGCGCCGTCGCGGTGCTGGCCGATGCTACGGTCATCCGGCCGGTGGAACTCGCCGATCCGGCCATCCTGGTCGAGGCGCTGGAATCGGCGCGGCCGGGCGACCCGCTGCTCAGCGCGGCCACCGCGAAGGCGTTCGCCCGGGCCGACGAGATCGCACTGGAACGGCGTCATCCGGGCTCCGGGACCACCCACCTGCTCTACGCGCTGGTCGAGCAGCCTGACGCGGAGGCCGGTGAACTGTTGCGTCGGGTAAGCGTCGACCCGGTCGCGGTCCGCGACCGGGCCGAACGGCAGCTCGCCGAACTCTCCGCCGTGTGGTCCGGCTGAGCCCCGGCGCAGGCGTCAGTGTTCTCGGTCAGCCCTCGACGCCGAGTCGGGCCAGCACCAGCTCCCGGACGGTCTTGGCGTCGGCCTGGCCGCGGGTGCTCTTCATGACGGCGCCGACCAGCGCGCCCGCGGCGGCCACCTTGCCGCTGCGCACCTTGTCGGCGATGGCCGGGTTGGCGGCGATCGCCTCGTCCACGGCGGTGGTCAGCGCGCCGGTGTCCGAGACCACCTCCAGTCCCCGGGCGGCCATGATCTCGGCCGGCGAGCCCTCGCCCGCGACGACCCCCTCCAGCACGGTACGGGCCAGCTTGTCATTGAGCCGGCCCTCGTCGACCAGCCGCTGCAGCTCGGCCACCTGGACCGGGGTGGCGCCCACCTCGGACAGCTCGACGCCGGCCTCGTTGGACCGCCGGGACAACTCACCCAGCCACCACTTGCGGGCCCCGGCCGGGGTGCTGCCGGCGGCGATCGTCCGCTCGATCAGCTCGACCGCTCCGGCGTTCAGCACCGACTGCATGTCCAGGTCGGACAGGCCCCACTCGGTCTGCAGCCGCTTGCGGTGCAGCCGGGGCAGCTCGGGCAGGCCGGCCTTCAGCTCGGCCACCCAGGCCGGGTCCGGCGCCAGCGGCACCAGATCCGGCTCCGGGAAGTACCGGTAGTCGGTGGCGGTCTCCTTGGACCGGCCCGGCGTGGTGTCCCCGGTGTCCTCGTGGAAGTGCCGGGTCTCCTGGGTGATCCGGCCGCCGCCGTCCAGCACCGCGGCCTGCCGGAGCATTTCCGAGCGGACCGCCCGCTCCACCGAACGCAGCGAGTTGACGTTCTTGGTCTCGGTCCGGGTGCCCCACTCGGTGCCGCCGGCCGGCATCAGCGACGTGTTCACGTCGCAACGCAGCGAACCCTCCTCCATCCGCACGTCGGAGACGCCGAGCGTGCGGAGGACGTCCCGCAGCTCGGTGACGTACGCCCGGGCCACCGCCGGGGCCTTGTCCCCGGTGCCGGTGATCGGCTTGGTGACGATCTCGACCAGCGGGATGCCGGCCCGGTTGTAGTCGACAAGCGACTCGGTCGCGCCGTGGATCCGACCGGTGGCGCCGCCGACGTGCAGCGACTTGCCGGTGTCCTCCTCCAGGTGCACCCGCTCGATCTCGATCCGGACCAGCTCGCCGTCCACCTCGACGTCCAGGTACCCGTCCACGCAGATCGGCTCGTCGTACTGGCTGATCTGGAAGTTCTTCGGCATGTCGGGGTAGAAGTAGTTCTTCCGGGCGAACCGGCACCATTCCGCGATGGAGCAGTTCAGCGCCAGGCCGATCCGGATGATCGCCTCGATGGCCGCCTTGTTCGCCACCGGCAGCGAGCCGGGCAGGCCGAGGCAGACCGGGCAGACCCGGGTGTTCGGCTCGCCGCCGAAGTCGGTCGGGCAGCCGCAGAACATCTTGGTGTTCGTACCCAGCTCGACGTGGGTCTCCAGGCCGATCACCGGCTCGTAGCGCGCCACGACGTCGTCGTACGCGGGCAGTGTGGTGGTCATAAGCTCCAGCCCCAAGGCGTTCAGTAGACGCTCACCAGACTAGTCCTATAGATACCGCGGCCTGCATGCAGGCCGCGCACTCCGTAGCAGCAGGTCAGATCGGGCGAAAGCCGAGGGCCTCGAGTGCTACTCGACTGTCATCCCACCAACGCCGATATGCCGGCACCTCACGCAGCTTTTCCAATGAGATGAGTTCACCGAGCTGCCCGTAATGGCTTCTGACAGGCCGACTTACCCGGCACATGATTTGATCAAGCACCTTCTTTGGATCGGAAATTTGCTCCACGTCCCGCGCACGCCGGGGAAGGCCCAGGTCAGCATCCGACCATCGAACGCCGAGTGTGTTACGCAACGCCTCTCCGTCCGCAAGGAGCCACGCCTCCGTCTCTCGCACAGGAATCACAGTCACCAACCGTTCGGGCCGACTTCCCCATTGGTTCCGTAATGGCTGCAACCATTCGCGTTCCACACGCTCGGCACTCCCCCCTTGGTCGTGATGGAAGAAGATGATCAAGAAGCTTGCAGAATTTTGTTCGACAAGTTCAATGACTTCTCCGACCGAACATGGCCCCCGCCTGTCGCGTAAAGGTTGAACGTCTGCGACTTCGACGGAATCTTCAAACTCAGTAACACAAATCTCGGCCAGTGCCCGAGCAAGTAGCCTCGGTAGAAACTGATCGTCGGTTACACCTTCAGACACAAGCGCAGACGTCAAATACCGCATCAGGTTCCCAGCTCTGCGAGAACTTCAAATTCGGCAATTTCGCGAGGGGAGACAACCTTGCCGATGTCAATGGCATCATCAATAGTCAGTTGCTGCGCTCCCGCAATGGAGCGCCATCGACTAACACGACTCCGTGGCTCGCCCCGCGCCACCCGACTAACAACGTCCATGAAAACGGCATCCGCACGAAGCTGCGTGTTTGCCGGCTCTAATGCTCGAAGAATCGCAGGCGAATGACTGCTGAGGATTAGCTGCGTTAATGAAGTACGCTCGACATCGGCATCGAGCGCAGCATCAACAAGATTCCGCAGATATCGAACAAATTGCGCGAGCCGTTGAGGAAAGATTCCGTTTTCTGGCTCTTCGAAGCAAATAAGGCCAGCACCACGCGGATCATACAATGCCGCGAGCAGCGCAATAGCACGAAGAGTCCCGTCGCTCGCGACTCGCGCCGAGAATGGTGCTTCCTCTCGAGTTAGTACCTCCACCTGACGCTGCCTTCGCGCATCATCTTCGGCCAGCTGGACCCGGATGATCCCGGGAATCACGGCGGCCAGGTCCGCGGAGAGATCGTTCAGTACGCCCTCCGGACGATCATCGTTACCGGTTTCGTCGGCAAGCCTTCGCAACGTGTTAGCCAGATGCCCACCATTCGCGGCAAGGCTATCTGGATCGTCATACGAATCTGGCGCGCGAAGCGCACTTGGATCTAGATGCAGCAAGCGCCAAGATTGCATCTCGCGCTTCAGAGCATAGAGAAGAGGAAAATCGGTGGCGGTCGTCAGGCTGGATAACACGGTCGCCGTTGCAGCCGTCGCCGGAAGTTTACGCTTACGCCCCTGATTTCCCTGCTGTCGAATGCTAAAGACTGGGCGCCCCTGCTCATCCTCTTCAGTCTCGAGAGGGTCTGCACCTGACCGATAGGCAACTAACCGCTTTCGTTGACTGGAGCTGAATCGCTGTATCCATCTGTCGTCGGTGCGGCGGATGCGGCGAACCACCTCTCGGACCACGAACGGACGTTTCGACCCGCTTTGTCCACTCGGCCGCAGCTGAATCGTCAGCTCGTACCTTAGCCTTGAGTGATTGACTTCAGCAGTGTCACCGAAGGCGTCAGTAACCCATCCATCCAGCAACACCTCTGCAGCAAAAGTCATAACGTCGACAGAGCTGCCGTCAGTGTGCCGATGGAAAAGATCCACCACATCCCCCCGCATGTGCTGAGCCGCTTCCAGCACTCCATCTCCCGCTAGGCGGCTAAGAAACTGAATCGCATCGAAGAGATTCGACTTGCCTGCCGCATTTTTCCCGATGATTACTAGAAAAGGTTGAATGTCCAGCGCGAAGCCACGAAACGACTTGAAGCCGTCGATTTCGATCCGCGTCAACATCCCACCACCTCACAGTGCCGGTGGGGTGAGGGTGCCGACGGTCGACTCCAGCGCGGCGGCGACCCGGTACATCCGGTCGTCGGCCATCGTCGGGGCCATGATCTGCAGACCCACCGGCAGCCCGTCGGACAGGCCGCACGGCACCGAGATGCCCGGCCCGCCGTACAGGTTGGTCGGGATGGTGAACAGGTCCGCCAGGTACATCTGGTACGGGTCGCCGGTGCGCGAGCCGAACGGGAACGCCACGAACGGCGTGGTCGGCGAGACCAGCACGTCGACCTGCTCGAACGCACTGGTGAAGTCGCGGGTGATCAGCGTACGCACCTTCTGCGCCTGCCCGTAGTAGGCGTCGTAGTAGCCCGACGACAGGGCGTACGTGCCGATCATGATCCGCCGCTTGACCTCGGGGCCGAAGCCGGCCTCCCGGGTCAGCGACATGACCTCCTCCAGCGACCGGTTGCCGTCGTCCCCGGTGCGCAGCCCGAACCGGACGCCGTCGAACCGGGCCAGGTTGGACGAGCACTCGCTCGGCGCGATCAGGTAGTAGGCCGGCAGCGCGTACTGGAAGTGCGGGCAGGACACCTCGACCACCTCGGCGCCCAGCTTGGTGAGGGCGTCGACGGCCTCCCGGAAGGCGGCCAGCACACCCGGCTCGGCGCCCTCGCCGGAGAACTCGGTGACCAGGCCGAGCTTCACCCCGGTCAGGTCGCCACCGGCGCCGGCCCGGGCCGCCGCGACCACGTCCGGGACCGGCTGCGGGATGGAGGTCGAGTCGCGCGGATCGTGCCCCGCGATCACCTCGTGCAGCAGCGCGGCGTCCAGCACCGTCCGGGCGCACGGGCCGGGGGTGTCCAGCGACGAGGAGAACGCCACCAGGCCGTACCGGGAGGTGCCGCCGTAGGTGGGCTTGGCGCCCACCGTGCCGGTGACCGCGCCCGGCTGGCGGATCGACCCGCCGGTGTCCGAACCGATCGCCAGCGGCGCCTCGTACGCGGCCAGCGCGGCCGAGCTGCCGCCGCCGGAGCCGCCCGGGATGCGGGTCAGGTCCCACGGGTTGCGGGTCGGCCCGTAGGCCGAGTATTCCGTGGACGAACCCATCGCGAACTCGTCCATGTTGGTCTTGCCCAGCATCACCGAGCCGGCCTCGCGCAGCCGCCGCACGATGGTCGAGTCGTACGGCGGGCGCCAGCCCTCCAGGATCTTCGACCCGACGGTGGTCGGCACGCCCTTGGTGGCGAGTACGTCCTTGACCGCGACCGGGACGCCGGCCAGCGGGCCGAGCGGCTCGCCGGCGGCCCGCCGCCGGTCCACGTCGGCCGCTGCGGCCAACGCGCCGTCGGCGTCGACGTGCAGGAAGGCGTGCACCCGGTCGTCCACCGCGGCGATCCGGTCCAGGTGGGCCCGGGTCACCTCGACGGCGGAAAGCTCGCCGCCCGCGACGCCGGCCGCGATGTCCGCGGCGGTCATTCTGGTCACATCGGTCACGACGCCACATCCTCGTCCAGGATTCGGGGTACGCGGAACCGGTCCTGGTCGGCGTCCGGGGCGCCGGACAGCGCCTCGTCCCGGCTCAGTCCGGGGACCACGACGTCCTCGCGCAGCACGTTGCTCAGCGGCACGGAGTGCGAGGTCGGCGGGATGTCCGCGGCGGCCACCTCGCCGACCCGGGCCACCGACTGCAGGATCACGTCGAGCTGGCCGGCGAACGTGTCCAACTCCTCCTCGGTGACGGCGAGCCGCGACAGGCGCGCCAGGTGCGCTACCTCTTCGCGGGAGATGGCGGCCATCGTGCCCCCTTCGGTTCGTGCTGAACGGTCTTCTTCCACCGGGTCCCGGCACAGCCTGCCGTGCGCGCCGTGACCGGAGCGAGTCTATTTGTGTCCCCTGCCGCGTCCCGCCCCACCCTCCCCGGTCCGGTCCGCTCGGCCCCCGGCGCCGCTCGGCCGGCCGTGTCGGGCGCCGGGCCGCTCAGTCCCCCGGCCCGCTCGGCCGGCCGTGCCGGGCGCCGGTCGGGTTCGCCGGGCCGGGCAGCGGGCGGTACCGGGCCAGCCAGGCGATCAGGTCGTCGGCCGGCATCGGCCGGGCGTAGAACCAGCCCTGGGCGACGTCGCAGCCGACCTCCCGCAGCAGCCGCCAGGTGCGCTCGTCCTCCACCCCCTCGGCGACCACCCGCAGCCCGAGCGCGCCGGCCAGCTCGATCATGGAGCGGACGATGGCGGCGTCGTCGGCGTCGACCGCCATCCCGAGCACGAACGACCGGTCGACCTTGACCTCGGACAGCGGCAGCCGGCGCAGGTGCTGCATGGACGAGTACCCGGTACCGAAGTCGTCCAGCGAGATGGCCACCCCGAGCTTGTCCAGCCGGGAGATGGTGGCCAGCACCCGCCGCGGGTCGGCCATCAGCGCCCCCTCGGTGATCTCCAACTGGAGGCTCGCCGTGGGTACGCCGTACCGGGCCAGCCGGTCGGCGATCTGCTCGACGATCTCACCGGTGTGCAGGTCCCGGACGCTGACGTTGACCGCCGCGCGCAGGTCGAGCCCGGCCGCCGTCCACTTGGCCAGTTGCTCCACCACGTCGTCGATCACCCGCCGGGTGAGCAGCCGCATCACCGCGCTCTGCTCGGCGACCCGGATCAGCTCCTCCGGGTCGACCATGCCGCGCGCCGGGTGCCGCCAGCGCAGCAACGCCTCGACCCCGACCACCTCGCCGGTGTCGATGGCGACCTGCGGTTGGTAGTACATGGTAATCTCACCGGCGTCGTCGCCCGGGGCACCGCCCGACCCCGCCCCCGGCCCGCCGCCCGGCGTCTCCAGGACCCGGCGCAGGTCGGCCAGCAGGCTGAGCCGCTCCGGCGAATTGTGGTCGGACTCCGGCGCGTACACCGCGACGGTGTCGCCGCGGTGCTTGGCGTCGTACATCGCCACGTCCGCGTGCCGCATCAAGGTCTCGAAGTCCCGTCCGTGGTCGGGATAGAGCGCCACGCCGATGGAACCGCCGACGTCCAGCGGCAGGCCGTCCAGCGGCACCGGCTCGGCCAGCGCGGCGACCACCTGGTCGGCCAGCTCGCGGGCGTGTTCGGCGTCGGCCAACCGGGGCGCCACGATGGCGAACTCGTCACCGCCGAGCCGGGCCACCAGGTCGCCGGGGCGGACCACCTCGGTGAGCCGCCGACCGACCTCGATCAACAACCGGTCGCCCACGGCGTGCCCGAGCGCGTCGTTGACGTTCTTGAACCGGTCCAGGTCGAGCAGCAGCAGCGCCAACCGCCGGCCGGTGCGCTCCGCGCCGCCGGAGCCGGCCCGACCGGCCGGGGCCGGGACCCGGACCGTCACCGGCACCTGCTCGTTGTGCAGCGGGAGCTGTTCCACGATCTCGGTGACCAGGGCCTTCCGGTTGGCCAGTCCGGTCAGCGGGTCCAGCCGGGCCACCCGCTCCTGCTCGCCGGAGAGCCGGGACATCCGGGACACCGCGAACAGCGGCACCAGGACCAACGGAATCAGCGCCGCGCTCTGCCGCGCCGCGGCCAGCAGCACCGGGCCGAGCAGCAGCAGCGAGCCGGTGGCGAGCAGTTCGAAGACCAACCCCTGGCGGACCACCCGCCACCAGCCGGTGCCGAACCGGAACCGGATGGCCAGTGTGACCAGGCCGTACGAGACCACGAACCAGGCCGCCACGGCGGCGGTCAGGACCGCCACGTCCGGCCAGCCCGGCGCCCGCCCACCGGCGAAGTCCGGGTAGCCGCCCAGCCGGGTCACCGCCGCGGCGGCGGCCAGCGCGCAGGCGTACTGGGCGATGTTGAACGCGGTCCGCCAGGCGGCGTGCCGCATCCGGGCGCCGGACACCAGCACCGCCGCGGCCTGCACCGCGATCGCCGGCCCGAGGCCCCAACCGACCAGGATCGCGAAGGTGAAGCAGACCGACGGGAACACGGCCGGGCTCTGCCGCCGGCCGGGTGGGGTGAACGGCCGCGCGTCGCAGCCCACGGCGAGCACCACCATGACCCAGAAGGCCACCGGCAGGTGCGGGGTCTGGCCGGGCAGCGCACCGAGCGGTACGGCGGAGACCAGGACGGCCAGCGCCACCACCGTCGCGACGAAGCCGAGGAAGGTTCCCGCCCGGCCAGGAGGAACGGAGTTCCGCAGGGCCGCGGCCTCCATCAGACGACCTCCCGACGTTCCGGGGCGCCCGCTACCTCCCGCAGGCGCCTGCATCCATCAAACGCCCGAATAGTCCCTGCTCAGGAGCCCGACAGCCGGGAAACGGTCAGTCGTGACTAACTTGGAATACGGCACATCTCGCTCCGACACCGGACGATACGGAGAGTTACCGTCGCCTCATTCTTCGCTACGCTGCGCCACCTCGCGGGCGGCGTCCGGGCCGGCCGAGAGCAGCACCCCGAAGCCCGCCTCGTCCAGCGTCGGCACCTTCAGCGTGGCCGCCTTGTCGGCCTTGGAACCCGGATTCTCCCCCACCACGACGAAGCCGGTCTTCTTCGACACCGAGCCGGAGACCTTGCCGCCGAGCGACTGGATCGCCTCCGCCGCCTCGTCCCGGGTGTAGCCGGACAGCGTGCCGGTCACCACCACGGTCAGCCCCTCCAGCGGGCGCGGGCCCTCGTCCCGGCGCTCCTCGGCCATCCGTACCCCGGCCTTGGTCCACTTGCGCACCACGTCGCGGTGCCAGTCGACGGCGAACCACTCGCGCAGGCTCACCGCGATGGTCGGCCCGACCCCGTCCACCGAGGAGAGTTCCTCCTCCCCGGCGGCCTCGATGGCCGGCATCGACCCGAAGTGTCGGGCCAACGCCTGCGCCGCGGTCGGCCCGACGTGCCGGATCGACAGCGCGACCAGCACCCGCCAGAGCGGCCGCTGTTTCACCTCGTCCAGATTCTCCAGCAGCTTGACCGCGTTGCTGCCCAGGCTGCCGTCCTTGTTGACGAAGAACGGCACCGCGGCCAGCCGCTCGGCGTCCAGGTCGAACAGGTCGCCCTCGTCGGTGATCGCCTTCGAGTCGAGCAGCGCGCCGGCCGCCTTGTAGCCGAGCACCTCGATGTCCAGCGCACCGCGTCCGGCCAGGTGGAACACCCGCTCGCGCAACTGCGCCGGGCAGGTCCGGGAGTTGGGACACCGGATGTCGACGTCGCCCTCCTTGGCGGGCGCCAACGCGGTGCCGCAGGCCGGGCAGCGGTCCGGCATCCGGAACGGCCGGGCGTCGGCCGGGCGCAGGTCGACGACCGGGCCGAGCACCTCCGGGATCACGTCGCCGGCCTTGCGGATGGTGACCGTGTCGCCGATCAGCACGCCCTTGCGTTCCACCTCGCGGGCGTTGTGCAGGGTGGCGAAGGCGACCGTCGAACCGGCGACCTTCACCGGTTCGAGCACGGCGAACGGGGTGACCCGGCCGGTCCGCCCCACGTTCACGTCGACGTCGATCAGCTTGGTGGTCACCTCTTCAGGGGGATATTTGAAGGCGATCGCCCACCGGGGTGCCCGGCTGGTCGAGCCGAGCCGGCCCTGGATGGCCACCGGGTCGACCTTGACCACCACCCCGTCGATCTCGTGCTCGACGTCGTGCCGGTGCGCGGCGTAGTGGTCGATGTAGTCCCGGACGCCGGCCAGGTCGGGCACCACCCGCCAGCGGTCGCTGGTCGGCAGCCCCCAGGCCCGCAACGCCGCGTACGACTCGGACTGGGCCGTTGGGCGGTAGCCCCTGCGGGCGCCGATGCCGTGCACCACCATCCGCAACGGGCGGCTCGCGGTGATCCGGGGATCCTTCTGCCGCAGGCTGCCGGCGGCGGCGTTGCGCGGATTGGCGAACGGCGCCTTGCCCTGCTCGACCAGGGACGCGTTCAGCCCGGCGAAGTCGGACACCGGGAAGTAGATCTCGCCGCGCACCTCCAGCAGCTCTGGCACCTTGGGCGCACCCTTGCCGCCGGTCAGCCGCTCGGGGATGGTGCGGATGGTGCGGACGTTGGCGGTGACGTCCTCGCCGGTGCGCCCGTCGCCCCGGGTCGCCGCCCGGACCAGCCGGCCCTTCTCGTAGGTCAGGTTGATCGCCAGCCCGTCGACCTTCAGCTCGCACAGGTACGGCACCGGGCCGCCGGCGTCCCGCTCCACCCGCTCGGCCCAGGCGGCCAGCTCGTCCGGGTCGAAGGCGTTGTCCAGCGACATCATCCGCTCGGCGTGCTCGACCGGGGTGAACAGCGTGGAGAAGGTGCCACCGACCCGCTGGGTGGGCGACTCCGGGGTGCGCAGGGAGGGGAACTCCTCCTCCAGCGCGGCCAGCTCCCGCAGCAACGTGTCGAACTCGGCGTCCGAGATGACCGGCGAGTCCAGCACGTAGTAGCGGTACTGGTGGTCGGTCAGGTCGGCACTCAGGGTGGCGTGCCGCTCCCGGGCGGCGGCCGTCGGCTCGGCACCGGCCGCCGCCTCCTGCGCGGCGCTGACCTGCTGCGGAATGGCTTCCTCGGACATGGCTGGCGACCTCCCCGGTGCACGCTACCGGTGCACGTTATCCCGCCGGTACGACATCGGGGGCGGCTCAGTCCCAGCCGGCGCCGAGGGCGGTGAGCTGGTCGGCGTACTCGATTCGGGCGGCCCAACCCGCCGGCCAGGCCGCCATGCCGTGGGCGGCGCCCAGGAAGGCGCCGGTGAGGCAGGCAATCGAGTCGGAGTCGCCCCGGGTGGTGGCGGCCCGGGCCAGCGCGGCGACCGGGTCGTCCCGGTGCCGCACCGCGCAGTACACCGCCGTGGCCAGCGCCTCCTCGGCGATCCAGCCGTCACCGGTACGCAGGCACGGGTCGTCGCCGTCGTCCGGGTCGGTCAACGCCGCCGCCAGCCGGTCGAGCGCGCCGAGGCACTCGTCCCAGCCGGTGGCGATGAAACCGACCGGATCCGCGCCCTCCGCCCACCGCCACAGGTCACCGAGCCAGTCGGCCCGGTAGGTGGTGCGCTGCTCGGCCGCCCGCAGCCGCAGCAGGCCGGGCAGGTCGCCCACCGCCGCGCCGTCGCGCAGCATGCGCACGGCGTACGCGGTCAGCTCGCTGGCCGCCAGGGCGGTCGGGTGACCGTGGGTCAGGCCGGCCTGCAACTGGGCCACCCCGGCCAGGGTGTCCAGGTCGTAGCCGGGCATCAGGCCGACCGGGGTGACCCGCATGTTGGCCCCGCAGCCCTTGGACCGGCCCTCGGTGGCCCGCTGCCACGGTCCGCCGTCGGCCAGTTTTCCGCAGGCCCGCAGGCAGGTCATCCCGGGCGCCCGGTTGTTGTCGGGGCTGTTCGCCCAGTCGAGGAACCGCCGACGCAGCACCGGCTCCAGTGCGTCCGGGGCGGCGGCCGGGGCCTCGCGCAGCGCCCAGCCCACCGCCAGGCCCATCTGGGTGTCGTCGGTGACCATGGCCGGATCGCCGGTCAGATCGCGCGGGCCGGCCGGACCGTACCGGTCGACGATCTGGGCCACCGACAGGAACTCGGTCGGTTTGCCGAGCGCGTCGCCGTAGGCCAGCCCGAACAGTGATCCCGACGCCCGCTTCCCGGTCATCCCGCCATGATCCACGAAAGACCGGCCACCCCGCCACCCCGGCCGGACCGGCCCGTCGCCGCCCCGCGGCCGGCCGGACCGGGCGGACCACGGGCCGGGCGGACCACGGGCCGGGCGGACCACGGCCGGCCGGTCGCTCCCGGCGGACCGCGGACCGGTCACTCCCAGCAGAGGCAGAACGGGTGACCCGCCGGGTCGGCGTAGACCCGGAACCGGTCGTCGCCGCCCTCCTGGCCGCCGGGCAACCGGGTGGCACCGAGTTCGAGCACCCGCCGCTCGGCCGCGTCGACGTCGTCGACGGTGACGTCGAGGTGGAACTGCTGCGGCCGCTCCGGATCCGGCCAGCGCGGCTCCCGCAGGCCCGGCGCCTGCTGGAAGGCGAGCCGGACGTCGTGTCCCGGACCGCCGACCACCACCCACTCGTCCTCGTCGTCGTACGTGACCGGGATGCCGAGCAACTCGCTGTAGAAGGCGGCGAGCGAGCGCGGATCGGGACAGTCGATGACGACGCTGCGCAGTTTTCCGATCATGCCGGTGATAGTGCCCGGCGGGTGCGACAGGAAACCCGGGTCAGGCCTCGGCCAGCCGCCGGCCGGCGTCCCGGCAGGCGGTGAGGACCGCGCGGGCGTACTCGGGGGTGGCGCCGGCCAGGCCGCAGGTCGGGGTCACCACCACCTGCGTGGCGAGCCGGGCGGGCGGGAAGCCGAGGCGGTGCCAGAGCTGGCGTACCCGGTCGGCGACCTGGGCGGAGGACGGCGCGCGACCGGCCGGCGGCGCGGTCGCCGGCGCGGCGCCGGCCAGCAGGCCGAGACCCGCGTCGAGCGCCTCGCCGAGCGGGTCCAGGTCGCGGCCCAACAGGTCCAGGTCCAACCCCACCGCGGCCGCGCCGGCCGCGCGGAACAACCCCACCGGTACGTCCGGCGCGCAGCAGTGCAGCACGACGGGCGCCCCGACAGCGGTCAGCACCGAACGCAGCGCGTCGACGGCCACGTTCTGCTCCACCGGCCGGTACGCGCCGAGCCCGCTCTCGGTCGGCACCCGTCCGGCCAGCACGGTCGGCAGTGACGGCTCGTCCAGTTGGAGCAGCACGGTGGCCCCGGGCAGCCGGCGGCGCACCGTGGCGACGTGCTCGCGCAGCCCCTCGGCCAACGAGCCGGTCAGGTCGCGCACGGCTCCCGGGTCCCGCAGCATCCGGCCGCCGATCGGCCGGTCCAGCGCGGCGGCCAGGGTGAACGGGCCGGCCGCCGAGATCTTGACCGGACCGGCGAGCCCGTCGGCCTGCTCGGTGAGCTGGTCCAGGTCGCGTTCCATCAGGTCGTGCGCGCGACGCAGGTCCCGGCCGGGACGGCCGGCGATCCGCCAGCGGGCCGCGTGCAGCTCGACCGGCAGGTCCACCAGCAGCCCGGCGGTCCGGCCGATCAGGTCGGCCCCCGGTCCACGGGCGGGCAACTCGGGCAGGTGCGGCAGGTCCGGCAGCTCACCGAGCACGATCCGCTGGGCCTCGGCGACGTCGGTGCCGGGCATCGACCCGACCCCGGTCGCCGCGCCGGCCGGCCACGGCCAGGTTGGTTGGGTCACGTCCGATCACTCTACGCACCGCCCCGGCCGGGCCCACCGACCCGGAGCCACCGGGCGGACGCGGATGCGGGGGCGGGCCGCGGTCAGCGGATGGTGGCGGAGCCGAGGACGACGTCGCCGGCCGGGTCGGGACGGTAGGCCACGATCGCCTGACCGGCGGCCACCCCGCGGGCCGGCGAGTGCAGCTCGGCCCGGAGCGTGCCGCCGTCCAGGCGCACCGTCGCCGGCACCACGCCGCCGTGCGCGCGCAGCTGCACCTGGCAGTCGACCGGTCCGGTCGGCACCGGACCACCGGTCCAGACCGGGCGCTCGGCGTTCACTTCGGACACGTCCAGCGCCTCGGCCGGGCCGACCGTCACGGTGTTGGTCTTCGGAGTGATGGACAACACGTAGCGCGGCCGGCCGTCCGGGGCCGGGGTCTCCAACCGCAGGCCGCGTCGCTGGCCCACGGTGTAGGCGTACGCGCCGTCGTGGCCGCCCAGCACCGCGCCGGTCCCCGCGTCGACGATGTCGCCGGGGGCGGATCCGAGGCGGTCGGCGAGGAAGCCACGGGTGTCCCCGTCGGCGATGAAGCAGATGTCGTGCGAGTCCGGCTTGTCGGCCACCGCCAGGCCACGCTCGGCGGCCTCGGCGCGGACCTGCGCCTTGGTCGAGTCGCCGAGCGGGAACATCGACCGGTCGAGTTGCTCGCGGGTCAGCACCGCCAGCACATACGACTGGTCCTTGGCCGCGTCGACGCTGCGCCGCAGCAGCCCGTCGGCGCCCAGCCGGGCGTGGTGACCGGTGACCACGGCGTCGAAGCCGAGCGCCACCGCCCGGTCCAGCACCGCCGCGAACTTGATCTTCTCGTTGCAGCGCAGGCACGGGTTCGGGGTGCGCCCCGCCGCGTACTCGGCGACGAAGTCGTCCACCACGTCGGCGTGGAACCGGTCGGCCATGTCCCAGACGTAGAACGGGATGCCGAGCACGTCCGCGGCCCGCCGGGCGTCCCGGGAGTCCTCCAGCGTGCAGCAGCCACGGGCCCCGGTGCGGTAGGTCTGCGGGTTGCGGGCCAGCGCCAGGTGCACGCCGGTCACGTCGTGCCCGGCCGCCACCGCCCGCGCGGCGGCCACCGCCGAGTCGACCCCACCGGACATCGCCGCCAACACCCTCACCGGGACACCTCCTTCACGCCATCGAGCGTAGCCCGGCCCGGCGCGCCGCTCCTTACCGCCCGTACGGGTGCGCAGGTTCACCTCTCCGACGGCCGACCGCCCCGGATGACGACACCCGCGCCGGGCCGGGCCAATCATGATCCGGAAGAGTTCGGCTCGTCAGAGCGAGCAGGACTCTCCCGGATCATGGGCGGGCGGAGCCGAGGGAGCCGGCGCGGCGGGCCCGGTCGACGGCCGCCGGCAGCGCGGCGACCAGCGCGTCCACGTCCGCGGCGGTCGAGGTGTGGCCCAGGGCGAAGCGCAGCGAGGAGCGTGCCCGGTCGTCGTCGGCACCCATCCCGAGCAGTACGTGGGACGGCTGGGCCACCCCGGCCGAGCAGGCGGACCCGGTCGAGCAGGCGATGCCCTGGGCGTCGAGCAGCAGCAGCAACGCGTCGCCCTCGCAGCCGGGGAAGGAGAAGTGCGCGTTGCCGGGCAGCCGGTGCTCCGGGTCGCCGTTGAAGATCGCGTCCGGCACCGCCTGCCGGATCCGGGCCACCAGGTCGTCGCGCAGCGCGCCGACCCGGGCCGCGTACGCCTGCTGGTTCTTCACCGCGGTCTCGACCGCGACGGCGAACGCGACGACGCCGGGGGTGTCCAGGGTGCCGGAGCGGACGTCCCGCTCCTGGCCGCCGCCGTGCAGCAGCGGGGTGCACGGCACGTCCCGGCCGAGCAGCAGCGCGCCCACCCCGATCGGGCCGCCGAGCTTGTGCCCGGTCACGGTGAGCGCGGCGGCACCGCTGGCCGCGAAGTCGACCGGGACCTGCCCGACCGCCTGGACGGCGTCGGTGTGGAACGGGATGCCGTGCCGGGCGGCCAGGGCGGCCAGCTCGGCGACCGGTTGCACCGTGCCGACCTCGTTGTTGGCCCACATGGCACTGACCACGGCGACCCGGTCGCCGTGCGCGTCGAGTTCGGCCGCCAGCGTGGCCGGGTCGAGCCGACCGACGGAGTCGACCGGGAGCAGACCGACCGAGGCGTCCTCGTGCCGGCGCAGCCACTCGACTGTGTCCAGCACCGCGTGGTGCTCGACGGAACTGGCCACCACCCGGGTCCGGCCCGGTGTGGCCGACCGGCGCGCCCAGAAGATGCCCTTCACCGCCAGGTTGTCGCTCTCGGTACCGCCGCCCGTGAAGATCACCTCGGACGGCCGGGCACCCAGCGCGGCGGCGATCCGCTCCCGCGACTCCTCGATCCGGCGGCGGGCGCCCCGACCGGCGGCGTGCAGCGACGAGGCGTTGCCGACCTCACGGGCGGTGGCGACGTACGCCTCCAGCGCCTCGTCGAGCATCGGCGTGGTCGCCGCGTGATCCAAGTAGGTCATCACGACCCAGCCTATCGCCGCCCGGATGCCACCCTGACCGCACACTGCCCCGACGGTGGGCGACGCGCGAGGGGTGGGCCGCCGGGCCCGGCGCGGACATCAAGCCTGACGGTCCGCGCCGGGTACGGCGGCCCACCCCGCCACCCACCTCACTTGCGCTTGCGGATCTCCTCGGCGGCCTGCGGTACGACCTTGAACAGGTCACCCACCACGCCGTAGTCGGCCAGTTCGAAGATCGGCGCCTCGGCGTCCTTGTTCACCGCGACGATGGTCTTCGAGGTCTGCATGCCGGCCCGGTGCTGGATCGCGCCGGAGATGCCCAGCGCCACGTACAGCTGCGGGGAGACGGTCTTGCCGGTCTGCCCGACCTGGAACTGGTGCGGGTAGAAGCCGGAGTCGACCGCGGCCCGGGACGCCCCGACGGCGCCGCCGAGCAGGTCGGCGATCTCCTCGACGAGCTTGAAGTTGTCGGCGTTGCCGACGCCGCGACCGCCGGAGACGACGATCGACGCCTCGGTCAGCTCGGGCCGGGAGCCCTTCTGCTCGGCGACCCGCTCCACCACCGTGGCCAGCTTGTCCGCGTCGCCGAGCTGGACGTCGAGCTGCTCGACGCTCGGGGTGGCGGCGGCCGGGGTCGGCGGCACCGAGTTGGGACGCAGGGTCACCAGCGGCAGGCCGCGGGTCACCTTGGACTTCACGATGGTCGAGCCGGCGAAGGCCACCTGGGTGGCGGTGCCGTCGGCGTCCAGCCCGACCACGTCGGTGAGGATGCCGTTGTCCAGCTTGACCGCGAGCCGGGCCGCGATCTCCTTGCCCTCCTGGCTGGAGGCGAGCAGGACGGCCGCCGGCTGCACCCGCCTGACCAGGTCGGCCAGCACGGTCGCCTTGGGCGCCACCAGGTACCCGTCGATCTCGTCGCCCTCGGCGGCGTAGATCTTCTCGGCGCCGTACTCGCCGAGCTTGTCGGTGAGCGCGGCGGCGGCACCGCTGCCGCCGAGCACCACCGCGGCCGGGGTGCCCAGCTGGCGGGCCAGGGTGAGCAGTTCGAGGGTGACCTTCTTGACGCCGAATTCCCGGGTGGCCTCGACGACTACCAGAACCTCAGACATGGACCGGCCCCCCTCAGACGAACTTCTCGGACGCGAGGAACTCGACCAGCCGCACGCCGCCCTCGCCCTCGTCGGTGATCTTCTCGCCGCCGGAGCGCGGCGGCCGCTTGCTGTGCTCGACGACCGCACTGGTGGCGCCGTCGAACCCGACCTCCGTCGGCGCGACGCCGAGGTCGGCCAGGGACAACGTCTCGACCGGCTTCTTCTTGGCCGCCATGATGCCCTTGAAGGAGGGGTAGCGCGGCTCGTTGATGGTGTCCCAGACCGAGACGACGGCCGGGGTCGCGGCGCTGACCGTCTCGTAGCCCTCCTCGGTCTGCCGCTCGACGGTCAGGGTGGACCCGTCGACCACCACCTTGCGGGCGCCGGTGAGCGCGGCGACGCCGAGCCGCTCGGCGAGCATGTGCGGCATGACCTGCACCCGGCCGTCGGTGGACTCCGCGCCGCAGATCACCAGGTCGGCGTTCAGCCGGCCGAGGGCGGCGGCGAGCACCTTGGAGGTGGCCACCGCGCAGGAACCGTGCAGCGCGTCGTCGAGCACGTGGACGGCCTTGTCCGGCCCCATCGACAGGGCCTTGCGGATCGACTCGGTGGCCTTGTCCGGTCCCATCGTCAGGATGGTCACCTCGCCGCCGTGCGCCTCCTTGATCCGCAACGCCTCCTCGATGGCGTACTCGTCCATCTCGTTGATGACGTTGGTTGCCGACCCGCGGTCGACGGTGTTGTCGTCACTGCGCAGGTTGCGGTCCGCGCCCGAGTCGGGCACCTGCTTGACGAGTACGACGATGTTCATCGTGCTTCGACGACCCTCCTGTTGGTGTGCCTGTCGGCCGGCCCGGCGAGGTCGCCACGCGGGCTGCCTCTGCCGGCACGGCGCGTAGTTCTGCTGGCGCAGCCTTTCGCGTCCGGAAACGCTTGGTCAACCGCGGGCTGTTGTGCGGTTTCCCACGAGCAATGTTACCCACTGGTAGCTTTCCACCATCGGACACCCAGAGTGACACAGCTCACCGCGGACGACCATTTCGACGGTAGGATGCCGACAAAAGGAAGGTGCCCGAAATGTCCGCACAAGCCACCCCGTCGCCGCCGGTCCGCTTCGCCACCTGCGGCCGGCGACTCCTCCAGGACGGACACCGGTGCTCCTGCGGCCGGCTGCGGGAGACCTGCGTACGGGCGACGGTACGGGCGCTGTGGCTCGGCGACGGCCCGGTCAGCCCAACGCCCCCAGGGCACCCATCACCTTCACCACGACGGTCGACTCGGCCTCGTTGACCCCGCGGGTCGCCTCCGCCACCTGCCGGACCGCGGCAACCACGGTGGCCCGGTAGCGGCCCACCTCGTCCGGCGCCCGCACCTCGAGGATCTCCACCGAGCGGCGCAACGCCGGCAGGACGACCTCCTCCACCGCCACCCGATCGTCCGGCAGCCGCGGCAGCGGCCCGGTGGTCAGGACGTCCTTGACCAGACCGGACGAGTCGTTGATGGTGTCCGACGCGGCGAAACTCTCCTTGATCATCGAGATCGGCCCCGGGTCGGCGTCGGAGACCAGGAAGACCGCCCCGAACGCGGCCGTCCGCAGGGTCATCCGCTCGTCGTCGGTAAGCGTGACAGCCACGGTTACGGAGTGTAGACGTACGGGGTCGTGGTGGTGACCGGTACGAGGCCGAGTCGCTCCAGGATCGGACGGCTGTCCTCCGAGGCGTCGACCTGCAGAAACGCGTACCCCCGGGCGTCGGCGAGGCGGGCCCGGTAGGTGACCAGCGCCCGGTAGATGCCCCGGCGCCGCCAGTCCGGCAACGTCGAACCGCCCCACAGGGAGGCGAACCGGGTCCCGGCGATGTACCGCACCCAGCCGGAGCTGACCACCCGACCGGTGGCCTCCTCCTCGGCCACCAGCACGGTGATGGCCTCGGGACCCATGGACAACTCCCGCTCCAGCATGTCGGCCAGATGACCGCGGTCGTCGTTCCACACTGCCGACTCCAGCACCACGATCCGGTCCAGGTCGGCGCGGTCGGTGACCTCGCGCAGGCGTACCCCGTCGGGCGGGACCGGGAGGGTGGCCGCCAGCGACGCGACCGGGCCGACCAGGACGGTCTCCCGATCCTCCGGCTCGAACCCGGCGGCCCGCAGCCGGTCCGGCAGGTCGGCCGGTTCGTCGTGGCCGTAGGTCTTCCACTCCACCGGCTCGCCCAGCGCGGCGAAGTGGTCCCGCTGCCGGTGGATCAGCGCGTCCAGCCGGTCGCCGGTCAGGCCGGCGAGATCCCGGTACGCCAGGAAGCCGCCCCGGCCCAGGCCGTGCACCCGGGTCAGCGGACCGTCCTCCTCCAGGGTCACCCCCGGCGGCACCGGGTTGGGCAGGTCCGGCCGCAACTGGTTGTCGTAGGCGGCGAGCAGAGTTTTCGGGTCGAGATCCGTCACCCGCCCAGGCTATGCCGGCCGTCCACCGGATAATCGTGATCATGTCCATGCGCGGTGCGATCAGGCAGTGGTTCCACCCGCGGGATCTGCGGGAGGTCGGCGACCAGCCGGACTACCGGTTCTCGCTGGCCAACGAGCGCACCTTCCTGGCCTGGCTGCGCACCGGGCTGGCGCTGGTCGGCGGCGGCCTGGCGGTGGTCCAGTTCCTGCCGCCGCTGCCCGTGCCGCACCTGCGCGAGGCGCTGGCGATCGCGCTGCTGCTGCTCGGCGGGGCGGTGGCGGTCCGCGCGGTGGACCACTGGGCCCGCACCGAACGGGCCATCCGGCTGCGCCGGGAACTGCCGGTCTCCCGGTTCCCCGCCGTCCTGTCGCTGACCGTCGGGCTCGGCGCCCTGCTGCTGGTGGTCGCCGTGCTGCTGCGGGCCGTGGGGCAACGGTGAGCGACGATCCCGGGCTGGCCCGGCAACGGACCCGGCTCGCCTGGCGGCGCACCGTCCTCGGGTTCACCGTGGTCGTCGTGCTCACCGTCCGGCTGGCCCTGCCGGCAGGCCCGCCGGGCGCGTTGGCCGCGGCGGTCGCGCTGGTCGGCTGGGTGGCGGTGGTGGTGCTGACCTTCCGCCGGTACGCCGGTTCGCCGTCGTCGGGCGGCGCCGGCCGGCTGGCGCCGCTGGCCGCGCTGGCCGTGACCGGCTACGCCGCGCTCGGCGCGCTGCTGGTCCTCGTCCGCTGACCCCCGGGCCGGCCGGTGCCGGACCGGCCGCGACCCGGCCGCGGTCGACCGCTGCCGGTGCCGGGATGCGGGCGGAAGAGGCGATGGGCACGGTCGACCCGATGGGTCATGATGAGCGGATGGCCCGCCTCTACGTGCTTCTCTTCCTGGTCGAGATCGTTCTCGCCATCTGCGCTCTGATCAGCTGCCTGTCCACCGAGGAGGACGAGATCCGGGCGTTGCCGCGCCTCGTCTGGGTGCTGATCATCCTGTTCTTCCCGCTGGTCGGCTCGATCGCCTGGTTCGTGGCCGGCCGGCCGGCCACCGCGCCCGTCGACCGGCGGCGGTGGCGGCCGGGTGGCGGCTTCCCCGAGGCGGAACGGCCGCGCCGGCAGGTCGCGCCGGACGACGATCCGGAGTTCCTCCGTACGCTGGGCGAGCGGTCCCGGTCCGATCAGGAGATGTTCGCCCGCTGGGAGGCCGACCTGCGCCGCCGCGAGGACGACCTGCGCCGCCGGGACACCGGACCGGTTCCGGGCGACGGCGAACCCTCGCCCCGGGAGGACCGGCCGGAGTCGTGACCCGCCCACTCTGACTGGCTGGTCACACAGCACGGGCCCACCGGCGTGGCGACGAGCGGTTAGGATTCGGCGGCCCTTGCCGCCTCGGGTTCCGGCGGTGTCGCCCGCCGTTTCCGGGCCACGGTCGACATCCGCCGGCCACCCGTCCGGAACAGAAGGAACTGCATGCCACCGGGATCGGGGTCCGACCGGACTGCCTCCACCACCGCCGAACCGGCCACCGCCGACCCCGCCACCGCCGACCCGGAGCCGCCGGCCACGGTCCGGGTACGCCGTCGGTTGCCGGTGCTGGCGCTGGTCACCTACGGAACGGCCCAACTCGGCCTGATCTTCTGGTGGATCGCCTATCGTCCGGGTCTGGTCAGCCCGGACTCGCTGAACTACATCTGGCAGTCGACCACCGGTAACTGGAACACCCACCACCCGATCTCCTACACCGCCCTGGTCTGGCTGTCGTTGCAGCTGACCGGCGGGCTCGGCGCGCTGACCGGGGCGCAGACGGTGGCGATGGCGGCCGGCCTGGCGTACGCGGCAACCGGGTTGCGCCGGCTCGGCGGCCCGGCCTGGCTCTGGGCGACGGCGGCGGTCGTCGTCGCGGTGCTGCCACCCACCGGCACGTTCGTGGTGTGCGTGTGGAAGGACGTCGCGTTCACCATCTCGTGCGTCTTCCTGCTCGGCACGCTGGCCCGGGTCGTCGCCCGGCACCGCGCCGGGGCGGACCGGCCCGACAGCGGGGCGGACCGGCAGACCGGTGGGGCCCGGGCGTTCAGCCGCGGGCTGTTCGTCGCGATGCTTGTCGAACTGGCCCTGGTCTGCCTGTTCCGGCAGAACGGGTTCGCGGCCGTACTGATCACGATTCCGCTCTGCGCGCTGCTGCTGCGCGGTGCCGTCCGGCGGGTCGTCGTCGCCGGGGCGACCGCCGTCGCGATCGCGCTGCTGACGAACTGGCTGCTGCTGCCGGCCCTGGGGGTGCGGCACAGCAGCTCGATCGTCGCCTTCGAGTCGTTCTTCGCCGACCTGGCCGTCGGCTACGGCCGGGACCCCGGTTCGTTCCCCGCCGCCGACACCGCGGCGATGGCCAAGGTGGCACCGCTGGAGCTGTGGCGGACCTCCGGCGACTGCCGGGCCGTCGACCCCACCGTCTGGAACCCGTCCTTCGACCGGCAGGCCGCCTACGACCAGCGGAACCAACTGCTGGCGGCCTGGACACACCTGGCGACCCGGTCCCCCGGCACGGTGGTCGGGATGCGGCTCTGTCGGGGCGCCATTGCCTGGCAGCCCATTTCGACCGGAAGGCTCAGTCGCAACCCCGGCTGGCGGGCCGTACGCACCTACGTCGCGCGGGACCCCGCGTTCGCGCGGAGCCCGTTCGCCGCCACGGTCCGCCCGCGGCCGCTGAACCGGCAGGTGCGGTCGGTCGCCGACCGGCTCAACAAGGCGACCGCCGCCCCGGAGTGGCTGCTGTGGCGGGGCGCCACCTGGGCGTACCTGAGCTACCTGGTGCTGGGGCTCGCGGCGTGGCGCCGGCGGGAACGCGCCCTGCTCGCGCTGGGCACTCTCAGCCTCGGCGTCCAGGTGTCGACGCTGGTGCTCAACGCCGCCCAGGCCGCCCGGTACATGGCCGTGCCGATGGTGATCGGCATCCTGCTGTTACCGCTGTTGGCCGCGACCCGCCGACGGACCACCGCCCCGGAACCCTGACCGCGGCGTCCGACGGGCCGGACGCCACGGCGCGGGAGCCGGTCAGGCCAGGTTCGAGGACCGGGGGTACGCGTCGGCCGGGTCGGTGAGCACGTTCACCAGGTACGGCACGCCCGCGTCGAACGCCCGGCGCAGGGCCGGGCCCAGGTCGGCCGCCTTCGCGACGGTCTCGCCGGCCCCGCCGAGCGCCGTGACCACGTCGTCGTAGCGCAGTTCGGGCTGCAGGTCGGCGGCCACGTCGTAGCCGTACATGGCCCGCATCGGGTGCTTCTCCAGACCCCAGATGCCGTTGTTGCCGACCACGATGACCACCGGCAGTTTCTGCCGGACCAGCGACTCGACGTCCATCAGCGAGAAACCGGCCGCGCCGTCGCCCATCAGCACGCAGACCTGCCGGTCCGGGTAGCTGACCCGAGCCCCCATGGCATAGCCCATCCCGGTGCCCAGGCAGCCGTACGGGCCGGGGTCGAGCCAGGTGCCGGGCATCGCCGGCTCCAGGTAGCGCCCGGCGTACGAGACGAAGTCACCGCCGTCCCCGATGGTCACCGCGTCCGGGGCGAGCACCTGCCGGAGCTCGCCGTAGACCCGGGCCGGCCGGATCGGGTCGGTGTCGGCGGCCATCGCCTCGGCGTCGCGGGCCTTCGCCGCGTCCTCGGCGGCCCGCAGGTCGGCCACCCAGCCGGCGTGGTCCTCCCGGTCACCGCCGTGGTCGGCCAGGGCGGAGAGGATCAGTCGCAGGTCACCGGTCGGGCTGACGGCGGGCTGGACGTGCGTGGCCCGCTGGCTCGGCGCGTCCACCACGTGCACCACCTGGGCGTCGCCGAAGTCCCCGAAGCCGAGCCGGAAGTCCAGCGGGGTGCCGATGACGACCACCACGTCCGCGCCGGAGAGCGCGTGCCGGCGGGCCTTGGCGAAGGCGAGCGGATGCTCCGGCGGTAGCGCGCCACGACCCATGCCGTTGGTGAAGACCGGCACCCGTAGCGCCTCCGCGGCCTCCCGCAGGGCGTTGACGGCGTCGCCGGTCCAGACGTCCGAGCCGGCGATGATCACCGGTCGTTGCGCGCCGGCGATCAGCCGGGCGGCCCGGGTCACCTCCTCCGGGTCCGGCTCGATCGGCGCGAGGGCCGGCCGGTCCGGCACGGTGGCGTCGGAGACCGAGAAGATGACCTCCAGCGGGAAGTCCAGGAAGGCGGGCCCCCGGTGCGGGGTCAGCGCGGCGGCCAGGGCCTGCTGCACCGCGCCCGGGATCTCGTCGCCGGAGCCGACCGTGGCGGCGTGCTTGGTCACCGGGCGGACCAGCGGCAGGTGGTCGACCTCCTGCAGGCTGCCGGCGCCCCACCGGAAGGCCGGCGCCCTGCCGCCCAGCACCAGCACCGGCGAGGCGTTGAAGTAGGCGCTGGTCAGCCCGGAGATCCCGTTGGTGACCCCGGGACCGGCGGTGAGGACGGCCAGGCCGGGCCGGCGCTGCAACTTGGCGACCGCCTCGGCCGCGAACACCGCCGACTGCTCGTGCCGCACGTCGTAGATCGGGAAGCCGGTCCGGTGCGCGGCGTCGTACAGCGGGAAGACGTGGCCGCCGGACAGGGTGAACATCTCGGCCACCCCGTACGACCTCAGTGCCGCGAGGACCAACTCGCCGCCGTGACCCTCGATCTGCTCCGCCATAACCGCTCCCGTCGTCAGCCCGATGGGATGCACGTTACCGGCCGGTCACCTCCGGGCCGCGCCCCAGCCCCGGTGTCAACGGCCGGTGAAGTTCGGCTTGCGCTTCTCGACGAACGCCGCCATGCCCTCGCGCCGGTCGTCGGTGGCGAACAGCGCCGCGAACAGCTGGCTCTCCCAGGCCAGGCCGGAGGCGAGGTCCATCTCCAGGCCACCGTCGACGGCCAGCTTGGCCGCCCGGAGCGCCTGCGCCGGACCGGTCAGGAACGGCCGGACGAGTTCCATCGCCGCGGCGTAGACCTCCGCCGCCGGCACCACCCGGTCGGCCAGGCCGATCGCCAGCGCCTCCTGGGCGTCAACCATCCGGCCCGACATGATCAGGTCCTTGGCGCGGGCCGGTCCGACCAGCCGGGCCAGCCGCTGGGTGCCGCCGGCGCCGGGGATGATGCCGAGCTTGATCTCCGGCTGGCCCAGCTTGGCGTCCTCGGCCACCACCCGCCAGTCGCAGGCCAGCGCCAACTCGCAGCCGCCGCCCAGGGCGTAGCCGGTGATGGCGGCGACCACCGGCTTGGGGATCCGGGCGATGGCACCCAGCGCGCTGGACAGGTCGGCCGCGCGATCGGACATGTCCACGTACGACATGTCGGCCATCTCCTTGATGTCGGCGCCGGCCGCGAAGACCTTCTCCCCGCCGTACACGATCACCGCGCGGACGTCCGCGTCGGCGGCGCAGGCGGCCGCCGCGGCCCGCAACTCCTCCTGCACCTGGGTGTTCAGGGCGTTCATCGGCGGGCGCTCCAGCCGGATCGTCCCGATACCGTCCTTGCTCTCCACCCGGACGAAATCTCCCACGAGCCCCTCACTCTCACCTCGACCTCGACGTCGCGTGCCCACATTACGGCGGCCCTCGTTGGGTACGTAGGGTGTGGTACAGGCGTCGATACGGATCGGGGCGATGATCACCTACTACGACGACCGGTCGGTCCAGGTCACCTCGGACGCGGTACGCGTCGGCGGGCGGACCGTGCCGGTGCGCGACCTGACCCGGGTCTGGCACGAGCGGGGTCGCCGGTCGTGGCGGGTGACCGCCCGGCGCGGCGCGCTCGGCGCGGCCATGGCCGGACCGGTCGTCGCGGCGGTGGCGGGCCTGCTGATCGCGCTCGGCCTGCACGCCTCGCTGACCGTCACGGTCGCCCTGGTCGGCGTCTCCTGCCTGGTCGGCCTCACCGCCGGACCGCTGGCCGACGTGCTGCTGGAACAGATGGACCGGTCGTACGCCCGTGGCGCGCGTGAGTTGCGGCTCTGGGCCGAGGTGCGGGGACGGCGGGTGCTGCTGCTGCACACCCGGGACGCGCTGCGGTTCGGCCAGATCTACCGGGCCGTGCAACGCGCCGTCGAGCAGGCCGGTCTCGCCCCGAGCCGGCGCTGACCCGGCGCGCCATCGGCAGCGGCGGGTAGTCGGCCCGATCCGGTGGGTGTTGACACGTCCGCTTTCCTGGAGAGGTGACGGTCTATTACCGCGACACGTCGGCGCAGGTGACCTCCGAGTCCATCCACGCGAACGGGATGACCGTTCGGATCGCCGACATCACCTTCGTCTGGCACGATCGGGGCCGGGGTACGGCCCGGGTCCGGTCCCGGATCTTCACCCGGGGCGTACTGATCGTGCTGTTGTCACTTCCACCTCTGGTGGCGCTGGTCTGCGTGGTGGCGCTGGCCTACTCGGCGCAGGCCCGCGGCAGGTGGGGGCTGGCGATCGCCATCCTCGCCGTCTGCCTCGCGGCCGCGCTGGCCCTGACGCCGTTCATGGAGCTGCCGCTGGGTTGGCTGGACCGCTCCTACAGTCGGGGTTCGGCGGTGCAGGAGCTCTGGGTGCAGCACAACGGCCAGGAGCTGATGCTGCTGCGTACCGAGGACGCCCATCGCTTCGGTCAGATCTACCGTGCCCTGCAACGGGCCGTCGAACAGCAGGGCGGCGACTGATCGAGCGGATCCTGAGCGTGGACCGGACCCGGTGGTCGACCAGGTCAAGGCCGTCGGGCGGCGGGCCCTGGCGGTACGGGTGGACAGCGCCGACGCCGACGCGGTCACCGGCGTGGTGGACCGGGTGGCGGCCGGGTTCGGACGGCTCGACATCCTGGTCAACAACGCCGGTGCCTTCATCGTCGCGCCGGTGGAGGATCTCGGCGCGGCGGAGTTCGACCGGACCGTGGCGGTCAACATTCGGGCGCCGTTCGTGGCGTCGAAGGCGGCGGCCCGACACATGGCCGACGGCGGCCGAATCGTCAACATCGGCAGCAACATGGCCGAGCGGGCGGTGTTTCCCGGCTTCTCGCTCTACTCGATGAGCAAGACCGCGCTGACCGGGCTGACCAAGGGCCTCGGCCGCGAGCTGGGCCCGCGCGGGATCACCGTGAACGTGGTCAACCCCGGCCCGACCGACACCGACTCCAACCCGGCCGGCGGCCCCAACGCCGATGGCATCCGGAGGCCCCGGTCGCGACAGGCGGTCCCGGCCGGAAGCGGTGGTTGGCGATTTCGGCGTCACACGAAGAACGTAGTAGCCACTACATTTTTGCTGTGGCGCCGAAATCGGCAGCACCCACCACATGCTCACCGATGCCCGGCGACGACGGGACGTGGCTCCGGCTGCCGGTGGCCGCCGTGCGGGGGGAACTGCGTCGGATCAACGGCCGCGAGACCCGGGAGCTGTTCGTCACGCTCGGGCAGCAGGCGGCGGTGACCCCGCAGGATCAGGTCGTCATCGAGCTGGTCTTCACCGATCACGCCGGTCACCGGTGGCGCCGGGTGGGTGTCGGACAACCCGAGCCGTCAGCCTGACCGGCGGACGGTCAGGAGCGGTCGAGACGGGGGAAGACGGTCTCCTCCAGGACGATGCGGATCGACGCGGCGACCGGGATGGCGATCAGCGCGCCGACGATGCCCAGCGACACGCCGCCGATCAGGACGGCCACGAAGGTGAGGGTCGCCGGCACCCGCACCACCCGGCCCACGATCTTGGGCACCAGCAGGTAGTCCTCGGTGAGCCGAAAGACGATGTAGTAGGCCAGCGTGGCCAGCGCCACCGGCAGCGAGACCGAGAACGCGACAAGCGTGACCACGATGCCGCCGACCGTCGAGCCGATGATCGGCACCAGGTCGAGCAGGGCCACCATGAGCGCCAGCAGCAGCGGGTACGGCACGCCGAAGATGACCAACCAGAGGAAGGTGCCGAGCCCGGCGATCAGTGAGGTGAGGAGGTTGCCCAGGACGAAGCCGCCAATCTTGGCGAACATCTCGTCGCCGAGCAGGATCGCGCGCGGGCGGCGGCTGTGCGGGAACATCCGGTAGATCAACTGTCGGATCCGGGGCAGGTCCACCAGGAAGTAGATGGTCAGCACCAGGGCGGTGACGGTGGCCGTGGTGGCGCCGAGCACCAGCCGGCCCGCGACGACCACCCCGCCGGCGAGCTGCCGGTCGTTGCCGGTCGCCACCTCCTCCAGCCGCTTCTGGAGGTGGAAGTGGTCGTTGGCCCGGCCGATCAGCGTGCTGTGGTCGCGCAACTCGGCGAGCAGGCGCGGCAGCTGCCGGGTCAGTTGTCCGACCTGGCTGATCAGGGCCGGGATCGCCACGGCCAGGAACCCGCCGACCACCGCCAGCAGGCAGCAGACCACCACGGTGACGGCCGCCCAGCGGGGCATCCGGCGCTCCAACAGGCGTACCGCCGGGTCCAGGCCGATCGCCAGGAACAGCGCCACGGCGATCAGGATCAGCACGCCGCGGGCCGCGACCAGCAACTCCACCAGGGCGTAGGTGGTGGCCACGCCGGCCGCGCCGAGCAGCCCCAACAGGTACGGCGACCGGCGGTCCAACCGGCGGCCGGGTCGCCCCAGCGGGGCGTCGGCACTGCGCGTCTCGGCCGCCTCCGTCTCGGCGGAGGCGATCGCCTCGCCCCCGCCCACCGGAGTGCCCTGCCGGGCCAGTGCCTCGGCGTCCCGGGAGGCCATCGCCCCGGAATCCGGATCCTCCTGGTCGCCCATCCCATCCATCCCTCCCCCGCTGATCTTGCTCCCGGCACACGCTCGGAATGCGCAAAACCCTCGAAAGAGACACGCGCTCCGGGCGGAGGTGGTGCGGCCGACGCACAATTGCGGCATGGCGATCCCCCTCCCGCGCCCCGCCGCGGTCCTCGACCTGACCCGGGCGGCCGTCGACCAGGCCGCCACGTTCGCCGGTGCGCCGGCCCGCGCGTTCGCCGTGCTGGACAGCGTCGAGGCGCTGGTCAAGCGGATCAACGCGGTGGTGGACCGGGCCGAGGCGACCTTGGAGCGCACCGACCGGGTGGTCGGCGAGGCCGAGCGGGCGGTCACCGAGATCGACGTGATCAGCAAGGCCGCCACCGCCGCGATCGACCAGGTCACCCGGCTCACCGCCGACGCCGACGCGCTGATCGTCGAGGCCGGACGGGTGGCCACCACCGCCGGTGGCGTGGTGACGGAGGCCGGGCGGATCACCGGCACCGCCGGCGACCTGGTCGACGACGCCGGCCGGGTCACCGCCACGGCGGCCGACGTGGTCGACGGCGCGCGGCAGATCACCGGCTCCGCCGGCGGCGTGGTCGAGGACGCGCGACGGATCACCGGCACCGCGGGTGACCTGGTCGACCGGGCGGGCGCCACCATGGCCCGCGCCGAGGGGCTCAGCCTGACCGCGGACGAACTGCTCACCGCGTACGGGGCGACGCTGCGCAAGGGCGCCCCGATGGCCGCCCGGTTCGTCGAGCAACTCTCCCCCGAGGAGGTGGACGCGGCGATCCGCCTGATCGACGAGCTGCCGAGGCTGACCGAGCACCTCACCTCGGACGTACTGCCGATCCTGGCCACCCTGGACCGGGTCGGCCCGGACATTCACGACCTGCTCGGGGTGACCCGGGACCTGAAGCTCGCGGTGGCCGGCATCCCGGGGATGCGGATGCTGCGCCGGCGCGGCGAGAACAAGGCCGCCGACGGCGCGGCCTGAACCGGCGTCGCGGGGCGCCGGCCCGGCCGCCGGTCAGGGCTCCGGACGGTACAGGGCGTCGATGTCGGCCCGGCCGGGCAGCGCCACCGAGGCGCCCAACCGGCGCACGCAGGCGGCGCCGGCGGCGCCCGCCCAGCGCACCGCGTCGACCAGGTCACGCCCCTCGCCCCAGGCGACCGCCAGTGCCCCGGTGAACGCGTCGCCGGCACCGGTGGAGTCCACCACCTCGACCGGCACCGCCGGGAGGCGCAGTTCGGTGCCGTCCCGGTCGCCGTACCAGGCGCCGTCGCGGCCGAGGGTGAGCACCGCGCGGGGGACCACGGACAGCAGGGCGGCCGGGTCGTCCCGACCCCGACCGGTGATCGCCCGCGCCTCCACCTCGTTGACCACCAGCACGTCGACCACCTCGAACAGCTCCGCCGGCAGGTCCCGCGCCGGCGCGGCGTTGAGCACCACCCGGGTGCCGGCCGCGCGGGCCGCGCGGGCCGCCTGCAGCACCGTGCCGATCGGCACCTCCAGCTGCGCGACCAGCACGTCCGCCCGGCGTACGGCGGACAGCTCGGCCTCGGTCAGCGCGGTGAACGCGGCGTTGGCGCCGGGCGTGACCACGATCGCGTTCTCACCGCTCGCGCTCACCATGACCAGGGCCACCCCGGAGGAGCCGTACACCACCCGCAACTGCCCGGTGTCGACGCCGGACGCGGCGATCCGGGCGGTCAGCGTGACGCCGAACGAGTCGGAGCCGACGGCGCCGAGGAAGGTGCACCGGCCACCGGCCCGGGCCACCGCGATCGCCTGGTTGGCGCCCTTGCCACCGGGCAGCATGGCGAAGTCGGAGCCGAGGACGGTCTCCCCGGGCGACGGCAGGGTGGGCGCCATCCCGATCAGGTCCATGTTGGCACTGCCGACCACGACGACCGACGGACGATCCACGGGCACCTCCCGGTTCGGCGGATGCGGCGAGTGTAGGCGTACCCGCGCCGAGGCCGAGGTCAGCCCGGACGCGGTGGGGACGGTTCGGCGGCGGGATGTCCGGCTTCCGGCCACCTGCGGCCGGATCCGGCCCGGCTTCGGCCACGGCGTCGCCGACTGGGTCCGCCAGGTCGGTGCCGGGCACCCGTCACCGCTGGCCGTGCTCGGCGAGACCGTCGAGGCGGTACGCGGCCTGCTGGCCGGCGACCGGCTCAGCGTCAACGGCCGGCACGCCCGGCTGACCGTTCCGACGCGGTGGTCCTCGTCCCGCCGCCGGACCCGCAGCTCGCGGTCGCCCAGATCACCCTGGCCGCCGAGGCCCTCCTCCCGCTGCTCCGCGACTGACCGCGGGCGCTCACCGCGGACGGCGGGCGCTCACCGCGGACGGCGGTGCCGCGGCCGGCGTTCGGGTCAGGCGGCGCGGGCGGTGTAACGGTCGCCGCGCCGCTCGACCTGCAGCGGGACGCCGAACGTGGTGGACAGGTTCTCGCCGGTGAGGGTGTCGGTCAGCAGTCCCTGCGCGACCACGACGCCGGCGCGCAGCAGCAGGGCGTGGGTGAAGCCCGGCGGAATCTCCTCGACGTGGTGGGTGACCAGCACCGACGCCGGCGCGTCCGGATCCCGGGCCAACCGCGCGAGCCGGGCCACCAGGTCCTCCCGGCCACCCAGGTCGAGGCCGGCCGCCGGCTCGTCGAGCAGCAGCAACTCGGGGTCGGTCATCAGGGCGCGGGCGATCTGCACCCGCTTGCGCTCGCCCTCGGACAGCGTCCCGTACGCCCGGTCGGCCAGCGCGCCGACGCCGAGCTGGCCGAGCAGCGCGGTCGCGCGGGCCTCGTCCATCGGGTCGTAGCTCTCCCGGAAGCGGCCGACCACCGACCAGGCGGCGGTCACCACAACGTCGCGGACCCGCTCCTGGGCGGGAATCCGGCCGCCCAGCGCCGCGGTGGACAACCCGATCCGGGTACGCAGCTCGTTGACGTCGGTGCGGCTGAGGCGCTCGCCCAGGACGTACGCGGTGCCGGTGGTCGGGTACATCAGGCCGGCCGCCAGGTTGAGCAGGGTGCTCTTGCCGGCGCCGTTCGGGCCGAGCACCACCCACCGCTCGTCCAGTTCGACCCGCCAGGTCACGTCGCGCAGCAGATGGTTGCCCGACCGTTGCACGGTCACCGCGTCGAGGGCGATCACCAGGTCGTCAACGTCCACGGAGTCGGGCGTCTTGTGGACACCGTCGACCAGCTCGATAGGCACCCGACCATCCAACCACGCGCTCCCGGGTGCCCCCCACGGCAGTCGCCCCGCCCGTAGGGTGTGTGCCGTGTCATTGATCACTGTGCCGGCCGGAACCGCCGGGTCGGGGCTCGGGCCGAGCGGGCGGGGGCCGAGCCGGCCAGGGCTGACCGGGGCGGGGCTGACCGGGGCGGGGCGAAGTGGAGGGACGACGTGAGCGCGGTCATCGAGATCGAGGGACTACGCAAGTCGTTCCGGCGGCTGCGGCACGGCGACCGGGTCGCGCTGGACGGCTTCGACCTGCTGGTCGAGGCGGGTCAGGTGCACGGCTTCCTGGGCCCGAACGGCTCCGGCAAGACCACCACACTGCGCGCCCTGCTGGGCCTGGTCCGCGCCGACGCCGGCCGGATGACCGTGCTGGGTCAGCCGGCGCCGCGGCTGTTGCGGGCGGTGTCCAACCGGTTCGGCGCGATCGTGGAGAGCCCGCAGTTCTTCGGCAACTTCACCGGCCGCAAGACGCTGCAACTGCTGGCTACGGCCGGTGGCGTGCCGGCCGTACGGGTGGACGAGGCGCTGGAGCGGGTCGGGTTGCGCGATCGCGGCGACGACCGGGTGAAGGCGTACTCGCTCGGCATGAAGCAGCGGCTGGCGGTGGCGTCGGCCCTGCTCAAGCAGCCGGAGCTGCTGATCCTGGACGAACCGGCGAACGGGCTCGACCCGGCCGGGATCCGCGAGATGCGGGACATGATGCGCGCGCTCGCTGCCGACGGTGTGACGGTGTTGGTGTCGAGCCACATCCTGGCCGAGATCGAACTGATCTGCGACCATGTGACGATCATCTCGCGTGGTCGCCGGGTGGCGGCCGGCACCGTCCGTGCGGTCCTCGCCGGCTTCGACCACGGCGACTACCTGGTCCGGGTCGCCGAGCCGGCCCGTGCCGCCGAGGTCGTCGAGGCGGCCGGTTTGCGGGTCGTCATCCACGACGACCACCTGGTGGTCTCCGGCGTCGACGACCCGGCCCGGCTCAGTGAGCTGCTCGGCGGGCACGACCTGTGGGTACGCGAGCTGACCCCGCTCACGCCGGACCTGGAGAGCGTCTTCCTGGAACTGACCGGCGCCCGGGTCCCCCGGCAGGTGGACGACGCGGGCGGACCACCCGGGACCGACGGGCACGTCGAACTCGGCCCGACCACCCCGGAGGTGACGGCATGAACCTGGTCCGCGCCGAACTGGGCCGGCTCGCCGCCCGCGGCTTCGTCCGGTTGATGGTGGCGTTGCTGGTCGTCGCCTTCGGGCTCACCGTGGCCACCACCCTGGCCGGCTCGCACAAGCCCACCGGCAACGAGGTGGTCAGCGCCCGGCAGCAGGCCGACGAACAGTGGATCCAGGCCCAGCAGGCGCGCGCGGAGTGCCTGTCCCGCGCGGAGCCGGGTGAGATCCGGATCGACCCGCGACGGATCTGTGGTGAGGCGCCGAAACGCGCCGAGTTGACCCAGTTCCTGGACGGCGTCTTCGTCTTCCAGTACCAGATGCCGGACCTGATGCACTTCCTGGTCGTCTTCCTGGCCCTGTTCGGCTTCCTGGTCGGTGCGTCCGCCATCGGCGCCGAACTCACCTCGGGCGGGATGACCAACCTGCTGCTGTGGCGACCGCAGCGGATGGTGGTGCTCGGCACGAAGCTCGGCACCCTGCTGGCCGGCGTGCTGGCCCTGGCGGTCGTCGGCGGGGCCCTGTACGTCGGGGCGTTCCGGCTGGTGGCCGCGGTGGCCGGCTTCCCCGGCCTGCTGGACGGCGCGTTCTGGGGACGGCTGGCGCTGATCGCGGTACGCGGCCTGGTGCTGATCGGCCTCGCCACGGCGGCCGGCTTCGGCATCGCCGCCCTGGGCCGGCGGACGTCGGCCGCGCTGGGTGTGGTCGCGGCGTACGCGGTGGTCTGGGAACTCGGCGCCCGGCTGATGATGGAGATCGTCCAGGCGGCCCGGCCGGAGCAGTGGATGCTGTCCAGCTATCTGATCGCCTGGATGTCCGGCCGCGTCGACTTCTGGGACCGGACCGCGTGCGTCGGGCCGAGCGCCGCCAACTGCGATCCGTCGTACACGATCACCTGGGTCGGCGCGCTGGCCGTCCTGGTCGTACTGGTCGGCGGTTGCCTGGTCACCACGTTCGCCACCTTCCGCCGCCGCGACCTCGCCTGACTGGTCCGCGGGTTTCGGTCGACGGGCCCCGACCAGCGGCGGGGCCCCTTTCCAAGCCGGTCGGGATGGTGAAGAATTCCTTCGCGTGAACGCCATCGGACCGGCAACAAGCGCCGAACGGCCGCGCCGGTCAGCCGACGGTCGAGCCGAACACCTCGTCCCGGACCGCGCCCAGGGCGGTCCCCAGGGCGCCGCACAGGATCGGCTCGTCGGTCAGGCCGGTCACCGTCACCCGCGGGCTGACCAGCGTGATCGTCGCCACCTCCCGCTGCACCCGCTCGGCCAGCGCGGTACCGCCGGCCTGGCCGACCTCGCCGGCCAGCACCACCAGCGGCGGGTCGAGCACCACGCAGGTGCTGGCCACCCCGAGGGCGAGTCGACGGGCCACCTCGTCGAGCACCGGCCCGCCCCGCGCGCCGGCGGCGATCGCGGCCCGGATCGCCTCGGCCGCCGTGCCGGCCCGGAAACCGTGCTCCCGGGCGACCGCCCGGATCGCCTCGGCCCCGGCCAGCGCCCCGAAGGCCGGCGTGGCCCGGCGCGCGGCACCGCGCGGGATGGGCGCCCCCGGCACCGGGAGGTAGCCGATCTCCCCGGCCGCCCCGGAGCTGCCGTGGTGCAGCCGGCCGCCCAGCATGATCGCCAGACCGACCCCGACGCCGACCCAGACCAGGACGAAGTCGTCGACGCCCGCCGCGGCACCGGACTGCGCCTCGGCCACCGCGGCGAGGTTGACGTCGTTCTCGAAGACCACCGGGGTGTGCAGGTCCTCCCGCAGCGCCGCCAGCAGGCCGCGGTGCCAGCGGGGCAGGTTGAAGGCGAAGGTGATGTCGCCGGTGGCCGGATCGACGAGGCCGGGCGTACCGAGCACCACCCGGCGGACCGTGCCGAGGTCGGCCCGGGCGCTGGCGACCGCCCGCACCACCGCGGTGTGCACCACGCCGACCGGGTCGTCGCTGTCTCCGGTGGACTGCTCCACCCGGCCGACCACGGCGCCGGTGATGTCCGCGCAGGCGGCGACCACCCGGTCCGGGCCGACGTCCACCCCCACCACGTGGGCGCTGCGCGGTCGGACGGCGTAGAGCTGTGCGTTGGGTCCCCGCCCGCCAGCCTGCTCGCCGACCCGGGTCACCAGTCCCCGTGCCTCCAATCGCTCCACCAGTTGCGAGGCGGTCACCTTGGACAGCCCGGTCAGCTCGCCGAGCTGCGCCCGGGTGAGGGGTCCCCGCTCCAGCAACAGCTCCAGCGCGGCCCGGTCGTTCAGGGCGCGCAGCAGGCGGGGTGTGCCGGGGAGGTGGGAGGCACCCATGCGATGTCCTTTATTGTAAGCAAACTTAACTAAGCTGATCACCTGAAGGGTAGCCGTAGCGTAACGGCCCGTCCCGGGTTGCACGCTCGGACGACCGTGTCGAAGGGAGACACCATGGGCACCGACCCGGGACTTCGCCGACTGGCGCTACGTACGCTGCTCGCCGCCTTTCCCGGCAGCGCGCCGCCGGACTGGGCGCTCGAACTGCTCCGCGACGGGCTGGCCGGATACACCCTGTTCGGCCGCAACGTGCGGGATCCCGACCAGGTGGCCGCCTGCACCGCCGCGCTGCGCGCCGCCCGGTCCGACGTCCTGCTCACCATCGACGAGGAGGGCGGCGACGTCACCCGGCTGGCGCACGCCACCGGCAGCCCGTATCCGGGCAACGCGGCGCTCGGCGCGGTCGGCGACGTCGGGCTGACCCGTCGGGTCTACCGGGCCATCGGCGACGAACTGGCCGCCCTCGGGATCAACGTGAACCTCGCCCCCACGGTGGACGTGAACTCCGCCGCCGACAACCCGGTGATCGGCACCCGCTCGTTCGGCGCCGACCCGGTCCCGGTCGCCGCACACGCCGCGGCGGCGGTCGCCGGCCTGCAGGCGGCCGGGGTGGCCGCCTGCGCCAAGCACTTCCCCGGACACGGCGCCACGGTGACCGACTCGCACCACGAGTTGCCGACCGTCGACGTACCGGTGCAGGTGCTGCGCGAACGCGACCTGCCCCCGTTCGCGGCCGTGATCGCCGCCGGGACCCGGGCGGTGATGACCGCGCACATCCGGGTGCCGGCGCTGACCGGTGACGGGCCGGCCACCTTCTCCCCCGCCGTGCTCGGCGACCTGCTGCGCGGGGAGTACGGCTTCACCGGCACGGTGATCACGGACGCGCTGGAGATGAAGGGCGCCGCCGCGGCGGCCGGCGGCACCGGCCCGGCTGCGGTCCTGGCCCTGGCGGCCGGGGCCGACCTGCTGTGCATCGGCTCCGAGGTGGACGCCACCCTGGTCGAGCGGGTGGTCGACGAGATCGTCGGCGCGCTGGACGACGGTCGGCTCGACCTGGCCCGGGTCGAGGAGGCCGCCGGCCGGGCCGACGACCTGGCCGGTTGGACGCGTACGGTGGTCGACGCCCCGCCGGCCGACGGCGACCTCGGCTACGCCGCGGCCCGCCGGGCGGTCCGGGTGGAGGGCGTGCTCGCGGGCCTCGGCACGACGCCCCTGGTGGTGCAACTGCTCGCCGCCTCCACCGTGGCCGAGGGGCGGGTGCCGTGGGGACTGGGCCCGCACCTGGCCGGTGCCGAACTGCTCCCGATAATGGCCACCGAGACCGACCCCGGCGCCCTGCGGGAGCGGGCCGCCGGCCGGCCGATCGTGCTGGTCGGCCGCCACCTGCACCGACTGCCCGGGGCCCGGGAACTGGTCGAGGCGCTGGCCGCCGCGCACCCGGTGACGGTGGTGGAGATGGGCTGGCCCTCGGACTGGCGGCCGGCCGGCGCGCGGGCGTTCCTCACCACGTACGGGGCCAGCCACGCCAACGGTCGGGCCGCCGCCGAGGCCCTGGGCCTGGCCGGCTGACCCCGCCTCCGGGCCGGTGCCAGCTCCGGGTCGGCTGCCGCACCGACCGGCAGCACCCCGGCCGGCAGTCACCCCGACCGGCCCGGAGCGGTCCGCGCTACCGCTGGTGCGGGATCGAACTCTCGTCGGTGGCCTGGGCGCAGGCCGGCACCGGCTCGGCCGGTCGCTCGGGGCCGCCCCGATGGTCGTCGTCCACCATGGTCGTCTCGTCGAACGGGTCCTCGCCGGCCAGCACCGTACGGGCCCGGTCCCGGTCGAACCCACCGGTCCAGGTGCCGACCAGCACGGTGGCCACCGCGTTCCCGGCGAAGTTGGTCAGCGCCCGGGCCTCGGACATGAACCGGTCGATGCCGACGATCACGCCGACCCCGTCGACCAGATCCGGGCGGTGGCTCTGCAACCCACCGGCCAGGGTGGCCAGACCCGCGCCGGTGACCCCGGCGGCGCCCTTGGAGGCGATGATCATGAACAGCAGCAGGGAGATCTGTTCGCCCACCGACAGCGGCTTGCCGAGCGCGTCGGCGATGAACAGCGACGCCATGGTCAGGTAGATCGCGGTGCCGTCCAGATTGAACGAGTAGCCGGTGGGGACCGTGATGCCGACCACCGAGCGACTGACCCCGACGTGCTGCATCTTGGCGATCAGTCGGGGCAGCGCCGACTCGGACGACGAGGTACCCAGGATCAGCAGGAACTCGCGGCCCAGGTAGGCCAGCAGCTTGAAGATCGAGATCCGGGCGACGAACCAGAGCAGCGACCCCAGCACCACGAAGACGAAGATCGCACAGGTCACGTAGAAGCCGATCATGACCTGGAGCAGGCTCTTCAGCGCGTCCAACCCGGTCGCGCCGACCACGGCGGCCATCGCGCCGAACGCGCCGATCGGTGCCACCCACATGATCATGGCCAGCACCTTGAAGATCACCCGCTGGGCGATCTCGATGGCGTTCAGCACCGGCTCGCCGCGCCGGCCCAGGCTCTGCACGGCGAAGCCGACCAGCAGCGCCACCAGCAGCGCCTGCAGCACCTCGCCCTCGGTCAGCGCGGAGAACAGCGTCTTCGGCACGATGCCGAGCAGGAACTCGACCGTGCCCTCCTCGGCGCCACCGGCCGCCTTCTGGCCCGCCTTGGCCACCGTGTCACTCAGGTGCAGACCGGTGCCGGGGTGAATGATGTTGCCGACCACCAGGCCGATCGTCAACGCCACGGTCGACATGGTGAGGAAGTACCCGAGCGCCAGCCCGCCGACCTTGCCCACCTGGGCGGCCCGGCGTACCGACCCGACGCCGAGCACGATCGTGCAGAAGATGACCGGGACGATCATCATCTTGATCAGGTTGACGAAGCCGGTGCCGAGCGGCGCGAGTTTCTTGGCGAAGTCCGGGAAGAGGAACCCGACCGCGATGCCGGCCAGCACCGCGACGATGACGGCCAGATAGAGGTAACGGGTGCGGTCCTGGCGCCGCGCCGGCGCGGCGTCCCCGGCCGGGTCGGACGGCGGGGGCGTGGAGGTCGGGGGGGACGTGGTCATTCCGGCACCCTATGACGGTGACGGCCGTCACACCACTTTACTCGCCATCCGCCTTAAACAGGCCGTACATGGACCAGCCCCGGTCGGCGAAGCCCGCGGCCTCGGCCACCCGGGCCGACGCGACGTTGTCCGGGGCGTGCAGGTACGTCGGCACCGCCCCCTCGTCCAGCACCCGCCGGGCCGCCTGCGCGACCAACCGCCGGGCCAGCCCACGCCCCTCGGCCGCCGGGTCCGTACCCACCGCCAGTTCGCGCCCGTACCGGTCGTGCCGCTTCACCCCGACGCCGGCCAGGTAACCGCCCTCGTCGTCCCGGGCCAGCAGCACCTCCGGCCCGAACGGGCGCAGCCACCCCGGCACCACCGGGTCGTCCGCCCGGACCCACTCCCCCGCGTCCGGCAGCGGCGCCGGCGCCCGGGTGGACCGGAACACCGCCCGGAAGCCCTGCCAGTCCGGTCGCTCCAGCAGCTTCGGCAGGGCACCGACCAGTTTCGCGGGCGACCCGGCGGGCAGCAGCCGCGCCGCCGAGACCAACCGCACCGGTACGGACACCAGCGTGCTGGTCGGCGTGCCGACACCCACCACCGGCCGGACCTGCCCGTCCCAGCCGGGCCGGGTACGTTGCCGGGAACCCACCACGTGCAGCCCCGGACCGGCCGGCCACTGGCCGAGCCAGGTCACCAGGTGCAGGAACAACCGCCGGTCGAACACGCGATGATCCTAGACTCGACCGGTGACCGGGCTGTTGGAACGGTTGATCGCGCTGCCGGGCACTGTTGTCTACCTCGTCGTCGGCGGGCTGGTACTGGCCGAGGACGCCGTGTTCGTCGGCTTCGTCGTGCCCGGCGAGACGGCCGCCGTCCTCGGCGGGGTGGCCGCCGGACTCGGTCACGTGTCGCTGACCGGCATGATCGCGGTCGTGGTGCTGGCCGCGATAATCGGCGACAGCATCGGCTACGAGGTCGGGCACCGGCTCGGTGGCCGGCTGCTGGAGACCAGGCCGCTGCGGCACCGCCGGCAAAGCCTGGACCGGGCCGCCGACCTGCTCGCCCGACGGGGTGGCAAGGCCATCTTCCTGGGTCGGTTCGTCGCGTTCCTGCGCGCCGTCATGCCGGCGTTGGCCGGCACCGCGCACATGCCGTACCGCCGGTTCCTGGCCTGGAACGCCGCCGGCGGGCTGGTCTGGGGGGCCGGCTCGGTGCTGGCCGGCTACCTGGCCGGCAACTCCTACCACCAGGTGGAGCGGTACCTCGGGCGCGGCACGGCGATCGTGCTCGCGGTGATCGTGGTGGGCGGTCTCATCGGCTGGCGGATCCGGGCGCACCGCCGCGAGTCCGACGAACAGCGGTGACCAGCCCGCCGAGCAGTGCACCGCCGCGAGTCCGACGAACAGCGGTGACCAGCCCGGCGAGCAGTGCGCCGGCCCAGATCGCGGCCAGCCAGATCAGCAGCGCGAGGCGGTAGTCACGGTCGTGCAGGCCGGGGTTCACCGGTGCGGGCACCGGCCGCCACAACAGCGGCACCGCCAGCGGCAGCGACGTACCGGTCGCGGCCAGAGCCAGGGCCAGCCAGCCGCGCCACCGCCGCACCGGCAGCCGGGACAGGGCCAGCCCGACGAACCCCACCAGCGGGGCGACCAGCAGGTCGTGCAGCACCGGACCGGCGACCAGCCAGCCGGCCATGGCAGGCAACTCGGGCCGGGCCAGCAACAGGCCGTAACCGGCCACGGCCGCGCCGAGCAGCACCAGGACGACCCGGACCGCCCTCACCCGAGCACCTCCAGTCGGGACACCCACTTGGTCTGCAGGACGCCCGGCCGGTTCGGCGCGATGATCCGGCAGGGGTAGCCGTGGTCCGGGTGCAGCACCTCGCCGTTGCAGCGCAGCGCCAGCAGGCTCAGCGGGTCGTCGACGTGCCCGGCCGGCAGGACGCTGCCGGAGTACCGGCCGGGGCCCTCCAGCGAGGTGACCCGTACCGGACGGCCGGTGGGTGCCCCGGCCGCGGCGAGCAGCGCGCCGATCGGCACGCCGGTCCAGTCGGCCGTGGCGCTCCAGCCCTCGACACAGGCGATCGGCAGGTTCGCGGTGCGCTGCGGCAGGCCGTTCAGCTCGGCCAGCGAGAACGCGCGCCTGCCGCCGGGCCAGGCGACCAGCAGCCGCCAGTCGGGCGGCACGCTGATCCCGGCCGCGGCGGCGGTGCGGTTGACCGGCAACCGCTGTGGACCGTCGCCGGCGCGCCAGGCCAGCGCCGACACCCGGCGCAGCGCGGGCACCGTCCCACCCGCGGTGGCCAGCACCGCCACGGCCGCCGCGCCGAGAGCCGTACCGAGGAAGGCCCGCCGCCCGGCCGGCGGGGCCGTCCGCCGGTCCGCGCGGGCCAGGGCCGACCGGGCCACCGGCAGCTTCACTCCGATGTGGACGACCAGCGCCCCGGTCGCCACCCAACCGGCCGCGTAATGCGCCGCCGGGAAGAAGAACCGCCAGGGGTACGACTGCGCCACGTTGAACAGCCCGGTGACCAGTTCGAAGAAGGCGGCCGCCAGCAGCACGAAGATCGACAGCCGCTCCGCCGCCTGGGCCAGTGCCCGCACCGGCGGCCACAGCCGGGGCCGGACGAACAGGTTCGGGTAGACGCTCCACAGCTTGGCCAGCAGCAGCGGGATCGCGGCCACCCCGGCGAGGACGTGCACGCCCTGGGTGATCCGGTAGAGCTGCACCGGTCGGGACGGCCAGCCGAACCAGACCGGCGGGTGCTGGATCAGGTGGCTGGTCACCCCGGTGACGAAGCACAACCCGAAGGCGACCCCGAGCCACACGCCGAGCCGGGCCGCCACCGCCGGCGAGTGGTTGGGCGACCGGAAGTCCGCCGGTCGGGGCAACCGGACCCGTCCGGCCCGCCGGCCGGTCACGGTCGCACCAACTCGGCGAACCAGCGGCCGTCGGTGGACCGGACCGACCGTACCCGCAGGCCAGCCGGACCGGCGAGGTCGTGGATCGCCTCGGTGCCGAGCCGGGCCCAGCGGAAGGCGGGCCCGGCGTACGTCATGCCGGTCCGGTCGTCGTACTCCACCCGGACCGTGCCGCGCCACAGGCCGGTGCCGGGCGCGGCCAGTTCGACAAGCGCGGTGCCGCCCGGCCGCAGCAGTTGCCGGCAGCGGCGCAACAGCGCGACCGGATCCCCGCCGATGCCGATGTTCCCGTCGACCAGCAGCAGGTACGCCCAACGGCCCTCGCCCGGCAGCGGGGCGAACACGTCCCGGCACAGGGCCGGTACGCCGCGCCGCCGGGTCAGCCGCACCGCCACCGCCGAGGTGTCGATCCCCAGCGAGACGACGCCGCGCTCGGCCACGGCGGCGACCAGCCGACCCGGTCCGCAGCCGACGTCCACGGTCGGCCCGGTGCACCGGTCGACCAGCTCCCGGACCGCCGGTTCGGGTGGTCCGTGCCAGCGGCCGACCGGGAGCGGGACGCGGCGCCCGCCGGCGTCGACCAGCCAGTGCCGCCCGCCCGACCCCCCGCCCGACGCCGCCAGCGCCGCGTCGAAACCGACCGCCGCGTCGAAACCGACCGCCACGTCGAAACCGACCGCCACGTCGGAACCGACCGGCTCGGAGCCCGCCAGGTCGGAGCCGACCGGCTCGGCCACCGCCACGTCGGAACCGCTCGGCGCGGTCACGTCGGTCATCGCGGCCGCCCGCCGGTCAGCGCGCCGGCCACCGCCGCCACGGCCGCGGCGAACCGGCCGGCGGCGTACCGCTCGGCGACCGCCACCGCGTCGGACCAGGTGTCCACGTCGGTCTCGGTCGGCAGCGCGGCCACCCGCAGCCGGCGGGAGACCAGCGCCCGGTGGGTCAGCCGCCCGGTCTCCGGGGTGGACATCGGCACCCCGCGCAGCACCTCGGCGTGCGCCGGGTCGCGCAGGCCGAGCGTCCACCAACCGCCGTCGCACGCCCGGCCCAGCACCGCGTCGGACCCGGCCAGCCGGTCGACCGCGACGGTCAGCACCGCCGGGGTCACCTGCGGGGTGTCCATGCCGAGCTGCAGGACCGGCCGGCCGGGATGCCGGGCGGCGACGTCGGCGTACGCGTTCGCCAACCGTGCGGCGAACCCGGCACCGCGCTGCGGCAGCAGCCACCAACCGGCCAGCGCCCGGTCGATCTCGTCGGACCGCTCGGCCCGGGCCAGCCAACCGGCGTACGCCAGCACCGGCGTCACCTCCGGCACGGCCCGGACCGCGTCGACGGTGTCCAGCAGCGCCGCGGCGGCGATCCGGGCCGCCTGTCGCGGGGTGGCCGGCGGGCAGAGCCGGGTCTTGACCAGCCCGGCCACCGGCGCCTTGGCCACCACCAGCAGCACGGTCACCGCAGCACCCCGGCCATGTCCCGGGCGGCCCGCAGGGTGCCGCGCACGGTGCCGGAGACCTTCGACCGGGTGCCGGCCGCGCGCGGTCCGTACCCGACGTCCAGCTCGGCGATCCGCCAGCCGGCGGCACCGGCCCGCAGCAACAGCTCCAGCGGGTAGCCGAAGGCGCGGTCGGTGACGCCGAGCGCCAGCAGGTCCGCCCGCCGGGCCGCGCGCACCGGGCCGATGTCCCGCACCGGTACGCCACGGCGGCGCAGCAGGGCCGCCAGCACCGCGTTACCGGCTCGGGCGTGCCACGGCCAGGCCCCCGGGGCGGTCGGCACCCGGCGGCCCACCGCCAGCTCGGCCCGCCCGGCCGACACCGGTTCGACGAGTCCGGGCAGCGCCCGCGGGTCCAGCGAGCCGTCCGCGTCGAGCACGCAGACGATGTCCCCGTCGGCGGCCTCCAGTCCACTGTGTACGGCGGCGCCGTAGCCGCGGCGTGACTCGCGCACCACGTACGCGCCGTGCGCGGCGGCGACCTCGGGCGAGCCGTCCGTCGAGCCGTTGTCCACCACGATCGGGCGGTAACCGTCCGGCAGCGCGGCCAGCACCGCGGGGAGGGCTGCCGCCTCGTCCAGGCAGGGCAGCACCACGTCAATCCGATTGGCCATGGCCGCGACGCTAGGCCCGCCGGCCGCCGCCCGGCGTGCCCCGGCCGATTACGGATCCCTTACGCCGCAACCTTTCTTACGAACCGCTGACGGCTGCCGGCGAAGCGCCCCGGCCCGGGCCCGGTGGCCCTATGGTCGCCCTCACCATGACCCGAGCCCATGCCCGGAACGGCGGTCCCGCCACTCCCGTCAACCCGGCCCACGCCCCGACCGCGGCCCAGGTTGGCTCGGCAGCAGCCCCCGCCGACCCGGCCGCGGCCCCGGTTGGCCTGGCCGCAGCCCACGTTTGCCCGGCCGCCGGCGGGTCCGGACCGGCTGCGATGGTCGCCGGAGGCCCGGCCACCGGAGCGGCGGCGCGGGCACCGGCGGGTCGGGACCGGCGGGTGGACCTGTTCGTGCTGGCCGTCGAGGTGGTGCTGGTGGCCGGCGCGGCGCTGGTCGGCGCGCTGCTGAACGGGCGGGGCGTGCGGCTGCACGCCGACGCCGCGCCGCTCTACGCGACCTGGGGACCGCACCTCGGCTGGGGCACCCCGGCGGCGGTGCTGCTCGCCGGGGCGGTGCTCTGGTGGGGACCGGCCTGGGCCACCCGGGCGTCCTGGCGTCGCCTGTTGACCGCCGGCTACCTCGGCTCGGTGGCCTGGACGCTGGCGCTGGCCCTGGTGGACGGCTGGCGGCGCGGACTGATCGACCGGCTCACCCCGCAGGCCGAGTACCTGCCCGAGGTGCCCAAGGCCGGATCGGTGTCCCGGCTGCTGGCCGAGTTCACCGGGCGCATCCTCGACTTCCAGCCCGACTCGTACGCCACCCACGCGGCCGGGCATCCGCCCGGCGCGTTGCTGCTCTTCGTCGTGCTGGACCGGATCGGTCTCGGCGGCGGTGGGCCGGCCGCGTTCTGCTGCGTACTGGTCGGTGCGACGGTGGCCGTCTCGGTGCCGGTGACGCTGCGGGCGCTGGGCGACGAGGCGGCGGCCCGCGCGGTCGTACCGTTCCTGGTGCTGTTCCCCGGCGCCGTCTGGGTGGGCGCCTCGGCGGACGGCATCTTCGCCGGCGTGGTGGCCGCCGGTCTCGCCCTGCTCGCCGTCCAGCCGCTGGGGCGGACGCCCGTTCGCCATCTCGCCGCCCTGGGCGGGGGCCTGCTGCTCGGTTCCGCGCTCTACCTGTCGTACGGCTTCGTGCTGGTCGGCCTGCTCGCGGCGACGGTGATCGCGCTGCGCCACGCCGGCCGCGTCGCGGCCCTCGCCGCCGCCGCGCTCGGCACCGCGGCGGTGGTCGCCGCGTTCACGGCGACCGGCTTCTGGTGGCCGGACGGCTACCACCTCGTCGTCCAGCGCTACTACCAGGGCTGGGCCGCCGACCGCCCCTACACCTACTGGCTCTGGGCCAACCTGGCCGCCCTGATCCTGTCGGCCGGCCCGGCGGTGGCCCCGGCCCTCCGCCGCGCGACCGTCGCCGCCTGGTCCCACCTATCCGGGTCGATCATGAAGTTGTTGTCCCGCCCCTCGGCGCGTCGCGACAACAACTTCATGATCAACGGGGAGCGGGGGGCGGTGGTGTGGTTGCCGGTGGTTGCCCTGGGGGTTGTGGCCCTCGCCGATCTGTCGGGGTTGTCGAAGGCTGAGGTGGAGCGGATCTGGGTGCCGTTCGCGGTGTGGTTGCTGGTCGCGGTGGCGCGCCTGCCGGCCGCCGACCGGCGGTGGTGGCTGGCGGGCCAGGCGGTCACCGCGCTGGCGGTCAACCATTTGGTGTTCACCAGCTCGTAGCGGACGGTGACCTGTCGGGCCGTCCTCGGCCGCCGGCGCGTGGTCAGGCGGACACGGTGGCCGGATCGCGGAGCGGGTCGGTGGCGAACGCGGCGACGCCGGTGGCGAAATCCACCCGGGCCCGGAAGCCGAGCAGCCGGGCCGCCAACTCCGGGGAGGCCACCACGTGCCGGACGTCCGCGGCCCGGGCCCCGCCGACCACCTCGGGCGGCGGTCCGCCCATCGCGGCGGCCAGCGCGGCGGCCAGGTCGCCGACGGTGCGCGGTTCGCCGGAGCAGACGTTCACCGCGAGGAAGCCCTCGTCGTCCGGCACGTCGGTGGCGGTCAGCGCCAACAGGTTGGCCCGGGCCACGTCGGTGACGTGCACGAAGTCGCGGCGCTGCCGGCCGTCCTCCAGCACCCGGGGCGGCCGGCCGGCGGCCAGCGCCGACCGGAAGATCGAGGCGACCCCGGCGTACGGGGTGTCCCGGGGCATCCGCGGGCCGTAGACGTTGTGGTAGCGCAGCGCCCGGACCGTGCCACCGGTCTGTCGGGCCCACGCGGCGGCCAGGTGCTCCTGGGCGAGCTTGGTGGCCGCGTACGTGCTGCGTGGGCGCAACGGGGCGTCCTCCGGCACCAGCTCCGGCGCCAGGGTCGCACCGCAGGACGGGCAGGTCGGGTCGTACCGGCCGGCGGCCAGGTCCTCGGCCCGGCGGGGCGCCGGTGGCCGTACCCCGTGCTCGGGGCAGACGTACCGGCCCTCGCCGTAGACCACCATCGAACTGGCCAGCACCAGCCGGGACACCCCGGCCCGGTGCATCGCGGCGAGCAGCACGGCGGTGCCGTGGTCGTTGTGGTCGGCGTACGCGGGGGCGTCGCCCGGGTCGAGCCCGTGGCCCACCATGGCGGCCTGGTGGCACACCGCGTCCACCCCGATCAGCAGGTCGGGCAGCATGGCCAGGTCGCGGACGTCGCCGCGGACCAGCCCGTGCCGGGCGGCCCAGGGCGGCACCGTACCGCCGTGCGCCTGCGGCAGCAGCGCGTCCAGCGCCACCACCTCGTGGCCCACGTCCGCCAGTAGGTCCGCGACGTGCGATCCGATGAACCCGGCTGCCCCGGTGACGAGTACCCGCATCAGGCAGACGCTAGGCGCCCCGGAATGCCCCGGAGCACCCGCGCGGCACACCGTAAGCACCCCGAAATAGATCAACAACGGCGGGCCGGCCGGGCGCGGCTAACCTGACCGGGTGGTGACGCAGCGGACCGACCCGGTACGGCGGGTCCTGGTGGTCGACGACGACCGTACGGTCAGCGACGTGGTCTGCCGTTACCTGGAGCACGCGGGCTACGCGGTCTCGCACGCCGGGGACGGCGCCGCCGCGCTCGCGGCCGTCGACCGGGACCGGCCCGACCTGGTGGTGCTGGACCTGATGCTGCCGGAGGTCGACGGGCTGGAGGTGTGCCGGCGGCTGCGCGGCCGGGTCGGCAGCCCGCCGATCATCATGCTCACCGCGCTCGGCGACGAGGCGGACCGGATAGCCGGTCTGAGTCTTGGCGCCGACGACTACGTCAGCAAACCGTTCTCCCCCCGGGAACTCGTGCTGCGGGTGGGGTCGGTGCTGCGCCGTACCCGTGCCGAGCCGGCGCGGATCCGGCCGGAGACGCTCGTCGACGGCGACCTGGTGGTGGACGTGGCCCGCCGGTTGGTCCGGTTGCGCGGCACCGAACTCACCCTCACCGTGCGCGAGTTCGACCTGCTGACCTACCTGATGCGTCACCCGTCCCGGGCGTTGGGCCGGGCCGACCTGCTGGAGCGCGTGTGGGGGTGGAGCTTCGGCGACCAGTCGACGGTGACCGTGCACGTGCGGCGGCTGCGGGAGAAGGTCGAGGACGACCCGGCCGACCCGCGCCGGATCGTCACCGTCTGGGGGGTCGGCTACCGGTACGAGTACGGCCGTGACTGACCTGCTGCTCATCTTCGGCGCGGCGCTGGCCGCGGCAGTGGTGGTGGGCCTGCTCGGCGCCCTGACCCTGCGGCTGATGCCCGGCCGGTCGATCACCACACACATCTGCGTCCTGCTGACGATGACCGTGACCGCGGTGGTGGCCGGCGTGGTGGTGATCGCCGAGGCGATGTTCCTCTCCCCGCACGACGAGAAGGTCGTCCTGATCACCGTCACCGCCGCGGCCGTGGTCAGCCTGGCCGTCGGTTGGCTGTTCGGCCGGCGGTTGGCCACCGCCGCGGTCTGGGCCGACCAGGCCCGGGACCGGGAGCGCCGGATCGAGAAGGGCCGCCGCGACCTGGTCGCCTGGGTGTCGCACGACCTGCGCACCCCGCTGGCCGGGATGCGGGCGATGGCCGAGGCGCTGGAGGACGGGGTGGTGCGCGACCCGGCGACGGTGCGCGAGTACCACCGCCGGATCCGGGTGGAGACCGACCGGATGAGCCAACTCGTCGACGACCTGTTCGAGCTGTCCCGGATCAACGCGGGCGCGCTGCGGCTGTCGCTCACCGCCGTACCCCTGGGTGACCTGGTCTCCGACGCGCTGGCCAGCACCGCGCCGATGGCGGCGGCCCGGCGGATCCGGTTGGTCGCGGCCGAGTCGGGTTGGCCCGTGGTCACGGCCAGCCCGCCGGAGCTGGCCCGGGTGGTGGCGAACCTGCTGGTCAACGCGGTCCGCTACACCCCGGAGGACGGCACGGTGATGGTGTCCGCCGGGCGGGACGCGGGCAGTGCCTGGCTGTCGGTGGCGGACACCTGCGGCGGCATCCCCGAGCCGGACCTGCCCCGGCTGTTCGACGTGGCGTTCCGCAGCGAGCGGGCGCGCACCCCGCACCAACCGGGTGGCGGCACGGCGGGGGGCGCCGGCGGGTTGGGGTTGGCCATCGTCCGCGGCCTGGTCGAGGCGCACGGCGGCCGGGTGGACGTACACAACATCCGGGACGGCTGCCGGTTCGTGGTCCGCCTCCCGGCCGCCTGACGGTGGCCCACCGGCCACCGATCGCCGGGTCCAGCGCGGCCCGACCGCCGGTCTACCAGCCGCCCGACGTCGCGGCCACATCGGTGGGCGCGTTGGCGGCCTGGTCGTCCCACGGCGAGATCGCCGCCGGTCGGGGCCGCGGCACCGCCAGGTCCGCCAGCGGTACGTAGACCCGGGCGTCGACCGCCTCGGCGAGCAGCAGTGCCGCCGCCATGCTGGTCGGCCGGTCGACCGGGTCGCGGGAGACGCAGTCACGGCACAGGTCGGCCACCTCGGGCGGCAGGCCGTCGATCGGCGGCAGCGGCTCGGGGCTGCGGTGCCGGCCGGCCCGGCCCAGCCGCAGTTCGGTGTCGACCGCCCACGGCAGCCGGCCGGACAGGCACAGGTGCAGCAGGACGCCGACGGCGTACATGTCGGTGGCCGGGGTGGCCGGAATCCCGTCGAAGCGTTCCGGCGCGACGAAGGCGGGGGTGCCGATGACCAGGCCGTCCACCTCGGGATCGGGTTGGCCGGCCGAGGCGGCGATGCCGAAGTCGAGCACCTTCACCCCGGCCGGGGTGAGCATGATGTTGGCGGGCTTGATGTCCCGGTGCACGACGCCGTGCGCGTGCGCGGCGGCCAGCGCGGCACACACCTCGGCGCAGACCCGGACCCCGATCCGCCAGTCGATCGGGCCGGCCGCCAGATGCGCGGCCAGGGTCTCCCCCTCGACCAGCTCCATCACCAGGTACGGCAGCGACTCGCCGGGCAGCAGCTCGGCCTCGCCGAAGTCGTGCACGCTCGCCACGTTGGGGTGCAAAAGCTTGGCCGCAGCGCGGGCCTCGGTGCGGATCCGTTCCAGCGAACCGGGCTCCTCGGCGTGTCCGGGGGCGAGCAGCTTCACCGCGACCGGCCGGTCCAGCACCCGGTCCCGGGCCCGCCAGACCTCCGACATCCCGCCGATGCCGGCGCGTTGCTGCAGCTCGTAGCGCCCGTTCAGGGTCCGCCTCACCGTTCCTCCCCCGGTCGCCCAGCCGCGGCCGTGTCCGCCCGGCCCCTACGCCACCCTTTCCGTGCTCGATGCCGTGAACCCCGTTACCCGCGCCCCAGCCGGCGCAAACGGCAGGACGATCGCGGCGGCCACCAGGGCCAGCGTGGTGACGGCGGCGGCGAGCAGCCGTCGCGGTGTGCGGGTCATGGCGCTCCTCTACGGGGGGTGTGAGCTGTCCCTACTTGATGCCGGTCATTGCGATGCCCCGGGTGAACAGGCGCTGCAGGGCGACGAAGACCAGGACGACCGGCAGCACCACGACCACCGAGCCGGCCAGCAGCAGGCCGTACTCGACGCGGTTCTGCCCGACGCTGAACAGCGCGAGCGCCACCGGCAGGGTGTACTTGTCCTCGGTGGTGGCGGCGACCACCGGCCAGAGGAAGTTGTTCCACGAGCCGAGGAAGGTCAGGATGCCCAGGGTGGCCAGGGCCGGCCGGCACAGCGGCAGCACGATCCGCCAGAAGATGCGGAACTCGCCCGCCCCGTCCACCCGGGCCGCCTCCAGCAGCTCGTCCGGGATGGACAGGATGAACTGCCGCATCAGGAACACCCCGAACGCCTGGGCGAGGAACGGCAGGATCAACCCGGCGTACGTGTTGACCAGCCCCAGGTTGGACACCAGCACGAACAGCGGCACGAAGGTCACCATGCCGGGCACCATCAGGGTGCCCAGCACCGTACCGAGCAGCAGCCGGGAACCGGCGAACCGCAGCTTCGCCAGCGCGTAGCCCAGCGCCGAGCAGATCAGCAGGTTGCCGACCGTGACCACCACCGCGACCAGCACCGAGTTCACCGCGTACGTGGAGAAGTCCAGCCGGGCGAACAGGTGCCGGAAGTTCGCCAGCGTCGGGTGCTCCGGCCACCAGGTCTGCGGCACCCGGAGGATCTCGCCCTCGGGTTTCAGCGAGGACAGCAGCATCCAGACGATCGGTCCGACCATCACCAGCAGCCCGGCCACCAGGACGACATGCAGCGCCACGGTGGCCACCGTGTCCACCGGTCGGCGGGTTCGCGTTCGCATGACCGCGCCCCTCAGTCCGTGGACCGCATCAGCCGGAACTGCAGCAGCGACAGCAGCACGACGGCGACGAACAGCAGGTAGCTGGCCGCCGAGGCGTAGCCGTAGTTGCCGAACCCGAACTGGTTGTAGATGTGGTACGACACCGACAGCGTCGAGTTGAGCGGCCCGCCCTGGGTCATCACCAGCGGTTCCTCGAACACCTGGAGGTAACCGATGCCGGTCACCACGGCGGCGAACAGCAGGGTGGGCCGCAGCAACGGCAGGGTGACCCGGCGGAACCGGGTCCACCGGCCGGCCCCGTCGATCACCGCCGCCTCGTAGAGCTGGCCGGGCACCGCCTGCAGCCCGGCCAGGAAGATCACCATCAGGAAGCCGAGGTTGCGCCAGGTCGCCATCAGGATCAGCGACGGCAGCGCGTACCGGGACTCGAAGAACCAGTTCGGGCCGTCCACGCCGACCAGCCAGAGCAGGCTGTTGACCAGACCGGCGTCCGGGTGCAGCAGGAACTTCCAGACCACCGACACCGCGACGATGCTGGTCACCACGGGCAGGTAGTAGCCGACCCGGAACACGGTGCGGAACTTGGTGACCCCGGCGTTCAGCCCGACCGCGGCGGCCAGCCCGGTGGCCATGGTGAGCGGCACCCCGACCACGACGAACAGCACCGTGTTCAGCGCCGCCCGGCGGAACAGCTCGTCGGAGAAGAGCCGCGCGTAGTTGTCCAGCCCGACGAAGTCCACCGCCAGCGGGTTGCGCAGGTCGGCGCTGCGCAGGTCGGTGAAGCTCATCAGCAGGGAGGCGAGCACCGGCCCCGCCATGAAGATCAGGAACAGCACCACGAACGGCAGCGCGAAGGCCCAGCCGACGACGGCCCGGCGCAGGGCCGGCCGGCGCGGGCCGGCCCTGTCCAAGATGGTGTCGACGGCGGGCGCCTCCGGTCCCGAGCGCGCCGCCGCCGCGGGCACCTCCTGACGGGCGCCGGTGCTCACGTCAGGCCCCGGTGCCGATGCTCGTCGCCTTCTGTTGCATCGCGGCGGCGGCGTCGGCGGCCGACCGGTCGCTCTTGCAGAGCTGCTCGACCTGGTCGTCGACGGCCGCGGCGATCTGCTCCCAGTTCGGGATGGCCGGCGGCGACTTCGCGTCGTCGAGCTGCGCGCCGAACGTCTTGAGCATCGGGTCGGCCCGCAGCTTCGGGTCGTCCCATGCCTGCTTCATCGCCGGCAGGTCGGTGCTCAGCCCGTACCACTTGGCCTGGGTCTCCGGCTTGGCCAGCCAGGCGACGAACTTCCAGGCCGCGTCGCGGTTCTTGCCGTCCTTGAAGACGGCCAGGTCGCCGCCGCCGACGAACGAGGTGGCGGCCTTCTTGCCGGTCGGCATGTGGGCCACCGCGAACTTGTCGGCGAAGGCGGGGCCGCCCTTCTCCTTGAGCAGGCCGATGTGCCACGGGCCGGAGATGAACGCGCCCATCCGGCCGGCGATGAACTCCTGCTCGGTGGCGCCGGGGTCCATGTCGGTCACCGACAGTCCCTCCTTGAAGAAGGACTGGTAGTAGCTGAGCGCCTCGGTCATTTCCGGGCTGTTCAGGTTGAACGCGTCGCCCTTGGTCAGCTCGGCGCCGGCCTGCCAGGCGAACGGCAGGACGCTCTGCCAGCTTCCGGTCTTGCCGGGTTGCAGGTAGAAGCCGGACTTCGCGCCGGTCTTCTCCTTCATCGCCGTGGCCATCGCCTTCAGCTCGTCCCAGTTCTTCGGCGGGCTGGTGATGCCGGCCTTGGCGGCGAGGTCCGTGCGGTAGTAGATGAGCCGGGTCTCGACGTACCAGGGGATGCCGTACGAGGCGCCCTTGACCTCGGTGGTGTCCCACGCGCCGGGGTAGAACGACGCCTTGTCGATCAGGCCGTCCGGGGTCCTGTCCAGGGCGCCGGTCTTGGCGAACTCGCCCATCCAGGTGGTGCCGACCAGGCTCACGTCCGGAGTCTGCCGGGCGGCGACCGCGTTGGCGATCTTCTGGTGCGCGGCGTCCCACGGTACGGCCGTGACGTTGACCTTCGCCTCCGGGTTCTCCTTCATGAAGTCCGCGGCCAGGGCCGGCAGCTTCTCCCCCTCGGTGCCCATCGCCCAGACGGCGATCTCGCCCTTGGCCGGTCCGGCGCCGACCGCCTGCCCGGCACCGCCGGAGTCACCGCCCGCGTCGTCCGCGCGGCCGCAGCCCGCCAGCGGCAACGCCACCAGTACGGCGACCGCCGTGGCCAACCGCCATCGTCTGATCCTCATCCGCCGACCTCCACGCCCGCGCCGTAACCGGAGCTTCATGTAACCGGTTTCATGGAAATATGCTCACTGTCCCGCCACCTGTCAAGGCCGGCACATCGAACGTGAGCGATGACAGAACGTGTTTGTAGCAGTTGAACCCCATACCCCGCACCTCGACGGCCCGGCATGCCGACGCCGACCGGACCGGGTACGCGAATGGGCGCGCTACCGTGTAGTTCCCACGATGCAAGCGCTTACGTCCTGTTCGGAGCGGAACTCATGACTCGCCGACGGCCGGTAACGATCTACGACGTGGCGCGACGGTGCGGTGTCTCGACCGCCACCGTCTCCCGCGCGCTGCGTGGTCAGGGCGCACCGGAAACCTCGGCCCGGATCCGCGCGGTGGCCGAGGAACTGCACTTCACCCCCAGCCGGCTGGGCCGATCCCTGGCCGAACGGCAGCACGCCGCCAACGGCATCGTCTTCCCCGACCTGGCCGGTCCGTACTACGCGGAGGTGGTGCTCGGCTACGAGGAGGTGGCCGCCGACCTGGGCCGCAGCGTCCTGATCCTGACCACCGGCGGGCGCCGGTCGACCGAACGCACCGTACTGGAACTGGCCGGCCGGGTCGACGGACTGGTCATCATGGGTCGTACCGTCGACGACGACGTGGTCCGCCGGATCGCCGCGAGCGGCCTGCCGATGGTGCTGGTGGCCCGGCACCCGGTCGGCGAGGTCGACACCATCACCACCGAGAGCCGGCGCAGCTCCCGGGAGGTCACCGAACACCTGCTGGCCCACGGGCACCGGCGGTTCGCCTTCCTCGGCGACCCGGACCGCTCCCCCGACGTCGCCGACCGGTACGCCGGTTTCGCCGACGTGCTCGCCCGCGCGTCGCTGCCGGCGCCCACGCCGGTGCCGTGCGCCTTCGACCTGGCCGCCGGCCGTGCCGAGGGCAGCCGACTGCTGCGCAGCCGCGACCGGCCGGACGCGGTGGTCTGCGCCAACGACGAGGTGGCGCTCGGCCTGCTCACCGCGGCCCGGGAACGCGGCCTGCGGGTGCCCGAGGATCTGGCCATCACCGGCTGGGACGACGTGATGGCGGCCCGGTTCGCCGGCCTCACCACCGTCCGCCAGCCGCTGCGCGAACTCGGCGCCACCGCCGCCCAACGCCTGCACGAACGGATCACCGAACCGGACCACGACCGGACGCCGGCCCGCCACGAGATCCTTCCCACCCGCCTCGTCGTCCGCGACACCTGCGGCTCGCACACGCTCCCCAGCACCCCCGCCGCCCGCTGACCGCGGCTCCCGGCCAGACCCCGGCGACCGACCGCCGCTCCCGGTCAGGCGACGATCACCATCTCCGGATACCGGGGGGACGGCCGGTCCAGCAAATTGCCCCCGGCACCGCGCAACTGCCGGTCGAAGAACGCGGTCACGTACGCCCGCACGGTCGCCACGGCGCGGGTCGGGTCGATGGTGCCGAGGGCGTACCGGACCTCTTCGGCGGTGAGCCCGAAGACCTCGGCCAGGAACGGGATGGTGATCTGCAGGTCGCTCAGGCCGAGATGGGTGGAGCCGTCGAGGCGCAGCTCCCGGTACCAGCCGCGGGAGTTGGCCCGGATCGCCGCCCAGGACGGGTCGGTGCTGCCGTCGTGGCCGGGCGTGGCGATCTGCAGGAACGGCCGGTCCAGCCCCTGCCGCGCCGCCCGGCCGAGCAGCACCGGATCGTCGTCGGCGAGCAGCTTGCCGTCGAGGTTGCAGCCGGCACGCACCCGCCGGTCGACGAGCATCGTCTCGGCGGCGGCGTACCCGCCGGCGGAGTAGCCGACCATGCCGATCCGGTCCAGATCGAGAGCCCCCCGCAGGAGGGAGCCGGCGTTGAGCCGGGCCATGGTGTCCAGCACGAACCGGGTGTCGTCGACCCGGACCAGAGCGGACGCCTCCCGGGTGGCATCGGTCGGCCGGCGATCCACCGCCAGCCGACCGTCGGGGAACTCCACCTCCGCCGCCTCGTACGTGTGGTCGACGGTGACCACCACGTACCCCTGGCTGGCCAGTTCCTCCACCAGGACGGTGCCGGTGGTGCGGGCGTTGCCGCCGCCCGGTCCGTACAGCACGACGGGGCGGCCGCCGCGGCGTGGCCGCACCGGTGCCCCGAGGCCGGCGTGGGTGGGGGTGCCGGCGAAGTCGACGACGCCGGTCGTGTACCGCGGAATCTGCCGAGCCAGTCCCTGGTCGTAGTGGGCGCTCGCGGCCGGCCGCATGTACCCCGCGCGGGCGCGGTGGTTCGGCGCCGCCGGATACCAGACACTGACCATCAGCTCCCGGAACGGGACCGACGGAACCCACGGGTCGCGGCGCGACGGATCCACCAGCCGCAGCTCCACCGTGCCGACGGGATGCGGACCGGTCGGCGGCGGGAGCGGCACCCACGGTCGCGGGCCGGACGGGTCCGGGCGGGAATCCCGGCGGTGCGAGCGGGTCGGATCAGCGAGGGCGGGCAGGGCCGGCAGAGCCGCGGCAAGCGTTCCCGCGGCGGCGCCCAACAGGCCGCGGCGGCTGAGTGCTGTCATGGCCACAGCCAACCGCCCGCCCGCGCCCGGAACCATCCCGCGAGCCCCACCATCGACGGTAGGGCCGACCCCCGATGGTGACCCGGGAGGCCGGGTGCGTTTCTTATCATCGGGGTGACAACAAACGTACCCAGCCTCTCCGTGCGTGCGGCCACCGCCGCACTACGCTTGCTGCCGTGCGTGATGGTGTGGCACCGACCGTCACTGTCGTGCGCGCGTGCCTGCGCGACGGTGCCGGTGGCAGTCCGACCGCGGTGCTGCCCGAGACGGGCCTGAGCGACCGCGAACGCCGCGCCGTCCCGGCCTTGCTGGGCACCTCACACGCCGTCTTCGTCTCGCTCGCCCCGGCCGGGCCGGTGAGCGCCGACGTCTCGCTGCGCTTCTTCACCACCACGGGCGAACTGCCGGCCTGCGGGCACGGGACGGTGGCGGCGCTGGCCTACCTGGCCGCCCCGCGGGAAACGACCGGAGGGCACGGCGACGCGCTCGGCCCCGCCGACCATTCGCCGGTCACCCTCCGCACGCCGGGCCGGGTCTTCACCGGCCGGGTCGGCCGGGTCGGCCGCGAGTTCCGGGCCGCCTTCGATCCAGGTCCCGTCACGGTACGGGAACCGGCGCCGGACGAGACGGTCCCGGTGCTCCGCGCGCTGGGGCTCGACGCGGACCCGCTCGCCGTCGACGCCCACGTCGCCACGCTCGGCCGGCCGCGCCTGCTGGTCCCGGTCTCCGCCCGGTCCGTGCTGGCCGGGCTGGCCCCGGACCTCGACCGGCTGCGCGTCGCCTGCGACCGGCTCGGCCTGCTCGGCTGCTACGTCTACCACGGACCGACCGCCGACGGCCGGGTGCCGGGGGACTCCCGGCGCGGTCGTGTGGCGGCCCGGATGTTCGCCCCGTCGATCGGGGTGCCGGAGGACATCGCCAACGCCAACAGCACCGCCTGCCTGGCCGCCCACCTGGCCCGAGCCGGTACGACCGACCTCACCGTCGACATGGGTGACGCGCTGGGTGTGCCGGCCAGCATCAGCACGACCGTCCGGGATGGTGACAGCGGCCCACTGGTCGAGGTCGGCGGCGCGGCGGTCGTCGACCGCGTCGTCCACCCCTGACGACCGACGCCGGCAGCGCGGCCGGGATCGACCGCGCCGTCACCGTACCGGTGGGGAGTCCGCCCGGCGCAGGACCCGGAACGTCGCCGGGGTCGCCCAGCCGCGCAGGGTGGCCCGGACGCTGACGTCGAACGTTCGATCCGCCGTCGCGGCGTCCAGCGCCCCGGCCAGTTCGAGCGCCACGAGCCCGTGCAGGCAGACCCAGACCGAGAGGGCGATGGCCGTGGCGTCGCCGGCGAGCACCGCGCCCGACAGCGCGCGGTCGATCGCCTCGATGAGCGGTCGTACCGGATCGCCCGTGCCGACCGGTCCGGTCGGATCGAAGGACTGCACACCGCCGAAGAGCACGGTGTAGAGGTGCCGGTGCTCGCGCCCCCACCGCCGGTACGCCTCGGCGAGCGCGTGGATGTCCGCGAGCGGGTCGGCCGAGGCCGGCACGGTCGACAGCTCGCCGAAGAGTCCACCGACCGCCCGGTTGCGCACCTCGCCGATCAGCGCGTCCTTGCTGCCGAACAACGAGTACACCGCCGCCGTCGCCGTACCGGCGGCCGCGGCCAGGGCCCGGACGCTTACCGACTCCGGTGGGCGGGTCGCGAACAGTTCGGTGGCGCACACCACGAGTCGCTCCCGCACCGTGTCGTCGTTCGTCCTGGGGCGACCCATGACGACCAGCGTAAAGCCCTCGGCCGCGAAGGCCACGTCGGCGCGAGCTTCCGGGCAACCAGTTCTGATACATTGTTTTGAAACATCGTTTGGAAACCCTGGAGGGCCCTCGTCGTGCACCGCCCCCGCAACCGTCCCGTCCGCGTCGTCGCCCGACTGGGCCTGGCCCTGGCCGCCGCGATCGGCCTCATCGTGCTGTTCCTCGCCCTGCTCGTCGTCACCGACGGGGCCTGGTCCGGATTCGCCGCCTGGGTGACGGCCGTCGGATCGGGCACCGTCGCCACGCTCCTGCTGACCCGTCGCCGCAGCTGGCCGCAGCGGTTCACCCGCCTGCTGCCGGTGCTCCTCGCGGCGGCGCTGGCGGGCTCCGTCTGCGTCCCGACCGTCCCCACGCAGCGACGCCCGCCGGCCGACCTTCCGTTCGTGGCGACGGAGCGCTGGGACCTCGCCACCGGAAGCCGGGTCGCCGTCTACCACTACCCGCCCGCCCCGGCGTCGGTCCGGCGCCCGACGCCGCTGGTCTACCTGCACGGCGGGCCGATCCGGGCGATCTCGCTGATCGACCACCGGTTCCTGAAACTGTTGGCCGACAAGGGCTACGACGTGTACGCCTATGAGCAGGCCGGCGGTGGGCGCAGTGACCTGCTTCCCATCCGGGAGTACACGATCGACCGGCTGGTCCGTGACCTCGACGCCTTCCTCGACCGCCTGGGGAAGGGCCCGGCCGACGTGCTCGGCTTCTCCGCGGGCGCGGTCGTGCTCACCCGGGCCATGGCCGATCCGCAGGCCGCCGCGCGGCTGCACCGGGCCGTCATCGCCGAACCCGGTCCCATGGACGGCCCCACCGCCGCGATCGGCGGGCAGACCGGCCGACCGTCCGCGCGGGGTCTCGCGCCGGCGCCGACGGGACCCCGGTCGACGCACGTTCCCCGGTACGCCGTGGCGCTCGGCCTCATGCGCCTCGGACTGCTGTCCCCCGACACCGCCCTGATCGGGCAGGCCGAGGGCGACAACGCCTTCCGGGCCGCCGACCTCGGCGGTGACACGGCGTCGGCGTACTGCGCGCGGGACGCGCACCGCATTCCGGCGGAGGACACCGCCGAGACCTTCTCCTTCAGCCCGGCGGCCAGCCTCCGGATCCAGCAGACGGTCAAGGACTCGCCCGCGATCACCGCACCGCTGGGCCTCGCCCGTACTCCCGCGATGCTGATGATCGCGGAATGCTCGTCGCAGGTCCGCGCCTGGGAGACCGCCGTCCTGGCCGCCGTCCCCACCATCCGGCGCACGCAGTACCTGCCGGGCGTCGGACACCGCATGTGGAACGGCCTCGACGACAACAACGAACGGGCCGGCGCGGTCATCACCGCCTTCCTGGAGGACCGGCCGGCGCCCCTGCCCGACTACCCGAAACCCGCCGACATCCCCGCCTTCCTCGGCGACCATCGCTGACAGGGAGCGGTCATCCGATGAACGGAGTGCGCCTCGCGTCGAGATGGGTTCGGATGCGCAGCCGTACCGTTTCGTGCATCCGAAGACCGGCTATCTCGGTGGCAGCGGCGAAGCGTACGTCGGTCGACTCCGGACTGACGAACAACGACCCACCGACCGGGCGGGCGGTGAAGGTCACGTTGAACTCCTGCCGGACCTCACCGTCGTCGTACGCGATGACGTGCCGCGGATCGGTGAAGATGCCGAGGATGCCGGTGATCTCGATGTCCAGGCCGGTCTCCTCCCGGGTCTCCCGGACCACGGCGCCGGCCAGCGTTTCGCCGATCTCCATCGTGCCGCCCGGCAGCGACCAGTTGCCGCTGTCGACGCGCTTCTGGATGAGGATGCGACCCTGGTCGTCGGTCACCAGGGCCGAGCCACCCGGCACGAGCGAGTTCGCCGTCGGCGCGTCCGGATCGTCGTAGTAGTCGACCCGCCGGCTCATGCCCTGCCACCTTCCGGCGCCTTCACCGTGTCCCAGATCTGCTCGAACTGTTCCGCGAAGCTTGCGAACATCCCGTACGCGGAGAGCTTACGCAGGTGCAGCGCGGAGAGTTCTGCTCGTCCTGACGAGCAGAACTCTCCGGGATCATGAAGACGCCCGGCGCCCGGCGGATGGCCCCGGCGACGCCCCTGTCCGCACCGTCGGCCAGGTCCCGACGGTGTCGACCAGCTACCCGGGCGGGCCGCCGGGCCGGGCCGTGATCGCGGTGGGCGGGCCACCGGCGGGGCGGGGCGGGCCGAGGTCGAGGGTCACCGTCGCGCCGCCGTTCTCTCCCCGGCCCAGGGTCAGGCCGCCGCCGGAGTCGGTGGCCGTGCGGGCGGCGATGTCCAGGCCCAGGCCGGTGGAGCCGCGACCGCTGCGGCCGCGCTGCAGCAGCAACTCGTCCGGCGGTCCCGGCCCGGAGTCGGCGATCTCCAGCCGGGCGCCGCCACCGGTCCGGTGACCCAGTCGTACGGCGAAGCCGCTGCCCTCCGGGGTGTGCGCGAAGACGTTGTCCAGCAGGGCGTCCACGGCGGCGGACAACTCGTCCGCGGCGACCCGCACCGGCACCGGGCCGGGCACCAGGTCGACCCGGACGGCCCGTTGTTCCTCGTCGGCGAGCGCCGACCAGAAGTTGACCCGGTCCGCCACCACCCGGGCGGCGTCGCAGGCGGCGTCCTCGGTGGACCGGCCGAGTCCCCGGGCGGTCCGGATGATGTCGTCCACCTGGCGTTCCAGCGCGTCCACGTCGCCGACGATCCGGGCCCGGTCCGCGCCGTCGGGCAGTCCCTCGGCGTCGATCCGCAGGGCCGTCAGCGGGGTACGCAGCCGGTGCGACAGGTCGACCACGTGTTCCCGTTCGCGCAGCAACAGGTCGCCGATCCGGCCGGCCAGCAGGTTGAGGCCGAGCCCGACCGCGCGTACCTCCGCGGGGCCGTCGGCGTCGGCGCGGACGGTCAGGTCGCCGTTCGCCATCCGGTGCGACACCCCGGCGACCGCCGCCAGCGGCCGGATGAAGCTGCGCGCGAGCTGGTCGGCGACCAGCGTGCTGACCAGCACCAGGCCCGCGCCGAGCAGCCCGAGCACCGCCCACGCGCCGGTCACCCCGCGATGCAGTTCCGACTCCGGGACCAGGGTACGGATCACCGCCGTACCGTCGGGCAGGCCGGCCACCGCGACCACCACCTCCCGGCCGCCCGGTACGTCGGAGGTGACGCTGCGGCCACCGGCGGCCAACCGCACCGCGGCCGACTGGTCGGCGGGCGCGCCCAGCGTCGTGCCGTCCGGGAGGAACACGGTCACCCGGTGCGGATTGTCGGCGTTCGTCTCGGCGAGGGTGCGTTCGAGCGTGGTCCGGTCGGCCGTGGCGACCACCGGGGCCCAGGTCTGCGCCTCCATTGCGGCGGCGCTGACCGCGCGGTCCTCGGCCGACGAACGGACCAGCAACGCCAGCGGCACCAGGAAGGCCACCACCACCAGCAGGCTGGTCGCGGCGACGAGCAGGATCAGCCGACCCCTCAAGGTCGTACCGGGGTTCCTCCGGGCCGGCCCTCCGGCGCGGCCAGTTTGACCCCGACACCGCGCAGGGTGTGCAGGAACCGGGGGTCCTTGGCGTTGTCGCCGAGCTTGCGGCGCAGCCAGGACAGGTGGACGTCGACGGTCTTGTCCGCGCCGCCGGCCGGCTGCCGCCACACCTGGTGGATCAGCTCGCGCTTGGTGACCACCGTGCCGGGCCGGGCGGCCAGGTAGCCGAGCAGGTCGAACTCGCGCGGCGTCAGCTCCACCTCGCGCCCGTCGACGGTGACCCGCCGGGTGGTCAGGTCGATCACCAGGCCACCGATCTCGATCGGCCCGTCGGCCGGCCCGGTGCCGGCCCGACGCAGCACCGCCCGGATCCGGGCGTCGAGCTGGGTCGCGCCGAACGGCTTGGTCAGATAGTCGTCGGCGCCGTGGTGCAGGGCCGCGACGATGGCCGGTTCGTCGTCCCGCGCGGTCGCCACGATGATCGGTACGTCGCTGATCGCGCGGATCATGCGCAGCACCTCGGTGCCGTCGACGTCGGGCAGGCCGAGGTCGAGGACGACCAGGTCGGCCGGGGACCGGTGGGCCGCGGCCAACCCGGTCAGCCCGTCCGTGGCGCTCTCCACCACATGCCCCAACTCGGTCAGCGTTTTGATCAACGCCCGGCGGATCTCCGGGTCGTCCTCGATCAACAACAGCTGCGGCATGCCGCAACGGTAGTCGCCGGTGGTCACCGTTCGGCAGCCGGTGAAGGACCTTCGGGAGATCTAAGCGCCTCTTAACCAGGCATTAGTGCGGGATGTGCGATGGTGGCCGGGTGAGTCGCCCGATGCGTCGCATGGCCGTGAACGTCGTCGCCTGGTTCGGCGGCGCGGCCGTGTCGGTGGCCGTGGGCGTGGCCGCGCTGACCCAGATCAACGACGGGCTGGCCGCCGACGGCGTACGACCGTTGAGCGCGGACCCGGTGACGACCAGTGCCGTACCGGATGCTCCCTCGGCCTCCGCCGCCGGTACGCCGCGCCCGACCGTCTCACCGCGCCGGGCGACCGTCCGGCCGACGGCGACCGCCGGTGGCGGCGCCACCGGGCGCGGCCCGGGCACCCCGCGCCCGGTGGAGAACAGCTTCACCACCCCGGGCGGGTCGGTCGTGGCCCGGTGCGCCGGCGGTCAGGCGTACCTCGTGTCGTGGAGCCCGACGCCGGGCTACCACGCCGAACACGTCGCCCGCGGGCCCGCCGTCGTCGCCCGGCTCACCTTCGAGGCCGGGCGGCGGCACCTGAACGTCGAGGTGCGTTGCGTGGCCGGAGCGCCGCAGGCGACCACCGATCGGCGGGACGCGGAACAGGAGCACTCGGACGACCGGTGACCTCCCGGTCGTCTCGGGCTCGGCCGGCGGGACAGTCGGGCTCAGCCGGCCGGATCGTCGTCGGGCAGGGCCGGGAAGCCGGCCGAGCAGAACCCCTCCAGGTCCGCGTTGATCACCCCGACCTCGTAGCCGGGCAACGCGGCCAGCCAGCGCAGCCCGCCGCGGCCCATCGCCAGTCCGGCCGTGGCGTACGCGTCGGCGAGGCCGAGGTCCGCGCCGACCACGGTGACCGAGCGCAGCGCGGTGGCCGGCCGGCCGGTGTGCGGGTCGATCACGTGATGCCCCCGCTCGTACGTGCCCGAGGTGGCGATCGCGAAGTCGTGACCGGTGAGCACCCAGCAGATCTTGTCCGCCTGCTCCGGGTGCCGAACGCCCATCCGCCACGGCTGGCCGGGCGCCGGACCGCCCCGGGCCCGGATGTCCCCACCGGCATTGATCCAGTGCGACCCGCTGCCGGCGGCCAGCAGCCGGTCCGAGGCGACCTGCACCGACCAGCCCTTCACGTACCCGGACGGGTCGAACCGCCCGGTCGCGTACGCGTCGAAGTAGCCGTCCGTGGTCCGCCACAGCGAGGCGCAGGCGTCGATCACCGTGCGCAGGTCGGCGGAGCACTCGCCGACCGACAGCTCCCCCCGGTCGAACCGGTTCACCTCGCTGTCCTCGAGGTACGTGCTGAACCGCCGGTCGACCGCCCGCAGCCAGTCGAAGACGTCGTCGGCCAACTCGTGCAACCGCGACTCGGGCAACGGGTCGCTGATCTGGAGACTGATCGCAGTACCCATCACCTGCTCCACCCGGCGCAGTCCGGCACCGGCCACCGCCCGGGTCACTTGGCCTTGTCGAGGGCCGACTGCAACGACGACTTGTACGCGTCGCTGGTCAGCGTCGCGCCCGACACGGACTGGATGTTCGAACTGGTCTTCGCGGCCACCGCCCGGCTGTTCAGGGTGGGCACCGCGCCGTTGTTGATCGACCGGCTGGTCGACCTGTCCGTCGGGAAGGTGGCGCTGGCCTTGGTCACCACGCCCCCGGCGACCGTGATGGTGACCTGGACGGTGCCGTACTCGTGGCTCACCCCGGAGCCGGTGTAGGTGCCGCTGCGCAGGCCGGCCGGGGCGGCCGGCGGTTTCGGGGCCGCCTGCTGGGTCTTCGTGCCACCGGCGGCCGGGGCGGTGGTCTTCCGGGCGGCCGGTCCGGTCGGCGCGGCGGCACCGTCGGGCGCCCCGGCGGCACCGGTCGGTGCGGGTGCGGCCGGGTCGGCCGGCGCCCCCACGGGGTCGGCCGGGGGCGCTCCCGCCGCGCCGCCGTTCGGGTCGGTGATGACCTGACCGGCGGTGTTCTTGACCGGTGTACCGAGCTTCGCGCCGACCAGCAGCGACGTACCGACAGCGGTGCCGAGCAGGGCCAGAGCCGCGCGACGCACGTGATGCCTCCGAGGGGGTGGGGATCCGAGGGGTGCGGATCCGGCGGGGATCAGAATTCGAACGGGTCGAGATGGATCTGTCGGCGGGGCACCCGCAGCCGGCGCAGCGCCCGGACCGAGGTGTCCACCAGACCCTGCGGGCCGCAGAGGAACACGTCCCGCCGCCGGACGTCCGGCACCAGCTCACGCATGCCCTTGGCGGTGAACAGGTGCTGCGGCGCCGGGTCGTCCCGGGAGCCCAGGACGTACCAGACCTGCGCCTCACGCTCCCGGGCCAGCCAGTCCAGCTCGCGGCGGAAGACCAGTTCCTCCTCGTTGCGGGCCCGGTAGATGACCACGGTCATCGGGGGCAGGTCCTCCAGCAGGGCCCGGATCGGGGCGATCCCGCTGCCGCCGGCGATCAGCAGCGCCCGCGGCCGGATCCGGCGGTCGGCGGTGAACACCCCGGACGGGCCCTCGATGAAGACCCGGACGCCGGGCCGGAGGTGCTGCAACTGTTCGGTGTGGTCGCCGACCACCTTGATGGTCAGCCGCAGGAAGTGCTCGTTCGGGGCGGCGGAGAGCGAGAACGGGTGCGCCTGCCACCAGCAACCGGCGGTCAGGAAGCGCCAGCGGAAGTACTGGCCGGCCCGGGCGTTGAGGTCCTCCAGCCGCCGGCCGCTGACGTAGATGGAGATCATGCCGGGAGCGGCCTCGTCCACCACCCGTTCCACCCGCAGCCGGTGCCGCGCGTTCAGCATCAGCGGGGTGATCACCCGGCCCCAGACCAGGCAGGCGACGACGAACAGGTAGAGCCCGATCCAGTAGTACCGGCCGAAGCCCGCCTTCACCAGTTCCTGCCCGGTGGCGAACTGGTGACCGTAGCTGAGCAGCAGGATCAGGTACGTGGTCAGGTGCAGGTAGTACCAGAGTTCGTACGGCATCACCCGCCGGACGGCCCGGATCGCCAACAGCCCGGTGGCGACCAGGATGCCGGTCGCCACGGTGGCGCCGATCATGTCCTCGTACTCGGTGATCAGCGACCAGGTGCCCTCGACCACCGACTGCTGGCCGAGTTGGCTGTAGCCGACCGTGATCAGACCGACGTGCGCCAGGATCATGAACAGCAGCGCGCCGCCGAGTTCCCGGTGCCAGATCAGCAGCGAGTGCGCGCCGATCCAGCGTTCCAGCCACCACACCCGGCTCATCAGCAGCACCTGGGCGAGCATCAGGAAGCCGCCGACCATGCCGGTCAGCCGGCCGCCCGCGAGCAGGATGTCGGTGGTGCTGCGGACCGACCCGGGCGCGGTGTTCAGCCACCACAGTTCGACGCTGGCGGCCAGCGCGCACCAGAAGACGATGTGGAAGAACAGCCGGCCACCCTTGTCGTACGGCTCGGGGGCCTCGCCCTCGCGGTGCTGCGCCGGGCCGGGCTGCGCGGGCTGGTACTGGCTCTCCGCCACCCTGGGGTGCTCGCCGGTACGGGCCAGGCTCGGGTGCTCGCCGGTGCGGGTGAAGCCGGGGCGCTCGGCGGTGCGGGTCCGGCGCGGGATCTCGCCGGTCCGGTCCACCCGGGGCTGCTCGCCGGTCCAGGACGACCGCCGCGGCATCTCCCCGGTACGACCCGAGCGGAACTGCTCGCCGGTACGGCCGAGGAGCGGCTGCTCGCCGGTCGGGGCGAGCCGGGGCTGCTCGCCGGTCCACCCGTCCCGAGGGCCGGGGGCCCGGTTCGCCCGTGGCTCCGGTTCGTCGAGGTCCGCCGGCTCGTCGAAGTCGGCGAACGGGTCGGGAGCATCGCGCAGGGTGGAAACCCAGTTGGTCAGCGGCTCCCTGGTCTCGACATCCCGTTTCACGGTGCCTGTCTACCGGTCCGCACCCCCCGACACCAGCGTGCCGGCACACTTAGCCGAGTCTTAAGACTTGCTTGGCGGCGGCCTAAGGCGACTCACCCGATTCAGTCACCGTTGGCGACCGTACCGTCACGGTCGCCCCCGGCGGAGCGTCCGGGAGCACCGGAGACCGGCGCCGCGTACCTGCTTCGCCGACAGCGCAACCGCGGCTCTGGCGCATCGATCGGCGGTATTGCACAGTGCACGACGTGACGGATACTCGGGAAAAGCGGGTGACCTGGGCGGAACTCTTCTTCGACCTGGTCCTCGTCTTCGCCATCACCCAGGTCAGCGAGCTGCTGCACGATCAGCACACCTGGGCCGGGGTGGGCCAGGCGCTGATCGTCTTCATGCCGGTCTACTGGGCCTGGGTCGGCACCACGGTGCACGCCAACCTGCACGACGTGGAGAACCCGACCGACCGGTTGGGTCTCGGCGCGCTGGCGCTGTGCGCGTTGTTCATGGCGCTCGCCCTGCCGGAGGCGTACGGGCCGCGGGGCATGTTGTTCGCCGGCGCGTACGTGGCCCTGCGGGTGCTGCTGGCCGCCCTCTACCTGCGCGGCCGGCAGACGTTCATCGTCACTCCGCAGATCGCGGTCTGCGTGACCGGGCCGTTGATGCTCGCCGGTGGTCTGGCGCCGATGCCGTGGCGGACCCTGTTGTGGGCGCTGGTCGCCCTGGTGGACCTGGCCGCTCCCCGGGTCCTGCGGTCGCGGATGATCCGGACCGCCTTCGACCCGGGTCACCTGGTCGAGCGGTTCGGTCTGTTCCTGATGATCGCGCTCGGCGAGTCGGTGGTCGGCATCGGCGCGACCGCCGCGCACCTGGAGCACCTGTCCGCGGCGGTGGTGCTCGCCGTCACCGCGGCGTTCGCCCTGGCCTGCGCGCTGTGGTGGGTCTACTTCGTCTACGCCAGCAGCGCCATGCGGTACGCCGTCGCCACCGCGGAGATCAAGACGGACGTGATCCGACCGGTGCTGACCTGGGGCCACCTGGCCTTCGTGGCGGCCGTCGTCGCCGTCGCGGTGGGACTCACCGAGGTGGTCGCCCATCCGGGCCGGCCCCTCGGCCCGGGTGCCGCCGCGTTCCTGTTCGGCGGTACGGGGTTGTACCTGGCAACGTTCGGGTACACCCGGTACCGGATGTTCCGTACCTGGTCGACGACGCGGTTGAGCACGGCGGTGGTGGTGCTGGCGCTGCTGCCGGTCGCCCTGCTGGTGCCGGCACTCGCCGCACTGCTCGTCCTCGCGACCCTGGTCGCGGGGCTCAATCTGCTGGAGCACCTGATCGTCACCCGGCGCGCGCTCCGGTCCGGGACCCCTACCGGGCCGGAGCCACGTCCGTCTACTTGAGTTCGATCGAGGCCAGGTCGATCGGGCCCTTGGCGCTGAGTTCGACCTTCTTGAGCTTGTCGGAGTAACCCGACTGCTGACCGTAGAAGTAGATCGGCATGGACGGCACGTCCTTGTCGACCAGCGCCACGGCGTCGGCGAACTTGGCGTGCGCCGCCTCGACATCGGCCGCCGCGGTGCCCTCCTTGTAGAGCTTGTCCACCTCGGGGTTGGTGTACTGGCCGTCGTTGGAGGAACCGCCGGTGACGAACAGCGGACCGATCCAGTTCTCCACGTCCGGGTAGTCCTGCT